>JBEKRS010000028.1:0-69133 GCA_049518535.1 Occallatibacter sp. | reverse complement strand
TGTTGGTAGAGATTGACCAGGGCCAAGGCCGCCAGATGCCAGTGGTGATTCTTCACGATACCGCGATAGCGCACCTTGGTATAACCGAAGACTCGCTTCAGGATGCGGAAGGGCCACTCTACCTTCGCTCTAACTCGGGACTTGGTCCGGTTCTTGCGCTTCTTCTCTTCATCCACACCTTGCTTGGTCTTCACGCGCCGATTGGTCATGTCCTGCGCCTTGGGCGCGGATTGGTGTATCGCAGCGGTTTGCCCCTGATAGCCAGAGTCGCCCCAGACCTTCTTCTGTTCGCCATGCAGCAAGTCGGCTAGCATGTGTTTGTCGTGCACCGAGGCCGCCGACGTGCAGATCGAGTGCACTACGCCTTCTTTGCTGTCGACTCCGATATGCGCCTTGGCACCGAAGTAGTATTGGTTTCCCTTCTTGGTCTGATGCATTTCAGGGTCGCCTTCCTTCTTTTCGTTCTTGGTCGACGACGGCGCCGGGATGATCGTAGCGTCGAGGATCGTGCCGGTAGAAATGCGAATGCCCCTGCTGGCCAGATAGAGGTTCACCGTGTCGAGAATCTTGCCGCATAAATCATGGGCTTCCAGCAGGTGGCGGAAGTTCAGGATGGTGCTCTCGTCAGGCGCCGCCGCGCGGCCCAGATCGACTCCGGCGAAACCGCGCAGCACGGGCGATTCGTAGAGCGCATCCTCGGCGCCGGGGTACGACAGGTTGAACCAGTGTTGCAGAAAGTAGAGCCGCAGCATGATGCCCAGGCCCACCGGTTGCCGGCCTTTGCCTGCCTTGGGATAGTACGGCTCGATCAAGGCTTCCAACTCGGCCCATGGAACCACTGCTTCCATGGTGTTGAGAAACTGCTCCCGGCGGCTGGCTCGGGCAAACTTTTCAAAACTCGGCTAACAGCCAAATGTTATCTGGACCATCGCGTTTTCGCTCTGCCTAAAATTCTATGCAATTGCGGCGCGGAGGCCGGACTCGATCAGAGGTTCCTTAGGTTACCAGGAAAGCGAATTGCGTCACCTGCTGGTGCAATCTAACTATGATGCGATTGCGGCGAGCAACGGCATCGCACTAAATCCCCTAGCTAATTTCACAGACTATTACGCAAATACAGGAACAGCGAATTACAATGCCATGATCGCAACTCTGAAACATAACTTCGCAAATTACTTCAACCTAGAAGCGCAGTATGCGTGGGCCAAATCAATGGATGAGAACTCCGGACCCTATGAGTTAGATCCTTATCCTTACGACAGCCATGCGGCCTATGGACGCTCTGACTACAATGTTGGCAATGCTTTCAAGCTATTCGGCCTATGGCAGCCGGTCATGTTCCACGGGGAGCATGGATGGATTGAGAAGGCGGCTAGCGGTTGGTCGCTCAGCGGCATCTTCAACTTGCATACCGGTTTTCCGTGGAATCCGGTCTATAACACTAACACCGGCGGCGCAAGGCTGTATTACAATGGTAGCCAATTCTATAACCAACTCCGCCCGGCAGCCTACACGGGTGGGGCGGGCACAAACACAAATAACAATGTGTTTATGCAGGCAATCAATCCAAACTACAAAGGGAACGGTACAACATATTTTACTCCGCCCACCTTCGTCGCCGGGCCAACATTCCCGACAACGGCACCGCCACCAGAGCCCGGAATTGAACGAAACGGCCTGAACGGGCCTCATTACAATGACCTGGATGCCTCTTTGAGCAAGGGATTTGGCTTGCCTAACATACGGATGTTGGGTGAGAACGCAAAACTCGAATTTCGCGTTGACACCTATAACATCTTCAACAAGTTGAACCTTAACAGCACGACTATTGACAATGCCTTGGGCTCGGTAAATCCCGACGGTACAATCCAATCGGTGAACTCAGACTTCGGCGTAGCCCGTAATGCGCTGGGCAGCAGGACGGTTCAGCTGCAGGCACGGTTTAGCTTTTGAGCGACTAACTGCAGTTGCCCTCAAAGCTCTAAGGTAACCATACGCGTTTTGGCGGATTTCATTGGTAAAACTTAGACCGCTGCTTGCATTTTGCATTAAGTCGCTCCATAATTTAGGGGATGAAGTGACTACTCGGGGAGAGGGGGCTTACTTGCGATTCAAGCGCTTGGGACGCATTACATTGTTGTCGGCAGCGCTGCTAATTGCGGCTGAGTGGCGTGGACTCGCACAGGAGCAAATTCAAATCGACGCGCGGGCGCAGGCAACGCCATTTCCGCATTTCTGGGAGGAGATGTTTGGCTCCGGGCGGGCGATTCTTTCGCTTCGTGAGAGTTATCGCGAGGACATACGTGCCGTCAAGCAAGTGACCAACTTCCGCTATGTTCGATTTCATGCAATTTTTCATGATGAGCTCGGCGTATATAACGAAAACGAACATGGCGATCCTGTCTTTAACTTTTCTTATGTCGACCAGGTGTACGACGGGCTGCTGAAGAATGGCGTGAAGCCTTTCATCGAAATAAGCTTCATGCCGAAGAAGTTAGCTTTAAATCCCGACTCGTTGCACCCATTCTGGTACAAACAGAATGTTTCGCCGCCGAAAAGCTGGGAACGGTGGGACGAGTTGGTTAAGCGCTTCGCACAGCATCTCGTTGGTCGATACGGCATTGACGAAGTGTCTACCTGGTACTTCGAAGTATGGAATGAACCCAACATTGATTTTTGGAATGGTATCCCGAGGCAACAGTCTTATTTTGATTTGTACGCACACACGGCGCGGGATTTGAAGGGCATCAGTCCGCGGCTGCGCGTCGGAGGACCGGCCACTGCGGCAGCGGCGTGGATTGGCGACTTCCTCAAATACACTGCGAAGAATAAAGTTCCAATCGACTTTGTCTCAACACACAGCTATGCAGACGACACAGTTCAGGATCTGTTCGGGACGAATGAGGATGTTTCAATGGATGAACGTGTCTGCCGTTCAGCGGAGAAGGTTAAGAGCGAGATCAAAGAATCGGCAACGCCCGATCTCTTGCTCATCTGGTCGGAGTGGAACGTGCAGGGAATGATGAATGCGCGCGATACAACCTTCGTTGGGCCAGCGCTTGCGAACACCATTCGTCAATGTGATGGACTGGTGAACATTCTTTCATTCTGGACCTTCTCGGATGTGTTCGAGGAAGGCGGGCCTATTGCGAAGCCGTTTGAAGGAATGTTTGGGTTGCGCGCCAAAGGGGGAATCAACAAGCCGAGCTATTACGCATTTGGACTGTTGCATCAGCTGGGCGACAGACGGCTAGCGAATACGTCGAATCATGTTATCGTTTCCAAAAGCGCGGATACGGGGTTGATAATTGCTGTGTGGAATCTCGTCGATCCTGGCCAGCGCGGAAGCACACAAACTCTTATCTTATACTTCGTCCATCTCCCACTGGACTCGCGGGTGACTATACAGCGAGTCGATGCAGATCACGGAAACGTGTTGAAACAGTATGATGCAATGGGTAAGCCGCTCGATCCGACACCAGATCAGGTTGAACAGTTAAATCGCGAAACGGCACTTCCTGCTCCCGAAGAAACAAAACTACAAAATGGAAGGTTGGAGTTGGCCCTAACACCGAATTCCCTCGCGCTCATAAAGATTCAGCCATAATATCAGCAATGCGGTTTTGCGTTATTCTCGCAGCGTCGCTTCGAGCACGGATTTGCCGATGGGCATTTCGTGCAGCAGTAGTTCAGTGGCCTGAACTTGAGGATTGGCGTGAAACCACCGTTGCACGGCATTGTCGCGGAGCAGATTGAGAATCGCGAGCAATGACATACCTTGATGATGTGCCATCCATTCGCGAACAAGAATAGGTTTGCCAGGCGAGGCAGAATAATCGGCGGCCTCATAGAAGCCGTAGGGGCCAACCCATCCTGCAGAGGCCATGCGGCGCAAATTATAGAGAGCCGCCACCGAATCGACGCCGAGGGCGAGGAATGTGGAGTAAGGCGAGACGACAGGTCCGGCAGTGGCTTCGACCCACAGCGCGATCTGTGGCACGCCATAGGCCTGGTAATGGTAGTGGCCGGCATCGTCTCTTTTGGAAGAACCCGATTCGGAGATTCCCCAGGGGATATTGAGCGAGCGGGCGAAGGCTCGCTGCACTTGGACACAGGCAGCGAGAGTGCGCGAAATAAGCGTGTCCGGATAGTTGCGCAGCCACAGCGCGGGCATCAGGTATTCGAACATGGTTCCCGTCCAGGAGAGCAAGAGAAAGTGCCCAAATGCCCGCGTGTGCTCGCGCCCCAGCTTGAACCAACCCTCTTGAGGAATCTCGTCACGCGCGATCGCGAGGAACGTGGCGATCCGGGCCTCAGAAGCAATCATGTCATAGCAAGCTTCATGGAGCTTTTGTGCGCGCACGTCATAACCGATAGAGAGAATCTGACGGCCGGGCTCAGCGAGAAACGCGAACTCCGTTTCTTGGGCCAAACGCTCGGATTTCTGCGCGATGGAGCGAAGGGAGGAGGAAAGCGCACGCAGGTTTTGCATGGCAATCGGCAGGGCAATTCGAAGTTGCTTGCCGAGCATGAGCAGGTGTTGGTTGTTGGTAAGTGTTGGCCATGCACTGACCAATCGCGCACTCAACTGGTCCGCGACCGAGAGCACCTCGTCGATTGAGTGCTTATTGGATTCCGGCCTGATTTGGAGTTCAGGTAATTCGCGGAGAGGCGCGTATTCAGGCAATTGCCAGGGCATGTAAATGCGCAGTAAAGTGAGAATCGCATCGATGCGGCGCTGCGTCTCCTTCAACCACCATAAGTCGCCGCATTGGGCGGATGCAGAAGCAGAGGCGGCTGCGAGTGCTATGTCGGCGGCGGGAAGCCAGGCGATCCATTTCTCGATATTTGCGGAAGAGTCAGGCAAAGAGAGTTGTATGGAAGAAGCCTGCCGACCGCTTTCAAGCAACATCAATTGCCAATGTGCACAGAGACCGGCAAAAAGTTCAGCAGGAAGCAGGGGCCGGCGAGTAAGTTCGAGAGCGCCGGAATGGAGCGTGTAAAGAGAAGCCACGAAGTTACCGCTATCGACCGAGGAAACAAAGGGAGAATCGCTGAGTGGTTCGAGCGTTTGCGTGTTATACCAATTGTAGAGATGGCCTCGATACTTTTCGAGTCGTGCAATCGTAGTAAGAGTGCGCTCGGTGAAAGCGACAAACTCGGGCGCGGTCAGGAACCCGAGTTCGCAGGCCGCCTGACGTGCATTAAGCAAGAGGCCAAGGTTTGTGGGTGAGACGCGGGCGGCTTCAACAAGGCCATCTTCCTCAACGTTATCGGGAATAAGGTAATTATGGTGCTCTCCGCCAAACTGGTGAAAGTAGCGCCAGAGACGCACGGCATGACCCAAAAGAAATACCTCGTCTCCTGAATTCAGATGCTTGTGCTGTTCAAGCAGCGGTGCGTTGAGCCAGGTAATTACGAGTGGGGCAAGGGACCATAGGAGTAGGATTGGTGCCGCCACTACTAAGGCGTGGTGGTGGTGCGGGTTGACGAAATAGACCAGGATGGCCACTGCAAGTGAGACGAACGGCGTCAGGATGAGATAACGGTCTGTCGGGGTGCGGCCGATGGAACTGATTTCAGCCTGGGCTGCGGTTTCCCACTCCAGCAAACGCTGGCCTGTGATCAGACGCCGAACGAGGGCGCGGACAATCGCGTCAAGACAGAGGAGCGCCTGATGGGGGAGGAAGATGAGATTGAGCAGGGCAATCAGGGTTGCTTTCCAAAAGCTGGAGAGCGCTTCGCCGACGCTACCCTTATGCCTGCCGGCGATCGCACGACCGAGGCCAAAACTGCATTGGATGATGGAGGGGAGTATAAGCAGGACAAGCGGGACGATTGACCAGTAAAGTGGCCCGCCGGGAAGGCCCAACCAGCCCGCAACAAACACGATGAATGTGAACGGTTCGACAAGCGAACGTCGCAAGTTATCGAATATCTTCCAGCGGGACACCTCGGAGATCGGATTTGGCACCCAGCGTCCAGATTCCTCGCGAACGCGCGAAAACATCCATTGGGCGATCTGCCAGTCACCTCGTACCCAACGGTGCTTGCGGCGGTTGAATGCGTTCAAATGCGAAGGGTAGTCGTCTATGAGTTCAATATCTGTAACAAGACCTGCGCGAGCGTAGGCACCCTCAATCAGGTCGTGGCTGAGCAGGGAGTTACGCGGAAACCGGCGGTCGAGCACAGCATGAAGAGTGGTCACCTCATAGATACCCTTTCCGGTGAAGATTCCTTCTCCGTAAAGGTCCTGGTAGGCATCGGAAATGGCGCGGGTATAAATGTCAAAGCCATTTTGTCCAGAGTAGATGGCGGCCATTCGAGAGCGCGAGGCAGAACGGACACTCACGCCCATGCGCGGTTGCAGAATACCGTAGCCTGCGACCACGGTGCGTAGCTTGGGGTGAATGACAGCTTGGTGTAGGGGATGCGCAATTGCGCCGATCAGCCGTGCCGCCGCGCCACGAGGAAGCTGCGTGTCAGAGTCGAGAGTAAGAACGTATTGGATTTGTCGAAGCGCCTCGATTCGGCCGGCCTTGATGGGAAAAGCATCGAAATCTCCGACCAGAAGCTTATTGAGGTCGAGTAGTTTGCCGCGTTTGCGTTCCCAGCCCATCCAGACGCCTTGGCTTCCGTTAAAGATGCGGTGACGATGAAGGAGAATGAAGACGCCGTTTCTTGGCGAGCCGTACTTGGCGTTGAGTTCGTCAATAAGGTGCACTGCAAGTTCGACGAGGGAGTGAAAGTCGTTCGCTTTTGGCTTGATAACGGAGTCTGGCAGATCGGTGAGCAATGCGAAGTGCAGGTTGGGATCGCGGTTGGCGAGAAAGTGTACCTCGAGGTCGTTTACCAAGCAGCGCACTTGCTTTTCGTTCAATAGCAGGGAGGGTATGGCTACTAAGGTGATGTACTCGGGAGGAATACCTTTGCTGAAATCGAGCTTAGGCAGAGGTTCGGGGTCGAAGATTGCTGTGACGGAGTTGTTAATCAGATCGACGGCGCATTGCATGGCGGGCAGAACGAGCAAGAAGGCAACAATCAGGCAATCGAGCAGAGTGAGGTAAGACAGTGGGACGAAGATGAGAATAGCAATGAAGAAGAGGGTGGTGAGTTCA
This sequence comes from Occallatibacter sp., assembly GCA_049518535.1. Taxonomy (GTDB): domain Bacteria; phylum Acidobacteriota; class Terriglobia; order Terriglobales; family Acidobacteriaceae; genus Telmatobacter. The sequence continues at coordinate 62,015 of JBEKRS010000028.1, read as the reverse complement.
ATACCCGTGATATAGAAATAGTCCGCCTGTGCGCGAATGAATGCGCGCGCCCGCTCGATGAACGGCGGATGAAACCCAGTGCGTAAGGCAAGCTGGGCATATCCCTTCTCGATAAGATAGTAGCCGATATGCATACACCGGCGCTGAATCCGCGGGTCATCTGAGTGTTTCTGAGTGCCTTCCTGCGCAAGTTCAAGAGCGACCTCGGCAACCTGGGCTTCGGTGCAATCGGAGTGGCGTGCGATGAATGCGACGTGTTTGCGATAGAGTTCGCGGCTATCGAAGTCCATCGACTCATAAGTCCCAGCGGGGTCTTTCCGGAGCGTGGTATCGAAGACAATGAGTGGCTCAATGAGAGGGGACCAATCGGTTTGGCTGATGGAGCGGAGGCTTTCAAGGCGGAGGGAGATTGGAGGGATGGAATCGGAGTCTAAGGAGCGCAAAAGAGTGCCAACCTCTTCCAGCAACAATTCAAGCAGGGCAAACTGAAGGAATGCGGCAATATTCCACAATTCTTCCAAGGCAAGCGGCTCGTGCACTTGCAACGTTCGGATGAAAGCTGTGAAGGTCGGTGCCGAGAAGTTTCCGTCGACGGAACGAAGATAGAGAGTAGCTATGGCTGCGACGCGTGGTTCATCTTGCTGTTTGGGGAGAACGACACGCGGAAGATAGGCCACGATCCGCGGCCTATCCGACACCGCCCTGATCGCCGATCGCAGGAGACGGGAGCTTGCACGCAACTCGGAAAGAGCGGAACAATGTTCCTCTGCCGCCGCGTGCATCGCCGTCGGAGAAAGAAGATCGTGCTCCAGCAGCTTGAGTGCGCGGCGGGCAGCTAGAATGCGCACAGGGAATGTACTTGGGGTGGTAGGCCGGTAGACGACATCCCACGATTCAATAGAACGCAGCTGTTCGGGCATTTCCCGCCTGAACCGTTGCTGGGTATTCGGAATGGCTGCGGTATAGGTCATTGATTCTCACCGGTAACTGGCGGCTTGCATTTCAAACATGGCAGCATAGCGGCCACCAAGTGTGATTAGTTGTGAATGGCTGCCCTCTTCTACGAGTCGACCGGCCTCCAGTACGACGATGCGATCTGCCATACGCACGGTCGAAAAGCGGTGGGAGATCAGCAGCGCCATCTTGCCATGGGTCAATTCAGCGAAGCGCTGGAAGACTTCGAACTCGCTGCGCGCGTCGAGCGCGGCGGTTGGTTCATCGAGTATGAGTAACTGTGCATTGCGCAGATAGGCGCGAGCCAGAGCAAGCTTTTGCCATTCGCCGCCTGACAGGTCGACACCGCCTTCAAACCGGCGGCCGAGCATTTGCTCGTACCCTCCATGCAGTTTGGCGATTACTTCCGAAGCAAGGCTTTTTCGGGCGGCGTATTCAATCTCATCAATTGTGTGTGGCACCTCGACGCGGCCGACAGCGATGTTTTCATGAGCCGTCATTTCGTAATGCATGAAGTCCTGGAAGATAACTCCAATCTCTGAATGAAGGTCAGCCAGATCATATTCGCGCAGATCGACACCGTCGAGAAGAATCTCGCCTTCGGTTGGATCGTAGAGACGCGTAATGAGTTTGACTATTGTGGTCTTACCCTGGCCGTTTTCACCGATCAGAGCCACACGCTCGCCTGGAATTAGGGTGAAGTCGAAGTTGCTGAGGACATACTTGCTGGTGCCGGGATAGGCAAATGAAACATTGCGGAATTCAAAACCGCGCACAATAGGCCGCGGCGCAGGTAAGCCGTTCACCTTGGACTCGACGCGCGGCTTCATCTCAAAGAAGGCCAACAGGTCGGTCAGAAAAAGCGCTTGGTCGGCGACGCCCGAGGCGGTTGAGAAGGCCTGTTGGATGTTGCTCGTCGCTTGCATGATCGCGGTCGTGATTAGAGTGAGATCGCCAATGCTGTATTGGCCTTGAATGGTGCGGTAGATGCTATACGCATACGCGCCGTAGTAACCGAGTTGACCAACAACGGCCAACAGACCGCCCCAGAAAAGACGTCGTCTGTTAAGAGCTACATTTTCCTCGTAGATACGTTGCGATAGTGCTGTGAAGCGCCCGGTTAAATAACTGCTGAGATTAAAAAGTTTGAGTTCTTTAGCTGCCTCTTTACTGCCGCCCACCTGGCGCAAGTAATCCATCTGGCGACGCAAGGGGGTCTGGCGGAAGTTTTTGGCGTACGTCAGGAAGGCGAAATGGCTCTCACCTAGGAACGCGGGAAAGATACCAGCCACGAGCAACAACAGGAGAAGGGGAGAGTAGCGGATCAGCACAACTGAGAAGGCGACCGCGGTGACGGTCTCTTGGATCAGCCGTCCCATCTGTTGGATCATGGCCAACCGATCAGTGGCCTGCACGCGGGCACGCTCCAAGCGATCATAGAAGACTGGATCCTCATAGACTGTAACGTCTAGTGATGCGGCCTTGCGCATCACCTCTACACTGACGTGATGGGTGTATCGGTCGGCAAGCAAGTTATCGAAATAGTCGACCGAGCGCGCGAGAATTCCGGTAAATACGGCGAGCGCCATCTCCGCACCAACCAGCCACCAAAAGTGCTGAGGCAGTGGCTGTTGCACGCGAATTCGGTTGACTCCGTCAATGATGAAGCGCCCGATGATGCCAATTCCAACGGGCAAGAAGGCGACAAGGATGCGGATGGCGACATTCCAAAAGACGACCGCCGGGCCGGACTCCCATACGAAGTGGAGAACTGAAGGTACGTTCTTGAGCGCACCAATTCGATCGCCCCAAGCGTTGCCGAACTGACCGGGCGGATCAGATTGATTCTTGCGGGGCTGGTCCGCGAGATTGTCGTCTTGCTTGGTCGAGGACATATATTTCATTGACTCCGGCCGAGGAAGATTGGGTTCACTATAGGCGCATGTTGCACTGATTCACCAAGGTGCTTGCAACGCGCTGCTGGAATGCGGCGTCCTGCTTCTATATTCTCCTATTGCGATGCACACATGCCCCGAATCGTTGTTTTGTCTTCTATTTTAAGAGTTTTGCATGCGCGGAGCCTAACCAGAGATGGAGTTGGTTGGAAACTCCGATTGACCTAAAACAGATTTGTTTTTCAAACGAAACCGCGGCGACTGTCTCGCCGGCTATTGGTAGGGCTTGAAGCCGGCATTAGCCATACCACGCTGGGCTTCGGAGTTTTTCATGAAAGTATCCCACACAAACCCGGTCCGCGCGTTCTCAGCCATAAGCATCGTGATGCCCGTATCGATCCCAATAACATCTGTATCATACCAATCCGTTAGCGGATTGAATGCATCAACAAATCCATAGCGGCACCAGGCCTTAGGATAGTGGTCATGGATGGTTCTGAGAACTCGCATGGTCGCGTCAGGCAAAAACGGCAATGAGCCTCCTGTTGCGGCAGGGACTATTGTTCCGTCGATCGGTCCCATAGCCGGTGGACCACCCCAAACCATGTATCCATTTTCGGAATCCGATGCAGTGATGCCCCAGAGCGCGTTACTGTAGTCGGAGAACTGCTCGTTCAGTTCCACACAAAAGCGGCGATGCACATCGGAGGCGATCACGGAATTCTGGAAGTAATCCGCGTAACGGTCCCGCTTTCCTCGGAAGTTGAACCATGCCTGGGAATATTGATGTACAAAGAGGGGCGCAAACGAGCCTATATAGCGCAGCCCATCGTATTCAAATACTGTTCGCTTCCACGCGAACCACGCCTCAGAGTGGAGCGGATATGAGGAAGACCCCATTCCCAGGAGATAGATCATCATCAACTCGCTGTAAAGATCCCACCTGGAGGGAATAAAGCCCAACTCTGGCGTCCAACCATGGGAAATTAGAGATGTATCTTCAGAGAGCCAGGTCCAGTCAACGCGATCGAAGATTGCATGAGCCAATTTTGCAATCGTATCGTCTTGAAAATGCTGGCGACAGGTTAGAACGCCACAGAGTAACAGGGCCGTATCGACCGATGAGACCTCAGAGTCCCAAATTCTTTCACCTGTGTTGATATTGGCAAAGTGGTAGAAGAATCCGCGATGAGTGGGTAGTTTGTGCCATAGAAAGGACAATGCCGAAATAACCCGCGAACGCGCCTCGGAGTGACTCACGAAGCCGCGCTCCTCTCCAATGCAAATCGCGGTGAGGCCGAATCCCGTCGACGCGATGCTGGCTGCCACACTGGCATCCTTATCGCGCACGTTACAGCGGTCTTTGATCAATCCGGTCTGAGGGTTCGCCTGTTCCCAAAAAAAGAGGAAATTGGCGTGCTCGAGTTCATTCAGGAATTGGTCGTCTTGGAATGAAATTGTGGTCGGCGCCGGAGGAACTGCAGGATAAGTGCGCGGTTGCGTTTGCTGATTCCATGTTGCTGATTGGATAAGAAGTGGCATGCCTTTTCGCTGAGTTAGCGGCAGACCCAGAGATATTGCTGCCGTTTGACGTAAAAATTCGCGGCGTGAGTTTGCGTCTCCTTCTGTTTCGTCTCTATTGCGAATTCTGCGCGGGTTCATTTCGTTGGCAATATCGAATACAGACTTGGTCTCACGCATCTTGACGCGCGCCTCAAAACGCTTTTCCTCACACACCCGCTTTATCTGTTAGATGCAGAATAATGGCGGGGAGATGCAGAGATTCCGGGCAGTAGATATGGTCTAAAATGCGTCAAATTAGCATGTATGCGGATGGAGCCGGAGTGAACGGGAAAAGGGCGCTTATATGGACTGTTGCCGGGGTATTAGCAGCCGTGATGACCGTCGCACTCGGCGTGCGCATATATCGCTGGAAGATGGGAGCGATAAGAATAAAAGGCGCAGTGATTCGTCGCGACAACGATACACGGAGAGAATTGCCGATCGCTGGCGTTGACGTAACCGTATCGAATGGCGCCACCAGCGCAACCACCCAGTCAGAAGCTTCGGGATATTTTAACGTTCCTTTTCAGGGTAGTGTTTGGTCCGGTCAAACTGTGACCCTGAGTTTTCGGCATCCCGACTATCAGCCTCTCGATCTGAAACTTCAAGGTAAACTTCGCCTTGCCGCGGGCAAGTTGTATGTTGCTGCAATGGAACCGATTCCACAACCAGATGACAACGATCCCAGTCGTGCGCGATTGCCCGTGACCAACATCCGCATTCGATATACCACTAATACACTAACCACAGTTAACATTGGTAGCGCAATCAAGACTTTTCAGGTAGTCAATGTTGGAAATATTCCCTGCGCTCACAGGTCTCCCTGTTCGCCAGATGGAAGATGGAAAGCGTCCACAGATTCTGAATCGATGGATGCCGGGGTCGATAATGAATTCAGCAATGTGAGGGCTTCGTGCATTGCCGGCCCTTGCCCATTTACGCGGATCGATTCGAGCGGCTTTATTAACGGCGGGCGCAAAATCACCGTCTCTGCGATGAATTGGTCGGATACAACTACGTTCTTATTGGAGGCCGAAGTGTTTCATACGACGACCGTCTCCAACGTACGCGAGTCATATCCAGTCATCTTTGGACAAACGCTCACCTTTACTCTGCCGCCGGCTCACGAAGGAGTGAGCATTGAGGCTGAGCTTGGTGGCGAACCAATGGTGTTTCCTCTTGGGCCGGACCTTTACTTGAGTTGGGCCATCTGCAGTGCCAAAAACGATTCCGACCAGGAAAAGACGACTGTGTATCGATGCGAACTCAAACCAGGTTACCGATTCTAGTGTCTTCTCTCTAAAGTCCGTTGTAAAACTCACGAAAGACAAAAGCAGATTCTTCGACTCACCACTCCCGAACTGAACAACGTTCGGGGCCCCGTTCGCTCAGAATGACAGCTTCTGTTTTGTTATGACATACACTGTTTACCATTTAATTAACTGAAAGATTTTGAAAATATAAAAAGGGGGGAGGGGGGTGTCTTCAGTGGGCAGTGAGCAGTGGACCGTGGACAGCAAAAGCCCACTCTCCGACTCCCTCTATTGTGCGTCATTGAAAGGTAATTTTCTGCAACGACTTGCAGTCCAGACGGACTACCTTCGACGCTGCAGCCGGTTCGCGGCTAGATGCTAACCGGCTGCAATATCGAGCTCGTGCAGAAGGTCCAGCCAAGCGGTCTTCACTTACTGAGTGGACGCTCCTTCAGATACCGTGCCTGCTCTACCAGTTGGTAAAGCTCAGAACACGATGCGTCCGCCGATTTGTACTTGCCTCGGTTGGCTGTTGGTCGCGGTTGCCGTGATGTAACCGAAATTGCTTGCGGTCGGGGTCAAATTCGGTGCCGCGAAGATCGGGTGGTTGAGTGTGTTGAACGTCTCGAAACGGAGTTGGAAGTTGGCCCTCTCCGTGATCTTGATGTTCTTCAGGATCGAGGCGTCCAGATTGTTGTATCCATCCATCCGCACGTTGCTGAGCGTCTGCGGCAGAAACCGATAGTGATCGGTAAACGTCGCGTTGGTGGAGGCCGCAACCAACGCAGGGCTGCCTGCGTTTGGGTTGTAGGTGGACACCGTTCCATCGCATGCGGATATGGCACAAGTGGTGGTCTTCCCGACGAATCCAGACTGGCCTCCGGTGGCGAATACCTGGTACGCGTTGGTGAGCGCCGGAGTGCCATTAGCACCTTCAGCAGGACTTGTGTTGCGATGCTGGCTGTGGATATTGCTGATCCCCTCCCCAGGGATAAATGGAATATCTCCCGAGAAGTAGATCGGCGCGCCGGTCTGGAACTGGTAGATGCCATTCAACACCCAGCCACCGGCGAGCTCGTCGGCGATCTTGCCGCCGCCCAGGGTGAAGATCTTGCCCCGGCCGAAGGGAAGGTCATAGGTTCCCCCCGCAGTGAAGTGGTGCGTGTGATCGAAGGGCGAAATTCGTTTTTCCAGGAAGTTGTCCTCGTCGTTGAGCCGGGTATCCTGCTCGATCAATTTGGAGAAAGCGTAGTTGGCGGTCAACGTCAGGCCGTGTCTCGCCCGCTGCTCAACGTGCAGCATCCCGCTGTTGAACCACGACTGCCCGATGGTCTCGTTATATTCGTCGATCGCGGTGCTGCCAAATTGCGGATAGGGCGTCAGCAGGCCACTCAGATTCTGTGTCGATGTGTTAAAGCTTGCGCCGAGGGGGAGCAAACCCGCAAACGGGTTGGCCACCTTGGTGCCCACCGCCGATGCCAGATTGAAGTCCGGGTAAGGATTCGTTGTCATGTACTGCTGCTGGACGGCGTTGATGTTCTGCTCGGTAACGTCCAGGTGCAGTGCATGGTTGCCCACGTAAAGCCCCTCAATCAGCGTACTGGGGGTGATGGAATACTGCACACCGAGGTTCCAGCGCTCCGAGTACTGGTCGTGCTCCTTGGGAGCTAGGAAGCTGATCGACTCACCAAGGAACGTGCTGGCTCCTTGCGTTGAGCCGGCCGGCTGATTTACACCGTTGGGGAAGGGATTGGCCAGCGATAAAGGGGTGTCGCCGGCTGGGCACGCGGCGGTAGTGGTTTCGCCGGAGGTGCAGTTGTTGAAGTAGCTATTGTTCGTCGACGTGTAGTTTGTCGAGGCGCTGAAACCCTCCTGGAAGCTGAGGGCGGTCGAGGAGGGATTATCCGACGCGCCCAGACTCACCAGCGTCTGCGGTGACACGAACATGCCGAAGCCGCCGCGCACCACGAATTTGTCGTGGAGCAGCGCCGGATTATAGGAGAAGCCAAAGCGCGGGCTCAAGAAGCCATGGTTATCCGCGATCTGATAAGGCGCGCCCCAACTCGAACTCGGGAAGGTCAGTCCGCCTAGAGCGGTGAAGGTGGACGGGTTTACGAGCACGGTGGTATTGTTCACGGTCACGGTGTCGGCGGAATTGTACACCGCACCCGAGGCAGAATTTGCGGCTGTTGGGTTGAAGCCGCTGACCGTGCGTCCAAACTTTTCGCCGAAGGGGGTGTCGAGGTCCCAGCGCACACCCATGTTCAACGTCAGGCGCGGGCTCACCTTCCAGTCGTCTTGGAAGAACCCTGCAACGTAGTACGAGCGATAGTCGCCCTCTGCTTGGTTGTCGTAGCTATCGTCGCCCGTGGTGGGCAGGCCCAGAAGGAATGATGCAATATCGCCGCCAAAAGCCTGCGCGGAGCCGCTCGTGCCCGACGTCATCCAATTGGAGCCGAATGTGTATTCGCCCGAGGGACTGCCCCCATTATCGAGGATCCGAATCCTCATCCGGTATTGCCGGCCGTCGAAGCCAATTTTCAGCGCGTGCTTGCCCAGCAATTTCGCAACATCGGCGAAGACCTGGTAATTGGTTGTAGGATCGAAGCTCGGACCCGCAGTATTGTTGAAGGACTGCCAACTTCCGCTGGCGAATTTGATGACAGGCAGTTCTGTGTAGGGACTTCCTGGGATGGCCGGGAGGCCGACCGAGGTCGGACTGAAGACAGACGCCGGAGAGTCGTGCGCCTCGTAGAAGTATGTCCAGTTGAGACGCACATCGAATACTGTGGTGGGGTCAATCGTAACCACGTCGTCCAGTGTCGTTCCCCAGTTCTCTCGGATCAGGGTTGAGCCATTGGTGTTGTTAAGGAAGTAATCTTGCTTGATCTGGCTGCGGTAGTTGTGCCGGAAGTCGAAGAAGAAGTGATTGCGATCGTTCAGGTTGTAGTCTAACCGCCCGAACTCGTTGCTGTAATCGTCGACGCTGGGCGCGTTGCTTGTGTAGTTGTCTATGCCGTCGGGCGCTGTCGTCACGGTGTTCGGCTGTTTAAACAGGTTCAGATAGGCCTGGGCAATCGGACTGATGGTCAGGCCGGCATTCGTGGGACAATCAGACGCGCTGTACGCAGTGGCGGCGGGCCCCAGACAATTGTTGGGAACTGCTGTCCGGCCCACGGTCTTGCCGCCGGTAAATGTGCCGGTGCCCGGCACATAAAGTTGGTTAGAGGCATTTGCCGCCAGCAGCGCGGAAAAGTCGCCGTTCGCCTCGGCGGGTGTCGGTACGCTCGTGAGGACCGTCGCCGGCGACGAATCCTTCAGTCCCTCCCAGGCAAAGAAGAAGAACAGCTTGTTTTTGCCATTGAAGACTTTGGGAATCCAAACCGGTCCGCCCGTGGTGAGGCCATACTGGTTGAAGTGAGTAACGGCGATCGGAATCCCGGCGCGGTCGTTGAAATACGAATTCGCATCGAGAGCCGAAACCTGCGAAAATTCGTAAACGGTGCCATGCAATGCGTTGGTGCCGCTCTTGCTGACCTGGTTGACGACGCCGCCGATTGTGTGCCCGAACGATGCATCGGTGGCGAACGGCTGCACCGAGACTTCCTGCACCGAGTCCTGGCTGGGGCTAAAGGCCAGCGCTCCCAGCAAGGTCTCGTCCGGTGAGCCGTCAAGCAGAACCTCGCTGGTTTGCAGCGGCGTTCCGCCCAGACTGAATGAATTCATATTATTGTTGTCGAAGGGATGGGATATCTGCGGGGCCGACTCCGCCATCACGCCAACCGACAATTCTTGCAGCATCGCCGGAGCGCGCCCGTTCAGCGGCAGATCGGCCACGGACTGGGTTGAAATTACATCCCCTATGGATGCATTTTCCTGGTTCAACAGTGGTGCTTCGCCGGTCACGGTCACCGTCTGTGTGGAACTGCCGATCGTCAGGGTCAGGTTGATGATCGGGTGCTCCTGCGCCTGCAGCGTGATGCCGCTTCGCGTGAAGGCCTCAAATCCGGTCTTCTTCACCGTGATCGAATAATTTCCGGGCAAGAGGAAGGGCACCACGTATTGGCCGGTGCTGTCGCTGGCGGTGCGGCTCACGGTTCCGGTCTGCGTCTCCTGCACCTCGACGCTGGCTCCCGGTACCGCGGCTCCGGTAGGGTCGGTGACGGTTCCGCTGATCGTCCCTCGGAACTCCTGAGCGAAGGCTCCCGCCGGGAATAGCAGCAGACTACAGATTAAGAGGGCGACGCCTTTGACTGCCTTCCAGATGCCTATGTGCGATTTACGCTTCACATCCTGTTGCTGGGGAGAATCAGTGACGCAATGCCGGACCGCGCTGATCCGGGCTGCCTGCCTTTCTTCGGACAGTACCATCATATTTGCCTCCATTTGTGTGAATTCTTAGTCTGGGGTCTTCACTTCTTTAAGATGGGGAATCCTCGGCAAATCGAACTACCGTGGTCTGACCAGTGCCGTTTTGCGAACAGTATCTTGCACAAAACCCCGTGCTGTCAACAGGGAATTGCCAACCCGAAACGCCCTAACAAAAGGCATCAAAAAGTCTGCAAATGGGAAATGATCACTGCGAACGAGGAATGCTCATCTGTTAAACGAACTGCCTAACGAGCGAATGCGCTGTAACACCGATTTTCGTTTCGAGTCTTTCGAGTCTGGGGATATTGGGACCTCAACTTGACATTCACGACCTCGTGGTCTGACCATAGGTGTTCCACTTGCGGATGAGTTCAGGGGCCATGTTAAGGTTGCGTCTTCTTTTCGCGTGCCTGGTCCAAGGCTCGACTTGCGCAATTCAGACGTGCAACAAATCATACGGAGGATTCGGGCGTGCCATTCAAAGATGCAAATCGCAGGGAATTTCTGAAGGCGGGCGGCGCCGCAATTGCCGCAAGCGCCGTATCATGGAGCGCATCCAGCTATGCCGCCATCGTCGGCGCAAATGACCGCGTCAAGGTCGGGGTTGTAGGATGCGGAGATCGCATGAAAAGTGCGTTGATTCCCGCCTTTCTGATTCATTCCAAGAAAATGAACTTCGAGTTCGTCGCTGTCTCCGATATCTGGAATCGCCGCCGCGAAGAAGGTGCAGCATACATTCAGAAGCTCAGCGGCAGTCCAGTCGACTTTGTTCGCAACAACGACGAACTCTACGCTAGAAAAGACATCGATGCCGTTTTGGTCGCCACTGCTGACTTCCAGCACGCCCAACACGGCATTGAAGCTGTTAACGCGGGCCGCGACGCCTATGTAGAAAAGCCTACGGCGCATAACATGGAAGACGCTCGCAACTTCCTCGCTGCTGTCAAAAGGACCGGCAAGATCGTCCAGGTCGGAACCCAGCGCCGCTCTACGCCAAGCTATCAAAAGGCAGCCGAATACATTAAGTCCGGGGCCTTCGGCGACATCGTCATGGTCGAGATGACTTGGAACGTGAACCAGCCCGGCCGATGGCGGCGTCCAGACGTTGTACCGCTCTTAAAAGAGCAGGACACTGATTGGAAGCGCTATCTCCTCAACAATCCATATGAACCGTTCAACGCCCGCAAGTATCTTGAGTTCCGCCTTTTTTGGCCTTATTCGTCCGGCATTCCCGACCAGTGGCTCGTTCACCAGATCGACACCGTCCATTGGTTCAGTGGTTATCCTCACCCTCGCAGCGTCGTCGCCAACGGAGGTATCTATCTCTGGAAGGACGGCAGGCAGAACTGGGACACCATGACCGCCGTCTTCGATTACGGGCCGCTCGACGACCTCACAAAGGGCTTTCAGGTCCTGTACTCATCCCGCTTTACTAACTCTGCCGGCGGTGTTAAGGAACTCTATTACTCGAACGGCGGCATGATTGACATGGACAAGCAGACCGTAACCCCCACCGGGGGCTTGCGCGCCAAGGATGCCTCTCCGATGGGCATGAAAGAAAATCTTCTGCCCAGCATCTCGCTCACCGAAAAAGCCGAAGCTGTATCCACCGATGCAGACACTCATGGTGATCCGGAAACCTCAGCTAACATGCGCAACTGGATGGAGTGTGTCCGCTCTCGCAAAACTCCCAATGCTTCCATTGAAGCCGGATATAGCCACTCCATCGCCCTCTGCATGAACGTCGCCGCCATTCAGACCGGTCAGAAAGTTACTTTCGACGACAAGAAGCAGCAAGTCATGGCGGGAGGAAAAGTCTATGCATAATCTGGTCGCGTTGGCTGCAACCTTTATGTTTGCAGTCAGCGCCTTTGGCGGCATATCCAAAGGTGTCCAAGTCATTCCTGACGAGGGGAATCGCCGCGTAGACATTACAATCGACGGCGCACCATTCACTTCCTACATCTGGCCCGCGTCGCTCAAAAAGCCGGTGCTTTATCCGCTCATCACAGATGAAGGCATCACCGTTACACGCGGTTACCCGCTCGATCCCCGTCCTAACGAGCGTGTCGACCACCCCCACCACGCCGGTCTCTGGTTCAATTACGGCAATGCCAACGGTTTCGATTTCTGGAATAACTCCGATGCCGTCAAACCGGAAAACCGTTCCAAGATGGGCACGATTCTCTTTACCAAAATAGTATCTGCGAAGAGCGGTCCCAATCGCGGAGAGTTAGTCGTCGAGTCAGTTTGGGTTACCGGAGAAAACATGAAGATTCTCGACCAAACGACGCGCTATATCTTTGAGCGTAGACATCATGCCCGAGTTATCGATCAGCTTATAACTCTCAAAGCCCTTGATCGAGTTGTCTTCAACGACGACAAAGAAGGCCTTTTCGGCATGAGAGTCGCCCGTTGGCTAGAATCGCCTGAAGAGAAGGGGGGCATCTTCATGGATTCCCATGGAAACCCCACAAAGGTAGATGCTGCGCCAGCTGACGCATCAAGTCCAGCCTCCGGGGTCTATCTCACTAGCGAAGGCGTCAAGGGCGAGGCCGTCTGGGGAACTCGTGGCCGCTGGTGCGCCCTCACCGGCAAAAGCGGGAGGCACACCGTTACCATCGCCATCTTTGACCATCCGGGCAATCCTGGTTATCCATCCTACTGGCACGCCCGCGGCTATGGATTGTTCGCTGTCAACCCTCTTGGCCGAAGTATCTTCGATCCCAAACAACCGCCGTTCAACTACAGCATCGAGAAGGATCAGTCGGTAACCTTTCGCTATCGTGTCATCCTCTTCTCCGGTGCCGCAGGCCCAGAAGAACTGAATCACGAAGCCGACACCTTCGCCACCGAATTTAAGTAGACTTATTGGCAGGGTAACTCGCCCGGCGGCGTGTACCCACGTCGCCGAGCCAGTTACAGAAAAGGGCATTGCTAAGAGGGTATAGATCATGTAAGAATATCGGACAAGCAAGGGTGATGGAGGTTTACGGTGGATTGTCCGAAGTGCGGAAATGGGGAACATTGCAAGGACGGGATCGTTAAGGGGCGACAGCGTTATTTATGCAAAGCTTGTCGGCATCGTTATACCGTGCAGCGCCGCTCTGGCACGGCTGACGCGGCGATCAAGCGCCAGGCGTTGCAGTTATATCTGGAAGGGCTGGGGTTTCGTTCGATTGGGCGCATTCTGAAGTTTAGCAATGTGGCTGTTCTTCAATGGATACGCACCTTTGGCGAGCAATTGGAGGCTATCAGGCGCGACGACCCGGTTGCGGTTATGGAGCTTGACGAGATGCACAGTTACATCGGGCACAAAAAAACTATTGCTGGGTTTGGATTGCTGTTGATCGAGATGGGCAACACTTCCTCGACTGCGTACTGGGTTCCAGGGACACAACAACAGGCGAGAAGTTATGGAGATCGATAGCTCCGCTGGCAATCGGCGATGTGATGACCGATTACTGGCACCCCTATAAAGCTTTCGTTCCCCCCGCGCAACACATCCAATCCAAAGCGGAAACCTATACAGTTGAAGGCTACAACAGCTTGTTCCGGCATTATTCGCCCGCTTGCGCCGTAAATCCAAATGCTACAGCAAATGCAAAAAGATGCTTGAATACTCGGTACGGCTCTTGATGACTCGCTGAAATGGAAGCTTATCCATATTATGTTAGCAATGCCCAGAAAAGCACATCGAGAACCTCCGCGGCATTCTCCACTTGGCGTGTCTCAAACGCCTATTTAATGATTTATGAAGCAATCTGGTCCTATGCTTTCACTTCCTGATAGAGACGGTATTGCTCGTCTGTGATGGCCTGAAAGGGTTTGAAAGACATTCTGCCAGCGCTCGTAACGGCTTCCCAATCGAGTGAGTCAGTGGAAAGTGGATGGGCTTGTAACAATTCGGCGCGAGTTATAGGTTGTTCCGGTAACTTCACGGCAAATAGCGCTAACGACCCGCGTTGTAGCGCCACCTGATCGGGATGCTCTGCATCCACAGCTTGCAAGGTGAGGGGAATGTCGAGTTCCAGCGCAATGCGGTCGTTGTTCCTCCAACTGCGCGCCACCGTGGCAAAGCGGCCCGGTGTCAGATCGGCAGGTATGTGCTTGCCGTTGATGCTCAATGTGGTCTTTGCGCCCGCCCAGGCGGGAATCCGCAAACGCAGCGCGAATGAAGTGTCGCGATCGGCCGTCAGCTCAAATTCAGTATGCGCCGCGTGTGGATACGCGGTGCGCTGGGTCAGCGCGAGATGTGCTCCATTCTGCTGCCATTTGAGGCAAGAAGGTACATAGAGATTGACGTAGATGCCATCTTTGTCATGGAAGTAAGAGCTGATGCCGTAATCGGCTGTGATCTGCGGAAATGTTTCCGAGCAACAGGGCCACTTATCGTGGTGGTAAACCTTAGTGGCTTGCATGTTGTAATCGGAATAGTAAAAGCTGGTGCCATCTTCCTTCAGAGGCTTGGTTCCAAGGATGGTGTTGTACAGAATGCTTTCCATGCTGTCGCCGTAGCGGCTGTCACCTGTGGTCGTAAGCAGATAGCGCCCGATCTTGAAGTGGCCATAAGCGCCGCAGGGAGTCTCAAAGCTGGCATGCGTCCGGCGGAGACTCTGGCCAACTTCGCCACTGCCAGGGCGGCGGAAGGACTCATTTGGGCCCCAGCCCCCGGTGGCGAGACTCTGCACACACACAAAATCGAAGTCATTCCGAGCCGCGCGCAAATGCTTCTTGTTGCCGAGAACCAAGTAAGCTTGCATGGCGGAACTAAGGACATTCACGTGGCTGTAAGCGTGTTCACCGAGCAGCACGTTTTCGCCACGCGCGAGAGGATCGAAGTACGAATCGTCCTCGATGAAGCGGGTAGCCAAAGCACGATAGCGAGGATTGCCGCTCAACCTGTAAGCAAGAAACAGGTTCTCCGGCAGAGTATAGGTCTCGTCCCAGCAGTAGGCTTCATCTTTGTGCGGGCGCGCAAACTGCTCCTCTCGCGCGAGAGCTTTCTCGGGAAGATGCGGCACGACGGCTTCCGTTGCCGCAGCACACACGGCGAGCGCGGTATGATTTCCGGCAAGCCGGTATGCATCGATCAGCCCGCAACTGGTCTTGTCGTATGTATAGGCAGGAAGATGATAGTTATCATAGAAGGCGGAACGCACGGTGGGCGCAAACTGTTGCAAGATCCGTTGCACCTTTTGCTGGGTAGGTCTGGATCCAGTTATGGCATAGGCTCGTGCCAAAGCCGATAAGTACTGTCCAAAGAAGCTAGGACACGAAATAAAAGCGTGAAAACTACCGTCCATCGAAGGCGAGATCGATGTCGTACCATCCTCCCATATCTTCTCCGGGAGCCTTCAGGCCTGCACTTAGCCGGAAAGGCTTTAACAGCCGGTCTTCGTCCAACCGCATAAAAAACGCATGGTTGGTGTCAAACTGCTGGCCCATGGGGCCTTCCAGCAACTCAATCTGACTGTAGTCGAAGGTGCTGATGGACGGGACGATAGCCATGGTGGGTGCAATGGATACGCCCGATGAAGCTAACGGCCAAAGAGGTTATGAACAAGGGCAGCGCCGGTGGCGGCCGCGCCTAAGGATAGGAATCGTCTCCGCGTAACTCTATTCATCGAATTTTCTCGCTTATGCCGCGATCGAATTGAATTGATTCGCAATGGAAAGATACAGGGGAGCGGACAACATTTCGCCGCTCCACTGCTCAGGAGGAAGCATGAAAAATCCGTGATGGATTCTACGCTTCTAAATTTGAAGTCGGCGCTATCTGAAGCCGATGCGAATTCCAGCCGTTCATGGAAGCTCACTCATGTCGAATGAACAATAGCAGAACCTATGCGCAACGAACATGGTGCATGTATACTATGTCTCGATTTTCGCTTCCGAAGATACTTGCGCCGCGCCCCTGCAATCTCGAACAAATGGGGTCGGCAAAATCCTTGGAGGAGGCGGCGGAAACGATTGTGCAAGACGGCGCGATCAGTGTCCGTGCGGGGCGAGCCGAGGCAGATTTCTCTGCGCATTAGGGGCACATAAGTAAATTTATGGCTCTGGGTGCAGAAGGCTAATTTTCAGGGAATTCGACAACGGTATCCAGCAGATTTATAAGTGCTGCGATAGAAAAGATTGCTATTTCGATGTCGATGATTATGCCCACACGTTGCATATGGCTAGCGCAACGTGTGGGCATTTGTTGATCCGACCAACTCCTTAGAAGTAATACTTCATCGCTAATTGGAAGAAGCGTCCATCCGGTGTGTATTGTCCTAAGAAGGCGTTGCCCGTAATCTGGCCCCCATTGATCAAGTTTGTCGATTGGTTCGATGGAGCGCCCCAGGAAGGCGTGTTGAATAGGTTGAAAACATCCGCGCGGAATTGCAGGTATTGCTTTTCGTAGGTTGTGAAGTTCTTTGTCATGGTCATGTCGATCCGCTCGTATCCGGGGCCTGATATCTGCGAGCGCGGGCTACCGAGAAACGGCCGTATATTTGCGGCGCCGGTTATCGGGGCGGTGACCGAGCTGGCTAGCGGTGGGTCCGTGAACGCGCAGGGGTTGTACCAATTGGCTCGAGTGCGCACCTTTGCGGGGCAAGTTGTAGGGGGATTGGTAGTGGACGGGTTGCTGGCGTTGGGCGTGCCTCCGCCCTTGAACGGATTGCCAGTCTTGGTTGGAAACGCGGCCACGAAAATCCCGCCAACTGTCGGAGTGTTAGACCCAACAGTAAATGGATTTCCATCCTGCGTGCGGAACAGCAGCGTCGAATTCCAGCCGCCCGCGACAACGTCAAGCACTTTGTTCTGATTCAAGTACTTCCTGCCGAGCCCGAAAGGCAGTTCATACGTGCCGGTGAAGATAAAGCGCTCCCGCGTATCGAATGGAGAGTTGGCGTAATCGAAGCGGAGACCGAAGACGTTGTACATGCGATCGCCGCCGTCTCCGCTGCTCGGCAATGGCTCCCTTGAGTCATCCAGGTTGTGCGACCAAGTGTAAGAGCCCAGGAAACTCAAGCCGTTCGAAAAACGTCGCTCAAGCTTGGCCTGCAAAGAATTGTAATTAGCCTCTGCCCCAAAGGAGATGTAGTGGATGTTGCCCGCGAAGGCCGGATACGGCGTGTAGGGATTGTTAAACGTGCCGGGAGGGGTCAAGGCAACCTGACCATCCGGCCATACTACAACCGCCAAATGCCGCGCCTCGCTGCCCACGTAACCCAGCGTAGCGGTCAGGTTGTTCCTGATCGCGTATTGCATGGTCAGGTTCTGGTTCATAGTGTAAGGGGTGTGGACATTCTGATCCCACCCGGTTAGACCTGGGAGATATGGAGCGGTTGATGCCCCGGGTCCTGTCTCGAGAAAGATGCCATTCCCAGGGCACGCAGTAAAGCCCAGAGCGGTATTTATGCCGCCGCCCGGCGCAACGGAACAGCCGGGATTGTTGAATTGCTGCTCGATGTCGAAAGGAAAGTTCGCTCCCAGGTTGACATAGTTTCCCAGATTCTCAACTCCATCGTAGTAGAGCCCGAATCCGGTTCGGACAACCAGCTTGCTGGAGAGCTCATACGAAGCTCCCACTCTGGGCGCAAAGTTTAGGCGTTGCGCATTGAGCAGGGCGCGATTGCCGCTGAAGGCGACTGTGATGTTATCGGCGGCCAAGTCGCCTGCAAAGTTAGGTGAATACGTCGAGAAGGTACTCTGAATGTTGCTCTTGGAATTCGGGAAGATGTATTTTCCCGTTCCGCCTCCTGCCACATTGATGGGGCCGGTAATATCAAAATTGGCCTGGGAGTCTGTGGATTCTACGGGCGGTGTAAAGAAGTCGTAGCGTACTCCCAAATTCAGGGTCAACCGCCTATTCACCTTCCAGTCGTCCTGTAGATAGGCGCCGCTGTACCAGCGGCCGTTGTTGGTTGGCGTGGGGTTGGATACGAATGTGACATCCTGCCCCGACCCCTGGGTTCCGCCAGGACCTGACGCTCCCTGGTTCGATGTTGCGCCGCCATCGGCGAAGAAATCAACTAAGCCGTAACCCGAGGGGAAACTGCTCCCCGGTTCGGACGATTGTCCGCCTCCGAAATTGTATGCGCCCTTTCCAAAGGTCGGCTGATACACCGAGTAACGGATGTTCTGGATATCCACTCCGAATTTAAGGGAGTGGTTGCCGAACACTTTCGTTGCATCGTCGATGATCTGGTAGCCGTTCTGACCTTCGGGGGAAGGTTGAAACAACGGAGGCCCGATTTCAGGAAACTCGTTCACATAGAGTTGCGGCAAACCGCCGTTCCCCAAGGAAGCCGAATATGGGGCAAGGCCGCCGAGGCCGTAAGTTGAATCCAGAGTTCCATTGTTATAACTCTGCTGAAACCACGCGAAGTTCCCCCAGTTATACGAGAAGCGGGCCTGGTTGATCATTGTCGGCGAGAATACGTGGTTCCAACTGAAGACCGCGTTCTTGCCGTAATTGTTAAACGTCCCGTCATTGTCGGTACCGCCGCCGTCGAAGACTGGACCCAGAGGGGCAAGCACATACCTGTTTTCCTTGTTCCAACTCACGCGACCGAAAATCTGATCTTTGGAACTCAGGTTGTAATCCACTCGCGCATCCCACTGGTTGGTATTGTCGGTTGAACCAGAGGTCCAGGCCCAGTTGTTGTAGGTCTGCGAAGCCGGAACGCTGGTGATCCGTTGGCCTGGCGGCTTGCTGTACGCTGCCAGGAAGAGTGCCTTGGCGATTGGGTCGATCTGCGATGAGCACATGACGTTGACCGGATTGCCGCAGGCCGATCCCAGGGTCTTGGTTCCGACCCACCATGTTGGGTTACCGGGGAAGAGTGAGCTGTTCTGAGCCTCCGTTCCGCCGCCGGTGTAGGGCTCAAAGAGCACCCACGGTGCGAAATTTCCCGTATTCGCCGTTGACAATAATTCTGAGAAGTTGCCCGGTTGGCTCAGCATCAGGGCTGTCGGTATACTCGTGATCGAAGGAAAGTTTTCAATGATCCGGTTTCCTTCGTAATCGAAAAAGAAGAAGGCCTTGTTCTTCCAGATCGGTCCGCCCACCGTGCCGCCAAACTGATTCTGGTGATAAGGTTCGACAACCGGATGCGAGACACCCGAAGCCCATTGAGTAGCGGGCGCCTCACCGAAGTCGTTATTGCGCATGTATTCCCAGGCATCGCCATGAAAGTCGTTGGTTCCCGACTTGATGCTCGCGTTGACCACTGCGCCGGCCGAATGGCCGAACTGTGCACTGGAATCCGCAGTTTGGACGTTGAACTCCTGCAGCGCATCGGGCGGGGGCTTCACGTTGTAGCTGGCGCCGTTCAGGAAGTCGATGGAGTTCGAGTTGTTATCGACGCCGTCGAGAATGAAATTGTTTTCGGTGGCACGCTGGCCATTGGCGTTAAAGTCGCCGTTGCCCTGGCCGCGTGAACCGTTGGAAGGATTTACGCCGGTAGATAACTGAGCAAGAAATACATAGTTGCGCTGATTGAGCGGAATGTCGTTGATCTGTTGCTCGGTCATCACTTGGCCGGTGGACGATTCGTCTGTCTGCAGCAACGGCGTGCTATCTGAATTCACCCGGAGGGTTTCCGTCACTTTGCCCAACTGGAGTTGAACGTTGGCTTCCAGGCGGGCGTTGACGTGCAGCACGAGCCCGCTCTTGGTAGTGGAGGAGAATCCGGGCGCGCTTACGGTAACTGAATATCTGCCGATTCTGATGGGCTGAAAGGTGTAGACGCCACTGGCATCGGTCTGAGATTCTAGCGAAAAGTTTGTGTCGATGTTAGTTAGATGCACAGTTGCGTGCGACACTGAGGAGCCCTTAGGATCTGTTACGGTTCCCGTAATCGCACCCTCATCGAGCTGGCCGAAGAAGGAGCGGGGCATAGCAAACATCAGCAGCGCGAACAGAATAAGACGTAAACTTTTAGCGCGATTGGACCTCCAATAAAATTGGTACATATCCTCTCCTTTTCCAGGGGAATTATCTTTCAATCCCCCGATGCACTGCGCCATTGGGGTGCGCTAGAAAGCCTCCTTCATCGGCTCACAACGCAAGCTTGCCTGCATCTCCTCGCTAGGATGGGGCGGAAGCGCCCCGGTGAATTGCGGGGAGTTGTTGGTGATACTCTGCGTCCCCGAGACCGGCCGACTATGGAAAATCGTTTTCTCTTCGGGCCGGTATTACACCATGAATCAGATTCCCGCGAAGGTTGCGCGGTTGCCCCGGAAATTACAGGCTCTTTCCGAGGCCTTTTCAGTGGCGAACCAATGGTAGAGAGACATTAATGTGCGTGTATATGGTACATATGTACTATGTTTCGCGTGTGTGGATTTTTATTCAGAAATCAATTTAAATAACTGAAAAATCATAGGTTACTATCCATTTCTGGGGGCTATTTGGGGAAATCGACTTGTTAATCAGCACTCTCGGGGCGACTTGTGTTACTCATTCATTGGCCTCGTAGGCACCTAGCCATCGCAATGCAGAGTTGGGTGGTGATGTACGGCCCGGAGATGTCAAAGATGCTGATGCCATAGAACAAATGAGGTATCCGATGATACGTTTACCGCGCAAGATTCTAGCGCCGAAGAACGAGATGGAAATAAAATCGAGATCCCCCCAAACATTCAGGCTTGGATTGCAATCGGACCGAGGCTCCGATCTGCGCGTGCGCGATTGGCGCGCGATTATGGCCTATGTGGGAAACATCGACAAGCGGAACTTGGGGAAGAAAACCATGACTATTATCGTTGCCTTCACCTTATGATATGCTCCGCACTAAAGGAGAATGCGTTCGTCATGGATGCCTCCCGGCGTGATCTGATGAAAGCAGCAGCAGTCCTTTTGGTGGATGGGTGGGCGGGTTCGCACCTGCGCGCCCTTGGAGTCGATCACGGACTTAATGCGCCAAAGGACAGTCCAAAGGTTATTGTGGTGACGTGCGGCGGAATACGCCGAGCTGAAACCTTTCACGAATCTGGCTTTCAGAACATTCCGCATCTATACAGCGATTTGTTACCGCAGAGTATCTTCTATACTTATGTGCGCAACGATGGCGTAACTTCGCATTTCAACACAATCTCCAGCATTCTTACCGGGAGTTGGCAGCGCGTGGATGATTGGGGAAAGACGCCGCCTACTGGCCCAACCGTTTTCGAGGCCGTGCGCAAGCGCGCGCACATGCCTTCTGACGACGCATGGCTTATCTCGAGTAATAAGGCGCTGACCAGCCAGATCGGGGCTAGTTCGCTTCGCGAGTACGGCCCCCGTTATGGCGCGAACGTGATTTTTCCCAAGCAACTGCTCATCAGCGCAGTCGTCAACGCGGCATCGGAGGGGCGCGTGGCGCACACCGCGGATCGGGCTGCGATGCAGCAGGAGATCGCGGCTATGCTTGAAGCCAACAACTATGAAGGGCTTGGCTGGTCTTCGTCCGGGGAGAATTCCACACTGGACGCAAGCACGCATGCCTCTGTGCTGCGAGCGATCGACGATCTGGTTCGAACCAATGCGCCAGTTACCGGGGATGAATTTACGCTTCTTGTCAGTATGGAAGTTATGCGGCGCTTTGCGCCATCCCTGCTGGCAATAACGTTCTCAGATATGGAAGTAGCGCACTTCGGATCCTATTCCCTTCACTTATCCGGCATCCGTACGGTAGACCGCCTGGTGTACGAACTTTGGAATGAAGTTCAGACTAACTCAGCCTACCGGGGAAGGACTACACTTTTCGTTCTTCCCGAATTTGGGCGCGATCTCGATGGGTCAAATACCAACGGTTTTTTCAACCACAGGCAGAACAATGATTCGACCCGCCTGGCATGGATGATGTGTTTGGGTGAGGCCGTGAAGCGTCCTACGGTGATCGAACGCCCTGCCCAACATATCGATCTGTGCCCCACCATCGCAAGTCTCTTCGGCGTCATGACTCCGGATGTTCTAGGCCAGGCACTGCCCGAAATTCGGGTGTGAATCGGAGCGACGATGAGAAATCAGAACACGATCCGTTCAGGAAAAACGCCAGGACTGGCAGACTATCGCAGATCAATCGAACGGTTGCCTGTAACAATGCGCCCCGCGCTCCATCAGCAACTGGCTCGATGGGAGACGCTTTTTCCATTTGAGCAGAATAATCTCACCGGCTTCCTTGACGGAATTGATTCCTTTAGCCCCGAAGCATTGAATGCTCTGACGGCGAAGCTGCGCGCTCTCGAAGTTAAGATGGACGTCGGGCATTGGAACTTTTCAGAGACTAATGACACCCTTGAGAATGCAGGACAACTAGCCCGGTCCGCCTACTTTGCGGAATGGCGCAGCGCGGTGCAGGAAGTCTACCAGGCAATTGAGACCAGCGCGAGGAGTTCTGCCCATAGCGAACCCGAACAGAGGCGGTTGATTCTGCTTTTTCTTCCGGAGAATCTGCCTGTCGATCCGGCTGCTGCCTGGAAGCAATGGGGAACACAAGGCCGTGAAATCAAGATTGCCGGCGACTCCCGCGAACTTCGCGAACTGGTGGCAGGAAGACAGCCGGGCCAGCCGGGTATTTGCGCCTTGTTGAAACAGCGAGAGAGTTATGACAGCGCGGACTTATGGTTCATCGATGCCGATGCCAGGCTGAAAGACGCGCTGACTTCTTCCGCTTTTTCCGCGGCTTCCTGTCTGAGTTATGAGGCTCTCAAGCCATTCCGCGACAACTTTCTTGCAGAGTTGAACACTATTCCGAAAGATATGGCTGTCGCCGATCGCACTATCTCGACACTAAGGCAGACAAACTGGAAACGCTGGTGGCCTTCGGAGCTTGCAGGGCAGGAGCGTCTGCTGAACTTTATGGTCAATCTCTTTCTCAGCGGAAACGGCGCATTAATCTTTTCCAATGCCTTTGTCGAGTGGGCCGCTTCGGAGGCTCTTCGCCGAGCCCGCCCACAAGTCGTTGTCGCTTGCTTCGGCATGCGCAGCAAACCGAAGCCGTTTACCGGCATTGCCATCTTTGAAAATCAGGAAAAGATCAGTCCTGTGCCAAATACGGACGATCCGGAAAACAGCGCAGTGGACGCAGCGATTCTGGCGCATTATCTCTGGCTGGCGGCCGGGAGGTACTCGGAGTACGACGGAGCGCTCTGTCTCTGCGTCGCCGAACATCCAGATTCTGCGTATGTTGTCGCGCCGCCGGAGATGAATCTGAGACCAGGTACCGGACCTGTAGCGCCGAAGGACATCTACACCTGGATTGCGTCGTGGATCGCATCTTGAGCAAGGCACGGGTTCTTCTCTGAAATGTCGGGCCACAAACCGGCAGGTCAGCTCGCCGGAAAGCGTTTCACCATCGACCCATTAGTAATGAACCCGCAGCGGGAAGAGGTTGCATTTGGAAGCTTGATTGGTGTACGCTTTCTGCTGGGAATACGTTTGCTCTGATTGATGTCATTCCGCATTTATTGAAAATAGGGATCGGGGAGAAAAATTATGTCCAAACCTACATCGCTTCAAGCGAAGATCAATCTGCGCAACATCTGCTCAGCGATTGCGCTCGCGGCGACGGCCATTTTGACGGGATGCGGCAGCGGCGGGGGCGGCGGCAGCACGACTCCTCCTTCATCAGGGCCCGACATGGGCACGATAGTGGATGTTGAAAACTCCACGCTCTATACAAACCAATATCAGATCAAGAATGTCGCCAGTGGAATGGTGCTCGGTATAAGCGGCCCAAGCCAGGTCGCGGGAACGAATGTGGTGCAGGAGACCAATACCAACTCCGCTGACTCGATGTGGCATCTCGTGCCGAATGTCTATCCACCGGAAGATGCGATGAACATTGAGAATATGTTGACGCACCAGGTCATCGGGCTTTCATCTACCGAGTCGAGTTCCGGGTTGCCATCTTCCGGAGCTATGAACGCTGGAGCCCAGGCTGGGCAATATAGCGACACAGGCACCGACGATGAGGACTGGGTCTTTTACCTGCTGACCGACGGCAACTATCTGATCAAGAATCACTACAGTCAGCTCTACCTACAGGACGACGGATCGAACATGACCTCCTCAGCCACCATAGATCAGGGGGCGCGCGCCACGACCGGCACCGGGTGCACATGCCAGGAGTGGACGTTGACAGCAACGACCACCGCGGCATATCCCATGCCGCTGACCGTTCAAGGCACGGGAATCTACGTCCATGATCCCTACATGCTGCAGGATCCGGTCACCCATCTTTACTGGCTCTATGGCACGCATCAGACCATAGCTTATTCGGCTGACCTCTCGACCTTCACTTACACCACCGAAACTACCCCCAACGGAGCCTGTACGGCGGCGCAAGGTACTTATTGGATTTCAGATGCCAGCCACTGTCCCATCATCGGTCCCGACTTCTCATCGTGGACGGGACTGCAAACTCCCGATTCAGACAACGGCGGGAAGAACGTAGACACATGGGCTCCCAGCTTGCTGTACGCCAATGGCACTTACTACCAGTACTATGCGATTCCCTACTTACCCTCGACGGGCGCAGAGGCGGTAATCGGACTCGCCACCAGCACCACTCCTTACGGGCCGTGGACTGACAAGGGTTATGTCATCACATCCTGGACTGGCACTACGACTCCTCTGCCTTCTCCAAATCCATGGGGCTTTGCTACCGGAACAACATGGAACGCTATCGATCCGGCTCCTTTCATCGATGCGGAAGGGAATTGGTGGCTGCAGTGGGGATCTTGGAGCGATGGCATGCACACGGTGCAGCTCGATCCAACCACAGGCCTCCGCCTGACGTCCGACACTACGACCTATAACGTTGCCTGGCGCTACTGGGGCGAGGAGGGCTCGTTCATCTATCCCTGGATTGTTAATGGCACACAGTATTACTACTACTTCGGATCGATCAACCCCTGCTGTAGCGCCACCAGCACTTACCGGATTGTTTATGGACGTTCGACCAGTCCGACGGGACCATTTTATGATCGTGGCGGCCAGAACCTCTCCGACAATGGAGGTACGATCCTACTCAGCACGCACAGTAATATTGTCGGGCCCGGCGGAGAGAGCGTCTTTACCGATACAGGAGCCAATGGCACCGAGTCCCTACCTACCATTGTTTACCACTACTACGACGGTAACAACAACGGTACACCGACCCTGGGCATCAACCGCTTGAACTTCACGTCGGATGGCTGGCCGTATATTTAGCTCGGTCCAGTTATCAGCGGGCAGCGTATTCATGAAGCGGAAATCCTTTGTACTTGTAACATCGAATACCAAGGATTTCCGCGACTCAACCAGCGACAGGCCGCCGTATCGGACACGGCGGCACTCGGCGATTGGAGCGCGTTCTACACTCGTCCCTTTATCCGCCTAACTCCTTGACTCCGGCCAAACGCTCTTTTTCGGCCTGAATGAGAGCCGCCATCAGCCTGTGAATTTGCTCGACTTTGCGCAGGCTCAGATCGGTAAACTCGATGCCAGCCTTGGTCTCTCCATCCATGTGGCGAATGACGCCTGCCAGCCGCAGTTTGAAGTCTGCCACGTTCATAAGCACCTCGACAGATGTGTCGATCATGGCTGGAAAAGCGGAGTCTGTCTCGATTAGGCATCCCCCCAAACCTAGATCGATCAGATAACTCATGACCTTAATACCATCGGGCAAAATGTTGATCCAGGCTGTTCCCCAGCAGTGAGAACGCGGATTGACACGATGCTCCGCTCCTCCGCTCACTTCGGCCGGCGATACTTGTCCGGAATCCTTTCGAATGAAATCCATACTTTTCTCCCGTGAGAATTTTCTAAATACTATCTCTTCCGAGGGAATTATCCGCCAATAATCCTGCGGCCGCACGGGAATATGCGCGGGAAAGACCGGATTAGTAATGTACAAATGTTCACAGAACATGCATTGACTTTCCATTCGAGGTCGCGTAGGCTTTCTGGAAAGTGCTCGGATACGATTAAGACAAGAGTTGCATGGAGCGGTCGCAGGCTTCTAACTCCCCACGCCAGAGGGTTGCGTACATGATTCGGATGCGCACCCCTGGATGACGCCTTTCTCCCCTTTCCCGCTGCAGTAATCCTCACACTGATACTGGCTCTTCAAACTCTCGACTTAGGGAGAGAGTAATTCTGCGGCTAATTGTGTGTTAGCTCGCGGATGAAACTCGTCTCTTAAAACTCATGGGATATCCCTGCCTCCGGCGTACTTTGACGCGACGGAGCGAAGCCGATTCCCGCGGGCTCCGGTTTCGTGTGCTTTGAATAAGGTCCGGAAGCCCAAGTACAGAACCCTTCACCCCCACAAGGAGGAATCATGATTAAGACAGCAAAGCTCACACTAACTTCTGCTTCGGCGCTGACCATTTTCGTCGGAATGACATTTTCACAAACGGCTCTCTCTCAAACAACAACTCCACCGCCAGCCGCAGCTTTAGCCATTGACCCCGGAGTTCAGAGTGGCACTCGCGGGACTGGCACAGCCGGTCCAGGCGGAGGCGCAGGTCAAAATATCATCAGCCCAACGAATGACCCAAATGGCTTTGGTCCCTTCTGGGGCGACGGTCTCGGGCGCTTCAAAGAGGTATTTGAAGTTACCGGCAGCACGACCGGAGACAACGGCCTGGGGCCGAGATTCAATTCGAATGGATGCGCGACGTGCCACTCGCAACCAGCGGTCGGCGGGACAGGCGCAGCCGTCAATCCCCAAGCCAGTTTCAGCACCAACGGTGTCGCTCCAGGGAGCACCACTCCCTTCTTCATTACAGCAAGCGGCCCGACACGTGAAGCGCGGTTTCCGTTCTTCTTCACTGACAGTACTGCCACCGTGGTCAGCACCACTCCCAATGGCGGAGTAGAGGATATATTCACTGTTTCCGGTCGCTCCGATGCCGGCAGTTGCGAGCTGCCGCAGCCACCCTTCGCGGCCGCCAAGGCCGCAGGCAACATTATCTTCAGGATTCCCACGCCGACCTTTGGCCTGGGCATGGTTGAGAATCTTGACGACTCAACCCTGCTGAAAAATCAGTTAGCCAATCAAAGCAACAGCTTTGGTATTGCAGGCACGTTCAATCACAACGGCAATGATGGAACCATCAGCCGCTTCGGCTGGAAGGCACAGAACAAGTCGCTGGAGATATTTGCCGGTGAAGCTACCAATGTGGAGATGGGCGTCACCAACCTGGTGTTCCCCAACGAGCGGCCGTTGCCGGAGGAAGATATGCTTCCGGACACTGGGCTGCCGACTACCTGCCTCAACCTCACAGGAACCGGATATCCGGAAGACAAGCTCGTTCCACTGGCTACGACAAACGCAACGGTTCTCGACGACGTGGCAGCGTTTGCCGATTTTATGCGGTTCAATGCTCCGCCTGTAACCGGGGGAGTTTTGCTAAACGGATTGCCGGTTACAGCAGCCTCGATCGCCACTGGCAGCGGCTTGTTCGTCTCGATTGGCTGCTCGACCTGCCACAGTCCGTCGCCAGGCACAACGCAAGTGTCGAACCTTGTGCCGCAGCTGACCAGCGTGCCGGTGAATGCGTTCTCGGATTTTGAGATTCATGACATGGGTACAACGCTGGCCGACAACGTCTTGCAGGGCACTGCTGGCGGCGATCAGTTCCGCACAGCTCCCCTGTGGGGTCTGGGACAGCGGATATTCCTGCTGCATGATGGGCGCGAAACCGCTCTGCGTGCGGCGATTCTGGACCATTCCAGCTCCGGCAGCGAAGCCACCACCGTGGTGACGAATTTCCAAGGTCTCACAGAACCCCAGAAACAAGACTTATTTAATTTCCTGCGTTCGCTCTAAGGGATGTGTTTGCGGGGTGCCCAGGTCTCGATTCTGAGACCTGGGTAGCTCGATACTTATGCGAGCGGTCAGTGAGAGTTTTCCCTCGTATGTGGCTAGGCTCCCGACTTCTTTTCTATCTTGGCCCAGGAGTCTTTTAGCGGAAGGGTGCGGTTGAAGACTAAGTTACTGGGAGTGGAATCGGGGTCGAGACAGAAGTAACCTACGCGCTCGAATTGGAAGCGGTCTTCTAACTTGGCGTTGGCGAGAGATGGCTCAAGCTTGGCGCCGGTTAGGATCTCGAGGGAGTTGGGATTGAGATTGTCGAGAACATCCTGGCCTTCCGCAACATCGTAAGGATCGGGCTTGGCGAAGAGCTTGTCGAAGAGACGGATTTCGGCGGAGATGGCGTGGGCGGCTGAGACCCAGTGCATGGTGGACTTGACCTTGCGACCGTCGGGAGAGTTACCGCCGCGACTGGACGGATCATAAGTGCAATGGACTTCGACGATGTTACCGGTTGAGTCTTTTACCAAGCTATGTGCGGTGATGAAGTAGGCGTTGCGCAGGCGAACCTCCTTGCCGGGAGAGAGACGATAGTACTTCGGCGGAGGGATCTCGCGGAAGTCGTCTTGATCAATAAAAATCTCGCCGGAGAAGGGCACTTGGCGCGTGCCTGCGCTAGGGTCTTCGGGGTTGTTGGCGACTTCGACTAACTCGTGTTGGCCGGCTGGGTAGTTATCGATGACTAGCTTGAGGGGGCGCAGGACGGCCATGGCGCGTGAGGCGCGGTGGTTGAGGTCGTCGCGTTGGAAGTGCTCAAGCATTTCGATATCCGTCATCCCATTGGTGCGGGAGACGCCGGCAGCAGCGACGAAAGTGCGGATGGCTTCCGGAGTAAAGCCGCGGCGGCGAAGGCCGGAGAGAGTGGGCATTCGGGGATCGTCCCAACCGCTTACACGCTTCTCTTGCACAAGCTGTAGGAGCTTGCGCTTGCTGAGCATGGTGTAAGTGATGTTGAGGCGATCGAATTCAATTTGTTGCGTGGGGAAGATGCCTAGCTGCTCGATATACCAGCGGTAGAGGGGCTGGTGATCCGCAAACTCCAGAGTGCACATGGAGTGGGTGACGCGCTCTAGCGAATCAGACTGGCCGTGAGCGTAATCGTACATGGGATAGATGCACCACTGGTCGCCGGTGCGTTGGTGCGAGGCGTGGAGGATGCGGTACATGACGGGATCGCGCATGTTGAGGTTGGGCGAGGTCATGTCGATTTTGGCGCGCAGGACACGAGAGCCGTCAGGGAATTCACCGGCCTTCATGCGGGTGAATAGGTCGAGATTTTCTTCGACGGAACGGTTGCGATAAGGCGAGTCTTTGCCGGGCTCGGTGAGGGTGCCGCGGTGCTGGCGGATCTCGTCGGCGGTGAGGTCATCGACGTAGGCTTTTCCAGATTTGATGAGCTGCAAAGCCCACTCGTAGAGCTGCGGGAAGTAGTCGGAGGCGTAGCAGAGGCGCTCCCAGTCGAAGCCTAGCCAGCGGACATCGGCCTGGATGGAATCGACGTACTCCTGCTCTTCTTTCTCAGGGTTCGTGTCGTCGAAGCGCAGGTTGGTCTTGCCGCCGAACTCGTCGGCTAGGCCGAAGTCGATGCAGATGGCCTTGGCATGGCCGATGTGGAGGTAGCCGTTGGGCTCGGGAGGAAAGCGGGTCTGGATGACCGCGTCGCCGTACTTTTTGGTGCGGACATCTTCGGCGATGATGTCGCGGAGGAAGCTGGAGGATGGGACGGCGTCTTGATTTGGAGCGGCTGGGCTTTCCGGATTCGAGTGGGTCATGGCTGGTATTCATTATTTCACGGGCGAGCTGTGACCAAAATGAGTAGCGGGTGACCAACATCTCAATCTGCCAACACGATTGGTTGCGTCCTTGCGCCACCAAAAAGTTTCCTGAAAATCGCTGATACTGGATTTGTTATGGTTTAATTCGGAGTTTTGTGGTGTTGGCGAGAAAATTACCTGCATGTTTTCGAAAATAAATATAGGGGGGAGGGGGGTACCCGGTGGGAGTGGGCAGTGGTCGGTGACGGCTTGCGACTCCGGTGCTTGTTCATCTAATTATTGTGCGCCAGGGGAGGGATATTCTGTGCAATGAGCAGAAGGGATGGTGGTGGTTTCTCAGGTCGCAGAATCTAGACGTGGGGTACACCCGCCCTTAATCTAGCTCACACTACGGATCGGTTTCATAACGGAAATAAATCTAGAGACCAAAAGAACGATCAAAATGACACCTACAAACGCTTGCACTGCAGCCAACGCCCTGGCTGGTCCTGTTGGATACATATCTCCGTACCCGATCGTAAGCTGGGTGATCGCACTGAAGTAGAGGGGAGAGAACCAATCCCATTTGTCGGGTGAAGGCAAATGAATGTGGCGCGGAATGGCAGCATAAAACACGGCGAAGCAGATGCAAAGCTCGATGTAGTTGATGAAACCCAGCACGACCACACGGGCGTGGGATGCGACGGCAGCATTCGTTTCGAAAAGGAATTTGAACAGTGTCATACGTACGGCTGTGGCAACAATGTCAGCGACTCTCCAGGCACAAAAGAGAAAGGCAACATATCGTAGAATCTCGCATGCACCGAGTGTTAGAGCAAGGAAGCAGAGCAAATCGAGAAGGACACAACTTGCAACAAAGTTGTCAACGCACCAGGCATTCCTCGATGCTTCTTCTACCTCGTTTTTGCTTCCCTGACGATAACCAATGATCTGATTGCTCGGCCATGTGAAAAGGCGAACCGCCCGGGCTACGAGCGGGGTTATCCAACCTTGCGTGCTGGCCATAAGGCCCCCTGAGATTTGAGTCTAGCCTATCACCGAAGGAATCTGTATAGCCTCGCTATCAAAGAAGTGAATCAGCAATTCTTCGCCGTTTGCATAGTAGTTGATATATGACGCGAATTCCGACATGATTCCACAGTAGTGCCAAGAATCACCAGTGCACCACCCCAAATCTTCCGAAATGTACTTGCGGTGACCTATCTCGTGTGGTCGCGGTTTGATGGCAAACGGGACGTTGGGTTCATGGAAATCAACCATTGGCGAACGATTTGAGACTGACCTCGGCCTTGGCAATGCGCTCTAGACATAGTTCGCGGCCTAAGACGACCAGAGTTTCAAAGAGCGGCGGCGCATTTTTGCGTCCGCAGACGGCGACCCTTATCGGCTGAAACATGGGACCGGCTTTGAGGCCGAGCGATGCGGCGGCCGCGCGCAGTGCCTGGTCGAGCGAATCGTGATCAAAAGCTGTTGTGGCGAGAACTTCCACGGCGTGCTGAAGGACGCGGAGGGCGAGGGCGGCGTTGCCTTTTTGAGGGATCAACTCGGCGGGATCATAGGGGGCGAGTTCCTTCACAAAGAAGAAATCGGCGGCGGAGACGGCATCGCGGAGGAGCTTGATTCGCTCGCGGATGAGCGGGGTGACGGCGAGGAGTTTTTCTGGCGGGGCTTCGAGGCTGGCCTGGACGAAGAAGGGTGCGAGTTGCTGGCTGAGGTCTTCGACGCTTAGGGCGCGGATGTGTTCGGCATTTAGCCAGAGGGCTTTGGGGTCAAACGGGGCGAGATCTGAAGAGCTCAGGGCTGCATCGTCGAAATTCACGACGGCGTTGGCGCGGTTGACGTTTTCCAGGGTGAAGGCTGCGCGGATCTCGTCGAGCGGCATGAACTCACGATCGTTTTTGGGCGACCAGCCGAGGAGGCAGAGGAAGTTGATGAAGGCCTGAGGCAGGAAGCCGGCGTCGCGGTAGGTGGTGACGCTGACGACGGGGCCGTGCTTGCGCTTGGAGAGCTTGGCTCCATCGGGCGCGACGAGTAGAGGCAGATGAGCGAATTGGGGCGGCGCGACGCCGAGGGCCTCGAAGATGAGCAGATGCTTGAAGGTGTTGGTGAGGTGATCCTGGCCACGGATGATGTGGCTGATGCGGAGATCGGCGTCGTCAACGCACGAGGCTAGATGGTAAGTGGGAAAACTGTCCGAGCGTAGCAGGGCGAAGTCTTCGACCTCGTCGGCAGGCTTGGACTGCTCGCCGTAGACGACATCGGTGAAGCTCAGGGTACGGTTCTGGCCGCGGGGAACGCGATAGCGGAGGGCGAAGGGCTCTCCTGCGGCGGCGCGGCGGTCGGATTCATCGCGGGACAATTCGCGCATGCCGGGGTTGAAAAGCCATGCGCCTTGCGCTGATGACTGATTGTCTTCTCCTGTATGGGCGGGGGTGAAGTCGCGATAGGCAAGGCCCTTGGCGAAGATGGCCTCAGCCTGTTGGCGATGGAGGGCGAGACGCTCGGATTGCTTGTATTCTTCGTCCCACGAGAGACCCAGCCAGCGCAGGCCTTCAAAAATGGACTGGACGCTGGCTTCGGTGTTGCGTTCGACGTCGGTGTCGTCGAGGCGCAGCACCATGGTCCCGTGGTTGTGGCGGGCAAAAAGCCAATTGAAGATAAAGGTGCGGGCGCTGCCGACGTGCAGGAAGCCGGTGGGCGAGGGAGCAAAGCGGACGCGAGGGGCCTCTTGAGAAGAGGGAGTCAAATCAGGCATTGTGAAGGTATCTTTCCATTCACGATGCTAGCACTCCCGCCTCTCGGCGAGGCGCGAATCGGAACTAAAGGGAAGTTGGCGGCTGCGGCGGATATTGCGGCGGCGGCGCCCAGACGGGCAGCGGCACGGGTACAACTTTCCACTCGGAAAAAGCCAGCACATACCATAGGATCGGTCCGCCGAGCGGAACGATATTTAATAGCGAGAGCCACGGCGAGAAACCGGCCTTCTTGCAGATAAACCAGAAGGGCACAATGACGCCCACAGCGCACACGATCATCAGGATAGGCAGGATGGCCATCAAGGCCAGCATTACCTTCTGAACTTCTGCCCGTGACGGGTCGGTGGGATATTGGAGCAGGAAAGCTGCGAATTGCATAGAAGACTCTCCAAGGATGAAATGTAACTCTCAGCCAAGGTAAGGCCTGACGATGAAATCCGCAATGAAAAAGGAAAGAGGGCGAGTTAGCTGTGTCAGGTTTCGGATATGCGCCCAGTAATCCCGTAACTTCGATCGACCGTGCTCCGGCTATCTGCTCAGGTTTAAGACACGACGCTCACTTTCACTTATGTAATGTCCTCGGTATCATAGATCCGGCCGCGCTTTTGGGGGACTTCGGGGACGGAACTGAGCAGGTCTTCAACGACGTCTTCGAGCTGGCGCTGGGTTTCGATCACGGCGCTCATGGTCTTCAAGTCATCGGGTTCGATGACGCGCTCTGCCAGGACGATGGCGTGGCATTGGGCGACATGATCGAGGCTCAGTCCTTCCGGTGTCTTGGCCTTGATGCTTATCTGATCGATTCCGAGACTCAACAGGTCGGCAACGCGAGCGCGCATCTCGCCGGAGATGGGGGCTATCTTGGGCGCGGCAAGAATCAGCGTGGTGTCGATGTTCACGATGCGGTAACCGGCCTTCTGCAGCTCTTCCATAGCCAGATTGAGAAAGATGGCCGAGTCAGCGTCTTTCCAGCGCGGATCGCCGGGAGGGAAGAAGGTGCCGATGTCGCCGGCAGCTATGGATCCAAGCAGCGCATCGGTAATGGCGTGCAGCAGCACGTCTCCGTCCGAGTGGCCAGCCAGACCCTCCGGATGGTCGAGCGAGAGCCCGCCAATGCGCAACGGGACGCCCGCCTTGAACGCGTGTGAGTCCCAGCCAAATCCTATGCGTGTTTCCATGGTCTCCGTGCCTGTCCTTAAGACCCAATCGGCGGTAATTTTAGTTTCGTCCAGCCGGAATCAGCGGGCGCGCTGGCGCATGTAGAACTCGGCCAACTCCAGGTCACCCGGCTGAGTAATCTTCAGATTAACCTGAGAACCGTGTACTACGGCTACTGGATGGCCGGCGCGCTCAACGACCGAGGCCTCGTCGGTGCCCACAAAACCGTCTGCCATGGCCTCTGCGAAGGCGCTCTGTAGTAAGCCGTAACGAAAGCCCTGCGGCGTCTGCGCCAGCACTACGAACTCGCGCGGAATAGTCGAGGTGATCAGAGCCCCGTGCGCCGTCCGCTCCACCTGCTTGATGGTGTCGACGGCCGGCAGGCCCACGATAGCGGCTCCATGCTCGGCTACTGCGTCGATGGTCCGCTCAATAGTGGCAGCGTCGATCAGAGGGCGGACCGCATCGTGCACCAGAACGATATCGTCCGGTTCGGCGGCAAGAGCGGCAAGGGCGTGCGAGACGGATTCCTGGCGGTTGTCGCCGCCTTCGACCACACGGACCCGGCTGGCAAGGCCGTACTCGGAAATCTGGGCCTGAACTCGCTCCATCTCCGGCTTGCGCACGGCCACACAGATCTCCGTCACCCGCGGCACTGAAGCAAAGGCGCGCAGCGAATGAATCAGGATGGGAATCCCATCGAGGGCCAAAAACTGTTTGGGCTGCGGGCCAGCCATCCTCGTTCCCAGGCCGGCCGCGGGCAGAATCGCAAAGACTTGCATAACGGTTGGAGTATACAACGGCGGGCGTTGCATCCAGCAGGTAATGTGGGCGGCAATTGCTCGTAGAACCTTCTCCGGCAAGACGCCGTGTCGCCGCCTTATCATTTTGGAATGCGCAAGACGCTGCCTCCGACT
This sequence comes from Occallatibacter sp., assembly GCA_049518535.1. GTDB lineage: Bacteria > Acidobacteriota > Terriglobia > Terriglobales > Acidobacteriaceae > Telmatobacter. Next base: position 27,530 of record JBEKRS010000028.1, on the reverse strand, counting down.
CTGCCTCTCGACACCACTTTGCTCAAGCCGGGGCTGCGCCTGGCGGTTGGCGTCTCTGGCGGGGCGGACTCGGTGGCTCTCTTGCGTGTCCTGGCCGAGCGGGGCAGGGAACTCGGGCTGGTGCTGCACGTTGCTCATCTGCATCACGGGCTGCGCGGCGAGGAGGCGGACGGCGATCTGGAGTTTGCGCGTGGCTTGGCGGCCGAGCTTGGTTTGCCCTTCCACGAAGCGCGGGTCGATACGACTGCCGAAGCTCGCGCCCAGCTTGAATCGGGCAAGGCTGGCGAGTCCATTGAAGAGGCGGCACGACGTCTGCGTTATGGCTGGTTCCGGCAGCTTATGGCATCGGGAGAAGTGGAAGCGGTCGCCACGGCGCACACGCGCGACGATCAGGCCGAGACCGTGCTGGCCAAATTTCTGCGTGGCGCCTGGACTGAAGGGCTGAGCGGCATCCACCCGGTGATCGAGTTTCCCGAGGGCCGCATTCTGCGCCCGCTACTGGGGACCACGCGGGCGGAGGTCGAAGCTTATCTCGGCGAACTGGGGCAGGAATGGCGCGAGGATTCCTCCAACCGGCACCTTACATTCACGCGCAACCGCATCCGTCATGAGCTGCTTCCACTTCTGGAGAACTGGAACCCACGTTTGCGCGAGCACCTAGCGCAGATGGCCCAAATCGCCCGCGACGAGGAGGCTTGGTGGCAGGCTGAAATGGCACGCCAGACGCCCCAGTTGCTTCTCTCTGGCCGTCCGGTGAGGGGCGGTGGGCGCGCCGCCAGCGGCGATTTGGCCTCGTCGCTGTCGATTGACGTTATCCGGCTGGCTGCGCTAGCTCCGGCTCTTCAGCGCCGGCTCCTTCGCTTCTCTGCAGAACAGTTGGGCGCGACACCCGATTTTCCCTCGACGGAGGCGATGCGCACGATGGCCCTGACTGGCCGCGCCGGCCAAAGGCTCCAGTTGGCGCAAGGCCTCTCGGTGGAGCGAACGGTCCGCGAACTGCGGCTGGAGATGATGCCAGTTGCGCCAGCCGGCACGGAGGCCGCTCCCGAATACACGCTGACTATTCCCGGTGAGGCAACGGCTCCGGCCTTTGGGCTGCGGCTGCGGATCGAGGTCACCGCGACAGGCGGGCCGGTCGAAGGCCAGACCGCCAGACTGCGCAACTGGAGGCCGGGCGACCGCGTCCGGCTGCGCTACTCCTCTGGCTTGCGCAAGGTGAAGGAGGTGCTGGAGCGCCTGCGGGTGACGGGCTCCAGCCGTATGCTCTGGCCGGTTCTGGAACTCGACGGTCACATCATCTGGATGAAGGGCGTCGAAGCAGAGCCGGCGCCTGGAATCCGCATCGTGGCAACTAGCTTGGAAGTTGTCGACACCGTACCTTCTCCAACGACCATTTGTCCAACGGCCACTTGCTCTGACGGTTGACATCGAGGATGCCCCCTTGCAGCCAGTCCTCGGCTTGCAACAAGTTTTGCTGTCTTGGGAGTACAATCGAGGTTACTGCTCTTCCGGGCGGCGGAGTTTGGGTTGTCTGCCGTTAGGGTGCTGTGTACTTTCTGTGACTTTGAGGAGCGTACCGGCGTCTAAAGGATGATGGTGGCGGTGCTGGAGACCCGTTTGGCGCATCTCCAACGCCGGAAGAGAGGGACTCTGGTGAATTCGACCGCTAAAACGATCATGTTCTGGGTGCTCATGATCATCTGCCTCATGCTGCTCTGGACCTGGGTGTCGAAGAGCCAGGCGGGGGGCAAGGATACGGAGATCTCTTACTCCGACTTATACAACAAGGTGAAGCAGGGGCAGGTGGCCGATGCCGAGGTTCAGGGCGCCGACCTGCGCGGCCATATGAAGGCCACACCAAAAGAGCAGTTCCATACCCATGTGGGAGAGCATTACGAAGGTCTTGAGGCGGCGTTTCTGGCCTCTGACGCCCACTTTTCGAAGAAGGAGCAGCAGAACAATATCCTGCTGCCGTTGCTGATCAACATCGGACCTTTCCTGCTGCTGGGCGTAGTCTGGTTTCTCTTCATGCGGCAGATGCAGTCAGGTGGCAACAAGGCGCTCTCGTTCGGCAAGAGCCGCGCGCGCCTGCTCTCCATGCAGCAGAAGAAGATCACGTTCAAAGACGTGGCCGGCGTGGATGAGGCCAAGGAAGAACTGAAGGAGATCATCGAATACCTGCGTGAGCCGGCGAAGTTCCAGAAGCTCGGCGGACGGATTCCCAAGGGCGTGCTTCTTGTGGGGCCTCCGGGCACCGGCAAGACGCTTCTGGCCCGCGCTGTGGCTGGCGAGGCGAACGTTCCATTCTTCTCGATTTCCGGCTCCGATTTCGTAGAGATGTTCGTGGGCGTGGGCGCAAGCCGCGTTCGCGATCTCTTCGAACAGGGCAAAAAGAATGCGCCCTGCATTATTTTTATTGACGAGATTGACGCCGTGGGCCGTCATCGCGGCGCAGGCCTGGGCGGCGGACACGACGAGCGCGAGCAGACCCTGAATCAGCTTCTCGTTGAGATGGACGGTTTTGAATCGAACGATGGCGTGATTCTGGTAGCTGCTACCAACCGGCCCGACGTGCTCGATCCGGCGCTGCTGCGGCCCGGCCGCTTCGATCGCCGCGTGGTGGTGGGGCTGCCCGACGTGCGTGGCCGCGAGGAGATTCTGCGTGTCCATGTCAAGAAGGTTCCAGTCTCCGAGGACACCAATTTGAACGTCCTGGCTCGCGGAACGCCTGGCTTCTCCGGGGCCGACCTAGCCAATATGGTCAACGAGGCCGCGCTGAATGCTGCTCGCGTAAATCGCAAGCAAGTCACGATGTACGACTTCGAGTTAGCCAAGGACAAGGTGCTCATGGGCGCTGAGCGCAAGTCCATGCTGCTGACCGACGAGGAGAAGCGGGTGACCGCCTATCACGAGGCCGGTCACGCGCTGGTTTCGTTCCTGCGCGAGCACTCCGACCCCATCCACAAGGTCACGATCATTCCTCGTGGCATGGCGCTGGGAGTCACTATTTATCTGCCCGACGACCGGCATAACTATACCCGCGAATATCTCGAAACCCGGTTGGCTACGGCCTACGGCGGACGCGTGGCTGAGGAGATATTCCTCAACCAGATGTCCACCGGCGCTGGCAGCGATATTGAAAGCGCCACCGACCTGGCCAGGCGCATGGTTTGCGAGTACGGCATGAGCCGCCTTGGGCCGCTCACCTTCGGCAAGAAGGAGGAGCAAATTTTCCTTGGCCGCGAGATCGCCCAACACCGCGATTTCTCCGAAGAAACAGCGCGTCAGATCGACCTTGAGGTACGTCGCCTGATCGACGAGGCTTACCAGTCTGCGCATACGCTGGTTGAATCGAACGCTGACCCGATGCATCGGATCGCCGCGGCTCTGCTGGAGCGTGAAACCATCGATGCCGAAGAGGTCAAAATGCTTATCGAGGGCAGGGTGCTGCCTCCGATGCGCTCGAATCTGGCCACGCCTTCGGATACTGGCGGCAGCGACGTGCAGCAGGTGCTCAAGCCGGAGAGCCGCGGCGGACCAAGTTATCCCGAGGGGTCGCCTTCTCCGGCATAACTAACCACTCGCGGTGGGGCAGCCGCAGCTTCGCCGCCAAGAGTTCGCAATCAATTCGCAGTAGAAAAAGGTCATTCGCTCAGGCGGGTGGCCTTTTCTCGTGTAAATAAAATTCCTTCGGATAAGTTGAACCTTCAAAGCTTTTCACGCGACTTATAGTACGAATGCCCATGATAATCCAGGATCGAATGCAGTACGAGTGGCTTGCTCTGCGTTGCCAGAGCGGCGAAGCAGGGGCATTCGAGGACTTGATAGCGGTGATGGAACGGCCTTTGCTCTATTACGCAACCAGCCTGACCGGCAATCCAGACACTGCGCTCGACGTCCTTCAGGAGGTCTGGATCAGGGTTTTGCGCGGCATTCACAAGCTGAAAGACCCCGGCTCTCTGCGATCGTGGCTGTACTCGATCACGCATGGAATCGCGGTGGATCGTATTCGCAAAAGTTATTCACGGGAGAAAGCAGAGAAGGTTTCATTCGAGGATTTTCAGGAGGCCGAGGAGCCCTCGTTTGCGGATGATGATGCAGCCGCCATTCATCAGGCTTTGAGTGAGATCGGATTCAAGCATCGCGAGGTTCTGGTTCTGCATTTTCTTGAGGATCTTTCGATGGCAGAGATCGCTGAAGTTGTGGGATCTTCTGAAGGCACAGTGAAGTCCCGCGTCCATTACGCAAAACGGGCGATGAAGAAAGTTCTAAGTGGGAGGGGTTATGGAAAATCAAAATGAAAGTATGCGCGACAGGTTGCTGGCGCATTTGCCTCAACCGGAGAATCTTGCGGCCTACCGGGAAGAAACGGAGAGCCTGTTGGCGAAACACGAGAAGGCGCTGGCCACAGAGCGTTGGACGAACAGGTTACTTTCCCTCTGTGCGATTGCCGTTTTTTTGTTCGTCAACGGACTCTGGGGCCCAAATGCCGGTTCACCCTGGGGCCTAAAATTCACCAAGGCTACAGTAATCACTTGTGATGTTACGGCGGGCATCCTGTTTTTTCTTGCCCAGCTCAGCGAACTGTACCGGGTGATCTATCGGAACCAGGTGAACCTTTTGAAAGAAGTGAAGCAGGTCCAGTTACAGGTGCTAGAACTGCAGGCTTCGCTTCGCAAGGGCGGCGCAGATAGGATCTGAACATGGACGAAATATCCAATCAACGCTGCCTGGGCTTGATCGGGGGCCTTGGTGTCGGCGCGACAATTCACTACTATCGAGAACTGGTAAAGCTGCACGAAGAACGCAGGTGCGTGCCTGATCTGCTGATTGCTCACGCGGATGTGAATCGAGTGCTGAGAGAGGCGTCAGCGGGAGATACTCGCAAGTTAGCAGCGTATCTTTCGGGACTTATCGACCGGCTCTATGCGGCGGGCGCACAAATCGCGGCGATCCCCGCAGTAACTCCACATATTTGTGCCGCCGAACTTCTTGAACTTTCACCGATTCCGATTGTGAGTCTCCCCGGCGAAATTCTTCGCGAGATTCAAGATCGACGGCTTCAACGGGTGGCGCTGTTCGGCACACGCTTCACCATGGAAAGCAGAATGTTCGGTCAATTGCCCGGGGTCGAGGTCGTGGTGCCTCGCGCGGGCGAGGTTGATTTGATTCACGAGGCTTATGTGCAAATCGTGAACGTAGGCCATGGCAGCGAGGAGAACTACCAAAGGCTCCGCGACATTGCGCACACACTCTGTGAACGCGAGAAAGTGGAGGCTATTGTTCTGGGCGGGACTGAGCTGTCGTTGCTCTTCAACGAAACAAATACCGATTTCCCGCACATCGACGGCGCACGGGTTCACTTGGCTGCCATCATGCGCGAGCTCTTTGCTGCCGATGCCGACTGAGAAAATCACTGCGAAATCTGGAAGAAGCTGTCAACAGAATTGCAAAAACCAGGGCCACTCCAAGCGGAATGGCCCTGGTTATAAGTAGTCAGCTGTGCGTCTTCAGAAAATTCTGTACCCGACGCCCACGCTAGCCCCGTAAGGTGAAAGAGAGGAATTGCCCCACGAGGGCCAGTATTGGTATTCGAAGTCCACGAGCCTGAGGCTGAGCCGATTGGTCATTTTTATGTCCGCGCCGCCGCCGACTGCGATGTCCGTGAATCTGCCGTGGTCGCCGAAGCTGTCGAAGTTCATATTTGAAAATCCACCCAGAGCCTTGCCATATACGGTCGCTTTCCAGAAGTGGGTTAGCGGAATTCTTGGGCCGATGAGGTAGTTGTCCTGGTAGATATTCGCGAACTGGTTGAAGCGCATCCAGCGGCCTTCGGCCTCTATCTGCACCCATCGGCTCAACTTCACGTCTACATAGGCTCCAGCGCCGAGCAACGGTTGATTGCTGGAGCCGGCAACGGGATAGTAGACGCCCGTGGGGGTTTGAGTCGTGCAATTTGCTGTGCATACGAAGGTCCACAAACCCGCGTAGTCAGGTTGAAAAATAGAGACCATTCCACCTGCGGTGATCGATACCTGGCGGGCGCTGGCCGCGGGAACTGTTTGCGCCTGAGCAGCGGCTCCGACGAAAAGCAGGACCGAGAACAAGAGTACGTTAGGTCGTCTCATAAGCACAAAGTGAATTCAGTCCAGCCGAATTTTCGCTGGCGGGGAAACAGGTCAACCGAACTTGTCATGGAATTCCTGGACCGAATGTTGCGCTCGGCGCAACAGGGCTCAGGGATTCCGCGGAAGCGCTACTGCGGTGGATTCGAGGTACCAGTATACTGCTGTGACGCGTCGCCGGCACCGGCAGCGGGTGGTGGAGCGGTAGGGGGTGCGGCCGGCGGCTGGGCGTCAGTGGTCGGAGCCGCTCCCGGATTAGCTGCCGGGCTCGCATCCGGAGTCGCCACCCCTGGATTGGATCCAGGAGCTGCATCAGGTGTCGGCGCTGTAGCGGGCTCGGTCGGCGGGACAGCCGCAGGTGCAGCCGCGGATGGCTGCGTAGGCGACTGCGTTGTGGCGGGGGGAGCTGTAGACGCCAATCGCGAGGGATCATAGCGCTGCAACTTATAGAAGATCGGCGTCAGTTCCAGCGGCATTTTGTCGCGGGCGTTCATATAGGCATAGATTTTTGCGTTGAGCTGGTGTACCCTGTCGTCCCAAGGATCGGTCTTGAGCCAGCTGCCAAGAGGCAAAGCGGGACGCTGAGTAAGGTCGTCCCAGTTCAGCGCTGGCGCCATCTTCTGCAAATCGGCCATCCACGGCGTGCCATCGGTTCTCAGCAACGAGTCGCCCAGTTTAGGTGTGTTGAGCGCTTTCAGCTCTTTTTCCCGGCTGGCCAACTCCGCATAGTAGAGGCCCGCCGAGGACAGTCTGTCCTTGTACATGGAGTTCTGCAGATACTCCATGGCCTTCTTGGCGGCTTCCAGGTTGTCGTGATCCGTGTGGTACATGTCAATTTTCTGGAAGGTAGCTTCGTCGGGGAACAGCATCCGGTCGTTGAATGCATAACGCGTGTCGATATGGTGGCCCATCACGATGTGGGCCAGTTCCATGGCCACCACCGAGGCGATTGCTTCCTCGCTGGGGAGCGTATCAATGAGTCCCTTGCTGATCAGGATGGTGTTGCCAACCGTGGTGGTCTCCACCGTAGTCGATAGAAGAATGCGAGTGTGCACTTGGTCAGTGAAGGCCAGGTTGTTGGGTACTTGCAGGTTGATGACGATCTGGTCCAGTACCGTGTTTTCATAGCCGCCCGGAGTCAGCGGCGCGACCAGGCCGGCTTCCACCAGACGGTCGATCACGTTGTTTTCGGCCTGTGTGACCCAGGCGCGCGAGGCCTGCAACGGACCGACGTCCTGCGAGTCGTCACTCTTGTCGACCGCGTCATCCACCTTGACGCTTACATTCTCGCTTTCGCGCGAGGGCAGCTTGAGAGAGTAACCCCAGAAGTGCGTCTGCGCCTTCAGCCCTTCATGCTTGTCGCCTCCGATGCGCTCGGTTTCTTCCACGTACACGGCCACCGGCAGCCAGATTCCCGGCTGCACGTTCATCCGCCAGCTGTCGAAGTGAAAGTACAGGCGCGAGTCGTCCTCAGCGCGGGGCGGGGTAAACGTGCCGTTGAAGCGGACGATGTTGCCATCTTCGTCCTCAATCCAGATGCGGCCATAGAACCGGCCCATGCCGGCAACCTTGGGATGCACGTCGTAAACCCAAGTGCGCACCGACCCGAGGAACTCCCGGCGAACATAGCTGAAGACGTAATGCTGGTTGTCGAAGCTGTGGGGGTCCAGAAACATCATCTCCGTGAACCCCAGCGGGTTGTCGGTGACGTGCTTGTCCAGTCTCAGGGCCTTGCTCAGCCCAATGATAGAAGCGAACGAACCCTTGAAGAAGTGGTGCTGCTTGGTCTCGGGGGCGCGGGTACTGGGATCATAGCTCTTGTCGAAAAAGCCCTTGCCAAAGTCGATGCGGCTCAGCATGTACTCGTCCGAGACCGGCACCTGGTAAAGTTTGATGTCCGGCCTGATGTTCTGTATGTAGGTCTCCACCAGTGGCGTGCGCTGCTGAATGTTCTTGATCAGCACCTTTTCGCGCCCGATGGCTCTTTCCACCAGTGCCGCCTGCTCCGGTGTGAGTTGGTGGACCTGCGAGTATCTTGGCTCCTTCTTCCTTCCGAGTCCGAACGCGCAGGTGACACTCAAGGCAATGAGCAGGAGGGTGAAGGAAATTTTCCGAAACGTCATGTCAGGCTCCTAAGCTGGGTTCTCTCAAGTCTTTCTTTGGCCGATTGCACCGATCCAGCATGCCGCGGCCGAGCACAACTTTTGTTCTTTCGTACAATTCCGATGTTACGCCAGCTGAAACGTAATGGTGATATTGGTTGTCATGTCTACCGCCTGGCCGTTGCGCGTGGCCGGACGAAAACGAATCTGTTGCGCCACGCGGCGCGCCTCTTCGTCCAGGCCATGGCCCAGACCGTGCACAATGCCTTGCACCACCACCTGGCCTCTTGCCGTAAACGTAACCCGCAGGATCACGTCACCCTGGACCTTAAGCTGCTTCGCCTCGTTGGTGTACTGGGGCATGGGCTTGGAGATTACCTCGAGGTCTGTGGGGCCCGGCCCAGCGACCGTTCTGACTGGCGCAGCCACAACCGTGGGTGCTGTCTGAATGCCAGCTGAAGCCACCTTGCCCGTGCCGACGACTAGCGGCGCATTCGTCGATCCGCGAATACCGGCCGAAGCCACTTTGCCCACCACTCCCACGCTGGACCCAACCCTGCTTCCATCGCCAAAGCCTGTCGATCCGACTTTTCCGTGAGGCGCTATGGCCGGCCCCTGCGAGCCTCCATAGGGGTTGCCGATGGCCGCCACGGTAGCTGGCCCCTTGGCGTTCGGATTCGGCGTAACGCCGAATGTCTGGCCAAAATGCACCGGCGCTGTCGAGAACTTGACCTTGTTGTCCTGCGCGGGCATGGCTGCCCCGGCCAGCGCGGACTTGGGCTGCGGCGCCAGGATCACGGCCGGCTTGGCTTCCTTCATCGCAGGCAATGCCAATTTGACTTCCGGCTGGATCGGCTTCAGATCCGGCTTGATCTCCGGCTTGGGTATTTTGATCTTCGGCGCTTCAAACTTCAGCTCCGGAACCTTCATCGAAGCTTCCATCTTGGGCGGAGGAGGTACTTTCACCTTGGGCGGAGGAGGCTGGCGCTTGGTCGGCAGGACCAACAGGGTCTCCTCATACCTGTGCTGATCGAGAGTCTTCTTGGCTGTCGCTCCCACGTAAAGAATGAGGGCAAGAATCAACAAATTAATCACCGTACTGGTGATAAATGATCCCGGAGTGCGTTCGGGTTCGGGGAGCAGTCCGAGCGTGGCCCGTTTTGGATAAGGTTTCACCGGCATAGTCCCAGTCCTCGCTCGCGGCCGTAAAGGCTGCGCGGTCTGGCTTCCGCGACGCGGGGATCGGCGGAAGCGAAGAATCGCTGTCCCCCCGCCAGTGGAGAGTTTCGACTTCCTGCGGAAGCTCTGTACAATTCTTTTTCAAGTATACGGGCAGGTGTAGTTGAGAACCTAATTGCCGCCCGCCGTTGTGCCCTGCAAGCTCGTTCTAGAGGGGATACGGTCACGCCGCGTCCCAATGCCAAGCAGGATTCAAGTTGGCTGTGTGTATATCCGGTTGAAGAATTAAGGAATTCTCTGCTCATATCTGTTGCGGGTAGCCTGAAAAAACGAATGAGACGGCGATCAACCCGTGCGCTGCTGGATTTCTCAATAGACGGATTGTGGGCCGCTTGGACGTTGGACACTCGAGCACTCCAATTCGCATCCAAGGCATCAGAGAAAAAATGCAATCCCTCGCATAGCGAAAGGCTATCCGCTGCCCGATCTGGGGCTATATGACGCCTGCAGCTGCCATATCGTACCGTACGGGCAACACAGAAAACAGATTAAGGCACGCCGTCTATTCGACGGTCTGAAAGTGGCCGGCGTCATGCCGGTCCAACCTTGCCCCATGTAATAGACTTTAGGCTATACCAAAGGGTTCGGGAAGGACAGTTTTTTTGTGAATATCCTAGTGACGGGTGGCGCGGGGTATATAGGTGGTACAGTGGCTGGATTGCTGGCCGAGAATCGACATCGGGTGGTGGTCTTTGACAACCTGAGCCATGGACGGCGCGATCTTTTGCCAGCCGGCGTGGAGTTCGTCGAGGGAGAACTGGCGGATAGGTCCTTTCTGGAGAAGATTTTCACGTCGGCCAAGGCTCAGGGCGAGCCTTTCGACGGCGTGCTTCACTTTGCCGCACTGATCGAAGCGGGCGAGTCCATGGTCTATCCCGAACAGTTCTTCCGCAACAACACGGCTTCCACTCTCTCCCTGCTCGAAGCAATGCTCGCTCACGGCCCACGCAGGCTGGTTTTTTCTTCGACGGCCGCGGTTTACGGAGAGCCGGAAACAATTCCAATCAAAGAGGATGCTCGACTATGCCCGACCAATGCTTACGGCGAATCCAAGCTGCTGGTTGAGCAGATGCTCGGCTGGTTCCATCGCATCCATGGTTTGCGCTCGGCCTCGCTGCGCTACTTTAACGTGGCTGGTGCGGCTGAAGCGGTTGGAAATTTGGAAGGTGCTGGCGGGGTTACTCGTGGCGAGGCTCACGAGCCCGAATCGCACCTCATTCCACTGGTGTTAGACGTCGCACTCGGCCGCCGCGCGTCCATTCGCATTTATGGCGACGACTATCCCACTCCTGACGGCACCTGCGTCCGGGATTACATCCATGTTTTCGACTTGGCCGAGGCTCACATTTTGGCCCTTAATGCGCTCGAAACCGTGATTGCCTCCCAGAAGCGGCTTGTCTTCAACCTGGGCAACGGGCAAGGCTTTAGTGTCCGCGAGGTGATCGAATCGGCCCGGCGCGTCACAGGTCACCCTATCCCGGCGGAGGTCCATCAGCGCCGTCCCGGCGACCCCGCCGTCCTAGTTGCCAGCTCCGAGAAAGCCGTCCGCGAACTCGGCTGGAAGCCCCGCTACACCCAACTCGACGAGATCGTCCGCACCGCCTGGATTTGGCATCAGAAGCGGTACGTTTGAGGGGAAGTTCAACGGCAAATGAGGCATCCGTCATAGGAGTCCGAGTGCTATGAACGAAATCTTCTGGATCAAGAGCGATTCCCCTCTGTCGCTGGCAGTGGTGCTGCGACCGCGCGGCGACGATTGGCTGGAGGACGAACTGCGACGAATGAAGCAAGGCGGTATACAGATCCTTGTGTCTCTCTTGGAAGAGGAGGAATCCGGTTCGCTCGGACTTGCACAAGAAGGCCCAGTAGCGGAGCGGATAGGAATGCAGTTTCTCTCCTACCCCATTCCAGATGTTCATGTTCCGCGCGATCCCGATTCCTTTAGCAGATTCGCCATGGAGTTGGCAGATCGCATCAGGGACGGAATTCGGGTCGGCATTCATTGCAGGGGAAGCATTGGCAGGGCTACTATAACTGCGGCTTGCGTACTCATCAATCTTGGCTGGAAGCCAAAGGTGGCTCTCGAAGCAGTCGGAACAGCACGCGGCATCGCGGTCCCCGACACGCAGGAACAGAAAGATTGGATACTCAGCTACAGGCCGCTCGCAAACCACTTGCCCTTTGTGCCTGAGTCTCGTTAGAGTGACTGTCAGCGGAGTCTCTGCGGAGATGCTCCCCGCAGCCTGTCGCTAGCGGTTGTGATTCTTCTTCCTCAAAGGACACTTCCATGTCTTCTGTGCCCGTTTCCGCCCTTGCCGGCTCGGTCGCTGCCGTTGCCAGCCAGGACATCGACTCCACACTGCGCGAAGATCGCGTCTTTCCGCCGCCTCCCGAGTTCAGTGCCAAGGCCCACATCCAGAGCCTGGAACAGTACGAGACTCTCTACAAGCAGTCCATCGACGATCCCGAAACCTTCTGGGCAGGGGCTGCCAAGGATCTGCATTGGTTCAAACCATGGGATAAAGTTCTGGAGTGGAATCTCCCATCCGCTCAATGGTTTGTGGGCGGCAAGTTAAACTTAAGCTACAACTGTGTGGATCGCCATGCGCTCGGAATTCGCCGTGACAAGACGGCGTTGATTTGGGAGGGCGAGCCGGGCGAGATTCGCCGGTTGACCTATGCCGAATTGCACGCCGAGGTACAGAAGTTTGCCAATGCCTTGAAGGCGCTGGGTATCCAGAAGGGTGACCGCGTGGCCGTCTATATGGGCATGACGCCGGAGTTGGCTATCGCTCTGTTGGCTTGCGCGCGGATCGGCATCGTGCATTCCGTGATTTTTGGCGGATTTGCCGCTAATGCCATCGCCGATCGCGTCAACGACTCGCAATGCGTTGCTATTCTCACCCAGGACTCAAGCTATCGCCGCGGAAATGAAATCCAGCTGAAGCGCACAGTCGACGAGGCCATGTCCGCTTGCCATACGGTCAAGCATGTGGTCGTCTATCGCCGCACCGGCTCGCCGGTCACGATGGTCGAGGGACGCGACCATTGGTGGCACGATCTGGTGGCCGCAGCCGCTCCTGATTGCCCCGCCGAGCCGCTCGATTCCGAAGACCCGCTTTACATCCTCTACACCTCTGGAACCACCGGCAAGCCCAAGGGCCTGGTCCACACCACCGGCGGATACTCCGTGCAAACTTACCTGACTACGAAATACGTTTTCGACCTGCGCGACGAGGATATCTACTGGTGCACGGCGGACATCGGCTGGGTTACCGGCCACTCGTATGTTGTTTATGGGCCGCTGCAGAATGGAGCGACGGTGCTGATGTACGAAGGCGCTCCAAACTGGCCCGACTTTTCTCGTTTTTGGAAAATCATCGACGATCACAGGGTCACTATCTTCTACACCGCACCCACGGCCATCCGCGCCTTCATTAAATGGGGTGACCAGCACGTCGAAAAATACTCTCTGGCATCGCTGCGCCTGTTGGGAACTGTTGGCGAGCCCATCAATCCTGAGGCCTGGATGTGGTACCGCGAAAAGATAGGCCACAACCGTTGCCCTATCGTCGATACCTGGTGGCAGACAGAGACCGGGGCCATTATGATCGCCCCCATTCCCGGCGCGGTGGCCGCCAAACCTGGATCGGCTACGCGGCCGTTCTTCGGCATCCAGCCTGAAGTTGTCACCAAAGAGGGCAAGCCGGTGCCGGCCGGCAGTGGAGGCTTGCTGATCGTGCGCAAGCCTTGGCCCTCGATGGCACGCACCGTCTATGACGACCCGGAACGTTACCGCAAGACTTACTGGAGCGATGTCGAAGGCTGCTACTTCACAGGCGACGGCGCTCGCCAGGATGCCGACGGCTACTTCTGGCTGATGGGCCGGGTTGACGATGTGATCAACGTGAGCGGACATCGACTTGGGACTATGGAGGTCGAGTCGGCGTTGGTGGCGCATTCCAAGGTGGCCGAGGCAGCGGTCGTGGGCCGTCCTGACGAGTTGAAGGGGCAGGCTATCTCGGCGTTCGTTTCGCTCGAAAGCGGGAACCAGCCTTCTGAAGCGTTGAAAGACGAGTTGCGCAAGTGGGTCTCGAAGGAGATCGGCTCGCTAGCTCGGCCCGACGATATTCGCTTCACTGAGGCTCTGCCGAAGACACGTAGCGGCAAGATCATGCGCCGGCTACTTAGGGAACTGGCCACTCACGGTGAGATCAAGGGTGATACGACTACGCTTGAGGACTTTACTGTCATCGCTAAATTGCGCGAGGCGGAGGAGGGATAAGCAGCAAGTCAGCGAGTCTGTGCGATATCCCAGGTCTCAAAGACGAAATCTGGAGCATCCGGCGCCAAACGACAAACAAATAAAATTGATTTCGCGGTTACCGATAGACCATCCTCTGAATCTACAACGTCCATCCATGCCGGAGGGGAAGTTTTCGAATGAAATTAGCTCTTGTAACTTCCATCCTGGCGCTTCTCGCCAGTGCGTCTCTCGTCTTAGCCCAGTCTAATGCCCCTGCGATACCCACTACCGCACCGCCCGTGGCCGCACAGTCGCTTGTGGACCGGAATCGCGCTGTCGCGCTCCGTGTCTTTAACGAGATTTTCAATCAGTGCCGCCCCGAGGTTGCCGCAGAGATCTACTCGCCTAACTTCCGCAACCACGGCATCCACAGCGATGCCTCGCTCGAAGTAGATCAGGGCTGGGCGCGCGGTGAGCTCCAGGCATTCCCCGACCTCCGCATGACGGTGATAAAAACCGTTGCCGAAAACGATCTCGTCACCATCCTCTGGATCTTCCGTGGCACCCACGCCCGGGACGGGTACGGTGGCTTTCCCCCTACGGGCACCTACATGGAGTTCCGTGGCATGACCATTTTTCGCGTTGTCGACGGCCGCATCGTGGAAGAGTGGACGACCTTCAACCAGTGGAGCGCTTATTCTCAGGTTCTTCAGCATTTGCGCTGGTGGATTATCGCCGCCGTTTGTCTATTCTTGCTGGCGTGGCTCTACATCGGCCACCTCGTCTTCAAGTGGCTAGGGCACAGCCGTAGACCAGTGCCTGTGGGTTGATCGGCTGTGTTTCACGTAGCCCTCACGACAATGGAGCGTGAACTGAGAACTTGAGTGTACTTCTCTATTCTTGTAATGCCTGCTTAGTGGAATCCCACTCCAGCCACAAACACAAGAACGCAGCGAAGGTCGGGCGCCTGTCGATTGCAGCCCGACCAACATACCCCAAAAAGTGTGTTATTTGACGGTCGCTTCACACCCGCCAGTTGTCGGGGCGCCAATTCTTGATGCGCTCCTTGATTTGCTTGCGGGTCAGGTTGTGTTCAAGCGCCTGCTTGGCCAGTCCCACCACCTCGTCATCGGCGGCGAAGCGCAGGGCGATCAACTGATCCTCGGTGAGCCGATAGATCTGCGCGTGCCATTCCGTGGGAGCCAGTGCCTGCAAGCGAATTCGCTCCTCGAGCCGGATGACGCGGTCCTGCACTTTGAGCGGATAGCTGCGCAGCTTGAGTAAGGGGATGAACGCCACCAACGAAAGCACCAGGTACCATTTGGACGCGAAGTAAGAATCGCTCGCATGGTGCAGCATGTGGAAGACGGCGAAGACCAGGTTGGCAACCAGAACGAAGAAGAGCACAAAGTGAAACGGCGGATCGAGCCGCCCGTGGTTCTTGAAATTCTGCGGAGAGGAGTTACTCATGCGCGACTCTGATTTCCTTCAGGCCGGAGGTGGCTGTCGCGGTTGGTTTCGCTTCCGCGGAACCGCTGGCAGCGGCGCTGGGGACCTGCGCACCCACGCTCAAGGGATTTTCGGCGGCGCGGGCTGGAGCTGTCAATGCCTGGAGATTGTCGGGTGTCAGCAGTTGCAGATTTTTAGGGATGAGATGATAGCGGCCGCGCACAAGATAATCCACGAATAATCCGCCGGCAAGGTAGGGGTTTGCCAGCGCAATGGGGATGGCATAGACGGTGGTGGTCAGCGATTCGTCGATGCTTTTGTTCGAGTGGCTCCGGCGGCGATAGCCGGGAATCTGCGGAATCTCAAAGATCGTCAGTTGCGTCTCGGGATGCTTGCGGGCATAGCGCTCCAACTTGTAAGCGAGCTGTTTGGGGGTGGTCATGCCGGCATCGGGAAAAACGCTGCGTTTAAAAGTTCGTGGGAAGTAAAAATTGAGCAGGACGCGGGCGAAATCCGAGCAGTTGTTGAAGAGCAGATTGAAGTGGGTACGATTCTTGCTATCGTTCATGCTCGCGATCAGCGCGTCATCCTGCTCTTCGCTGGTCTCAAAGCGAAAGGCGTAGATACGCCGCTCATAGGACACGCCTACCAACTGTGTCCAGCCGCCCCGCAGCACGTTGCCGGGATATAAGTCTGCTCCCAGGTCGAGCAGATGGGCTTCACGATAGCGGTCGCGCAGGCGATTGACGATCTCGTGGTCAACTCGCACGGGAACGTCGGAGGACTTCTCGACCGAATAGAGATAGGGAACCAGCGGCATCGCCACCCAATCGTACCCGTCTATTCCCTGGTATCGGGCGATGACGGAGCCCAACTCGCCAGCCTGGCAACGGCGCAGCTTTACAGGCGTTTCCGCGCAGATGCGCTCAAAATAGATCGCATTGTGCCCGGTCGGATTCACCGAGCCAAAGAAGCCGTACGGCTCTTCCATTAGCAGCGCTGCCTGCGCGCTACTCCGTGTAGAGGGTAAGATAAAAACTGCTAGGACGAAGAGAGCAAGCGCAACTTTGCGCAGCTTTTGCGTCGACAGCATCGGACCTCCGGATCAGGATAATGAATTGCCTTTCAGTATGTCCCGCTTCCGGGAAATGAACTGCAACCTTGTTGTGACGAGCCGCTGGATACACGGACGGACATTCTGGATAGAAGGATCAGGGTCAGGAGCCCGCCGCGAATCAACAAGATCTTTTGGACATTCTGACACGCTTTCATAGGAAAAGTTGCTCCTCAAATTGTGAAAAAGAGGAGTTGAGCCGGTCGCGGCTAAAGATCGTTTATCCTAATGACGCTCACTTTCTATAACGCTCTCTTCCTGGATATATCCGATGCGTCCGAACTGATAGAGTTGTCCGATACTTCCTGTTGCTGCGAGGTCCCTCTTGAAACTACAAAATCTGCTCCTGCTTGCTTTGTTGCCTGGCTCAATTGTGAGTGCACAAGTGACTCTTCCCAAGATACTCACCAGCCACATGGTGGTTCAGCGAGATCTGCCGGTACATGTGTGGGGAGTGGCGGCGCCGGGTGAAGACGTTAGTGTGAATTTTCGCGGCGAGACGCGCACGACAAAGGCTGGTGAACTGGGCCGGTGGAGCGTTTACCTAAAGCCGGGTGCGGCTGGGGGACCGTTCCAGATGACGGTGCAAGGAACGGCTCCGGTTGCCAGCGCTGCCCAAACCATCACGCTTGATGATGTGCTGGTGGGCGATGTGTGGCTGGCGTCGGGTCAATCGAACATGGAGTTCGAGATGCGCAAGGCGGCCACTGCTGCCGAGGATTTGCCTCGCGCAGCCGACTCGCGCATGCGTTTGTTGATGGTGAAGAAGCGCGCGTTGGAGTATGCCCAGGACGATGTCGATACCGATGGCTGGGCCGCTTCCTCGCCGGAAGCCGCGAAGGACTTTTCCGCCGTTGCCTGGTACTTTGCCCGCGAGATCGAGCAGCGGGAAAAGGTGCCTGTGGGGATCATCGACTCGACCTGGGGCGGCACGGTGGTCGAGTCCTGGACGCGCCTGACCGCTCTGGGAGAAGACGCTTCGCTGGCTCCGCTGTTCGTTTCGCGGGGCAAGATGACGGGTCGCGAAGCCGATGCGCTGCTTGAAGACAAGATCCGCGAGCGGCAGCGCGAGGAGGCCAAGGCGCAGGGCAAACCAGAGCCGCAGTTTCCGTGGCATCCGCTGCTGGCCATGTGGGGGCCGGGCTTGCTGTGGAATGGCATGATCGCTCCGCTTACGCCGTTTCCCATCCGCGGCGTGATTTGGTACCAGGGCGAGAGCAACAGTGCCCTGGAGAGGGCGCCGCTCTACAACCGCTTGTTTCGCACGTTGATTGAGGATTGGAGGCGGCAGTGGGGCATCGGCGACTTTCCATTTCTCTACGTGCAGATCTCGAACTTCAAATCCGATGCGAAGGAGGATTGGGCCGCCCTGCGAGAGCAACAATTGAAGGCCTTGGAGTTGCGCAATACGGCTATGTCGGTGACCATCGACATCGGCAATCCGGACAACGTGCATCCCACTGACAAGGTGGATGTGGGCTTGCGGTTAGCCCGCGCGGCGCGCGCTCTTAGCTATGGCGAGACTCTCGAATACTCTGGTCCGCTCTATCGGCAGGCAACGCCGGAGGGCAGTGCGATTCGCGTATGGTTCGACCATGCCAAGGGATTGACAGCCAAGGATGGCGCGGTGACAAGCTTTGAGGTTGCGGGGAAAGACGGAAAGTTTTTGCCGGCGACGGCTAGCATTGAGGGCGCGACCGTGGTGGCCTCGAGCCCGTCGGTGGCCGAGCCGGTTTTTGTGCGTTACGGCTGGGCCAACAGTCCGCAGTGCAATCTTTTCAACGGCGACTTACTGCCGGCTTCGCCGTTTACATCGGAGAAGTAGTGGGCGCCTGCGGCTTTGCAGCAAGTTGTTCGGGCGTGCGCGAGTAGCGAATCACCTCGACCGTCGAAACTGCGACCAATCCCTCCTCGACCATTGCATCGAGATAGGAGGTCAGTTTGCCGATTTGTTCTTCCGTGTCGATGATGCTCATCTGAATGGGAGCATCCTTGCTGCGCGGCCAATGGCTGGCATGGCGAATCCGGCTGGCCGATCCGTAACCCTCAATGCCGCGGAAGACTATCGCTTCAGCGATGTCCAGCTCCATGCATTTGGCCTGAATGGCTTCATGCAACGGCTTGCCTTGCCAACAGTCGTCCTCACCAAAGTGGATGCGCAACATGCGAGCGGTGAATTGTTCTTTCATGGGACAAGCCTCCACTTATTCCTGATCGTTTGCGGTTGACGTCCCTTGTTTGTCACTGTCGAGCGCGCGGTAAGCATACTTGATGATGTCCACGTCGGAGAAGACCACTAGGCCCTCTTCGACCATCTGATCGACGATCGGCAGGAAAGCGCGCAGTTTTTCAGCGGTATCGATGGCGGAAAGCATGATTGAGCCGTGGTGCGGGTGGAGCAGCGGCTTGTCTTTGTGCATGCGGCGATGCGCGCCGTAGCCGAGGATGCCGCGATAGACCGTGACGCCGGCAATGTCATTGGCGCGCATTGCCTCGACCAGCGCTTCATAGAGCGGCTTGGACTTCCAGCGGTCTTCTTCGCTCACGAAGATGCGCATCATCTGCGCCTTGCCTTCAATTTTGAGATGGGCGGGTGTGAGTGGCTCTTTGGTCTTCGAGAGCTGGGCTGGCTTGGCTACCGTGGTCTCCTGCATCTCGATCAACCCGCTGCCCGCTAGTTCCTCCAGCTTGCCCAGAAGCGCATCGACCTTTTTGCGGCTCTCGATGAACTCGATCTTGATGGGCAACCGGTCGGAGATTTCGACCACGTGCGCGGAGTGCATGTGGTGATCGGCGCCGAATCCGGCAATGCCCTTGGTCACCGTTGCTCCGGCGACGCCGCTATAGAAGAGGAAATCAAGGATGCTGGAGTAGAGCGGAACGCCGTGATGCGTGGCTCCATCGCTCAGGTAAATTGTGACTTTGACCGCTTTTCCAAGTTGCAGCATTTCGTTCTCCGCGCGCAATTGAGGATTCTATCGCAAATCGTCGCACTCGTGCGCTGGACAATTCCATCACAGTTACACAGTTTCACGATAAATAGGGGGGAGGGGGGTACCGGCAGGGGTCGAGGTTGGGCCGACCTTTTGAGAGGTCGACCCAAGTTGAGGTTAGCAGGATGGCGGAAATAATCTGCAAGATGCGTTCACACGATGGGCCTGCCCGGTTCGACTCTAGGAGATTGCTTCAGCCAGTACGGCGCCGCACCAGACGGCGGCAAGGCCCAGGATGAGGCTGCCGAATGCGTAGAGCGAGGCCAGCGCAAAGGCTCCCGCGCGCAAGGTGGAGAGCGTCTCCCACTCATAAGTGGAAAAGGTACTGTAGGCGCCGATGAAACCGACGGGGATAAAGTATCGCCATGCCGGACTTATCCCTGCGCGCTTGCCCAGATAAGTGAGCGAGAAGCCGATAATGATGCAGGCGGTGAGGTTGATGATGAAGGTGCCGAAAGGGAAGCGCGTCCCCATGCGCCCGGCAATCGCGGAGCCAACCCAGTAGCGTGCGATGGAGCCGAGCGCGCCACCGGCGGCGATGAGCAGATACTTCTGCAATGCGATCTCCTCTCGATCAGCTTACATTGCAAGCAACACCGCAACGGGACGTAAAGAAACGCCGATGCGTAGACCAAAAACCATATAGCTGGCTCATGGTTCGGTGTTACTCATTTTGTACTCGGGGATCGCGCCGGGATATGACTCCGCAACAGGATTCCCTGTCAGGAGTCATCATCTGTCCGGCCTATTGGGAGGGACAGCGGTTAAGGGTGAACTCCTTCACCACTAACAACACTTCTATTACACGGCGGGATGAGGATGGATGTCAAGGGTGCGGGGCTTCTGGCAGTGGTGTGGTTTTCGAATTGGGGACGATGCGCCCTGGAACCCATGCCAAGCCGATGTGTCAGAATTGTTCTCGCGTTTGTGCAGCATCACATGCGGATTTGATGACGGACTGCCAGTGCATCAAGCTGACGCTTGGGTCCTTCGAGAACCCCATTCCTCGAACACAGCGAAATAGTAGACTAGCAAGCCTAACCAGAGCCCGAGCACGATGAAGAGGAACCAGAGGACCTTTTTATAAATGGGGAACTTACTGAGGAAAAGGCAGTCCCACATCATCCCAATCCACAAGAGCAAAAACAGCAACGCCCAGAGAATACCGAGCGCACTAAGTGGGAAGCGAAGGGCGAACGGCATATGTTCTAAGCTGGGTCCCGCAAAACCGGCCGCCCAGATTTTGACAGCAGCCATCGGAACGAGCATCGCACCGATGTATATCGCAGAGAATCGATAGAAAGACCGAAGGCTCATAATGTCCAGTCTCCTCGCAACCAGTTTTGGAACAATAATAATACAGCATCAACTTGGTTGCGATCGAGTCACCGGATTACCGCAAACCA
Source organism: Occallatibacter sp. (assembly GCA_049518535.1). GTDB lineage: Bacteria > Acidobacteriota > Terriglobia > Terriglobales > Acidobacteriaceae > Telmatobacter. Next base: position 6,856 of record JBEKRS010000028.1, on the reverse strand, counting down.
CACCACCGCCAAAGCATCCCACCCTAGCCGCATAAACAAAGACGCGGCTAGGATGGGCAACCGGATTTGGAAACACCTAATGAGGCTATCGGTCCGTGCAGGAGTAGCACGGATCAATCGAGGCCTGAATCAAAGGTGTGTCGGCGAGGCGCGCGCCTTTGACCATCCAGCGGATGGCCGGCATGACGGCGAAGGTCGGCGTGCGTACATGAACCCTGGCGGGGTTTCTTGAACCCTCTCTCCATGAGACCGAGTACATGACCTCTCCGCGTGGCGCTTCGACGCGGGCCGTGGCCGTTCCGGTAATGAAGGCGAACTTTTCGTCGCCGGTGTGCAACTCGCCGGGCGGCAGCTTGGTGAGCGCCTGCCGAAGAATCTTGCAGCTCTCCATGATTTCGAGTGCGCGGACCAGCAGGCGGGCGCGCACATCGCCGTCGGGCTGGACCGGCACGTCGAACTGCATCTCCGCGTAGGCTGCGTAGGGCGCGGCGCGGCGCAGATCCTGAGGCACGCCGGAGGCACGCGCTACGGGCCCAACCACGCCAAGCGAGACAGCCTTCTCCGTGGTCAAGATTCCCACGCCAGCACAGCGCGAGCGCGCCGTCGAACTGGTGGTGAAGATGGGAATGACGGTGCGGGCCATCTCCTTTTCGAGCGCCTCGACCATCTTGAGAATCGATTGCGGATCGTCGATGTCGCGATTGACGCCGCCGATGCGGTTCATCGAATAGTTGACGCGGTTGCCGCTGATGGCCTGGAGCACGTCCATCACTTTCTCGCGCAGCTCGAAGCAGGTCATGAACATGGTTTTGAAGCCCATGAGCTTGGCTGCGATGCCGGCCCAGAGCACGTGCGAGTGCAGCCGTTCGAGTTCCGCCATGATGACGCGGATATATTGTGCGCGCGGGGGCGGGACGCGGCCGGTAAGGCCTTCCATCGCCTGACAAAGAGTGAGCGTGTGAATGTTCGAGCAGATGCCGCAGACGCGCTCCATGAGCGCGATGACCTGAATGTGATTGCGCGTTTCAGCCAGGTGCTCGATGCCGCGGAAGTTGAAACCGATGTGCAACTGGGCGTCCTGGACGGTTTCGCCTTCGCAGATAAGATCCAGCTTGTAAGGTTCTTCGAGCGCCGGATGATAGGGCCCCATGGGAATTTTGTAGCTCATTTTTTCTCCTGACTTGCGGCCACGGCGTTGCTTGCGGCCACGGTGTCGCGCAGGTTTACTCCAGGCGTGTCTCCCTGGCGCAGTAACAGCGGTTCATAATCGCGGCCCGTGAAGTCGATGGCGAAGCCTTCGTGAATCTCGCGCTCGATCCAATCCACTGCCTCGCACAGATCGAAAATGCTTTCGATGGAATTGCCGGCTAGTGGAAAGGAGAAACCCAGCAACTGGCCGTTGAGATCCCAGTGGTACTCCAGGCGAAAGCCCTCGTCTTTTGGAAGCTGATAAGCGGTAATGGTAATGAAGCGGGCGTGGAGGCTGTTCATCGCCTCGGTGAGTTCGCGGACGCTTTTGCCACCCAGCGCAAGCCAGTGCACGCCGCCCTTCTCGACAAAAGTTTCGGAGATGCCGAGCTTTTCCGGAATGGTATCAAGCAGAGTCATGGCGATCGTCATTGCGTGCCTCCAGGGACAACGGGATTCACCGGCTGCACGGCTGGCGGGGTTGCGGCTGCCGGCTTCGGAGCGGGCGGCTTGCGGGCCACGGTGTAGGCGGTCTTCAGCTCGCCCGGGGTCAGGTAAATCGGCGGGCAGGCAGAGTCTTGGCTAAGCGCATGCTCCTTGCAGCCTTCCACGCAGCGTCCGCAAAAGGTGCATTGGCCGGGCTCGTAGCTCCAGGTGAACTCGCCCTTGCCGGTTTTGAACTCGATGGCCTTGGCGGTGCAGCGCATTTTGCAAATTGCGCAGCCACTGCAGAGCGCTGGATCGAAGCGGACCAGGCCGCGATAGTTATCGGTGACCTTGGGGCGCGCGGGAAAGAGCATGGTCCGCGAGCCGCCCCACAGGTTCTTCCACAGCATGGTCAAGATGCTCATGCTCTAAACCTCATGAAAAGCGCGGAGGCTACGGCCAAAACCGCGAAGATTAGCGTGCATTGCCAGTAAAAGCGCACCGTTGTGTCGATCTGCAAGCGCGCCGTGGCCGAGGCGACCACGGACAAAAGCAGGACGATGGCAAAGGAAAGCCCGACGAAGACCAGTGCGCCAACCCACCAGAGAGTGAAGGTCGGGGCAGCCAGCGTGGCCACCAAGCCTGTGGCCGCCACCCATTCCAGACCATGCGAGAGCTCCCACATGGCAAGTTCCGGTCCGGCGTACTCGGTCATGGGGCCGGAGTAAATTTCCTGTTCGGCATTGGGCAGCGAGAAGGGATTGAGATGGAGTTTCGCAGGCAGGCAAACGAGCAACGCAATCACGCCCAGCCAACGCAACGGCGAGCTTGGCAGTTGCGCCAGGGCTTGGAGACTGAAGGTGTGCTGCGAGGCGGCGATGGAGACGATGGCCAGCAAGAAGACCACGTTGTACGAAACGCTGAGCACAGCTTCGCGCGCGGAGCCGATTTCGCCGAAGATCGAGCCAGAGGAAAAGCCGGCGGCGATGATGCACATTGAAGGCAATTCGAGCAGCGCGAGCAGTAGGATGAGATCGCCTTGAAAGCCGCCTGAGGCGGGCAGCACTGGCAACAGGCCGACTGCGCCCGCGGCCGATGAAACCGCAATCAGCGGCCAAGCCTTCATCAGCAGTCCGCCAATGCCCGAGCGCTGCGGTGTGTCTTTGCCAAGCAGCTTGATGAAATCGAAAAACGGCTGCATGAAAGGAGGGCCGATGCGGCCCTGCATCCGCGCGACAGCCTTGCGTTCTGCCCAGAGGAAGAACCACGCGGCGGGCACGGCAAACAGGAGTCCGGGAAAGATGAGAAGGCGCGCTAGGGCACTGGTCAGATTGCTCAAAATCTCTGGCGTGATCATGCCTGCACCTCTTTCGCATTCGAGTTACCGCAAGCACATCCGCTTCCCGATGCGCAATTGGCTTCGCAGGCGCCGACGATGACTGGCACGGCTTCGGTTGTCGGCAACTTCTTCGACGCTCTCGCGGCGAGAATCTCTGCGGCTTTTGCAACCCCCAATATGATGGCGTCGGGACGCGGCGGACAGCCGGGGACAAAAACATCGACCGGGATGTGCCGGTTCAGAGGGCCATCGAGCGTGCGGCTGTCGATGAAGACGTTGGTCGTGGCGGGGCAGGAGCCGATGGCCACGACAGCCTTGGGTCCGTAGACTTGGCCGTAGACGGTCTTGATGGCTTCAACGGCATTGTGTGTAACAGGGCCTGTGACGCAGAGAATATCAGCGTGGCGCGGGCTACCTTCGAGGCGTACACCCAACTGCTCAGCGTCGTAACGCGGCGAGAGCGATGCCACTAATTCGATGTCGCAACCGTTGCAACTGCCCCCGTTCATGTGGAAGAGCCACGGGCTGTGGCGACGGCTGTAGCACATCAACTTATTCCAGAGGTTCATGGTCTCCCCCCCAGCAGCATTTCAAGCATGTTCGGCCAAATGCCGGCGGCCAGGATCAGTACGGTCAACGCGACGATTGTGGCTTGCAGCAGGAACGGCTCCTTTTTTATCGGTGGCGAGGTCGGATTTGGCGGATCGGGCTCATGCGGCGGACCCCACCAGATGCGGGTCAAGGCCAGAACGTAAGCAATCAGCGCGAAGATGGACGAGAGGATGAAGACGGCGGCCAAGATCGGATTGATCTGCAAGGCTGTTTCGTACAGTCTCCAGCGGCCGATGAAACCCATGGTCGGCGGGATGCCCAGCATGGCTAACATGCCGAAGAGGAAGCCGAAGGCGGCGACTGGATAGCGTGCGGCTAGACCTTTGGGTTCGCCGTCGAGTGCGCCATCGGCTTCGGGGCCTGCGAGGCAGATGAAGAGGAGGGCCTTGGCCAGGGCGTGTGTTGCAGCGGCAAAAATGGCTCCTCTAACTCCAAGCCAACTCAACGAGAATACTCCCAGCATCAAGAAGCCAACATCTTCGATCGTCGAAAGAACCAGCAGGCGCTTTAGACTGCGTTGTGTGAGCATCAGCAATGCAGCTAGGAATGATGTTGCTGCGGCCGCACCCAACAAAAGTGCATGAGGCAGGAAATAATCGGGAATCGATTGTGCCGATACTAAGAACTCACCAAAGGCGGCCATATCGACTACCGCAATAATCAAGCCGAGTACTACAGCAGGAAGTTCGTCAGCCAGACTCAGGAGCCAGAAGAAGAGCGGTACTGCTGCTAACTTCACACAAATACTGGTGACAAACAACGCCCAAGCCCATTCTTTCTGTCCACTTTCCAGTAACAAGTCGCTGGAAATCATAGAAACAGCCGAGATCACAACCGCTGTCAAGTAAGTTAGCTTCGCGGCCTTTGACTTCGCACTCAACCATACCAGGCCAACGGTGAGTAGAGCTGCGAGTTCCAGGAGCGCGAGACGAAGCCAATGATCCGAAAATAAAAGCCCTTGAACTGTAGCTATGCTAATGATGAGCATTAGCAATGCAATGCGGCGGCTTTTTGCATACGCTAAGGCAGATAAAACTAACGCAAGTCCGGCAATGGCACAGGCAGCTACGAGTAAATACGGCACTGGAATCGGCCCCGAAAGTGGCACACCGCGAGCCCATTTCCATAAATCTTGTCCCGGTGCAGACCAACGTGCTCCCGCCAACACTGCCGCCGTACTCACAAGGACGAGAGCCAACGCCCGCTTCTCCATCCAGGAGACGACGACGCCCAGTCCACGCGAAACAGCCTGCAAGCCGCTCCAGACGCCCAGATAAACGGCATCCACATTGGACCAGCGGAAGAAATCATGCCAGTTTTGCAGGAAGATCGCGGAGAAGTCGCCGGCCGTGAGCCTTCCTTGATCGGACAACGGTTCGCCGCCAGTGAAGATTCCGCCGCCAGCCAATGCGGCGCCGCCCGCAACTGCCGGGCGCGCAACGTAAGCGATGGCATAGATCAGGCCGCCCAGAACGAGTGAAACCGCAGCTAGCACCAGACCGCCCATGGTCGAGAAGCTGCCTGCACTTGCCGACAAGCCAAACCAAGTTACTTGGACTGTTGCGAGGTTTAATGCGCCGAGAATCGGATTGAGTAGATAGTTGACGGCCAGCTGCGGCGCGATGCCCAGAATGACGCTGCCCGCGGCCATGAATCCCATCCCCCAAACCATCGTCGACGAGGACTCGTGCGCGTCTTTGGTCGCATCCGTCAGCGGACCAAGGAAGACTGCGCTGGTGGCCTTCGCGCCCAGGAAGACCGTACCCAGGCTGACGGCCCACGCGACCATCGCGGGAACGGCCCATCCGGCTTGCAATGCTGCGGCGTAGAGCATCCACTTGCTGGCGAAGCCGCTCATCAGAGGAATTCCCATCATGCTGCCGACGCCGATTAGCCATGATAGAGTGGTCCGCGGCATCTTCTGCGCGAGGCCGCCTAGTTGGTTCATATCGCGCGTGCCTGCGGCGTGTTGTACCGAGCCGGCAGTCAAAAACAGGCCACCCTTGAAGAATCCGTGATTGAGGCAGTGCAACAGGCCGGCGGCAATGGCCAGCGGCGAGCCGATGCCGAGGCCCATCATCATGTAGCCGATCTGGCTTACAGTGGAGAAGGCCAACATGCGCTTCAAATCTGTTTGCACCATGGCGTACATCACGCCCACGGCCATGGTAATGGTGCCGATCCAAACTAGAGAAGCGCTTCCCCATGCGAAGCCTCCGGCCACCGGCCAATCGCCAAAACAGTGCATGCGGGCAGCCAGATAGACACCAGCCTTCACGTAACATGCGGCGTGCAACAGGGCGCTGACTGGAGTCGGCGCGGCCATGGCTTCGGGAATCCATGTATGCAGGGGCACTTGCACGGATTTGGCCACCAGCGACACCAGCATTAGCACAAAGACGCCGCCAGTGAAGGCGTGCGCGACCTTAGGATCGGTCCACAAGGCGCTGCCCGTGCGGTAATAGATAACAAGAATTGCCGCCAGTAGTCCGTAGCCTGCAATGTGGGTCATCAACAGCACTTTGCGCGCGCCTGCGACGGCCTCGCGATTGGTGTACCAGAAACCCACCAAGCTGAAGGAGCACAGGCCAACCAGTTCCCAGCAGAGGTAGAAGAAGAAAAGATTGGCACTGTAAACCAGGCCAACGAATCCGGCGATGAAGACCAGCATCGAGGCATAGAAGCGGGTCGCGGACTTGTCGTGCGCCATGTAGCCAATGGAATAGAGGAGTACGAAAGCGCCCAGGCCGGTACCCATCAAAGCAAAAAGGACGCTGAGCGCGTCCACGTGGAACACAAGGGCCAGCGGACCGTCCCAGTGGAGCACGTTCAGATCGACCGCTTGCCCCGCCTGGACCAGCGGCGCCATCCCGGCCACGGCCGCGACTGCCGGCAGAGCGGAGAGAAAGGCCAGAACCCCCTTTGTCCTTGCGGAGCATAGCTTTGCGGCGAGGATCTGGAGCGCGGCACCCAACAGAAGGACACACGGCGCAATCAGAATTAGAGACTCTGCGTTCATGCTTGCAATGCTAGTTTGCGGAAGGCGTTCAAGATGTGATGTGCCTCACGTCGAGGCTGAACGTGCTGCAATGTGGTATGACCACTGGTATGGACCTGCAAATGTCTGAAAATGGAGCAGTTTTCGGCTGTTATGGGATAGATTTTCGAGGACCAAAGTTGAATCTGAGACTTTATTTCGGCGGGTGACGGCGTTGCTTTCGATTTGGGATTCGAAAATGAGTTGACGTGGTGCTGTCCCGCTGATTCGCTGAATTAATCTGCAAGGTTTTG
>JBEKRS010000027.1:0-70248 GCA_049518535.1 Occallatibacter sp. | reverse complement strand
TCGGGCAAACTTTTCAAAACTCGGCTGGCAGCCAAATGTTATCTGGACCATCGCGTTTTCGCTCTGCCTAAAATTCTATGCAATTGCGGCGCGGAGGCCGGACTCGATCAGAGGTTCCTTAGAGGTCGGGAAGATGGGCACAATACCAGATTTTTCTTCTATGAATGAGACAGACGTTCGCGAAATGATCGTACGCCCTTTAATTGAGAGTCTGGGATATCGGCATGGAACGGAGGCAAATATCCGTACCGAAGTAGTTCTTCGGTACGGAAAGGCTTTTCTCGGACGGAAGAACCCGAAGAGAGACCCCGATTTAGTGGGGCGAGCAGATTACATCTGCGAGGTGATCTCGTTCGGACGCTGGGTTGTAGATGTGAAGTCCCCGGCTGAATCTCTTACGCAGGAGGTCTCCGAGCAGGCGCATACCTATGCCGCACACCCCGAGATTGCTGCGTCCCATTTTCTTGTGACAAATGGGCGCGAATTTAAGCTCTTCCAGACTTCGCGGTTAGAAACCTCAATGCTTGCATGGAGCTTTCAGGACGCTGATGACAATCTCTTGCGCGTCTTTAATGTGTTGAGTCCGGCGGCAGTTCGGGCAAGGGCAAAAGCAAGCTTGCTAGATACAGGAAAGCCGTTAGGCAAAGGATTGGCCTCGCGACTTAAGGTCATAGGCGGCGAAATTCAATTGGAGGATCATGTCGGAGATAATCCTATCCTGCATGCGTCTCCCATTGAGGGCCCTCGGTTGCCTCTCGTAGGAGGGTACGTATGTCGGACAAATGACAAACGAATTCTTGGACACATCGAGATCGCAAAAGCTGCGGCTATTCTGTTTGTTGGGGATGGCGAACTCTCTGGCGCGTCCGACTTCTACTCGGCAATCCGAGTACATTTCGGATGATCCGGAGCGTCCCACAATCTTCCAAAATCTGATCACGCAACTAATACCAGCAGGCAAGCAGATCAGCATCCCCGGCTTTGGAAGGGTACCCATGCCATTCAAATACTCAGTCTCGGCTTCCACGGAGGCAGTTGGCTTTATCGCAGATGGCAAGTTTGTTGGAACAATGCGGCTAATGTATAACTTTGACTTCTCAAAAATGGAATCTCAAGTTCGCAAGTTCGACACATGTTGGCATTACGTTTCGGAAGTATTCCAGACCACAGCTATGTGACAGGGGCGGGGCGTTTCGAGGTGTCTCTACTTCCAGACCTTTGAGGTAAATAGAATTGGAATCACACTGACTGACATGTTACTTGATCAATGATTAGTACCGGCAAGTCGGCATTGCGACTGAAATCTTATGCCTTCCCGCCTGGCCGGGGTATTTGGAATGCCTGCGTCTACACGTGCAGTAACGGAAGCGCCGGCGAAACCCAAGAAAAACAGAGCGACTGCCAGGAAGGCGTGAGTGCGCTTTCCTGATCGAAGAGAGCAACGGAACATCAGAACCTCCGTGACTCAGACATGATCAATCTGCAAGGAATTGTTTCAGAGTGCGACAGACGATGCAATATGAGCGCGCGGTTTCCCAACCTTTCCACGATAAGACTGTGGAAAGAATGTCTTAATAACAACTTGTAAAGCAAGTACTGATACTGAACAATAAGACCGCGATGAGCGGACACAGCTTCTTAAGATTCAGGTGATTCCTCGGGACCGTGTGCTGGCCACCTGCCAGACTATGGACGCAACGCCAGAGTTGCACCCTCTTCTTTAAGCTTTGCTGCATATTCTGCGGCGGCTTGGGCATTCCTTAGACGCTTTGCGGAAGTCATTGCTCCTAGCAACGAATCGAGTCTATTGGGAGCAAACTGAAGAGCCTCTTTGTAAGCAACCAAAGCCTCAGCGGGTCTCCCCGTTCGCAGCAGCATATCTCCCGCCATCTCTGCTGTGGGGCGCGGAAGAATATCTGCATAGTACAAGGGGTGATCACGTTCGAACTGACCTGCACTTCTGAGTTGAGCGATTGCTTTATCGCGCTCACCTTGCACAAAGAGTGTCCACGCCTGGGCCTCGACAAGGGCGACGTGCAAGACATCTCCCCAACCGTGGGCTTGTACCCACCGCTCCGACGACTTGCGAAAGTCTTCAAGTGCCAATTTCGCTTCGTGAGGCTCGCCTAGCTCGGCAGCGGCTATCGTTCGAATCCAAAATGCATCGAAGTTTTCTTCGAACTTTGATTCTGTAGGAGGCTCGATTTTCATAGCATCCTGCCAATTATGAGTCTCGACATCGAAGTAAATCCTCGCGTCGATTGAAAGCCAAGCATCCGAACCGGTTTTTGCCAGTGCGTCGATTTGTTGGATGATTCCGTATGCTTGCTCATCCTGGCCTAGTTGAAGGTAACCATACTCCATGTTATTCAGTGCATGAAGCTCATCGAATCTCCCTTCTCGACCATTTTTATTCCAATCAGCCGCAACGCGCGCAGACGCTTGGTTGGTTTGAATCGACTCGTTCCAAAATCCGAGCCGATTGAAGATGTGCGATGGCATATGCAGTGCGTGCGGAGCGTCGGATGCGACTGCAGCGTATTCTCGGGCCGCCGGTAAAGCCTCTGGTGCCAACTCAGCGGTGTCTGCCGCGTGAATGATGTAGTGCGCCGCGCCGGGGTTATTGGGATGTTGCTTGAAGATCGGCATCAAAATGCTGAGAGCCGTCCTTCGTCGCGCAAGCCCCTCCTGGCCTGATCCAGCGGTCCATACGAGCCCGAGGCTATACAAGAGGCTGGCATTCACATCGTCAGGATACTTCTGCCGAATTTTCTGCATATCCGCAAGGTAAATGCGCCATCTTTTAGCGCCAGGTGTTCTCTCGTATCCCCCATACATTGCGCGAACTGCGTCTACATACATCTGTTCGCGTTCAGTCTTCGCTTTGATATTGAGCCATGGTTGGAGCTGTGCCCATCCTTGAGCGAGCGCCTTTTGTGGTGCGTCTGCCCCGGCGCGCTCTGTTGTTGCAAGGGCGATTCCCCATGCGGCAATGACACACCGTGGATCGTCCTTCTCGACCTGCCCGAAGGCCTGCTTGGCCTCTGTGAACTCAAAGGAGTGCAGCAGGGCAATACCGGAGTCAAAACGGGCCCGAACCTCTGACCGGCAAGAGGTTGGAAAGTGAACTTCACCCAAGCTATCTCTTTCTGCGGCTTTGGCAGAGTGAAGCGCACACACGATAAGAAAAGTGAAGAGCGCTGCAAGCGGGCGGACTCCAACCATATGCTCACCTCTGCGGCAATAATTGCTCGGGTAGAGCTACTGAGACAACCAATTAAACTGCAGATGCTGCATTAAATATGCGGTGATGTGTCGCGGCAGAGGCCCTGCAAATTGCTCTTTCTCAAAGGCTGAATTCCTTTATCCACCCCGCTTGCAGCTCAGTCCAGGATCGTCGCTTTACAACAGTTGAGCTAGGACATGGCGCGGCGGTGGGAGCCGAGTTTCCAGCGCTTTCTGGCTTGGGAGGCTTGGGCTCGCCAGAGGGCATATTTTTCGTAGAGCTGTTCCGTCAGGGCTAGCTTGGTGGGTGAAAGCTCGGTCAACACGCGGTCGACTGAGGTGAACTGCGCGGCATGTGTACGAAGGAAAGCATGCAGCTCGGCTACTTGGGCGGCGTGGGCAAAGTTGCTATGGATGCAAATGGTCCAGAGCCCGCTTTTCTTGCTGACCGGGCCCCATAGCTGCTGCGGGATCCAGGTGACGCCATTGCGAGTGAAAGGCACGCGAGCAAAACCGTCGGAGAGCAACTGAATTCCCTCCCAGCGGAGTGCGCGAAGGGTGGCGCGGTCAAAACCATGGCGCGGTGCAACCCAAATTCTTGGATCGAGCCCCTGGCCGCGCAAGATGCCTAGCCCTTCGCGAATCCACTGCTGCTGGATTTGTTCGGGCACGCCTGCAAATTCGGAGTGGTGATGCAGAGGCAACAAGCCCGCACAGCGGCTGTTGCAAAGATGGCGATAACCATGAAGTCCAATGGTGGCTCCGGCTGCCTCCATGGCCCGCATTTGCGCCCAGAAGTCACTATCCGGCGGCGAGAGATTCAGATCCCGGTCCTGATTGTCGGGAATCACGGCGAGAAGCGGGTGGAGACCGAATTCCTCGATCAGGGGAAGAAAGCGCTGCCACTGGGTATAGGCGACGGTGGGGCAAAGATCGTCGAAGCGCAAAAGGTATTGAGCCGGGTTGGGAATCATCTTACTACCGCCATAAAGCTTTCTGTCCTCGCCGGCAGAGCATTGCCGACTTTCATCGTTGAGCCGCTCCGATTTTACGCCTGGGCTGGAGACTCTTTGGGAAGCAGCCTCCGCGTCCAATACCAAAGGAAGAAGAAGGTGCTGACAGTCCAGAGCGAGGTGGCGAGCGCGATGCCCGCCACGCCAAACCAGCGCATGAGAATCAGATTGAACACCACATCGAGCGCCAGGTTCAGCGCACCGCAGTAGAAAATCAGGTCGGTGCGACGCATGGCAACCAAAAAGCGATAAAAGACCCGGCTGGATACAAAGAATGGAATCTGAATAGCGTACATGGCCAGGACGGGCGTGACCAACGCTGTGTCGCCCGGGCCAAAAGCTCCGTGCTGGAAGGTGGCACGGATCAGCCAGCGTGCGCCGACGATGAGGGCCAAGGCCATGGGCGTAGAGACCATCGCTGTAAGCCGGACCCAGGTGCGCAAGGTGTGACGGCATCCGGACCAATCTCTGTGGACGATCATGCGCGAAAAATGGGGAACCACAGCCGACGAAACCGCTCCGGCGAGCAGGGTAACCACCACGCCCACAAAGCGGTTGGCGTAGGCCAGCGCGGAGACGCTTCCGGCCGAGAGCATGGCGGCCATCGACTGATCGACCAACAGGCCGCCCGAGGCAACCACGCCGCTCAATAGCACTGGCCCATACTGTCGCGCTACTTCGCGCGTGGCTTCAGTGGTTCCGTGCCAGAAGAGGCGAAAGCGATAGCCATGGGACTCCATCATCCAGGCCACCGTTCCGGCATGGATCAGAGCGCCTGCCAGAGTCGCGTAGACCATGGCCCAGATTCCCATGCGGCCGTTCAGCAAGAGCGTCGCCACGATAATGACCGCGGGCGTAGCCATAGCCGCCAGCACGGGCATGCCGAAGCGGTCAAAAGTGTTTAGAACGGCGGTGCAGTTGGTGGCGATTCCGGTGACGAGCACGACGGGTAGCAGGGCGTAGAAGATGTGGACGGAGAGCGCGAGTTTTTCGGGCGGGAAATTCGAGGCAATCAGAGGAAAGAAGCCGCGCGCGGCGACAGCCATTACCACCGAAGCCGCGGCCAGTAGCATGCAAACCCCGAGCATGGCGCTCGACAACAATTGCTGGGCGCGGTCATGGCCTTCGTGCTCTCTTACCTCAATCAGGGTTGGCACCAGCGCCTGATTCATCGATTCGGAGATAAGATTGACGAGCACGTTGGGGATCAAAAAGGCCGCGAGATACGCGTCCATGGCGTCGGAGCGGCCGTAGACGCCGGCGACGGTGAATTCCTTGATGGTGGCCACGATTTTGACCACAACTGCCGCCCCGCTAACCGAAACGGCGGCGCGAAAGATGCGGCGATTGACGCTGCCGCCTTGGAAGAGACGCGCGATTTGAGTGATTGGAAACATGCTTGCGGGATTTTTGGCTGTTAAACCGTCAGTCTACAGGATTGGGTCGGAAGCCGCCTGAAGGTCAGAGCGCGGCACACTGACGGGAAAGGTCGCGGCTAGCTCGTTTGGTTGCTCGATGGCCAGCCGTCCGGCGAGCGCGATTGCGGCCAGCAAGAGCCAAGTCGTCCGGCTCTCTTCGACCGTGGCCACCAGGGAGGTGATCATCCAGACGGCGAGTGTCGTGGCCATCGCCCAACGGAGCGAGCCGCTGGTCCGGGCTATTGACCATATCGCTAGAGCCACGATGGACGTAGCGAGGAAGAGGGCGCATAATCCGCCGGTGACGGCAATCGTAAGAGCTGTGTTATGAGCTGTATCGATAGGCGCCAGACCGGCGGCTGAGACAAACGAGCCGGCCCCTGTGCCAAAGAACGGAGCTTGAACGAAGGCATGCCAGCCTGCCGCCCAGATATTCAAGCGTTGGTTGAGGTCTCCACTTTGAAGTTGTTCGGAAATAGTAAGTAACCGCTCGATGCTCCCGTGAGGGACAATGAACCAAAGGAGAGCGGCGACGGGTGGCAAAGTCATGGCTCCGGCCAACACTCTGCGGGGATGGCCCGAGACCATCAGAAACACGCTACCCGCAAGGGCTACTGCGGCCGCCAGAGAGCCACCACGGGATGCTGTGAGTAAGACGCCGACCAAGCCCAGGGGCAAGTAGCCAGCGGCCAGCAGACGCCAAGGCCAGCGGCGTTCACTGTTGACGAGCAGTGCCGCCAGCGGAAAGCCGAGATCGAGAAAGCGAGCCACGTCGTTGGGATCCTGGCCGACGGCGGCAAAGCGAATCTGCTCGGCGGCTGTTGCGCTCGCGGAGGCGAAGTTGGCCAGAGTCAGAATAGCCAGTACCCAGGAGCCGGCCACGTAGGCCCGCAACAGAGCGCGAAGATCACCGGCACTTTCAGTGAACTCCCAAGCCAGCCAGACGATCATCATCTCCTGGAAATAGGAGCGCATCTTATCCAAGGTCGCGAGAGGTTCGATGGTCCAGAAATAAGAGCAGCAGAACCAGAGATAGAAGGCCAGAACGAGCCACTGCATGGGGCCTGGAGAGCGCAGGCGGCCGGATCGGAGTACAGCGGGAATCGCCGCCAGAAGCAGCAGCAAGCCAAGCAGACGTGCAATGTTGCCCACCGGCTCGCCCAACTCCAGGGAGTATTCCCAGGGAATGGCGAAGACGAAGAGGAGCAACAGAAGCTGGACAGCTTTTCGCATCTAGAACCTCTGCGAATAGACAAGGCCGGCGTAGATGGTGACGCCAATGGCTGATTGAATGGCGGATTCCATGGTCTTGTTCCATAGAGCCTTGGCTGCTGAATCGGGGACGAAGAGGATGTCGCGGTCGTGGACGGGCTGGTCTGGCTCCTGGCCGTGCAACATGCGCCTGAGATTGAGGGTGGTGATGGTGCGTCCGCCTTTTTGCTCGCGAATCAGCAGAGCCTTGCCGACGGCGGCGTTCGGGGTCGCTCCCCAAGCCAAGGCGAGCGCCTGCTCGACGGTGAGCCCTTGCGCCGGATCGACGGGGAATCCGCCGGGCCGCTGCACATCACCCACCACGTAAACCAAGCCGGCTCGGCTGACCTGAACGGTGTCGCCAGGGACGAGTTCCGGATTGTGGTCGGCGGCTGTGTCAGTGCCACTGGGGTCGAGCACCACCGGAAACGCCGTCTTAGGATCATTGCGATGGAAGATGTTCACCAGGCGGCCGGCACTGGGCGCGAGACCGGAGGCAGCCGAGATCAGGTCCAGAAGTCGATGGTGGAGGGTGTAGGGATAGACGCCGGGGCGCACCACCTCGCCCAGTACGCTCACGTCCTGGCCGGCATAGGAGATGACCAGAACGGAGACTTGGGGATGCAGAAGCATGCCCTGAGCGATCAATGCGGCCTCGATGGCACGCGCGGCTGCCTGCTCGTCGAGGCCGCCCACCTGGACCTCATGAATCATGGGCAGCGTGATGGTGCCCGCTGGGGAGACGCGTACCGTGGAATGGAACTCCAGTGTGTGATATTCGCTGATATCGAGAAAGTCGCCGGCAGCGATGGGAGCGGGCATGGGAGAGGCCGACTGCGCGCCTGCCATCGGCGGCAACCCGGCCTGATCGGGGATGTCCCACACGGCGGGAGCGTCTTTTGGATTGGGCGAATTTTGGGGCCGCTGCGGCGTATCGGGAATGCGGACCACTCCCGTGGGCAGTCCGGAGGTGTTGGGCGTGGGTGCTTGTGCGTGAGCGGCCGCGGCGACAAGCAGCGCTGCCAGCAACACTGCGGCCGGACGAATTTGGGAAGGCTGAATCGATTCCATTAAGAATGCGCCTCCAATGGCCAGCCAGAGGCCGGCAAAGAGGGTAATAGCCATGTAGAGCGGCAAATCGGGAGCCACGGGCTTGTTGGGCTGACGGGCGTAGTCCACGACCGAGATGTTCGAACCCTGGCTGCCTGCCGCCAATCCTGCTTCTTCGACCTTTTCGAGCACCTTTACATAGAGTGCATGGCTGGCGTCGGCCTCCTCGCGCATGGCCGCGTATTCGGTGGCCGCTTCATTGGCCTTTATGCCTTCGGCGGTCAATTCCTCGAGATTTTTGCGCACCAGCTGCTCGCGGTCTGCGGCCGTCTGCCAGGCGCTTCGGAAACGATCGAGTAGCTTGGCGTCCTCGACCTGTTTCTGCTGGTCCAGATCCTGCAACTGATGGCGAACCTCGACAACGCGTGGGAAGTTCGGGCCGTGCTCGATGGTGAGCTGAGCCTGTTCCTGTTCGAGTTCGCTGTGATGGGCGTGAATCTGCTGAAGCAGCGCGGTGGCAAAGTTTCCGTTATCGGCTTGGAGACGCGGATCGGAGGCGATGACCACCTCGGGATCGCCCTGCAATGCCGCATGGTACTGGGCTTCGCGCAGGATGCGGTCGGTAGAGGTGTCCACCACCTGGCGACCAAGCTCGTCGATCTCAAGCACAGCCGAGGTGTGTTCGGTCTCGCCCTGCTGGCCGTTGGCCAGGGTCTCGGGCGTACTGAGCAGACCATGCTCCCGTTGGAAAGCCGCGAGACGCTGTTGATCCTTGTCGACACGGAGCTTCAGCACTTTGAGTTGACTCTCAAGCCAAGATGATGCTTGAGCGGTGGCCTGCACACGCGAGTCGCTGTCCTGCTCGCCGAAGGCGCGAATCAGAGTATTGACCACGTTGGCCGAGAGGGCTGCATCGTGCGACCGGAAACGGATCTGAATCAGGAGGGTGCGCGGCATGGTCTGCACGCGGAGGCGTCGCTCAAATCTTTCGAGGAGCCAAGCTTGTGCGTCGGCGGAAGGCGCTTCAGCGTTGAAGCCCGGAAATCGGCTTTGAAAATTGCCCATGAACCCCGGCGCCTGGTAAAGCTTGAGGCCGGCAATCACCTTCCAGGCCAGTTGGTCAGAGCGAAAGACGTTGGCCAGGGTTTCCTGCTCGATCGGCGCGGAAAGAATGGAGGCCGAACCCAGCGGCTGGGCCGCATCAAGATTGAGCGCGGAGGCCGGTGAGGTGCGCAACGCCACCCTGGCGCTGGCCTCGTATTGATTGGGAGCGATGAGGCAGTAGAGCAGACAGGCGAGCAGCAATCCTCCCACCACGGAGCCGACAAAGCGGCGGCGGCGGCGAAGGACCTCGAATAGTTCACGCAGGGATCGTGTGGGGTTGGGCTGGCCGGGACCAGGCCGGGGATTAGGCCATTTTTCTGGATCGCGGGACGAATCGTACGGATAGGCGTTTGCTTCCGGCACCTGTTGGGAACCTCATTCCCAAAATCTTCGGGCACCGCAAAACTGGGATTCAAAACGAACAATTGTTCAAAAGGAAATCTCCGTCAGTGTGCGCGATAGAAGCCATTTCGTCAATAGACTCCATCACACAAGAAAGGCGGCGGCGGCGAAAATCCGCCGTATTGCCCGGTTTTCATTTCTTAGCGATGTCGGTCCGGTACCACTCAACGGTACGGCGCAGGCCTTCGCGGAAATCGACAATAGGAGCGTAGCCTACAAGTTCTTTGGCCAGGCTGATATCGGCCAGCGAGTCGCGGATGTCGCCGGCGCGTGCTGGTGCGTAAGTGGGCGGGCCGATGTATCCAGTCAATTCGCGCAGAATCTCGAAGGTTTTATTCAGAGTGATGTTGCTGCCGGTGGCCGTGTTCATCATGCGGCCTGAGACTTTTTCGGCCGGCGCAGAGGCAGCCAGCAGATTGGCATTAACCACGTTGTCGATGTAGGTAAAGTCGCGGCTCTGTTCGCCGTCGCCGTATATGGTAGGTTGGACGCCGGCCAGCATGCGGAGACAAAAGATGGCCAGCACGCCGGAGTAGTGCGAACTTGGGTCCTGATAAGGGCCAAAGACGTTGAAGTAGCGCAAGGTGACCGTCTCCAACCCGTAGACGCGGGTGAAGGCCCGCATGTAATGCTCGCATGCCAACTTGGCTACGGCGTAGGGGGAGATGGGGTTGGGCAGCATCTCTTCTTTCTTAGGCAGCGTGGGGGTGTCCCCATAAGCGGAGGAGGAGCCGGCATAAATCACGCGGCGCACTCCCGCAGCACGGGCGGCTACCAGCAGATTGATTGTGGCGTCCACGCAGTTCACGTTGGTGCTTATCGGGTCAGCCACCGAGCGCGGTACCGAGGCCAGCGCAGCCTCGTGGAAGATGATCTCAACTCCCGCGCAAGCCCTTGCACAAACTGCCGGATCAGCCAGGTTGCCTTCAACAAACTCCATCGCTTCAAGGCCAACAAGATTAGAGCGCTTGCCGGTGATGAAGCTGTCGATGCCGCGGACGGTTTCACCGCGAGCCAGCAGAGCCGCGGCAATCGAGCGGCCAATGAAGCCTGCCGCTCCGGTCACGAGATAGTTTGGCAATATGTATCCCCCAAAAGGGTTGTTAACGGCCGATATAGCGCACAGTCCGTCAGGGAAAGGATACTACTATCGAGGTGAAAAAGCTGATGCGTAGCGTCACAGCGGCTAGCTGAGGGTCTCGCTCTACAATAAAAAAATGACCACTGCAACCGAGAGCCGGCTGGCTGGCCTCAAGCAAAAGATCGAATCCCGTGAAGCGCGCATCGGGATCATTGGAATGGGATACGTAGGCTTGCCGTTGGCGCTGCTATTCAGCGGTGAGCAGTTCCAGGTGACGGGCTTCGACATCGAGCCGGGCAAGGTGAACACCCTCAATGCCGGCGGCTCTTACATTGTGCGCATTCAGCCCAGCGAGATTCAAAAGGCACAAGAGGCAGGCTTCCGCGCGACGGCGGATTACTCGGAAATCGCGCAGATGGATGCGGTCATCATCTGCGTGCCCACTCCGCTGAACGAACACCACGAACCCGATCTGAGCTATGTAACCGGGACGATCAAATCGATCGCGCCCTGGATCCACGAGGGCCAGTTGATTGTGCTCGAAAGCACAACCTATCCCGGCACCACCGAGGAAGTTGTGGTGCCGCTGCTCGAAGCCGGCAATCCGCGCGGTCTGAAGGCGTCACGCACTTTCGACGAGCCGGGCGTGCACGTGGCCTTTTCTCCCGAGCGCGAGGATCCGGGCAACGAGACCGTGGCGCGGCACGATATTCCCAAAGTCGTCGGAGGCTGCGGCCCGGCTGCCAGCGAACTAGCTTCAGCGATGTACGGCACGATCTTCCACCGCGTGGTGCCCGTCAGCAGCCCGGCGGTCGCCGAGATGACCAAGCTGCTCGAAAACATCTATCGCTGCGTTAACATCGCGCTGGTCAATGAACTCAAGCAGCTCGCGATGCGGATGGGCATCGACATCTTTGAAGTTATCGATGCGGCCAAGACCAAGCCCTTCGGCTTTCAGGCGTTTTATCCCGGCCCGGGCCTGGGCGGCCATTGCATTCCCATCGATCCGTTTTATCTTTCATGGAAGGCCAAGCAATTTGACTTCCGTACCCGCTTCATCGAGCTAGCCGGCGCAGTCAACACGGATATGCCCTACTTTGTGCTGGAGCACATTGCGGCCGCGCTCAATGAGCAATGCAAGTCGATCAAAGGATCGAAGGTATTGGTGCTGGGTTTGGCTTACAAACGCGACATCGATGACCTACGCGAGTCGCCTTCGCTGACGATTATCGAGTTGCTGCGCGACAAGGGCGCGCTGGTCGCCTACAACGACCCCTACTTTCCCACCGTCGGCCGCGGCCGCCACTACGACCTGAATATGACCAACACGCCGCTCGACAACCTGGGCCAATACGACGCTGTGGTCATCGTCACCGATCACTCGACCTACGACTATAAGGCCATCGTCGAGCAGTCGCAGTTGGTGGTGGATACGCGCAACGCGACCAAGGGAATCGATTCGGCGAAGATTGTGCGTTGCTGATAGCAAATCGTCGCCTTCAATTGCAACCTGCGGTATACTCCTTGCGATTCCGTTTTGGGAGTGCATATGTGCCGGATTGCCGGTTCGACGAGATTGATGTTTCTTCTGCTGATCGCTTTCTCAACGTCTTCACAAGTGATGAGCTCGCCTCCATCGGATGCTGACCGACTCATTGCGGGTGAGGGTATCATCGACCGAGTGATTGCCGCCGGATCGGAACCGGTATTTCGAGCCGGCGGGTACACCTTACGCATCACTCCGGCCACGGAAGTGAGGTTTGGCAAAGGTTTGCAGGCGATGAGCGAGGTGGGTACAAATACCTTCGCGATCTTCAAAGGGCAACCAGACACCTCCGGAGCAATCGTTGCAACCAGGGCGATATTCGCCCGCCTGAAGCTACCCAAGGGCGAACCCGACCCGAACGCGGTCCAGGTGACCACATTTCGTCCCGGCGGCGTGATCGATGCCGGCCTAGGCTTCGGGGCGGGTCCCAAGTCGTTCCCGCAGGAAAATCACGGCGGATGGTGTGGGTGGTATGACGTGCCAGCTGACTCTGTGGCGCAGGAACATATACGGCGACTGGGGACGAAGGTCGTGCCACAGTATCAGCGCGACCTTCCGGCTGACGATCCCGCGAAGATTCCATTCCGATTCTACGTGGTGGAGGACGATTACATCCGCTCTGAGATCTTCTGCGACAATGGGCTCGTTCTCGTGCCGGCAACCGTCGTCAGCCGCTTGCACAACGACGACCAGATTGCGGCGGTTCTGGCCGATGGCATTGCCGGAGAGTTGCAGCTACAGGCTACGGATGCGCGTGGATTTACATTTACGCCGACAGAGGATGCAGAGTTGATGGCGGCCGGTTTGGTCGCGTTCGCCTTCCCGATCGCCAGCGGCACGGCAGGCTTGGTCATACACAGCCAGGTTGCACGCGCCATGGAACACGAACGAGGGCGAATAGCTCTGGTTTTCCTGACCGATGCCGGATTCGATCCGCGCCAAGCGCCCGAGGCGTGGCGGCTGCTCGCGCCGCACTCGCCGCCCAAGAATCCCGCGAAGTTGAAGTATCCGGAGCGGAGCCTCTATCTCAAGAGCATCCTGGAGTCGCAAAACACCACGGCGTCCGGCGCAGCCGCTCCGCAGGCTGACCAAACGGCAACGGTCACGCCCGGCTCGAGCAATGCGGCACCGGGACGTTGAGCGTCTTCGGCTTTGTATTGCCGGCCTCGCTTGTTGCGCGACAGCATCCAAGCTAATCATGTATCTTAGCTTGGTTCGCCTATGATCCTTCTGAACGCAACGCTGGCTGAGCCTCAGCACTTCTCCATCGCGGAGAAACTGCTCCTTGTCGCGCTGGTTGTGGTCTCCGGTGCGGGATTCTGGCGGCGCTTCGGCGCGGTTCTCGACAAGATTTTCAAATCGAAAAAAGACGCGAGCTTCCACCTCTTCCCTATCGGCAAGCGCACTTGGGATTTTGTCTGGGAGGTGGTCTGCCAGGCAAAGGTCATTCGCCAGCGCCCACTCGCCGGCCTCGCCCATGCATTTGTCTTCTGGGGATTCTGCGCCTTTGCGCTGGTTACGCTGAACCATTTCGCTGTAGGACTCGGAATCGGCTTTCTCGACCCCAACGGCTGGTTTGGCCGCCTCTACTTTTACCTGGCCGCAGTCTTCGCGCTGGCTTGCGCGGCGGGAATTTTGGGACTTTTCATTCGCCGCTTTCTGGTGAGGCCGAAGTGGCTGGGCCAAAAGCTCTCCTGGGAATCCGGCTTCATTGCGCTGCTGATTTTCCTGCTGATGGCTACCTACCTGGCTGCATTCTTTGTGGCCGACACGGACCCAGCGGCGCGGATTCTCTGGTGGGCGCACACGCTGGCGATTCTGACTTTTTTGCCAATCATTCCCCACACCAAGCACCTGCATCTGGTGCTAAGCCCGGCCACGATTTTTCTCTCACGCGGCGGTTTCAGCCAGATTCCTCCACTCGTCGGCGATGAGGATTTCGGCCTGATCGCTGGAACGGATCTCACGCAGTTAGTCAGCCTGCAAGCCTACTCCTGCGTGGAGTGCGGGCGCTGCACTGAGCACTGCCCCGCAGCCAACACAGGCAAGGTGCTCAACCCAAAGGAAATTATTTTGGGTCTGCGCGACTACCTCAACGAGCTTGGACCTGCGTCGGAAGAACCACTGCTCGGTAAGTACAACGCACCGGAAGCGCCGTTTCAATGCACCACCTGCGGGGCTTGCGAGTTTCAGTGCCCGGTAGGCGTTGAGCACCTGCCGATTCTGGTGGGGCTACGACGCGGCGCGGTCAACACCGGCGCATGGGAGAACGACTATGGGTCCAAACTATTTTTAGCTTTGGAGCGCGGCTCGAATTCTCTGGGCATGGCCGCCTCAGAGCGCGACAAGTTTATCGAAAAGGCCGGGCTGCCGAATTTCGACGGAACGCAGGTGTATTGTTTGTGGCTGGGCTGCATGGGTGGCTACGACCCCAAAGGCCGCGAGATTGTGGCCGACTTTGCGCGCGTGATGAAGTACC
Organism: Occallatibacter sp.; assembly: GCA_049518535.1. Classification (GTDB taxonomy): domain Bacteria; phylum Acidobacteriota; class Terriglobia; order Terriglobales; family Acidobacteriaceae; genus Telmatobacter. The sequence continues at coordinate 55,679 of JBEKRS010000027.1, read as the reverse complement.
TCGGCGCGAGTTTCGGTGTCCTGCGCAAGGAAAAATGCACGGGCGATCCGGTGCGGCGACTGGGCAACGACCTGCTCTTCCAGCAACTGGCCGAAGAAAACTTGAAATCGCTGGCTGAGAACAAAGTCAAGAAGATCGTCACAATCTGCCCCCATTGCGTGCGCACGATTCAAGAGGACTGGAAGGAGTTCGGAACTCCGCCAGAAGTCGAGCATCACAGCGAGTTTCTGGCACGGTTTGCGGATAAATTGCCGAAGCAGGCGAGCGAAGAGAAGATTGTCTACCACGATCCCTGCTATCTGGGCCGCTATCGCAACGTTTACCAGGAGCCGCGCGCTATCGTAGAGTTAGCCGGTGAGTTAGTCGAAGCCCCGCGCAATCGTGAAAGAAGTTTTTGCTGCGGTGCAGGCGGCGGGTTGGCGTTTCTAGGCGAGGAGACCGGCGAGCGAGTGAGTCATGTACGCGCGGCGGAGTTAGTCGCAACCGGAGCTAAAACGGTAGGAACGGCCTGCCCGTTTTGTAACAGCATGTTCCGCGATGCGCTCGCGGAAAAGGGCGACAGCGCGCCGCAATTGCTCGACATTGCGCGGTTGACGGCAAGGGGATTGCCGGAGAATGGAACAAGCTGAGATTCGAGGCAACTCATATCTCAGAACCGAAACCCGAGAGGCCAGTCAATGCCCAGGCAGATCAAAAATCCCAATTGTTGATGAATGGCTTAATGAACTCCTGCTCTTCTACCATGCTCTGCTTTTTAGCTTTGTCCTTGGTTTCTGGAACATAATTGTAGCCCACCCATACCTTGTTTGGTCTTTTCGGTGATCCGTCTTGCTTCTTTGTTCGGTACGCATATTCTAAATTCTTCTGGGCTGCTATCTCAGCTTCCTTGATGGGAAGAACAAGACAGCGATAGTCCATTGGAGTTTTCACGCAAACTAACACAACAATCTGTGCCTGGTAGTAGCTACGCGACCGATTAAACATGCGTAGCTGCCGATCCTCAATAATCTCAGCATTGCAATAACCATAACTGAACCACCAGCCATTCGTATAATTGGCCTCATAACTTGCGCCTTTTACTTGTATTTGCCATGTCTTTCCGTCTTTTACTGCGATGAGATCGGCATTCGCTGAGATTCCTTCTTTGTTGAGATCGCTTACTCGAGAGCCGCGGAATTCCAGTTCATTCGCAACGATCCGTTCGGCAATACGGCCAACATTCTGTTTTCCAATTGTTCCCTCGCTCATTTCACCCCTCCGGTGGGATTCTACGCCGTGTTCTCCCTATTGGGTGCCGATAGAGCGGTGGCGACGTGCTGCCTCGGAGATTTATGATGAACGCGAGCCTTTCCTTATGAAAATCATCGTTGCCATCAAACAAGTGCCGGAGCGGGATGCGCAAGTGCGCATCGACTCGCAAGCAAAGTGGATTGAAGAGGCGGGACTGCAATGGGCACTGAACGAGTCCGACGCCTACGCGCTGGAAGAAGCTCTGCAACTCAAGGAAAAGCACGGCGGCGAAGTTGTGGTGCTGACAGCCGGGCCGGAGCGCGTGGGTTCAACGATTCGCGAGGCGTTGGCCAAGGGCGCGGATCGGGCGATTCACATCGACTGCGCCGACCTTGGCAATCGCGATGCACTGGGAGTGGCGCGACTGCTGGCTGCCGCCGTGAAGCCGGAAAACCCCGACCTGGTGCTGACTGGCCTTCAGTCCGATGACCTGGGCCTGGGACAGACGGGCGTGATAGTGGCCGAGTTACTCGGTCTGCCGCATTCTTCACTGATTTTGCACGTAGAGAAGACCAACACGGGCCTTACGGTAAAGCGCGAGTTGGAAGAGGGCTGGTTCCAGACGATCGAGTTGCCGACGCCGGCGGTGCTGACGATTCAATCCGGAGGCAACAAGTTGCGCTACGCGACGCTGATGGGCATCAAGCGCGCCAAGACCAAGGAGGTACGCACGCTGAGAGCGGCTGAACTGGCTCCCGATGTTGCGCCAGTCGTAGTGCTGGAGCGAGTCACGTTGCCGACGAAGCAAAAGTCTACGCAAATACTGCCCGGAACGGCGAAGGAAGCGGCGGCGGCGTTGGTCGAAAAATTGAAGTTCGAGGCGAGGGTGCTATGAGCGACATTTGGGTCGTTGTTGAAGAGCGGGACGGACGGGTGAGCCGCATAAGTTGGGAGGCTGTGGCTGCGGGACAGAAGCTGGCCGCGCTAACTGGGCTCGCGGTGAACGCGGTCGCGGTTGGCGCGCACGTGGAGCAACTGGCCGTCGAAATTGCAGCCAAGGCGCTGAGCAAAGTGGTTCGCGTGGAGCACGCGCTGCTGGCGGCTTACACGGCAGATGGATTTACGCTGGCCTTGCAGCAGTTATTCGAGAGTGAAAAGCCGGATTACGTGGTTTTTTCGCATACCTATCAGGTACGCGACTACGCTCCGAAGCTGGCGGCGAGGCTTGGCCAAGTGCTCATCGGTGACGTGATCGCTATTGGCGATGGCCCGATCTTCACACGGCAACTAATGCAAGGTCGGCTGAGCGGCTCTTACCGGCACCTAGGCAATGGGCCATGCTTTGTCTCGGTGCAGGCCGGAGCCTTTCGGGCGGACGAGGCTCAAGCTGGCGTGGCTCAGGTCTCTGTATTTTCGCCGACGATCGAAGCGGTGCAGATTCGCACCAAGCCCAGCGAGCGTTTCCGCGGTACGGCGCAGACAGTTGACCTGGGTTCGGCGCAGCTGATCGTGAGCGTAGGACGCGGCATCAAGGACCCCGAGCACATTCCGCTGGTTCAGGAACTGGCGACCGCTCTGGGTGCGGAGTTAGGCGCGTCGCGACCTATCTGTGACAACGGATGGCTGCCGATGGAACGTCAGATCGGCAGCTCAGGCCAGACCGTCTCGCCCAAACTTTACCTGGCTGTTGGCATCTCAGGAGCTATTCAACATTTGGTCGGCATGAAAGGCTCGCAGTGCGTGGCAGCCATCAACAAGGACCCCGCCGCGCCGATCTTTGAAGTCGCCGATTACGGCATTGTCGGCGATCTTTTTGAAGTCGTCCCGGCGCTGACCGACGCGGTGAAGGCGGCAAAGCAGTAGATGCTTCCCACGTTGGTTAAGGCGTTCATTGCGTCACTTCCCTTCCGGCGATGAAGACGCGCGGCGTGGCCGGAGCGGCGATGAAGTAGGCCAGCTCGCGGTAATCGCTGAACTCATGAATCAAAAAGTCGGCTTGTTTACCGGTTTCCAAAGAACCGACCCGATTGCCAAGGTCAAGATTTTTTGATTGAAGACTCCAGGCTGCGTTGATGGTGGCGGCAGTGAGAGCTTCGGCGGGCGTGAGCGCCATGTTGAGGCAAGCCAGCGATAGGATGAAGGGCATCGAGGTTATCGGCGATGAGCCGGGATTGAAGTCCGTAGCCACGACGATTGCTAGGCCCTGCTCGACCATGATGCGCGCAGGCGGATAGTTCGTGCGCCCCAACGCGAAGACCGAACCTGGCAGCAAAACCGGCTGCACTCCGGCCGTCCTCAGTTGGCACAAGGTCTCTTCGGTCACTGTCTCCAGGTGGTCAGCCGTAGCGGCGCCTAACTCGGCAGCCAGCGCTGCGCCAGTGCCCGGCCGGAACTGCTCGGCGTGAACGCGCAGGGCGAGATTATGACGCCGAGCCGCGGTCAGCACTGTACGCGTTTCGTCCACGGTAAATGCGTGATCGTCACAGAAGGCATCACAGAATTGCGCCAGATCGGCGGCGGCAACTTCCGGAATTAGCTCATCTGCGATCCAGCGGATGTATTCTTCGCGGCGGTGGGCAAACTCCGGCGGAATGGTGTGGGCAGCCAAGAGCGTGGGCACAATGCGCATCGGGCCCTCGGCGTTGAGCCGCGCCAGCACGCGCAGAAGCCGCAGTTCAGTTGCGTGGTCCAGCCCATAGCCGGATTTGGCTTCGATGGTTGTCGTGCCCGAGCGCAGCATCCAGTCGAGGTGACGCCGCGCAATAGTCAGCAACTCATCCTCAGTAGCCGCGCGGGTCAATACGACGGTGCGCAGAATTCCGCCGCCCGCAGCGGCGATCTGCTGATAAGTCGCTCCTGCAATGCGCTGCTCGAATTCCGCCGCGCGATTGCCTGCAAAGACCAAGTGGGTGTGCGCATCCACGAAACCCGGCGTAACGCAGTGGCCTTCGGCGTCGATCAGCGCTGCGTGCGGCGGGATGTCGCTTCGGAGTTCGGAATATGGGCCAACGGTGGCGATGCGACCGTCTTCGATTACCAACGCGGCATTCTCGATGATGCACAACTCGCGCAACTCCGTGCCAACGCGCGGACGCGCCGGTCCCGCAAGCGTGGCAAGCTGGCCGATATTGACGACTGCAAGAATGTCAGCCACAGCTACATCCCCGCCATCGGAATCGCGATGCCCTGCTCTCGCGCGGTTTGTTGCGCCAGCTCATAGCCTGCATCGGCGTGGCGCGCGACTCCCAGGCCAGGATCGTTGTTCAGCACGCGAGAGATTTTGCGCGCGGCCATCTCTGTTCCGTCGGCCACCGTCACCTGGCCCGCATGCAGCGAGAATCCCATCCCTACGCCGCCGCCATGATGAAAACTCACCCAGGTCGCACCCGAAGCTGTGTTGAGCAACGCGTTGAGAATCGGCCAGTCAGCGACGGCATCGGAGCCGTCCATCATTTTCTCCGTCTCGCGATACGGGCTGGCCACCGAACCCGTGTCGAGATGGTCGCGGCCAATGGCGATGGGCGCGGAGATCTCGCCCTTGCGGACTAAATCATTCATCGCTTCGCCCATGCGCGCGCGCTCTCCATAACCCAGCCAGCAGATGCGTGCAGGCAATCCCTGAAAGGCAAATCGGCCGCGCGCAAGATGCAACCATCGGGTGAGAATTTCGTTCTCCGGAAAAAGTTCGAGTGCGAGTTCGTCGGTGCGGTCGATGTCCTTGGGATCGCCGGAGAGCGCCACCCAGCGGAACGGTCCCGCGCCGGTGCAGAAGAGCGGACGAATGTACTCCGGCACAAAGCCTGGAATCAGAAAGGCACCGGCGCAGCCGGCGTCGAAGGCAAAACGGCGAATGTTGTTGCCGTAGTCGAAAGCTATCGCCCCGGCGCGTTGAAGAGCGAGCATCGCATCGACGTGGACAACCATGGTGGCTGTCGAGCGGCGAACATATTCGATGGGGTCGTGCTGGCGCAACTCGGCAGCCTCGGCCAACGTGAGGCCCTGCGGGATGTAGCCGTTGAGCGGATCGTGAGCGCTGGTCTGGTCTGTAACCACGTCCACCTTGACCCCGCGCGTGACAATCTCCGGCAGCACATCGGCGCAATTGCCCACGAGGCCCACGGAGAGAGCCATGCCTTCGCGGACAGCCGTCTCGCACATGCGCAATGCCTCATCCAGGTCTTCGGTCACCGTGTCGCAGTAGCGCGTGGCTACGCGGCGTTCGATGCGGCTGCGATCCACGTCGATAGCCAGTACGACTCCGCCGTTCAGCGTGACAGAAAGTGGCTGCGCGCCGCCCATTCCACCCACGCCGCCGGTTACCACCAGCTTGCCCTTGAGCGAGCCAGTCCCGCCCGCTTGGGCAAAGTGGCGCTCGGCAAGCGAGGCAAAGGTCTGGAAGGTTCCCTGCAAAATTCCCTGCGTGCCAATATAAATCCAGCTGCCGGCCGTCATCTGGCCGTACATCATGAGCCCCTTGCGATCCAATTCTTGAAAGTGCTCCCAGTTAGCCCACTTGCCCACCAGATTTGAGTTGGCGATGATGACGCGGGGCGCCATCTCATGGGTGGGAAAGACACCGACCGGCTTGCCGGATTGGACAAGCAAAGTATCTTCATTGCCCAGTTGTTCGAGTTCGCGAACGATGGCATGGAAGCACTCCCAGTTGCGCGCCGCCTTACCGATGCCGCCGTAGACGACCAGGTCGGCAGGCCGTTCCGCAACGTCAGGATCGAGGTTGTTCATCAGGCAGCGCAGCGCCGCCTCCTGCTGCCAGCCTTTGCAGCGCAATTGGTTACCGCGTGGCGCGCGAATGTTGGGTGCTGCGTCGGTCATACTTTCTCCTAACCTGAATGCCGCTTCTGTCGGAAACCTTGCTTATGAAGTGGCCAGCAGGCTGCTCTCCGCAAACGATTCTTTCCGGGTAAGCGAGCTTTTCGGCAGAGTGCGACAAGGCATGGCAGTCTCTACGGTTGATACAGAGGATACTACCGCGAAGGGCTCATCTTCTTAAAGCCATAAACGAGGGCGATGAGGGTATGTCAACGTGGAATCCTTGCTGAGGTCCCGAAATGTATGCCGATTCGATGATAGAAGGCCGAATCTCCCTTTCGCTTCTCCAGCATTCGTCTCCGCACCCGACGACGGCTTGCGGGGCTGAACCATTGATCGTTATCCTTCTTGCCATGTCCAGCACTCTTGTTGAATGCGTTCCCAATTTTTCCGAAGGCCGTGATGCAGCCAAAGTCGATGCCATTATCGAAGCCATGAAGATCCCCGGCGTTTATCTTCTCGACCGGGAGATGGATTCCGATCACAACCGCTGCGTCATCACTCTGGTGGGCGAGCGGGAAGCTATTCAAGAGGCCGCCATTCGCGGCGTTGGCAAGGCTGCCGAGTTGATCGACCTAACGCAGCATACGGGCGCGCACCCACGCATGGGGGCAACCGATGTGGTGCCCTTCATCCCCATCGACGGCGTAACAATTGAAGATTGTGTTGCCATGGCCAAGCACGTGGGAGCCGAAATCGCGCGACGCTTCGAGATTCCGGTCTATCTTTACGAAGCCGCCGCGACGACGTCGGAACGGTTGAATCTGGAAAATATTCGACGCGGACAGTTCGAGGGCATACGCGATGAGATTGCGACCAACCCGTCGCGCAAGCCCGATTTTGGAGAGCCGCGCGTACATCCAACGGCCGGAGCAACTGTGGTAGGCGCGCGCAAGCCTTTGATTGCCTACAACGTCTTCCTGAATACGGCCGACGTGGCGATCGCGAAGAAGATCGCCAAGGCCGTGCGTTTTTCGACCGGCGGGCTGCGTTACGTCAAAGGAGCGGGATTCCTGGTGCGCGGCATGGCTCAGGTTTCGATGAACCTGACTGATTTTGAGCAGACGCCTGTGCATCGGGTTTTTGAATTTGTGAAGCGCGAGGCCGAGCGCTACGGCGTGGTTCCGGTTTCGAGCGAGATTGTTGGGTTAATTCCGAAACTGGCTTTGGAACAGGCCGCGGAGTGGTTCCTGCAGGTGGAGAACTTCGATTCTTCGCTGATTCTGGAAAATCGTTTAGCTGCGGTGATGAGCGGAAAGACGGCCATCGGCGGGCTGCGCGCTGGCGTGGAGCCGTTTATCGAACAACTAGCCGCACCCACCGCGACTCCCGGAGGAGGCAGCGCGGCGGCGGCTAGCGGCGCGATGGCCGCAGGCCTTGCGGGCATGGTAGCGTCGATGTCACGCGGTAAGAAAGCTTACTTGCAATACGAAAGCCAGCTCAGCCAGGCGGTTGCGCGACTAACTCCACTGCGCGAGGAACTGAAGGCTGCGATTGATGCCGACGCTGAATCCTATAACTCCGTGGTGAAGGCTTATAAGTCGGCGAAGGAATCTGGCGACGGTGGTCGGGAGATCAACACTGCGCTCCAACAGGCTATCAGTGTGCCTCTTGGCGTGGCCGAAAAAGTCATGGAAGTGGCGCGAATTGCAACTAGCCTGAAGCCGATTACAAATCCAAATATGGCATCCGATCTGACGACCGCTATCGCCTTGGCTGGAGCCGCTATTGAAGGCGCGCTGGCCAACGTTGTGATCAACCTGGATTCGATTAAGGCGGAGTCACTGGAGGTTGAAGCATTCGTCAGCGCGACGCGCAAGCGCGTCGCGGGTCTGAGAACTTAGGTAGGGTCGAAGCTTTGTGGACGGACATTCGCGGTTAGTCGACTGTTGAACGATCCTCTGAAATGGAATGACTGGAACTAGCCAGGTCGCGCTCTTTCTGCAAATAGAGTTTGTAGCTACTTTTTAGTCGAAAAAGCCAAATCGCCGAAACCATCCACAATAGCATGATGAGAGCAGTTGCTCCCAGCCGAATGTAAAACTTCATGCGCCACTCATTTGCATCGGCCGAGGGGTCGGTCGTCATCCAAAAATCAAACATTGCCTGATAAATGTTCGACAGTCCAGCAACAGTGAGCACGACCAGCGCGATCATGGCCAATAGCATTTTCTTCGTCGCCATCACTGACCTCCAAGTTATTGGGTGCCGATACCCCCCATCCTTTCGCCAATCCTACGAAAAGGCGGAGTGTTACAAGACTCATCGACAAATTTTAACTCACCAACTGCACCGCGCGAATGGTTTCCTTGCGCACAGTGAGGCGTTCGACTAACTCGGTGCGGACTTCGTAACCGCGGCCAGGAGTGTCCGGAATGGCTATCTCGCCAGCTGAGGAAACTGTAACTTCGGGCTCGATAATGTCTTCGGCCCAGTAACGCGCAGACGCCGAAACGTCGCCTGGGAGAGTGAAGTTTTCAAGAGTCGAAAGAGCGATGTTATGCGAGCGTCCAATGCCCGACTCGAGCATGCCGCCGCACCAGACCGGGATACCCCGCTCCTGCGCTGCGTTGTGCACGGCGATGGCCTCGGAGAAGCCCCCTACGCGGCCTAGTTTAATGTTTATGATCCGGCACGACTCCATCGTTATCGAGGCCAAAGCATCGCGGCGGTTACGGATGGATTCGTCGAGGCAGATGGGCGTTTGCAGGCGCTTTTGCAGTATCGAGTGGTAGTAGAAGTCGTCTTGCCACAGAGGTTGTTCGATCATCAGCAGGTCGAATCCGTCGAAGGTGGTCAGGTGGTCTTCATCCCTGAGCCCGTAAGCCGAGTTGGCATCGCAGCTCAAGATGATTTCTGGCCAGCGATCTCGCACTTTTTCAAAGACCTCTACATCCCAGCCCGGCTTGCACTTGAGCTTGATCCGCTGATAGCCAACGGCCAATTCCTTCTCGATGATCTTCATTAGCTCGGGAATTGACGACTGAATTCCAAGCGAAACGCCGCAGGGAATCGTGTCGCGCACACCGCCAATCAGTTTGGAGATCGACATCCCTTCGCGCTGCGCCTCCAGGTCCCAGATGGCGTTTTCGAGTGCCGCCTTGGCCATGCGGTTGCCACGCACCTGGTGAAAAATCCGTGGGCATTCACCGCCATGCGCGGGCGATTCGGCGGCCAGCATCGGCCCCAATTCGTTAGCGATCACAGCCCAAGCACCATCCGTAAACTCCGCAGAGAAGAACGGCCGCTCGCCTGCCGTGCACTCGCCCCAACCGGTCAGCCCCTCGGACTTGATCTCCGCGAGCAGGATTCTACGGTTGCGAGTAACGCCAAAGCTGGTTTCAAAGGGGTGGACCAAGGGCAGTTGCAGCTCACGCAGAACAATTTCATCGATTCTCATAGATTTCCATTTCCTTGAGATTTGAGGCCGGCTTCGGAATGGGCAAGGGGACCCAGTTCAAAGACTCCATTTCCTTCAGCATTACAGGTAAAGCTAAGTACGGCTAACCCCCGAGAGAATGCATGTTGAAAACGGCGGCGGTTCTCCAACTGGAGAGCCAGAGCGCGTTCCCGGTCAGCTTCTGAGGCCTTCCACTGATAGATGGAGGCGGGAACCGAAATGCGCTCTTCGATCTTTTCTTCGATGATACGCTCGGCTGTAGGACGGCATTCTAAAGCGGCCTCTACCCTGGGCGAATCGAGCTGCCACTCGGCGACTAGGCGGTCGGTCGGGAGCCCACCCTGCAGACGAGATGAGGATACACCATAAAAATTCGGTTCGTACCGGTAAACAATGGCCCCCAGCTTGTGAATGTTGAGAAAAGCGTTCTTAATTTCCAGCGGATCAAAGGTCCACTCCATCAAGCGGATGCCGCGTGCAAGCGCTTCCCGGCGTTGCTCCAGCTTGAGTCGCGTTCCCAGGCCGCGATTTCTGTATTGCTCACGCACGGCCAGCATATGGGAGTGCAGATAGGGCTGCGGCCCGCTGTCGGTTGTCTTCACGCCTGGCCAAGACGCGACGAAACCAACCAGGTCGCCCTTCGCAGACGCTTGGCTGGCAACCTCCGTATCAAAGGCTCCAATGACCTGGCCGCCTATCTTCTGCGCCAATAGATACGCCTTGCGAGGAAATACCTCGCTCGAGTCCATCCCCCAAGTTTCGATCTGCAACTGGACGCAGGCTTCCAACTCGTCGAAACCCGAACAGGCGCGAATGACGATCAAGGCTCGGCCTCCATAGTGGCTGCTGCCAGTTTGCGCTTCGCCTTCGCCCATAATGCTTCCAACTCGTCTGGGGATAACTCCTCCAATGGTTTATCGGAGGCCAACTCCATGGCGTGAAAACGCTGGCGAAAACGTCGGTTGCAGCCGCGCAGGGCCATCTCCGCGTCCACACCAAGATGCCGGCCCAGGTTCACCACGGTGAACAGAAGGTCGCCCAGCTCGGCTTCGACCGCCGGCTTGCGCGCCGGATCGCCAGAGGAAGCCTCGACCTCCAACTCCGCAGTTTCTTCGGCCAGTTTGGGCAACAGGTCGCGCCAGTTCGGCCAATCGAATCCAGACTTCTGTGCCTTAGCCCCCAGCTTGGCCGCTTCAGCCAGCGCCGGCATCGCTCGCTGCACTGCATCCAATCTCGATTCCGAAGGCGCGTCCGCTGCACGCAATCCTTTTTCGGCAGCCTTGATCTCTTCCCAGTTGCGCAGCACTGCTGCGGACGAACCTCCGACGGCCGCATCAACCGAAGCCCGGTTGCCAGCAGCGCGTGAAGCCTCCTCGCCGAAGACATGGGGATGACGCCGCACCAGCTTGTTGTTCAGATGGTCGAGCACATCGGCGATGGTGAAGTGGCCCTCGTTGGCCGCCATCTCGGCATAAAACAGCACTTGGAGCAGCAGGTCGCCCAGCTCCTCGGCCAAGTGAGGAAAGTCGCGGCGCTCAATCGCGTCGAAGACCTCGTAGGTCTCCTCCAGAGTGTATTTGCGAATGGAATCGAAGGATTGCTCGCGGTCCCAAGGGCAGCCGCCGGGAGCCCGCAGCCGCGCCATGATCTCGACCGACTGCTCAAACAAGGCTGCCGCCCGCGCCGGATCGGATGCAAGTTGCGGCGCGGGAGCCTGTGCTGTGGAGCTTTCAGGCGGAAGGTCCATGCACCTTCAGTCTACCTTGGCCGGGAGCGGCAGCGCTGGCTCGGGGATCTCAAGGTCTGGGAATCGCGCGAATAAATGATGCAGATTATTTTCGACAACCTGCTACCGTGAATTTGGGCCAACCTTGCAAACGGGTCGGCCAAAATGGGATCCGGTGCTACCCCCCTCCCCCCGTATTTATTGTGAAACTGTGGAGCTGTGATGAAATTGTCTTGCGCAAAGTGTCGCGCGAATTTCCATTTGAGACCTTGGAAGTAACGAACCTCAAGCGGCCTTCGCTCGTGCGAAGCCGTATACTCAACTTCGCGCATGATTCGAATTCTGGGAACGATCTTTGTGGGGCTGCTCGGTCTCGCTTTCGGCAGCTTTCTGAACGTGTGCCTGAGCCGCTGGCCTGCAGGTGAGAGCGTGGTTCAGCCGCGCTCGCATTGCCGCCAGTGTGGCCGGACGCTCACGTGGTGGGAGAACGTGCCGCTGCTCAGTTGGCTCGCCCTGCGCGGCCGCTGCCGCACATGCCGCGCCTGGATTGGCTGGCGCTATCCGCTGGTGGAACTGGTGGTGGGCACGCTGTGGGGCTTGGTCGCGTGGCGATTTTTGGACTGGGCTTTTCTGCCCGGAGTTCCTGAGCTAGCTTTCTTCAGAGGACTCGTCATGCTTGTTGGTCACCTAGTTTTCTACTGGCTCCTCGTGACTCTTGCAGTGCTTGATGCGGAACATCTGTGGCTCCCAAATTGGCTAACGTGGCCCGCCATTGCGATAGGATTCACTTACAGTAGTGTGCCACTGCCGTTTGATGATGTAGTCGCATTGGCGTCATGGGGAACCTCTATACAGATACGCGCGGCGATAGCTTCCATCCTGGCTATGTCGATTGCCGCCGGTCTAATTCTGCTTATCCGCTGGGTCTACTGGCTGATCCGTCGCCGCGAGGGCATCGGATTGGGCGACGCCAAGCTAATGGCGATGCTGGCCGCGTGGCTCGGCCTTCCATGCGCACTACTCGCCTTTGGTCTGGGAGTCGTACTCGGAGCTTTGGTTGCAGTCGTTCTGCTCGCGATTCCTTCCGATCGGGACAACACCGAAACTTGGGCGCTCAAGAAGATGCCACTTGGAACTTTTCTTTGCGTTGGTGGAATTGTCAGCAGCTTGTGGGGGCAGCCAATCATCGCAGCCTATCAACGCTGGGCTGGCTTCTGAGCGCTACTTCGGCGTTTCAATTGAAGGTGGCTGGCTGGGCGCGGAGTTTTTTCCATTCGCGATCTCCGGCTCTTTCAATGCCTTGCGCGCATCCTTGCCATGGCGGCTGTCCGGATCGTATTCGTTCACTTTTTCGTAGTTCGCGCGCGCATCGGCTAAATTGCCCAGGTGCCGGTCAGCCTCAGCCAAACCCCAATAAACTTCAGGATTCTCCGGGTCAAGAATCAGAGCGGACTCGAAGCGCGAAAGAGCCGCCCTCCAGTTTTTGGTCTGCAAATAATAGCCGCCCACTTCGATGTCTTTGGAAGCGGCCTCCTGGTGGGTGGGCTCCTTGACGGAGAGTTTTCTCTTCTTGTCCGGCTGATCGTCTTCCGGACGTGGTAGCAGGTTCTCCATACCGTTGAGGCTGGAGCTGGAACCTTCGTCATGCGCGTTAGCGGCGGACGGCGCAGGGTCGTCTGGACTGCGCACGGGGTCCAGGTCCTCGCCGGGCAGCGGAACTGGCGTGCTCTCCGCTCCGTTATAGGTCGCATCGGGCACCGCAGGCGTGGTCTTCGAGGGCATCACGGGAACTTTAGTCGTGTCCTCAGGAAAAGGATTAGCGCTGGATTGGGAGGCCGTCGCAGGCTTCTGATTTTCGCCGTTTGGATTGCTCTGACCAGTTCCGGGAGCGCCGCCTCCGGCCGGAGTTTGTGCAAACAGTCCTGACGCCGCCCAAAGGCAGCCCGCGAAGAGTGGCGCTGCAAAAAAAAACTGTCTCATCTGACTTGCCTCATATCGGCTTTATGCCCGCAATGATAGGATGCGATTCATACCGCACCAAAGGAAAGCATCGCACATTCGCATGGGACTCATCATCCGCTCTTCCGCAATTCACGCCGCCGGCTGCTACACCACCACGGTCATCCGCAAAGGCGAGCGAGTGGCCGAATACACCGGCCACCGGCTGACCAGAGACGAGGCAGACGCTGCCTACGCGAACTCGCCCATCACATACTTGTTTGGACTCGGCGACGGCTCGGTGGTGATCGACGGACACTCGATGGCCATGTTCATCAACCACAGTTGCGACGCTAACTGCGAGACCAGCGAAGAAGACGGCCGGGTGTGGATCACGGCCATCAAAAACATCGAACCGGGCGAGGAGATCACCTACGACTACTGCCTCTACGACGGTGACGAGGATGAAGCCGTTTGTAACTGCGGCGCAGGCAAATGCCGCGGGACGATGTACTCAAAAAAAGAGATCAGGCGGCGCAAGGCCGTCGCAAAAATGACCCTCTAGAAAGCCGCCGGAGAAAAATGCGGCACGCACAAGGCCAAGAAAGCTGGAAAGCTGCTCACGCCTAAACCCTTCCTTCACCTCCGCAACTAGAGCATTTCAAGGAGACGGATTTCCACCTGTTCGACTCACCACCCTGGAACGATACAATCGCCACTAGGCGGTCTTGAAGCCGGACGGGCCGACGGAACGGGTGCATCCATGGGTTATCAGGTTTTGGCCAGGAAATATCGTCCGCAGCGCTTTGTCGATGTGGCCGGGCAGGACCACGTGACCCGGACGCTGATGAATGCGCTGAGCCAGAACCGCATTGCGCACGGCTATATCTTCTCTGGGCATCGCGGGATCGGCAAGACCACCATCGCACGCATTGTGGCACAGGCTTTGAATTGTCGCACGGAGATTGGAAGTGCGCAGCGACCTACGCCAGAGCCTTGTGCCGTATGCGATTCCTGCGTGGAGATTCGACAGGGCAACGCCGTGGACGTGATCGAAATCGACGCGGCCACTAATCGCGGCATCGATGAGATTCGGGAACTGCGTGATGCCGCACGCTACGCGCCTTCCCGCGACCGCTACAAGATTTATATCCTCGACGAGGCCCACCAGATCACCGAGGCGGCCTTCAACGCGCTGCTCAAGACTCTGGAAGAACCGCCAGCGCATGTCATCTTCATGATGGCTACCACGCAGCCGGAGGACATTCCACAGACTATCCGCTCGCGCTGCCAGCACTTCAGTTTTCATGCCGTCAAATTCGACGACATTTTGGCGCAGTTGAAGATGATCGCTGGGCAAGAGCAGGTCGAAGCCGAAGACGCCGCGCTGGCTCTTTTGGCCGAAGCTGGCGACGGGTCAATGAGAGACGCGTTGTCAATTATGGATCAGGCAATTGCTTCCGCGCCGTTGGAGAATGGCCGCCCGGTGCTGGCTGCGGAGCAGATTCGCGACCTGATGGGATCGGTGCCCAACGCGGTTTTCGAGCGGCTGCTGGAGGCCGTGGCCGCGGGGCAGAGTGCGGAGCTGATGGAGCAGTTGAACCTGCTGTTGAATGCCGGTCACAGTCCATCGTCTTTGGCACGGCAGATGGTTCGCTACCTGCGCAACGCGCTGATGGCCAAGCTGGACGGCGAGCAGACGCAGTTGCTGCAGATCTCTGGCGATGAACGGGCACGGGCGGCGCGCACGGCGCTACTCTTCACCGAGGAAGAACTGACGCGCAATTTGCAGATCGTGCTGCGCACCTTCGACGACTTGAATTATCGGCAGGAGCAACGCTTCCATCTGGAGTTGGGATTGCTGAAACTGATTCACGCGCAACGGCTGCTGCCGCTGGAGGAGCTGCTGAGCGGCGTGGGGACTGCGCGCAACGCTGGTCCAGCATCACCTGCGGCTTCTGGTCCAGTTTCGACTCCGCGGCCACCTGCAAGCACGACTCGACCGGTAGCATCGCCTGCTCCCGCAGCGGCTCCGGCGCTTTCGCCTTTTGGGCCAACAGGCGGAAGCTGGAGTTCGGGACCGAAGATGGAGTCGAGCCCGCAAACTGGGTCAGCGGCCTCGCCGGTGGCAACGATGGAGCGCCTATCGCCCGCACCCGCCGTGCCAGTCATCCCGCCTCAAAGCACCACGCCCTTCCCTGCCGCCTCGACTCCAGCCAAGGGCTTTGCGTCCGCCGAAATGCTCACCGAAGGCGCGTTGGGCAAGGCTCCGCAGACCGCTCCAGAACTCGCAACGCCGCCGAGCGTCGAGGCGATTCGTCACGCCGTGGGCAGCGCGCTGGTCGAGGCCGGTCACGAATCGGCCGCACAATTGCTGGGTGCGGGGGTGTGGGCGATTGACGGGTCGAGTATGCGCATTGAGGTCGCAGGCATGGGCAAGAAGATGATCGCCCTCACAGTCAATGCGGCGGCAGAAAAAATTATCCGCCAGGAGTTGCAACGGCTGGGTGCGCCGACGCGTTTTTTGGTTGTCCCCGGCGAAGGCGGCGGGCAGAAGACCGGACCGATTGCCGCGCCAGCAGCGGTGCCACCTATCGGCAGCGTTCAAGAGGCCGCGCTCGCCAACCCATTAGTCCAGAAGGCACAAGAAATTTTCAAGGCCGAAGTTCGCAGCGTGGTCGACCTCCGCCAAAAGTAATTGCACGTTTGAAAACTACTCCCCAATCTGAGGTGAACAGTTCATGATCAACCCGCTCAAGATATCCGAGATGCTCTCCCAAGCCAACCAAATGCAGGAGGAGGTTCAGCGTAAGCTGAGCCAGATGGTGGTCGAGGGAACCAGCGGCGGCGGAGCAGTTTCCGCAACAATGAACGGCAAGAAGCAGCTTCTCAAAATTCATATCGAGCGGGCTGCGGTGATCGGGCTTGGCAGCGACAAGCCGGATGTGGAGATGCTCGAAGACCTAGTGGTGGCAGCAGTGAACGATGCTGGACGCAAGGCTGATGAGGCCATGCAATCGAGCGTAAAGGGTATGCTTGGCGATCTGAATCTGCCGGGGATGGGCTGAATCTTGACTACGACTCTCTTACTCTAACCCGAGGGGAGGACGAAACGATGTTCGATGGAATGAATCGCCGGAGCTTTCTGCAATTAGGTGCAGCGGCCAGTGTGGCGGCTATGGCTCCGCGCTGGATGAACGCCCAAAGCCCAACGCTCCCCGACCGCGTGCTGCAGGCGCGCGCCGCCGCGCTGAATGCACCGATCACGACGACCAAACTCTACGACAACGTGTATCTGTTGGTCAATAACGTGGCCGGCAACATGGCTCTTCAGACCGGTCCAGAGGGCAACATCCTCATCGATTCCAGCGTCTCGACCGCAGTCTCAAAGATTCGCGAGGCCATCGCCGCAGTCAGCAAAGATGCTCCCGACGCGCTCATCAACACCCACTGGCATTACGACCACACAGACGGCAACGACGGCCTGCACGCCGCCGGATTCACGATTTTTGCCCACCGCAAGACGCGCGAGCGGCTCTCTACGCCGCAGACAATCCCGTTCTTTCACCTGACCATGCCTGCATCCCCTGCCGGGGCGCTGCCCTCGATCACCTTCGATGAAGCGATGCATGCATGGCACAATGGTGACTCGCTCGATCTAGTCCACTTCGAGCCGGCGCACACCGACACCGACATCTACATTCACTTCCAAAATGCGAATGTTCTGCACGTAGGCGATATCTGGTTCAATGGCATGTACCCCTTTATCGACGAAGCCACGGGTGGCAGAATCGACGGAATGATTCACGCTGCGGAGAAGTCCCTTGCCGTCGCGGATAATAACACCAAGATCATCCCGGGTCATGGGCCACTGGGATCGAAGGCGGACTTGCAAAAGTATCACGATATGCTCGCGGCCGTTCGCGACAAGGTTGCGGCGCTTAAGGCCGGCGGAGCCAGCGAGCAGGAAGCGATCGCCAGGAAGCCGACGGCAGAGTTCGATGCTGCATGGAACAAAGGCCTCTTGAAAGGTGACGCCTTCACCGGAATTGTCTATCGAACGCTTTAGGAGGCGCACCGTGTCACGCTATGCCGAGCCAATGGCGCGGCTCATTGAAGAGTTGAAAAAGCTGCCCGGTGTGGGTACCAAAAGCGCCCAGCGGTTCGCATTTCATATTCTGCGATCGAGCGACGAAGATGCTGCCGCTCTGGCTGAGGCAGTGCGCGGCCTGAAGGCCAGCTTGCGCCTGTGCTCGGTCTGTAATAACGTGACTGATGTCGATCCATGCGCTTACTGCGCCAGTCCGACGCGCAATCATCGTCTGGTGTGCGTGGTCGAGGAACCGACTAACATTGCTGCCGTGGAGCGGACGCGAAGCTCGCAATCCGGTTCTCAGGGAGGCTTTCAGGGTGTCTATCACGTGCTGCACGGCACGCTTTCGCCACTGCACGGCGTGGGGCCTGATCAGCTGCGCACCGGCACGCTGCTGGGTCGCGTGGAGCGGAGCGAGGTGGACGAAGTCATCCTGGCTACCAGCCCTACGCTTGAAGGTGAGGCTACTGCCCACTGGTTGGCCAGTGCCTTGCGCGGCTTTCCGGTCCGCATCACGCGTATCGCTACCGGAGTGCCTGCCGGAAGCGACATCGAGTACGCCGACGAGGTGACGATGGCGCGGGCGCTGGAAGGAAGGCGGGAGCTTTAGAGAGGCTGCCGGATGTTGGCCGCGACATGGGGACAAGACCGCTAGATGCGAATCGCCCGAAAAGCAGTTCCTTCAGCCCGCTGCGCTCGCTCGGGATGACAGATTTTATTGTGATAAATTTACGACTGGCTGAAGAGAAGATACTGACCCTGGAAGCGATTTATCCGCGCAACCTGGCGATCAAATCCTGGGGATGGACCGGCTTGGCCAAAATCTCGAATTCGTAGCCCTGGGCGCGCGCCTTTTCGAGCAAATTGGCAGTGGCGGCTTGGCCGGAAAAGAGCAGAATCTTGATCTTGGGAAAGAGGGTCCGAATCTGGATCGCCGCGTCAATCCCGCTCAGCCCGGCCATGATGACATCCGAGATAAGCATCTCGGGCTTGAAGACAGAGGCCTGCTCGATCGCTGTTTCGCCCGAGTAGACGGCGCGGGCGTCGAAGCCGCTCTGGTTCAGAATCATGGCCAGCGTATCAGCGATGACCCGTTCATCGTCAGCAACCAGGATCTTCGATTTGGCGGAAGTTTTCGGCATATTCTCCTGAGCATAAATCTAAATTCAGAATGACGCACTGCGGTGGAGTTGGGCAACGTGCGCCTTGACAGCGATCAATGAAAAGCACTTTCCTGAGAAGATGCTTTTCTGCAATGATACGCTCAGTTTATGTAATTGACGCGAGCGCGTTCTTGATTTCGATCCGGCATTCTGACACCGGCAGGCGACCGCAATCGACCCGAATCTCCAGAGATCGACAGCTGAGGCCGATTCATCCGGGTGAAACCGGACAGTCATAAACTCAAAGAACAACCGCCGGCCGCGGCTCCTGGCCAGACGGATCCCAAACGGAGAACCAGCAATGCAGGAAGCGGGAATTTTCAGCGAAGGCCAAACCTCGGCCCCAACCACGACCATTGACGCCATCATTCGCGCCGAGGGAATCGAGAAATACTACGCGCAACCCAGCCAGAACCGCATCCAGGTGATCTCCGCCACCGATCTGGCAATCGTCCCCGGCGAGATCGTTGCTCTGCTCGGTCCCTCCGGTTCCGGCAAATCGACGATGTTGCGCATGTTGACTGGGCTTTCAACGCCGACGGCGGGGCAAGTCTATTGGCACGAGAAGCCCATCGCCGGCGCGGAGATCAATGTCTCGATTGTTTTCCAGAGCTTTGCTCTCTTTCCATGGCTGACGGTGTTGGAAAACGTTGAGGCTCCGCTGCAGGCCCGTGGTATTCCCGCAGACGAGCGCCGTGAACGAAGCATGAAAATGCTGGACACGGTGGGGTTGGACGGCTTTGAGGCGGCCTACCCGAAGGAGTTGTCTGGCGGCATGAAGCAACGTGTGGGCTTTGCGCGCGCGCTGGTTGTCGAGCCTGAAGTCCTCTTCATGGATGAGCCCTTCAGCGCCCTGGACGTGTTGACCGCAGAAAACCTACGCAGTGAACTGCTCGAACTTTGGGCCAACAAGACCATGCCTACCAAGGCCGTTTTCCTGGTCACCCACAACATCGAAGAGGCGGTGCTTCTCGCCGACCGCATTATCGTGCTGGGGCGGAATCCGGGGCACATCCGGACTGACTTCAAGGTACAACTCGCCCAGCCTCGCGACCGCAAGGCCGAAGCTTTCACGCAACTGGTGGACTACATCTACAAAGTGCTCACCAAGCCCGACGTAGCCCCAGCCGAGGCTCCCGATCAGAAGATACGGGTACGCGACCAGCGTCAGATGCATTATCAGATGCTGCCTCACGCCCGGCCGGGCGGCATGGCGGGGCTGCTAGAACTGCTGCTCGATAAGGGCGGCCGCGACGATATTTATCGTCTCGCCGATGATCTGGCCTTCGAGATCGACGACCTGCTGCCCATCGTGGACGCATCGCAGTTGCTGGGCTTCCTCAAAATCGAAGAGGGCGACGCGGCCATTACAGAAAGCGGCGCGGAGTTCGCCAACTCTGAGATTCTCCGCCAGAAAGAACTGTTCCGCGATGCCGCAGTAGCGAACGTGCTGCTGCTGCGCCAGATTCGGCGCGCGCTCGAATCCAAGAGCAATCACACCGTCCCAGAGGAGTTCTTTCTCGACATGCTCGATGAGCAGTTCAGCGAGGAAGAGTGCCAGCGCCAGATCGAGACTGCCGTCACGTGGGGCCGCTATGCGGAGTTGTTCGACTATGACGCCGGACACCGCCGGTTCGTGTTGCCTGATGTGCAGGACGAGGAGATTGCTGCCAGCGAGGAAGCCGAGTGAAGACCCAGCACCTTCTTGCACGAACACTGGTCACAGCGCGCACCTGGCCATTTGTCATTGATGTGGCCGTTGGCGGCTGTGGAGTCGCCTTGTTTCTGGCGATCCTGAATGTGGCCGCGTACTGGATGGGGACGCCGGTCCCGGTGGTGCAAATATCTCATTCCATCCGGGCCCTGCCAGCCTACGCCTTCTACTCCATCGTGCGCATGGGAATTGCATACCTACTAAGCATGGTCTTCGCGATAAGTTACGGCTACACGGCCGCATACAATCCGCGGGTCGAGGCCTGGATGATCGGGACGCTGGATATTCTACAATCGATCCCGGTGTTCAGCTTTCTGCCCCCCGTGATTTTGGCTATGGTGGCGCTGGTTCCGGGTCACCAACTGGGCATCGAGATGGGCGTGATCCTGCTCATCTTCACCGGCCAGGTGTGGAACCTCGCATTTAGCTTCTACTCCTCACTAAAGTCGATTCCCAGGGAGATGGTTGAGGCATCGCGCATCTATCGCTACTCGGCGTGGCAGCGTTTTTGGCAGCTTGAGATGCCTTATGCGGCGATCGGTCTGGTCTGGAATTCAATTGTCTCGGTCGCCGGGGGATGGTTTGCACTCATGATTTGCGAGACCTTCACCATGGGAGAGCGCAACTTCCAGCTGCCGGGCTTAGGAAGCTACATTCAATCGGCCACCGACTCGGGTGACATGCACGCGCTGCTTAGCGGCATTGCGACGGTGGTGCTGATCGTCGTGGCCACCGATCAGCTGGTATGGCGACCATTGATTGCCTGGAGTGATAAATTCAAGTTTGAGCAGGTAGAGTCCGCCGACCGTGTCACTTCGCCGATTCTTGAACTGCTGCAACGCTCAAACATCTTCAGTTCCCTGCCCGGCCGCATCTGGAACAACATCGAAGAACCCATCTATCGCCGCATGGCACAAACCAAAGAGTGCCGCATCGTCCAACCCTTGGACGAAGGACAACCTCGCCAAAATGTGTCTGCCGGACTCTGGGCTCTGGCTCTGGCAGCTGTCGCCGTGGCGGGCTGGGGAGCCATACACGCGATACTCATGCTTGAATCCGTAACCTGGCCGGAGCTGCGTTTACTATTGGAAGGAGCAGGCGCCACGTTTCTACGCGTCAACGCATCGCTTTTGCTCTCCGCTGCCTGGACGGTTCCTGTAGGTGTCGCCATCGGTTTCAGTCCTCGGCTTGCACGGGTCGCGCAGCCGCTCGCGCAGATTCTGGCTTCGGTCCCAGCTACAGCCTTCTTTCCCATTTTGCTGATCGGCCTGGTTAAGATTGGCGGCGGACTGGGCATCGGCTCGATTGCGCTGATGCTACTCGGAACGCAGTGGTACATCCTCTTCAACGTCATTGCAGGAGCCACGTCGATCCCGTCGGATCTGCGCGAGGTTTCTTCGCTCTATCACTTCACGCGCTGGCAACGCTGGACACGGCTGATCCTGCCGGGAATCTTTCCTTACCTCATCACCGGCATGATCACGGCATCGGGCGGAGCCTGGAACGCTTCTGTGATGGCGGAATACTCCCACGTGAAAGGACATACGCTTGAAACCATCGGCCTGGGCGCGCAGATCGATGCTGCCACTGACAGTGGGCGCTTTCCCGTTTTGCTGCTGGCTACGATTTTCATTTCTCTGATGGTGGTCACCATGAATCGCCTGGTCTGGCGGAGGCTCTACCGACTGGCGGAGACGCGATATAAACTTGAAGGCTGATGATGACCGGCCACCAGAAGGCCGTGTTGCAGGAGTGATGCATGATTCGAGTGGGTTTGGTCGGGTTTGGAATGGCTGGGAGGGTCTTTCATGGTCCGCTGATCTCGTCGGTCGAGGGGCTGGAGCTGGCTGCCGTGACGGAGCGCGGTTCGAACAAGGCCGTTGAACGCTATCCCGGCATCGCCACCTACCGGTCGCTGGAAGAGATGCTGGAAGACACATCGCTGGGCCTGTTTGTTGTCGCCGTTCCTAGCGGAAGCCACTTCGAGGTTGCGCGGAAGATTCTTGAAGCCGGCAAGAACGTCGTCGTGGACAAGCCCATGTGCACTACGTCGGCCGAGATTGCCCAACTGATTAAAGTTGCCGCGGCTAAAAAGGTCCTGCTCGCGCCATTTCAGAACCGACGTTGGGACTCAGACTTCCAGACGATTCAGAAACTGCTACGTGAAGGCTCGTTGGGACGGCTGGTCTATCTTGAATCTCGCTTTGACCGCTGGCGGCCTGCTGCGCCGACTGATCGGCTGTGGAAGGAAGACCCATCATCCGGCGGCGTTTTGCTCGACTTGGGACCGCATCTCGCTGACCAGGCTCTGACGCTCTTCGGCAAACCTGAAGCGATCTGGGCCGATGTTCTATGCGAGCGTGAGTGGGCGCGCGCCAGCGACTCCTTCACCCTGCGCATGCGCTATCCGGGCTTCACGGTGGTGCTGGGCGCTAACTGCCTGTCAACACCTGCGCGTCCCCGTTATCATCTGCGTGGGACTAAGGGAAATTACTGGAAGTTGGGTCTGGACCCTCAGGAAGCCGCGCTGAACAAAGTCACTCGAATTGCAGATCCTGCGTGGGGCAAGGAGCCGAGCGCTGAATGGGGCACGCTGAACGTGGATGTAGACGGCGGCATGGTCACGCGACCGATCGAGCCTATTGCCGGCGATTACCGGCTCTACTACGCGGGGATTCGCGATGCTCTTCTGGGCAAAGCGCCGGTGCCGGTTACTGCCGTGGAAGCTTGGCGCACCGCGCGAGTGCTGGAGTGGGCCGCGGAAAGCTCCGAAAAGCGGCGGGAAATCGATTGCGACTGGAGCGATGAGCCAAAATAGCGGTCCAAATCTTCAGTGCTTGCTGAGATATTTCATGCCGGTGTCGCACATGATTGTAACTACGTTTGCGCCGGAGTCCAGTCGTTCGGCTGTTCGCACTGCGGCGATAACATTGCAGCCGGTGGAAGTCCCAGCAAAAATGCCTTCTTCCCTAGCCAGGCGCATGGCCATGGCCGCGGCTTCTTCGGTGGAGACTTGTTCAATCCGGTTGGCAATCTCCGGCTGCCAGAGCGGCACCACATAACCGGCTCCGATGCCATCGATTTTATGAGCGCCTGACTGGCCACCCGAGAGAACCGCAGATTCAGAGGGCTCGACGGCAACGATTTCGATCTTTTCACTGCGGCGGCGCAACGCTTCGCCGGTGCCCCGAAGTGACGCTGCGGTGCCTACGCTCTGGACGAAAGCATCGATCTGGCCGCTTGTCTGATTCCAGATTTCGTCGGCGAGTTGATGATAGGCCGCGAGCTGATCGCGGTTGTTCATCTGATCGGTCCAGTAGCTGCCTGTCTCTTCGGCGACAATGCGCGCGGCTTCGATCATGTCCTTGGTAAGTTTCTCGGTCATGCGGCCGCTTTCGCTGGGTACGATTTGCAGCTTGGCTCCCAGAATTTTCATGTGTTCGAGTTTTTCGCAGGCGAAGGCATCGGACGTGACGATGTGAAGTGGATATCCCTTGACCGCGCAGATGAGCGAGAGTGAAACGCCGGTGCTGCCGCCAGTGTACTCGACGACGGAGCCACCCGGCTCGAGCCGCCCGTCGGCCTCGGGCGCTGCAATCATGGCAAGCGCCATGCGGTCTTTCATGCTACCGGTGGGATTCTCGCTTTCTAGTTTCAGCAAAATGCGGGCGCCGTTCCGCGGGACGATCTTGCGCAAGGCCAATAGGGAGGTATTGCCGATGCAATCCAGGATGTTGTGCTTCAATTCGTTCACGATGCCGATCTCTCTTTCTGACGTCCACAGTTTCACGGGTTTACAGTTACTGGAATTCTCTGCGAAATACGTGTAGAAGTCATCTATTTTGAGCTTTTATGCGTTGACTAAAGAATTACCTGCAAGGTTTTGAAAATATAAAATGGGGGGGAGGGGGTACACTTCCCCAAGCGCGGCATTTCCTCTCGACCAATCCGAGAGATCGACCTAACTTTGAGGATAACTGGACGGCGGATATGATCTGCAAGATGCATTTCATGCGATTGCGCTGACCTACCATGCGGTTCTTGGGACCGTGTTGGTGGGACGTCGCCCAGATTGATGAGAGACCAGTCATTGATGGACTTGCGCGGAGCAGGCAGGTAATCCTATAGTGCCGTATGCAGCTAGTCTGGTTCTTGTTGCTCGGTGGGATCATTCTTACGTTTTGCGGGGTTGTTTATCTGGCTCTTCGATCCTGGCGGAGGATCTCAACTGGTAAACGGATCGCCAGTATTTTGCTGCTCACTCCACATTTCCTGCTTATTGTATGCATCCTGACGTCATTGGCATGTGGCCATCCACCTTCAGGCTCAGCTTCTTTTAACAGGCAGTTCGTGTGCGCCGTTCTAATCGTGTTCATTCTTCCAGTTCCGACTCTGGTCGGCACGTTGGTGGCACTTGGACTACTGATTCGTACTCGAGGCAGCGCCTAAAACCCGGCCGACAGGTCTGGAGCGAGAACGTTCACGAAGTGAATTGCTGGCTCTTGCGAATTCCGCCACTCGTTCCAGAAATATTCCCCCACCAGTTCCAGGATTACGCTGCCGCCCGATGCAATCCCATCCTGCCACCGGCAGTGGGACGACAGGGAGAGCCTCATCCACCCGCAAGGCGTGCAGAAATGTCTATCAACCGATAACTTAAGGCTTGACGGTCATAGGCTCAGAACTTTCAAGCGAACATTTGGCATTTTCCGGATGATTCGGCGGCCAGTAGACGTGGCACTCAGTTGGATGAGCAGCCAACTTCAGCAATAGGCTTTCGCGTGCCAAATCGTCCGAGGCGCGCAGCCAACGATCCTGTGTTTGCCCATTAAATTTGTATTGAACACGCGCCTCCGCTCCATAGACAATCGTGCCGCCGTATCCTGTCTCGCGGGTGCCGTCGACGACTTTTCTAATCTCCAGAATTTTCCCGTTGGCTGTTTCGTAGGTTGAGGGAAACGAGTGAACCCAATTGGCAATGAGACACAGAGCCGCAAATGATGCAGCAAGAATTGCAGCACCCAGCGCAAGCCGCCACCAGACGACTGGCTGCGGTGGTTGCTTTGGTCTTCTGATATGACTCTTGCTCATAAGAGGTTCGGAACGGTGTAATCGCCTCCCCATAGAATCTTCCCATACTTCGCTCCATGGAAGGATAGTCGGGGATGATCTCCAACGTGATTTAGCTCTCGTCAATACTGGTTTGCCGATGAGACGCCCGAAATCGCGCCGATTACCTCGATTCTGGGTTCCACCGAGCAGCAATGGAACCCCGTCCTGCCTTTGGGCCTTCCGGTTTGTTGGCAGTTACGCCGGCTCCATCGCCGTCATGCCCACCGCGATGAGGAACCGGTTCATACCTCGCAAAATGCATCGATTGGTTGGCCCGCCCTTGCGTGAGCAATCGGATGTCATTCTCATATCCGAGCATTTCAGCCATCGGCACCATCGCCTTGATTATCTGCGAATTGGCTTCATGCTCCATGCCTTCAATGCGTCCGCGCCGGGAGATGATGTCACCCATAATGACGCCCATCAATTCTTCGGGCACCTTCACTTCAACAGCCATCACAGGCTCCAACAGCACGGGCGAAGCCTTTCGGGCCGCTTCCTTGAATGCAATCGAACCGGCAAATTTGAAGGCCATTTCGTTCGAGTCTAATTCGTGGTAGCTGCCGTCGAAAAGCGTTACTCTCACGTCGACCATTGGGAAGCCGGCCAAAATGCCCAACTCCATCGCGCTCCGTACTCCCTGTTGAATCGGCTCGATGTATTCCTCAGGCACCGCACCGACTTTGATCTCGTTCACAAACTCGTAGCCCCCGCCAGGCTCGTTTGGCTCTACGCGCAGCTTGCAGTGGCCGTAATTGCCCGAGCCGCCAGTCTGACGAATGTACTTACCTTCTGCTTCTGCGCTCCTCTGAATGGCCTCCAGATAGATCACCTTGGGCTCATCTACTTCGAGTTGTATTCCGTAATCATGTACGACCTGGCTCCAAATCCTCTTCAATTGCAACTCACTCATCCCTCTGAGGCTCATTTCACCATCGACAGATGCGATCTCGATTTGGCTGGACGGGTCCTGCGAGAGAAGATTCAAAACGTCTCCAAGCTTCTGGCGGTCACTATCGCGCGTTGGTCGGAAGGACAAAAACAGTATTGGACGACTAGCAGGATTCGATTCGCACATGGTGCACCAGATTGACTACGGGCTTAGTGTAATCCACGGAACATTGAGATCGCAGAGGCGGGCCGTATCTTTGAGCCAATGCGCTCATTTCGACGGGCTCGGTCTAAGTTCGGGGTGTATGGTTGCCTATTCCATAGTTACTTCTAAGTGCACAGTAAATAGGCGGGAAGAGCCATCAATACTGGGCGGCAGCATTCTTTTTTTGCAGCGTACTCTTCCGTCCTTCGATTTCCGTTAATGTGCCAGCCCGTTTTCACCGATATGGTACTTATTGCGGCGGCTAGCCAACGTTGATCCTAAGGTCTCTGGGCTACCTTCCTGCAGGCCTCTGACGAGGCTCACTTACGGAACGTTATCTGGCCATAGAAACCGCGCCGGATTCCGACAGTAGGTCCCGGATCGTAGGCGAACTCTTCATGGTGAGGTTGAAAAAGATTCTGCCCCACGGCCTTTAACTGAATGTGATGGCTCGCAGCCCACTGTGCTGTAGCACCTCCTGTCCAATATGAGGGCACTTGGATGCCGGGCAACGCGCTGATATATCGCACCTCTATGTTCGCGCTGACCGACTTTGGCAAGTCAAATTCGTTCTGGATGAGCATCTGGTTCGCAGGACTCGATCCTTGCACAGTCGGCGCGCTGCCGATGTCTTTTGAGTTAGTTGCTTTTTCCACGTGCATATCGAGGAAAGAGTACGAACCGCTCAGACGCCACCAAGGCTCCAGACGCCACTCAGACGCCACTTCCACTCCAGTTGTGCTGGCTACCAACCCGTTTCCGAATTGCGCGGGAATTAGAAGATGAGTCGGAGCCGGGTTCGTTTCTGTGACCTCGGGTCCGACCAGATCCTCGCTGAAGAGATCGCCATAATGGTTATAGAAGCTGCTTATATCGACATAGAGCTTCTGCCCTGCAAGCCTGCGGTAGCCAAGTTCGTAACCGTTCAACTGTTCGGACCTGAACGCCGGATTTGCGCTAAAACGCGCGAAAATCGGCAGCCCGTTTGACGCGTCCCCAAGGAAACTTGAAAGATTGAAATCGCGCTCTACATCGGCAGGGGTGCGCAGTGCGTGCGTGTATGCCGCCCATAGCGTTTGGGTGGTAGTCGGTGTATACAAGAGCCGAGCGCTCGGTTCTGCGAGTGCTCCGGTGTAATTCGTCTTCAAGACCTTGGTGCCAACTACGGCCGATAACCGATCCTTGATGAGCGGGATCTCGTCCTGAACGAATCCCTGATAGAGTTGGTCCGTTCTTTGCGGTGGCGTAAAGGTGAGCCCAGAAACGACTTCGACCTCATTTCCATGGCTGGCTCGCAGGGTGAAACCCCACGATAGCTCCTGACCACGCAATGGAAGGCGATCGAGGAAATCAACATTGACGGTGTTACGAATGTCGCCAAAGTTCAGTTCGTCGCGTGTTGTGTGGTCATAGTAGGCAGCAAGCTGAATGTCTTTGTTTTCTCCCTGTACTCTTCTCCAGTTCCAGAGAATGTTTCCTCCGTAAAGAGAAGCATCGCCGTCAATCGTAGAGTTAGCGGGAGGGTTGTAGGTTGTCTCTGTAACTCTCTCGCCAAAATCCTGGCCGTACACATCGCCTTGCAGCCGGTACGTGTCGCGGCCATTCGCATTCCAGTCTATCCGGAATCCACCCTGGCCACTATGCCAGTCATCGTAGTTGTCGCCATCAGAATGGTACTGTGGGGCCCATCCGAATCCTTTCGCATAGACTCGGTATGTCAATCCCCTGCCGTTGCCAGAGCCGTAGCGGGCGCTGCCGAGATCTTGCTCGACATTGCCACCGCCGCCCACCGCCAACGTGCCCTGAGAATCCTTTGTGTTCTTGGTAATGATGTTGATGACGCCGTTCACCGCATTGGGTCCCCAGATCGTACCGCCTGGACCGCGGATAATCTCAATGCGATCGATATCTTCAATGAGCGTGTCTTGCGTTTCCCAATACGTGCCCGCTGTAAACGTGGAGTATACCGTGCGGCCATCAATCAGCACGAGGACTGACCGCGAAAGGCGGCTGTTGAATCCGCGGATACTGATGGCATACTCGCCACTAGTAATGCGCGCAACCTCAACGCCCGGCGCCAATCGTAAAGCGTCAGGGATGTTCGTGGCCCCTGAACGCTGGATGTCCTCTTGGGTAATCACGTAAATTGCAGCGGGCGTTTTCCAGACTGCCTCCGGTTCTCTAGATACGGTGGTGACCTCGATATTCCCTAGTTGCTCAAGGGTCAGAGTCTTCAAGGAATTCTGCTGCTTACCACCCAGGGTTGTTTGCGCACAGAAAGCTGGACTGATCAGCACGATGCAGGCAGCAAAAGCGAGGGACCCCAACGCACCAATGTGATGGTAACGGTGCGAATGTCGGTATGCTTTCGCTGCTTCGAGAAGGGCTTGTGCGCGAGCTATAGAGAACACCGGGAAGACAAACGGAGCTAGGCGGGACCGCGCTGCCGATCGGCATCCCTGAGCGAGCGACGAGAACATCGATCTCCGATCCTCAAATTGTTTGTGCGCCGGGGAGGGAGGCGCAATTTAAGATTGGGACCTAAGTTAGTTGGATGCGATTTCGCTGGACAAGGGTTGCTTTTGCGATGGGGATAAATTGATTCCATTCGATTGCATCGGCCGTGTCTTCTCTTCATGTTGGTTTCGAGGCAAAGTGAAACAGAATTCCGCGCCTTGATCCACCGCGCCAGTCGCCCAAACTCGTCCGCCGTGCCGCGCGATGATTCTTTGCACGGTTGCAAGTCCTACGCCGGTTCCGGGAAATTCGGTCTGAGAATGAAGGCGTTGGAAAGGACGGAACAGCCGGTCCACATGCGCGTTGTCAAAGCCTGCGCCGTCGTCCCTGACGAAAAAGATTGTATCTTCGCCTTCTTGCCTGCAGCCGAATTCGATGTGCGCCGGATCCTTTCGCGAGGAGTATTTCCATGCATTGCGGAGCAGGTTCTCCAAGATTACCGTGATCAAACCCTCATCGGCAAAGGCAACACAATCGCCGGCAATGACCGTTTCGACTCGCCGCTGATCTGTCTGCGCCAGGTTTTCAAGAATCGTTTTTGTCAGAGCGCTGAGGTCGACCGGAACATGTTGGAGCGGTGTGGTTCCGGCGCGGGAGAGTTTCAATAGATTATCGATCAGAGAAGCCATACGGTCTGTCGCAGAGACGAGTTTTTCCAGCAATGCGTTCTGTTCGGGTCTCCCGCTGTCAGCCGCCTCCATTTGCAGCAGGAAACCGATGTTCGCGACCTGCTGCAATGGTCCGCGGAGATCATGCGCGACTGTGTAAGAGAAGGCCTCGAGTTCCTGATTTGCCGCGGAGAGTTCCGCGGTACGTTCTGCAACCTTTTGCTCCAGAACCGCTCTATTTTTTTCGATTTCATCAAGCATTTCATTGAACGACTGAACCAGAAATGCCAACTCGTCCCTGCGTTGAGGGACTTCGGCGCGAACGGAGTAATCTTTTTTCCGCGATACAACATGCGCGGTCTCGGCGAGATTTTCCAGAGGACGGACAATCAATCCCCGCATCGCAGAGGTCGCTGCGAGAGCGATGGCGAAGCAGACTAGAAGGATGCCCGCTGAAAGCAAGCCGAACTGCCTTGCCCGGTGGGCCACATCCCTAGTCTCGGATAGGATGTACACCGAGCCAATGAGTTTGCCATCGGATGTAATAGTATGTCCCAGAAGCACTGTTCCATTCTGAATCCAGAAGGCGGAATTTTGGCCAGTTTTAAGAGTTGGAACAATGCTATGGTTCTCCGATTCTGACCCCGTGTAACGCGCAAAAGGACGCCCATCTGCCCGGAAAATCTCCGCAGTCAGGATGGCTGGCGCGCCACGCAGGGCGGAGAGAGTGGTTTCGGCGGCTTGCTGGTCGTCGAACAGTAGAGCGCTCTCGCTATTGGTGCCGATAATCGTTGCTTGTGTTTCAAGCGACTCGATCAGGTTTTGACGAAGACTGTAAAAATCGTAAGCGAGGAACGATACATATGCGAGCAGTAGCGCGATTCCACTGACGAAAAGAACCAGTGCCGTCAGCCTCCCGGAAATTGAGTGTGCAGACCAGAGCTTCATGGATGCACCTCCCCCGGAGTCTCCCCATTGACCGATACTGCCACTCTGAGGAGTTCAGAACTCAAACTGAGATGGGCATTTCGGACGGCATCCAGGTTCACGTTAAATCGAACGTGGTTGCCAATGATGACGAACTGAATCATCCCGCCGCGCTGAAGAAAATTGGCAGAATCGCTAACCGTTAAGACAGGCTGTCCGCGAAAGGTGTCGAGATCGGCTCCGATGCGGGCGCCCTCGGAAGAACTGATGTAGGCTAAGGCACACTCGCGCGCCTCCGCAGCGCTTTTCAAGCGCACAACGCGGACCGGTTTACTATCGACCCGTTCATTTGCGGTGAGATCGTCCAGGGTACGCCCGAGTGGATCCTCGCCCACGATGCAGATATCGAAGCTCTGGCGATTGTTCACTGCATCGGAGGGCGCGAACCGAACGAACTTTCCAAAATTGAAAAGGTACGCCGCTTTCA
Organism: Occallatibacter sp.; assembly: GCA_049518535.1. Lineage (GTDB taxonomy): Bacteria > Acidobacteriota > Terriglobia > Terriglobales > Acidobacteriaceae > Telmatobacter. The sequence goes on along the minus strand of JBEKRS010000027.1, from coordinate 24,838 downwards.
CAGCGTATTCAGACATACGGCTCTGAGGGAAAGCGAGTGCAGCAATCATGCAGAAAGCGATAATCGGCGCGCTGCGCATTCTCCGAAATGCACGTGCCGCAAGTGTCCACCACAAAGATGGGAAACCAGTAGCGCCGCTGTAGGACGAACAAAACATCATCTTCTCAGAAGCCTCGAATCGAGGAGAAGCCAAGCACTTGACCTTCGGTCGGCGGAGATGCCGGACAGCAAACGGCCAGTTTTGCAGCCGCATTCCGCAACTCAGCTTAGCACCTTTGGCACGGCATGCACCTTCATAGGAATACAAAATCGGAGACTCCACCATTTTCGGAAGGTTACATTCGGCCGCGCGGCACTCGATAGAATCCACTTGACTTAGCGCGCCTATGCATGTCAAGATTTTGTCAGTGGCGCGGGCTGTCTGAATCGACCAGGTGCTGGGGCCCCGGTCATTTCCCACCCGCCAGATATCGGTCGTTTCCGCGTCATTCCCAATCGTTCAACTGATCATCGTCTGCTTGAGGAGGCTTCTATGGAGGTTGCCGGGGCGGAGTTTGCGGCGAAGATTCTCGCCCAAATTACCGCTATTGCGGTCGACTTCGAGGGGCGCGTGCTGTTTTGGAGCGCTGGGGCGGAGCATGTCTATGGACTCGCCGCCGAGAAGGTGATTGGGAGGCCGGTTGCGAATTGCTTTCTCTGTGAGTATCTGAATGGCGAGAACGAGCAGACGGTACTGAATTCGATCCGGGAAAACGCCAAGTGGATTGGCAACTGCTTACACACTCTGAAGGATGGCCGGCAGCTTTTTGTCGAATCCGAGATCGGTGTGCTGCGCGATGATGCAGATGCCGAAATTGGATTGACGATAGTTATTCGTGATGCGACGGCCAGGTTAAAGCGGGAAGCTGGCCGGAGGAATGAAGTGCCGCTTGCGGAGCGAGAGGCCAGGAGGCGGTGGGAGCAGCTTCGTTCGAGTGGAGATGTTCTGGAGCGTTTTCTTGAGAACCTGCCGGCAAGCGCATGTGTGAAGGATGAAAGCGGACGGCACTTGTTTCACAATCGTGCCGCCAGGGAAGCCGTCCCGGCGGTTGCCGAAAGCGCTGGCAAAACTGACGAGGAGTTATTTGGTCCAGAGCTGGGCAAGCGAATCCGCGAAATCGATTTTGCGGCACTGTCTTCAAATGAACCGGTTCATGCGATCGAGGTGCTTGATGCTGGTGAACAGCAGAGAACATTCCAAGTCATTAAGTTCCCAATCGTCGACTCGAATGGCAGCCGATTTGTTGCTGGTATTTCTCTCGAAATCACGGAGAGTGTCCGCAATCAGGAGGAATTGCGCAAACAAGGTGCTCTGCTCGATCTCGCCAGCGACGCCATATTTGTGACCACATTGGAAGGGGCGATCACCTATTGGAACCGCGGCGCCGAACGGCTCTATGGCTGGACAGCCGCGGACGCGATGGGCAGGGACGATAGAGAGCTGCTGAAAGCCAGACTCCCGCTTCCCTACGACCAGCTTGTCAGGCAGCTTCTGCGTGATGGCGAGTGGGAAGGAGAAGTTACACGATCACACCGCGACGGAACAAGCATCGAAGTGCTGACGCGGTGGAGTCTGCTTCGTGATTCGAGCGGCGCTCCTATCGCCCGCCTTGTCACCAACACCGATCTGACCGACACAAAGTTCGCCATTCGGGAGTTATGCCATGCCCAGGCCGAAGCGGAGGCACGAGCGTCTGAGTTGTTTGAAGCGCACCAACGGCTGGAAGCACTCATGAAAGCACTACCGATCGGAGTAAGTTTTTCCGATGATGCGACGTGCCACAACATCACGGGAAATCCTGCGGTTTTGGCGCAGTTCGAATTCAGCCCCGGGGATAATTTGTCGGCGTCCGCCGTGGACCGCGATGCTCCAGGAAAGCAGGTTCGTTTTTTTCAAAACGGCCGGCCGGTTGCAGATGTCGAACTGCCTTTGCAGCGCGCCGTTGCGGAGAATCGAGAGGTTCCCGGCGTAGAGCTTGAAGTCCAATTGCCGAGCGGCCGAACGTGGATGGCAGAGTGCTATGGCGCTCCGGTTCGGGATGCCAAAGGAGACGTGATTGGTGGGGTCGCTGTCACAATCGATATTAGCGGGCGCAAACTGGCCGAGCAGCAGATCAGCGAGGCGCATCGGAAGCTCGAAAGCGTTTTGAATAGCATCTCGGATGGACTGGCGGTTCTGGACAAGGAGTGGCGCTACACCTATTTCAACGAACAAGGTGCGCACATGCTCGGAATGCGTCCTGAAGAACTGGTCGGCAATTGCGTATGGGAGTTGTTTCCGCATCTCAAGGGAACGAAGGTCAGTGAATCTTATCATCAGGCGGTCGAGAGCGGCCAACCTGTGCGCTTCGAGGAATTCTTTTCTGAACCGCTGAACAAGTGGCTGGAATGCCATTGCTATCCGTCCGATGATGGACTTTCAGTCTACTTTCGCGACGTCACGGAACGCAGAGCGGCGGAAGAAGCAATTCGTTCGAGCGAAGCCAGGTTCCGCAAATTGTTTGAATCGGATCTGATGGGAATCTGTATCCCTGACAGGTTCGGCGCCTTCTTCGAGGGCAATGATGAATTCCTGCGTATCGTCGGATATACTCGCGAAGATCTTGAAGCGGGCCGTGTTCGCTGGGACATTATGACTCCGGCCGAGTATCGGGAATTGGATGCGGCACATATTGCGGAAGCCGCGGAGCGTGGCAGTTGCATTCCCTACGAAAAGGAATATATCCGCAAAGATGGCAGCAAGGTGCCCATTGCTTGCGGCTATACATTGCTGGAGGGGTCGAAGGATGTATACATTGCGTACATTCAGGATTTGTCGGCGAGAAAGCAGGCAGAGGCGGAATTACGGGAGAGGGAGCAGCGCTTCCGCGTTTTGGCAGAGAGCTTGCCGGAATTCGTCTGGATGCGGGACGCCGACGGCCGATACATTTATTGCAATCAAAGGCTGCTCGATTATGTAGGCCGGTCGCCCGACTGGCTGCAGAATCATGCGTTCGAGGCCGTCCACCCGGACGATGTGAAAAGCACTACTGAAAAGTGGCAGCAGAGCATCGAGAAGGGCGAGACGTACCTGAACTCATACCGCTTGCGCAGGCACGATGGCGCATATCGTTACTTTCTTGCGCGCGCGGTTCCGATGCACGATGAGGATGGCCGTATCCAGCGATGGATCGGCAGCACGACAGATATCCACGATCAGAAAATGGCTGAGGATGCTCTCCGTCGAACGGAAAAGCTAAACGCGGCGGCGCGCCTGGCGGCCAGCATAGCACACGAAATCAACAATCCGTTAAATTCTGTTGTCAACACCGTGTATCTTGCCCTTCTGGACCCAACCTTAAACGAGAGTACACGCGGACTGTTGAAGCTGGCCGATCAGGAACTTGCGCGAGCAGTTCAGGTGGCCACACAAATGCTTCGCTTCCACAAACAGTCGACTGCGCCGGCACTCGTCGATCTGAGCGAAGTCATGGATGGCGTTCTAGCTATGTACAGTTCTCGTCTTAAGACAGCCTTCATTGCGGTCGATCGCGAGTATCTAACCCATGAGAAGCTGCATTGTTTCAACGATGAATTGCGTCAGGTGTTTGCAAACCTGATCAGCAATTCGCTTGACGCAATTAAAAGCAAGGGAAGGTTGCGGGTCCGCATTACGAGTATAAGAATGTGGGATGATGCAAGGACACGGGCGATTCGTGTCACCGTTGCTGATACAGGTGAGGGGATTCCACTGGAGTTGCAGAAGAGAGTGTTCGAGCCGTTTGTGTCAACCAAGGAGAATACCGGCACTGGCTTAGGATTGTGGGTGTCAGAGGGAATCATAAAGAAACACAACGGCAGAATTGTTCTGCGAAGTTGCACCGGTCCCGCGCGGCATGGGACCGTATTCTCCTTGTTTTTGCCACTGACCACGCCCGGTACTTAGAGCGACACGGGACTCTGAACTCAGGTACTCTTCAGTACACAGAATTTCAATCCAACATTTTGGCGAGAACGGCATGCGGCGGTTATTGATACGGCGCACGAAAAGGCGGTTGGAAGACAGGCGTGCCGCGCACGGAGGTGCTCATCTTCTCCTTCACGCTGCGTGCCAGCTTTTCGATTTCGGCAACCTTTTGCAACTCATTCGGAGTGAACGATTCGGAGTTGGTGCGGTTGACTTCGTCCTGCAATTCGTGGGCCAGCTTGAGCAGCTTCACGGTGTCAGAGACCATCGACTTTTGCCGCACGGCATTGAGTGCACGCAGCCGTCTTTCGTCCTCTGCGGAATCTCCATTGCGCATGTCATCCAGTGCGCCGACGCCGGGCGGACCCATGGGCTGCGGAAATGACCCTCGGGAACCGTTCTGTGCGCCGCCGGGCAGCGCCAGCAGCAGGGCCAAACCCAGAGCATGGCGCGCTGCGAGGGGGACCCGACTGCTTGCCAACCCCCGAGGCCGCGTCTCATTGAAGACGAGCAACTCTCGAAACAGGTCTCGTGCTCCGAGCATGACCAACCTCCTCAGTTTGTCTCCGTTGGCTACTTCGACTTTTCCCTTACGGTGTGGGCCAGACGTTCAATCTCGCTGGCCTTGCGAATCACGGCGAGTGAAAGCTCGTCCTTGGTGGTCTTGTCTACCGCGGCCTTCAGGTCGGTTGCAAGCTTGAGCAGCTCGGCGCTCTGCTCGGCGGCCTGGTCCCTTCTTTCGGCAGTCGGCGACTCGGGATTCTGGCTGGTGGCTTGCTGAGTGCTGGTCTTACTCCGCACATCGGCAACCGGCACAGAGGCATTTTCCTGCGGGGACTGCGCCCTGCTCAACAGCAGTCCCTTGCCGGCAATCGGAACCAGGACAGCAAGTGCCAAGCCGGCCAGGACAGAAGCCCATAGAGCCCTCGAACGCAGTCGGCTTTTGCATCTTATGGTTTGCGCATCTCGTAGTGTCATGAGACGACCTCCTCTGTTGTAACCAGGTTGGGCCGGGAGTGCCACTTGGAACATATGGAGAAGATGGGAAAGCTTCCCTCGGGTTCCTGCGCACCAGTCTAGTCTAGATAGACTAGAAAGGGGAGTTTTACGATGCATTCTCTTTTATTTTTGATAGCGGCAAGAACAGGCATATTTGCCGAAGAACGGTTCCTGGGCAAAGTGCTGGATGAGTGGATCAACGATGCCCAGGAGTTCATTCACAGCAAGCTGCCACACCTGATTATCGTTGCCCTGATCGCTTTTGTTCTCAGCCGTTTACTGCGCATAGTCACGACCAGGATGATCCACATTGCCGAACAGCATGCAGCCGGACCGACACGAATCTCGCAGGTCAAGACGCTGGCTGGGGTTATCCGCGCCACGGGTATCGCTGTCATCGGATTGATCGCCGGATTGCAGTTTCTGGATGCTATCGGGGTCAATCTTGCTCCGCTGCTGGCTTCCGCCGGGGTTGCCGGAGTGGCTATCGGGCTGGCTGCGCAGAATATCGTGCGCGACATGCTGAACGGCGTACTGCTTCTGGTCGAGGACCAGTTCAACGTGGGAGACACGGTGCGCGTGGCTGGAGTGGCTGGCACTGTCGAGGCGATGACCCTGCGCAAGACTACGGTCCGTGACGCCGACGGTACCCTCTACGTGATTCCCAACTCGCAAATCACCACTGTGGCCAACCTGAGCGTGGGCTACTCGGTAGCCACCGTGAACGTGAGCGTCGACTTCTCGGCCAACCCCGATCAAGTGCTAAAGCTGTTGCAGGGCATCGCCATGGAGATCCGAAGCAGTGAGGAGTTCAAGAAGGTTTTTTTGGCCGACCCACAGATTCTGGGAGTGGATGCGATCAAAGGCTCCGAGCTAATCTTTCCAGTGGTGTTCAAAACGCTGGCCACCGAGCAATATGCGCCCGTGCGGGAGTTTCGCCGGCGCGTTCGCTTGGCTCTGGAGCAAAATCACCTACTTCCCGGCGATCCCAACCGGGTGTTCAACACATTTATGGACAAGGTTGCAAGCGGAGGGAACCGTCAAGCCACGGAAGCCGCTCCGGCGCACGATCCCACCACACTTAAACCGCAAGAAGCGAATCTATTCGGCGGCGAGCGATAACAAAAAATTATGCGAATCTTTGATTTACAGAACCTTTTCTCAGCTAAACCTTTAGAGTTGCACTTGTGGGCCTTGCTGGGGTTCTGAGTAGATAGCCGCGCGAAAGACTACACGATTGCGGCCCTCGGCTTTGGCGACATAGAGGGCCTGATCGGCTATCGCGAGCAGCGATTCCTCGCTGGCCGATCCGACAGTTGGGTTGAAGACGGTGGCGCCTATACTACAGTTGAGCAAGAAAATGGCCCCCCGTATCTGGATCTTCAGATTGGAGATCGAAGCATGGAGGCCAACCAATCTCTGCTCGACAGCGTCGCTCGGAATTTCGGGTAGAACCAGGAGAAACTCCTCACCGCCGTAGCGACCGGCATGGTCGTAAGGGCGAATGGCAGTTCCGACCGCAGCGGAAAACCAGCGCAGCCCTTCATCGCCTGCCAGGTGTCCATAGTCATCATTGATGTGCTTGAAGTGGTCCAGATCGATAAGGGCCACAACCACGCTCCGTTTGTCGCGCTGAGCGCGTTCCATCTCCGCCGTTAACGCTCGTAGGATGGCTGTGCGGTTGAGCATTCCGGTAAGTCCATCGTGGGTCGCCTGGATGCGCAATTGTGCGCGACTGATCTCAAGCTCTTTTGTGCGCTCCGACACCAGCATCTCCAGTTCCCGGCTTCTGCCATGCAGATGGCGCACACGTAGCCTGTCGGCGGCAGCAAGCAAAAGCAGGAAGGTCACGAGGCATAGCGCATAAAACCAGTTGCTTCCCCACCACGGTGGAAGGATCCTGACTTCCATCTTCACTGTAGTGGAGAAGGCATTCAGCCCCGGATTGTATGCCATGGCCATGAAAGTGTATTTGCCCGACGGCAGCGCGGAGAAGATGGCCACGCCATCCGCACATTCGCTCCATTCCGGCTGGAGGCCCTCCATTCGATACTTGAAAATCAGATCACCGCGATTGAACATGGTGGGTGACGAGATTTGGAAGCGCAGCGGCACGGATGCCCACGGCAGTGTGATCTGCTGCGCGACCGAATAGACTTGGTCACCGCGCTCGATGCCAGTCACCGAGACATTCATTGGCACTGAGTCGAAGATCCGCTCTGGATGCGCCAGATGGGCGAGGCCTCCGCTGGTTTCCACCCATATTGAGCCATCGGGACCGCTTGTCAGGGTCCCTTTATTCACATCGTTCCAGACCAGACCGCTCTCCTGCGTCAGGTGACGCCATTCCCGGCCGTTCCACACTGCCAAGCCCCAATCGGTCCCCAGCCAAACCCAACCGCGGCGGTCCGCAAGAATGGCCAGTGGCGCGAGCGCATTGAGTCTGGCGGGAATCTCCAGTTTCCAAGCCTTCAAACGTGGACCGGTCGGCGTAAACTGCCATATGCCGGTCCGCTGTCCGGTCGCCCACAAGGCACCATCCGCGCCACACGACAGATCGAGAAACGACCCACCCAGTTTCGGGAGCCCGTCAATCGGCGGAATCGTCCAACGATTGTCCCGTTCGCGCAGCAACTTGTTTGCAGCCAGGAACCACATTGTGCCGTCGGGCGCTGCGCAGGCCGCATCGACACGGGTGGAATCTCCCAACAGCGTGTCTACGGCGGTAATTCGGAGCGGCGGAGCATTCGAGGCATTGGCTTCGCGCATATAAATTCCCGCGGCCGTTGCAAAGAAAATGCGTCCGACAGGATCTTGTGCTGCAGCTATGATCAGTGCTGGCAACTTTGCTGTCTGGTGCACGCGGCCAGTCTTTGAATCGATGCGGAGTACGGCACCCGAATAGGTTCCGGCCCAGACAGAGCCGTCTTGATTTGCCCCTATGCCGCTCACCTGACCGTCATTCCACTTATGTTCCAAAAGGAGCGGACCGGCCATCCCGCTATGCGGGTTCACCCAGCCAGGCCCCTTCTCCGTTCCCACCAACACTCGACCCTCTCGAAGTGGAAAGGCGTTGAGGACGTTGGCGCTGGGCAAACCCTGCAGATCGGTCCAGCCTTCCCAGTCTCCATAGCCGATCCAGTGGTAAAGTCCGTAGCCGAAGCTGCCTAGCCACAGGTCACCCCCTGTATCGAAGGCAAGGCTCGTAATGTGGCCGATGTGCTTCCCGGTGGATGGGTCGATCGGCCGCCACCCCGCTCCCTCCCAGCGGGTGATTCCCGCCTCGGTGGCTACGATCACCCGATCCTCCCGGTCGACGACCATAGCCGTGTGCTGGTACACGTTGTTCGGGTCGGGGCCGTTAAAATTACGATCGACAAAGCGCGTTGCCCCGAGAGGCAACATGATTACGTGATGCTGCTGACCTGCCACCCAAACTGCGCCCGTGTGGTCTAAAACGACGGCGTGCCAGACGCTTTCTGGAACCCCTTTATCCGTTCCCCATTCGGTCACCGCCCCGCCGTTCCTGTCGAGCCATGAACACAGCTTTTTCCCGCAGCCCATCCAGATGGTTTGGCCGTTGGCGACACTCACGCTCGAAAGTTGATTCAGGGCGGGGATGGAGGCGAGCGTATTTCCAGAGAATACCGAAACGTAGGAGAGCATTTTTCCTTGAGCATCATGCTCCAAGCGGTAAAGACGGCCGTTGTCAACCACCAGCAGGTGATGCGCATCTTCGGTGGCTAAATGCTGTGCGCCGTGGATTTGGATCAGGGCGTCCCCTACGGGGAGGAAGTGCTCGCCGTTCCAGCGATAAAGATTTCGGTCCGTACCCGCCCAGACGATGCCGTTCGGATCCGCGAAGATGTCCTGAATGTCTCGCTCGGCAATTCCCTGGTCCTTGCCGAACAGCTCAAGATTGGAACCCAGAAAGCGATAAACTCCGTTCTCGGTGGCTATCCACATGAAACCGGAGCTGTCAGCCGTCAACGCGTTCACCGCGACGTTCTTGAGCCCTTCGCGCTGGCGATAGGCTCGAAAAACGTATTGCTGCGCTTCGAGAACAGCCGAGAACGCCAGCAAGCAGGCCAGAACCCGGATTGAACGCGACCGTCCCATGCCTTCCTTTGCACAAGGCGACAGCCACGGCAAGCGCCTTGTATAGGACTCATCGGCAATCGAAGACAAAAACTACAGAAAAGGGGAAAGTTTAGGTTGAAGGCATTACCGATCGGGAAAAGATGCGGTTGGATGATGGGCTTGGATCTCAATTTTTGGCATAAGGCGAGCCGAATCAATGTAATTTTCAATGAAATGGGACACCTTTCAGGCTTGTTTTCCGGACGGCTTTGAAGGTGATTTAGCCCCCTTTTTCCCGCAAATTGATCACAGGGAAAAAGGCTGGTTAATTCCGGCACTCATGCTGGGTTTTCCAGGGCTCGCATGAGAGCCTCGGCATCGGTGACCGGAGGCAGGCAGGTGCGTCCGCGACAGACGAGTGCCCATGCCTTTGCGCCGTCCGGCTTCGGGGCCAGGAGAAGAAATTGAGCGAGCGCTTCGGGAATGCCTCCCGGAACCAGCCGCTTAGGGTCGATGCGGATCACGGTGTTGTTGACGGCGAAGCGGGCCACGGCCAGCGCTTCAAAACGCTTTGCCTCTGGACCGGAGCCAACGATTACCACCTGCACCTGATCGAGCAGCAACCGTTCCAGAGCCAACCCGTAGCTCCCGGCATAGAGACCGAAGTGCGCCACGATTCCAGCAAAGGAGGCGAGCGTCTCCTCGGCGATGTCGCGAAACTCCGGGCGATCAATGAGGGTTGTCAGGCGCAGGAGGGCCGAAGCGGCGGTGGGATTGCCGGCCGGGGTGGGCGCGTCCTGCAACGGTTTGCGCCGTGCGGCAAGCGCGCCCAGCGGTGATGCACCGTCTTCAGGCGTGGCGATGTCATAGAACGCTCCCGCTTGCCGGTCGTGAAAACGAGCGATCATTGCATCGGCCAGCTTGACGGCTGCATGGTAATAGCTCATCTCGCCGCTGGCCAACCAGGCGTCAATGCAGGCGTGAACCGTGAAGGCGTAGTCGTCGAGCGTGCCCGGCGCTTTTTCCGGCGGTTTAACCGCCTCGGCGGGATGGACCCCATAGGCGATCACGTGGCCCAACAACTCGCCGCCATCCCAGGCTTCGCGTAGTAGCCTGTTGAGCGTGAGCAGGGCAAATTGACGCGCCGCATCCGAACGCAAGACAATCGCCGTCTCGAGGTACGCCGTCACCGCCATTGCGTTCCAGCCGGTGTAGAGTGTGCGATCAATGAAAGGCGTGGGCCGCTCGGTGCGGGCGGCAAGCAAAGCGCGGCGAGCCGAATCCACAAGGACGCGGAGTTCATCCATGGTCTGGCCAGTCAGGGTCGCCAACTCTTCGAGGGTCTGCTTCACGTGAAGAACATTTTTGGCCGGGTTGTGGTGCATATCGCCCAGTTCGCGAATGTCCCAGTAACGCAGGACAATTTCCGACGCGTCCGTGGAGAATCCCGCCGCATACAATGCCTCGCGCGCCTCGGCCTGCGCCCAGGTGAAGTAATCGCCATCGTCGTCGAGGTTGATGTCAGCGTCCTGCGAGGCGTAGAAGCCGCCGTGGTCGCGGTCGCTCATGGTCGAATCGAGCCAAGCCACGATTTCTTTGGCTGTAATAAGAAAATCCTCACGCTGAAAACTCTGGTAGCCGTGGAGGTAGTTGCGCAGAAGCTCCGTGTTGTCGTAGAGCATCTTCTCGAAGTGCGGGACTCGCCAGCGTTCGTCGACACTGTAGCGGTGAAAGCCTCCGGCCAACTGGTCGTAAACGCCGCCGTGAGCCATCTTTTCGAGGGTGATCGGAAAGGCTTGACTGGCTCGATACGCCTCTTCGGGGCCTCGATTCATGGCCACTTCCAGCAGCAGGTCGAGCGCCGAGGGATGAGGAAACTTGGGCTGGGAGCCGAAGCCGCCGTTTCTCGGATCGAACTGCGAGAGGATCGAGCCGGCAATGCTATCTACTAGAGCTAAGGAGAGCTGCCCACCACGGCCTGAAAAACTCTCATTGTGCTCAATAGCGGCCATGGTGCTGGCTGCTGTTTCGAGAGCCTCATCACGCCGCTCGCGCCACACCTGGGCCAGGGTCGTGAGCACTCGCGCAAAGCCTGGCCGGCCATATCGCTCGTCGCGTGGAATGTATGTGCCGCCAAAGTAGGGCCGTCCGTCTGGGGTAAGGAAGGCTGTAAGCGGCCATCCGCCCTGGCCACTGATGGCCGCTACCGCTGCCTGATAGCGCGCGTCCACGTCGGGTCGCTCGTCGCGGTCAACCTTCACGGCTACAAAATGCTGATTGACGATGGCGGCGATCTCCGGATCTTCGTAGGACTCGCGGTCCATCACATGACACCAGTGGCACCAGACAGCGCCGATGTCGAGCAGGATTGGTTTATCCTCGGATTGGGCTTTGGCGAAGGCCGCCTCACCCCATGGATGCCACTCGATTGGCTGATGGCGCGCCGAGCGCAGATAGGAACTCGCTGAGTCTCCCAGCAGGTTAGTGTGGCCGGATTCCGAGTCGGTGGGCGTGGGGAAAACGTCCTCGTGCATGGGCTGAGGATACAACGGTTGCGCTCATGGCTGCTAGGAGCGCACCACACTTGATCAAATGATCAGGCGATCAGCAAAGACTCGTTAGGGCAAAATGAGTTTCGGTCTATGCGAGCCGGTAGACTTTATTCTGGCATGCAAGAAGCGCTGCCTCGCGTTGTGCTATGGTGCGGAAAAGCACCAGGCGCAAGATGCCGCAAGCAAGCCAGCGCTGATGCGATTGGCAGGAGAACAAGAAACCAGAATGAAAATTGCAATCCAAGGGGAACACGGTTCATTCAGCAATGAGGCGGCGAAGAATTTGGTCGCCGATGCGGCGGTCGTTCCATGTTCGCTTTCGGCCGACGTCTTTGCAGCGGTGGCCAACGGGACTGTAGACGCCGCAGTCATTCCCATCGAGAACAGCTTGGCTGGCTCGGTCACTGAGCATTTCGACCTATTGCTGACCCACGATCTGAAGGTAGAGCGAGAGACGCTGCTGCGCATCCGGCACAATCTGATCGTTCTGCCGGGCGTCACGATCGATGAAATTGAGGGCGTTTTTTCGCATCCGGTGGCGCTGGCGCAGTGCCGGCGGTTTCTGGCCGCGCACCCCGCGATGAAGGCTCTAGCCGCCTATGACACCGCGGGGAGCGTGAAGCAGCTGGTGGAGTTGCGAAACCGGCGCGCGGCGGCCATTGCCAGCGAAGCGGCAGCGCGTTATTTTGGCGCACAGATTCTCGAAGCCGGCATTGAGGACAACCCGGAAAACTTTACACGCTTCTTCCTGGTGCGCCGCGCGGCTGAGGCCATGACCTATCCAGAGCCGAACAAGATGAGCCTGGCGTTTTCTGTGGAGAATCGTCCCGGATCGCTGGTTGCGGCACTGACGGAGTTAGCCGACATGGGCACCAATCTTACCAAAATCGAATCTCGGCCTGTTCACGGCAAGCCCTGGGAGTACGTCTTCTTTGTAGATTGCCAGATTCATACGGATGAGGAGGGTTCGCTGGCAGTGGAAGCGCTCAGGCACCATTGCGCCATGGTCAAGGAACTGGGTCGCTACCGGGAAGCAGGGAGTTAAGGCACTTTCAAAGACTGCGCACAAAGTTGCGGGCGGAACTCAAACGAAGAAGGGGATGGATCGAAGTCCATCCCCTTCTTGCATAACTGCGCCGTCTGACGGGATCAGAAGTGATAGGCCACGCCGATCACCGGATTGTAGATGTTATACCACTTGTTGTTGGTGTTGAACTGTGGCTGATTGAAAGTGGGAACCTTGGTGATCATGCCGCGATACCCGGCGCGAATGTCGAAGCTGGGACTGATTTCGTAGGCGATGCCGGCTCCGTAGATGGCGCCAATCTCGGTCTGCTGCTTTGCGTCGATGTTGGTGGTGCCGGAGTTGCGGATGGGCAGAAAGATGAAGGCGGCCGGTCCGGCTTCGACAAAGGGATTGAACTTGCGGAAGTTGAAGGTACGGACGTAGGCGCCGGAAATCTCCTGGGTACGGGTCAGCACCTTGTAGTTGTTGGTAAGGCTGATCAGATAGTGGATGTTGTTTTCGTAGGTGATGCCGTAGTTGGCCTCGAGTGCGCTTGAGGGCGTTAGCATGAAACGGTAGCTGGCCATTGCGCCAAAGGCGCGGTTCGCGCTCACCTGAACGTTGGTGGACGAGGCAATGAACGGCTCAATAAGTCCCGTTCCGCTAATGCTGATATCCTGGCGACTTTCCTGCGCATAGCCTGCTGACACGCAGATGGCCAGCAGAAATACAAATAAGGCGATCTTCTTCATTCGCTCCTGAACCTCACGACTGCTCAACCGTCCGGCTGGCAACGAGCTTGTCGATTGCGGAGCTCCGGTTCGAGCCGGGCCCCACTCTCAGCATTGTAACTGGCCGGAGCGGTCCATGGCGCAAGCTGGGGCGACGGGACGATCTGAGCTATAGACGCACGGAAAGCCAAACGGGCGTTCTACGTCGGCAAAGACGGCTTGAATGCAGGTTCTTCGACTACGCCCGGGCGCAAGAATCGCGTCAAACTCCGCTCAGGAAGACGGCATTTGAAAATATTCATCCTGCCCGTTCCACCTGGTAGTGGAATGGCGGGCCCTGCTCTTGGGCCAGCGTTTTGACGGTGCGCAAAAAGGCAGTTGCCGCATAGGAGAGTGTGGCCCGGCGCCTGTGGACCAGCCGCAGCACGCGCTTCACCTCCAGTTCATCCACATGCACGCGCACCACGTCTCCGGTCTCAAGTTCCCTCGCCACGGTTAGGTGAGGCACCAGCGCCACCCCATTGCCCATGGCCACAAAGCGCTTGATGGCCTCGATGGTAGGCAGCTCAATACCCATGTTCAACGGCGTTCTGTATTTTTGAAAGGCCTCGATCACTTTTCGCCGCAAGGGCGACGCCACGTTGTGGGCGATAAAAACTTCATCGCCAAGATCGTTGATGGAAACGCGCTTGGCCCTAGCCAGCGGATGATTGGCGCTGACGATGAAGGCCAGGCTGTCGGCATAGACAGCGATGCTGCGAAACTGCACCGGATCGGGATGGAAGGAGATCATCCCCAGCTCGAAGGTGCGCAAGTTCAGCTCCTCAGGAATGCGCGAAGCCAACATGCGGTGCACGGCAACATTTATGTGGGGAAACTCTCGCCGGAAGCGGTCGATGGCTTGCAGCAGATACATGCAGGTGTATTCGTTGGCCGCTAATTGCAGCCGGCCGCGCTCCAGGCTCTTCAACTCGTCCAGAGCGCTCGATGCCTCGCGGCGCAACGCCAACAGGCGCAATGCATAGTCGCGCAGCAGCACACCAGCTGCAGTCAGCGACCCGTCACGCGCCGCACGGTCGAAAAGCTTTTCGCCCACCGCCGCCTCAAGCTTGCGAACGACTTGGCTCACCGCGGGCTGAGTTCGGTGCAGCCTCACGGCCGCGCGCGAGAAGCTGCGCTCTTCGGCAACAGCGAGAAACGTCTCGAGTTGATGCAGTTCCATAAAAGTCCTTGCTCCTTCGTCATAAGTAATTCTAATCGCTTCTCAAACAAGAATAACTTTGCGTTATATGCCCCGATGCGAGACACTAACAATAATCACCAGTGACCTTTCCTGGCGGGCACGCACATGACATCAAATCACGTAGTTTTTTTCGATACCACGCTGCGCGATGGCGAACAGTCGCCCGGCTGCAGCATGACCACGCAGGAAAAGCTCACCATGGCCCACGCCCTGGAGGATCTGGGAGTGGACATCATTGAGGCCGGCTTCGCGATGGCCTCGGAGGGCGACTTCGCGGCCATCGCCACCATCACGCAGGCCATCCGGAAGCCGCGCATTGCGTCACTAGCTCGTGCGAAGACCGAAGACATCGAGATGGCAGCTCGTGCGCTACAATTCGCCGACCGCGCGCGCATTCACGTCTTTCTGGCGTCAAGCGATCTGCATCTTGATTACAAGCTGAAGATTAGCCGCTCGGAGGCGCTGGAGCTGACCGGCGAATCGGTGCGCATGGCGCGATCGCTGGTGGACGATGTGGAGTTCTCGCCCGAGGACGCTACCCGCTCGGATCGCGACTTCCTGGTGGAGATGGTGCGCATAGCCGTTGAGGCCGGCGCAACCACAATCAATATGCCCGACACGGTGGGCTATAGCACGCCGGAGGAATATGGCTGCCTATTCGCCGAAGTGCGCGAGCGGATTTCGGTCATCGACGAGCAAGGCGTGATTCTCTCCGCACACTGCCACAACGACCTGGGATTGGCAGTGGCCAACTCACTGGCCGCCATCGCCAACGGCGCACGCCAGGTGGAGTGCACCATCAACGGCATCGGAGAACGCGCGGGCAATGCGGCTCTAGAGGAGATAGCCGCTGCGCTTTATGTTCGCGGCGACCGCTACAACGTGACCTCCGGCCTGAATTTGAACCAACTCTACCCTACCAGCCAAGTGCTCGGCCAGATCATCACGTTTCGTCCCTCGCCCAACAAGGCGGTGGTGGGCGACAACGCTTTTGCGCACGAGTCCGGCATTCACCAGCACGGCATGCTGGCCAATCCGTTGTGCTACGAGATCATGACACCGTCGCTGGTGGGCGTGGCCAAGACGCATCTGGTGCTGGGCAAACACTCAGGCCGCGCGGCACTGCGGAACCGGTTCGAGCAGATGGGCTTCGCCCTCACGCGCGATGAATTGCAGCATGTCTACTACCGGTTTGTGGCGCTGGCAGACCGCAAGAAGAATATCTATGACCAGGATTTGGTGGGTCTGCTGCCCGATCAGATTCGGGAGAAGCGCCACGAGGCGGTCTCCGAACTGGATTAGGAAACTGCTCAATGATTTAATCTTGAGTGATGGAGTGGGACGGTAGGCCGGGGCTTTTACCCTGGCATCCGAAGCGGAAATTGATTCGAATTTTGACCCTTGAGGGAAGTAATCGAATGATCTATGACTTAGATAGCCCTCAAGACAGCAAGGAAGATATCGCGGCAGCCAAAGAGGATGCCAGAAAACTCCTCCGTCAGCGGACGAAATGGGCCATCTATGCCACAGTAGCCTTCTTTCTCAGCTGCGTATCTGTGGTTCCTTTTTTGTATGGGTATCCACTCCACACCTATTGGGAATCATTTGGGAAATTCTTTTTGTTACTGTCGATGGGAATGCTCTTAGTTTTTGTGTTTTTTACCGGCACAGCCTTCAATGCCTGGTTTTTTGTTCGCGAAGTGGAGAAGATCGAAGAATGAAACTGAAGATTCTAGTTACAGCCGGCGACGGCATCGGTCCGGAAGTCACCAACGAAGCGGTCGCTGTGCTCAAAGAAATCGCAAGTCAGGGCGGTCACACGCTGGAGCTGGACGCAAAGCGCATCGGCGGCGTGGCGATTGTGCAGGACGGCACACCGCTGCCGGCTGAGACGCTTGCGGCTGCGCTCAATTCTGACGCTGTGCTGCTGGGCGCGGTGGGCGGCAACGAGTTCAATTCCCTTCCCCCGGACAAACGCCCCGAGGCCGGCCTGCTGCAAATTCGCTCGGCTCTGGGTGGCTTCGCCAATCTGCGTCCCGCCTTCGCATTTAAGGAACTGGGCGTCAACAGCCCGCTGCGTCCTGAAATCATCGATGGTGCGGATATTCTTTTTGTTCGCGAGTTGCTCGGCGGCCTTTACTTCGGTCAGCCGCGTGAATGGAATCGCGAGAAAGGCGAAGCCTGGAACACCATGCGCTACACACGCGACGAAGTTGTTCGCGTGGCTCGCGTAGCCTTCAAGTTGGCACAGAAACGTCGTAAGAAACTTACCAGCGTGGACAAGGCCAACGTGCTTGAAGTCTCGCAATTGTGGCGCGCTACGGTTATTGAAGTGGCCGCGGAGTTTCCCGATGTGACTCTGGAACATCAGTATGTCGACGCGATGTCCATGCACCTGATGAACCGGCCGCGCGACTTTGATGTGGTGCTGACGGAAAATCTTTTTGGCGATATTCTGAGCGATGAGTCGGCGGTGATTACGGGCTCGCTGGGCATGTTGCCCTCGGCCACCATCGGCGGCAAAGTAAATTTGTATGAGCCGGTTCACGGCTCTGCGCCCGACATTGCCGGCAAGGGATTGGCCAATCCGCTCGGCGCGATCCTGACCGGCGCATTGATTCTGCGCCATTCCGGTGGACTTGAAGCCGAGGCAATCGCCATTGAAACCGCGGTGCGCAAGGTCTTGGAGCAGGGCTTCCGTACGCCTGATCTGGCGCGCTCGAACTCGCAAGGCTTCACGGTGCTTTCGACCAAAGAGATGGGGGCGAAGGTGCGGGAAACCGTAAAGACGCTGCTGGTGAGCGCATAGACGAGCGCAAATACGGATCGTTTTCGATTGTGCTCAGGCGGATTTTCGAATGCGCTGCGTTTCGCTCAAGAAGAGTTTTTTGAAGGATCAACCTACAACAACGATTTGCAATTAGGATATCCAATGAGTTCCGAAGCAAAAACATTATTTGAAAAGGTCTGGGAGCAACATGTGGTAGCCGCACCCGAGGGCGAGCCCACGCTGCTCTACATCGACCTGCAATTGCTACATGAAGTCACCTCGCCGCAGGCATTCGAGGGGCTGCGACTGGCTGGCCGCAAGGTGCGCAGGCCCGATCGAAGTATCGCGACGGTCGACCACAACGTACCCACGACTATCGAAGGCCGCCTTCATATCGTCGATCAGATTGCCGCTACACAGATTGCCACGCTGCGCAAAAACTGTGCGGAGTTCGGCATCGAACTTTATGACGTCGATTCGCCTGAACAGGGTATCGTGCATGTGATCGGACCGGAGCTCGGCATTACCAAGCCAGGCATGACCATCGTTTGCGGCGACTCGCACACTTCGACTCACGGTGCGTTTGGGGCTTTAGCTTTTGGAATCGGCACCAGCGAAGTGGAGCATGTGCTCGCTACGCAGACGCTGCCGCAATCTAAGCCTAAGACTTTCCGTATTGCCGTCGAAGGCGAACTGGCTCACGGCGTCACGGCGAAGGACATCATCCTGGCCATCATCGGGCAGATAGGCACTGACGGCGCGACCGGCTGCGTGGTTGAATACGCGGGCTCGGCCATTCGCGCGCTCTCAATGGAAGGCCGGATGACGATCTGCAACATGAGCATCGAGGCAGGGGCGCGTGCGGGCATGATCGCTCCCGACGAAACTACTTTCGCTTATCTGAAAGGCCGCCGCTTCTCGCCGCAAGGTGCGGAGTGGGAGAAGGCCGTGGCCGAGTGGAGCAAGCTGCCCAGCGATCCCGGCGCAAAGTTTGACCGCGAGTTGATTATCGATGCGGCAACGCTCGTGCCGTATGTCAGCTGGGGAACAAGTCCTGGCATGGTTGCACCGATCACGGCAAATGTGCCAGACCCGGCTGCGGCCAGCTCCGAGCAGGAGCGCAAGGGATTGGAACGCGCCTTGGAATACATGGGCCTCAAGGCCGGCACCCCGCTTGCAGAGCTCGCCGTGGACCGCGTCTTCATTGGTTCTTGCACTAACTCACGCATCGAAGACCTGCGCGCCGCGGCTCGCATCGCTTCGGGCTACAAGGTCTCGATGCACGTGAGCGCGATGGTGGTTCCTGGCTCGCAGGCAGTGAAGGCGCAAGCCGAGTTAGAGGGCCTGGACCTCGTCTTTCGCGCGGCAGGCTTCGACTGGCGCGAGCCCGGCTGCTCGATGTGCCTGGGCATGAATCCCGACATTCTTGAGCCCGGCGAGCGTTGCGCCTCCACCAGCAACCGCAACTTCGAAGGCCGCCAGGGGCGCGGCGGGCGCACACACCTCGTTTCGCCGGAGATGGCCGCAGCCGCCGCCATTGCAGGGCATTTCGTTGATATTCGCAATTGGGAGGTCAAGGCCTAATGGAACCCTTTCGCACACTGACCGCACTGGCCGCGCCTCTGGATCGTGCTAATGTCGATACCGATCAGATCATTCCCAAGCAGTTTTTGAAGCGCATCGAGCGCACCGGCTACGGCGACTTTTTGTTCTTCGATTGGCGCCGTACGGCTGCGGGTGAACCTGACCCCAAATTTGTGCTAAACGACCCGCGTTACAAAGGTACTCAAATACTTATCGCCGGCAAGAACTTCGCTTGCGGATCGAGCCGGGAACATGCCGCATGGGCGCTTTCGGATTTTGGCTTTCGTGCGGTCATCGCGCCCACCTTTGCCGACATTTTTTTCTCGAATGCAGGCAAGAATGGCATTGTGTTGGTGAAGTTGAGCGAAGAGCAAGTAGCCGAGCTGCTCAACAACGCGAAGACCATTCCTGGTTATCGACTCACCGTCTCGCTTGAAAAACAGACTGTCACCGACGGCCAGGGCTTTGAGGCGACCTTCGAGGTAGACCCATTCCGCAAGTTCTGCCTGATCGAGGGACTGGACGACATTGGTCTCACGTTGCGCCATGAAGCGGCGCTCGACAGATTTGAAGCGAAGCACGACCAAGCCGGCTGGCTGAAAGCGAAGAACTAATGACTATCGAAGGCAAGCGACAAAGCATCCCGTTGACCGAAGGCCCCAGCCGCGCCGCGGCGCGCTCTTATCTGCGCGGCGTCGGCTATAGCAAAGAAGATCTGCACAAGCCCATTATCGGGATTGCAAATACATGGACGGAGATCGGCACCTGCAATGTGCATTTGCGCAAATTGGCCGAGGCTCTCAAGGAGGGCATTCGCGAGGCCGGCGGTACACCGATGGAGTTCAATACCATCACCATCTCCGACGGCATCACCATGGGCACGCAGGGCATGAAAGCCTCGCTGGTCTCGCGCGAAGTGATCGCCGACTCCATTGAGTTGATGTCTCGCGGCAACCTTTTCGACGGTCTGGTGGGCATCGGCGGCTGCGACAAAAATATGCCGGGCATTATTATGGCGCTTTGTCGGCTGAATATTCCGGGCATGATGCTTTACGGCGGGTCGATTGCACCGGGCAAACTGAACGGCCAGGACATCACGATTCAGAACGTCTTCGAGGGCATCGGCTCACATGCAGCGGGGCGGATCGACGATGCGGGCCTTGAGGCTCTAGAAGCCAATGCCTGTCCGGGCGCGGGCGCGTGCGGCGGCCAGTTTACCGCCAACACCATGGCCATGAGCGGCGAGATTCTGGGCATCTCTCCGATTCAACTTTCTGGCGTTCCCGCCACCGCTGAGAACAAGCTTGCAGCATGCCGTGAAGCTGGCGGTATTTTGATGGACGCCGTTCGAGCCAATCGCCGACCTTCGCAGATCATCACTCGCAAATCCCTTGAGAATGCGATCGCCAGCGTGGCTGCCAGCGGCGGTTCGACGAATGCCGTGCTTCACTTGTTGGCTATCGCGCGCGAGATGAACATTCCGCTGTCGATTGATGATTTTGATGCGATCAGCAAGCGCACGCCTTATATCTGCTCGCTAACTCCTGCGGGGAAGTTTGTGGCCTCCGACTATCAGGCTGCAGGCGGCTCGCGTCTGTTGGCCAAGCGGCTCATCGACGCTGGCCATGCTGACGGATCGCCGCTGACCATCAGCGGCAAGACGCTGGCTGAAGAGGCCGCGCTGGCCGAGGAGACTGCGGGCCAGCAGGTTATCGGCACCTTCGAGAAGCCCATCAAGCCCAACGGCGGCCTGGTGATTCTCAAAGGCAACCTGGCTCCTGAAGGCTGTGTGATGAAGATCGCCGCTGCCAACCGCTATGAGCATCGCGGACCAGCGCGCGTCTTCGACACGGAAGATGATTGCTTCGCCGCCGTGCAGACCGGAAAGATCAAGCCAAATGATGTGCTGGTCATTCGCTACGAAGGCCCCAAGGGTGGGCCCGGCATGCGCGAGATGCTGCAAGTGACGGCCGCCATCAGTTCAAACGCCGAATTAAGTGCGACTGTTGCTCTGCTCACGGACGGCCGTTTCAGTGGCGCGACGCGTGGGTTTACTGCGGGCCACGTGGCCCCAGAAGCGTTTGTTGGCGGACCCATTGCGGCGGTTCGCGAGGGCGACATCATCCACTTCGACATTCCCAATCGAAAACTTGACGTTGAAATCAGCGACGCGGAGATGGCATCGCGCCTGAAAGGATTTACGCCGCCGGCATTGCGCTGGCCTAGGGGTGTCTTCCGCAAATATGTGGATCGAGTTAGCTCGGCCTCAGAAGGCGCAACGACGTAAGAACACCTAACAGTTGATGACTAACAGTTAAGAACTTGTTCTAACTCTGACAAAGGAGTTTCACATGGGAAACGACGCCAACATTCAAGCATCGAATAACCCGCCCACCCGCCTGACGGGCGCAGAGATCGTCTGGGCCACGCTGGTAGGCGAGGGCGTCACTCAGGTCTTCGGCTATCCGGGCGGCGCCATCCTCCCCGTCTATGACGCGCTGCGCAAGTTTCCCATCCATCACACCCTGGTGCGGCACGAGCAGGGCGCGGCGCATATGGCCGACGGCTATGCGCGCGCATCGGGTGGAGTGGGTGTAGCGATTGCTACCAGCGGCCCCGGTGCAACAAATCTGGTGACCGGCATCGCCACCGCCATGCTGGATTCGATTCCCATCGTATGCATCACCGGCAATGTCTCGAGCAAGGTGTTAGGCACCGATGCGTTTCAGGAAGTGGATATCACCGGCATAACTCTGCCAGTTACCAAGCATAACTTCCTCATCAGCCGCGCCGAGGAGATTGCTCCAGCGCTCCGCTACGCCTTCCAGATCGCGCGATCCGGCCGGCCGGGTCCGGTGCTCGTCGATATCACCAAAGATGCGCAGCAAGGCACTGCGATCTTCGACTTTGAGGCTGCCAAGCCCCGTCCCCATCGGCCCCATCCGATGTTAAAGGTGGAAGAACACGGTCTGGCTCACGCTGCCGAGTTGATACGTAATGCTAAGCGGCCGGTGATTCTTGCTGGACACGGTGTTATCGAATCCGCCGCCGGAGAACAGGTGCGAACACTGGCCGAGCGTGCGCAAATTCCTGTGGCGCTCACGCTGCTTGGTCTTGGCGCATTCCCGGCCTCCCACCCGCTCAATCTGGGCATGATGGGCATGCATGGCGAAGCCTGTGCCAACCACGCCATCCAGGACGCCGATCTGCTGATCGCATGCGGAATGCGTTTTGATGATCGCGTCACCGGAACCCCCTCGACTTACGCAACCAAGGCGAAGAAGATTCACATCGATATCGACCCAGCCGAACTCAACAAGAACATCAAGGCCGATATAGCGCTGATCGGCGATTTGCGTGAGGTGCTTGAGGAACTGTTGCCGCGCATTGGCGGCCGCGACGGCACCGCATGGCTCAAAACGCTCGACGGCCTCAAGGGCGAAGCCGCCGAGCGCGACATCAAGAACTTGGCCGACATGGGCCACCTCTACGCTGCTCACGTCATTAACGACATCTGGCGCATCACCGGCGGCAACGCCATCGTGGTTACCGACGTGGGCCAGCACCAGATGTGGGAGGCGCAATACTACCACCACGAACGGCCACGCACGTTGATTACTTCGGGCGGCCTCGGGACCATGGGATTCGCGCTCCCGGCGGCCATCGGTGCGAAGTTTGCCTGCCCGGATAAAGAAGTGTGGGTAATCGCTGGCGACGGCGGCTTCCAGATGACCGCGGCTGAGCTCGCGACGATCGTTCAGGAAGGCATTAAGATCAACATCGCCATCATCAACAACGGTTACCTGGGCATGGTGCGCCAGTGGCAGGAGTTTTTCTACGAGCGCAACTACGAAGCCACGCCGCTGGTCAGCCCCGACTTCGTCAAGCTGGCCGATGCTCACGGCATCGCCGGCCTGACGGTCCGCACGCGCGCCGAATTGGCCTCCGCAGTCGAACAGGCTCGCTTGGCACCTGGAACGTTCTTGCTCAACTTCAAGGTGGAGAAGGAGGAGTCAGTTTACCCGATGGTCTCCGCCGGCTCCGCGCTGCACGAAATGATCCGCCGCCCCGACAAAGACCCGCTGATGGAAAATGCGGATGACTTATAGGCGAGTTAGTAAGTTCGGGAACCAATCGCTGCTTACTGCTCACTGAAAGCTAGAGGTTATTATGCTGCACACATTTGTTGCTTACGTGGAAGATCTGCCGGGCGTGTTGACACGCGTAGCCTCACTCTTCCGCCGCCTGAACATCAACATCAACTCGCTCACCGTGGGGCGCAGCGAGCGGGCAGGCCTGTCGCGGCTGACGCTGGTCTGCGAGTCTTCGTCCGAAGCCGGCCACCGCATCCGTGCCAGCCTTTTTAAACTGGAAAACGTGGTCGATGTGGACGACATCGCCCAGGCTCCGTCGGTGACGCGCGAACTGGCACTCATCAAGGTAGCCGCCACACCGCTCAACCGCTCGCGAATCTTCGAACTGGTCGAGGTCTTTCGAGCGCGCATCGTCGATCTGGCGCCAGAGTCGCTTACGATCGAGATGACGGGTGTAGAGAGCAAAATCGAAGGGCTGATCCAGGTGCTCAACGAAGACGAGGAGCGGGTGCTGGAGATCTGCCGCAGCGGCAAGATGACCATGCGCCGGGGCCATCACACCAGCGGCGTGCTGCGTGCCATGGGAGCTATCGAAGCCGATCAGTCCGAGGCCACTGGCGAGCCACTAGAAGCTCTTGAAGACGCCGCCGCTCTGCCGGAATAATCCCGCCTGAAATGCAGACGGCACTATTTGGTTCGAATCAACCCTAAACCTGCACGCAAAGGAAAATCGAAAAAACATGGCGAAGACTTATTACGATCACGATGCCGACCTATCGCTCATCCAGGGCAAGAAGGTAGCTATCATCGGCTACGGCTCCCAAGGGCATGCTCATGCTCTCAACCTCAAGGATTCAGGGGTCCAGGTAAAGGTGGGCTTGGCGGCTAACTCGAAGTCCATCGCCAAGGCGCAGAAGGCTGGCCTGGAAGTCGGAACGGTTGCAGATGTTACTAAGTGGGCCGACGTGATCATGGTCCTGGTTCCGGATCAGACCGCGGCCAAGTTATATGCCGAAGAGATTGGTCCGAATCTAACTGCGGGCAAGCTGCTCATGTTCGCGCACGGCTTCAACATTCATTACAAGACCATCGTTCCGGCGGCGGGCATCGACGTTGGCATGGCAGCGCCCAAGGCTCCCGGCCATCGCGTGCGCGAGGTCTTCAGTGAAGGCGGCGGCGTTCCTTGCCTCATCGCTGTTCACCAGGACGCAACCGGTAAGGCTCATGCGCTTTGCCTCAGTTATCTCAAAGGCATCGGCGGCACGCGCGCCGGAGTGCTTGAGACTACATTCAAGGAAGAGACCGAGACCGATCTCTTCGGCGAGCAGTCGGTGCTGTGCGGCGGCGTCAGTGCGCTAATCAAGGCTGGCTTTGAGACGCTGGTCGAGGCTGGCTATCAGCCTGAGAGCGCCTACTTCGAATGCCTGCACGAGCTCAAGCTGATCGTGGACTTGATCTATCGCGGCGGCTTGGCGTATATGCGCTACTCGATCTCTGACACTGCTGAATGGGGCGATTATGTGAGCGGTCCGCGCGTCATCAACGCCGAGAGCCGTAAGGCGATGAAGCAGATCCTCAAGGAAATTCAGGATGGAAGCTTTGCGAAGCGTTTCCTCGCCGACCAGAACTCCGGCCGCAAGGAGTTTTTGGCATTCCGCGAAGCCGAGGCTAAGCATCCGGTCGAGATTGTCGGCAAGGAGCTGCGCGCAGCCATGCCGTTCCTTGATCCGGTTACTGTGGAAGAAGTTGCCAAGAATAGGTAAGCAAAGAGCCTCCAGCTAGTAGCTTCTAACT
>JBEKRS010000026.1:0-70477 GCA_049518535.1 Occallatibacter sp. | reverse complement strand
ATTCTTGGTCTCGTACTCGACGTGCGCCGTGGCGATGGTGATGCCGCGCTCGCGCTCTTCCGGTGCGTTGTCGATCGAGTCAAACGAACGGAAGACGTTCTTTGGATTGTGCTTCTGCAATACCTTGGTGATTGCCGCCGTCAATGTCGTCTTGCCGTGATCGATGTGACCGATCGTGCCCACGTTCACGTGCGGCTTGCTGCGATCAAACTTTTCCTTCGCCATTGCCCTTCAGTTCCTTCCGTTAGACTTTTTGTGGCGCTCCGGAAGACCGGAAGCGCAAAAACTTGTGCTGCACGCCTCAATAGTAGGCGTAGACCTTCAAATATCGCTGCCGCAGCTCGAGAGGCACCGCCTCCACCTTCTGCAGGTAGCGCTCACGAGTCAGGGCCTGATCGGAGACCGGCAGTGCACGATAAAGCTCCGCGGCATCCTTGCCCATCAGCCCGCGCTGCAGAGCGCCTTCGAAGTCGCGAATCCGCAGCTTCGATCGGCCGACACGGCTCAGAAAAACCTCTACGTCCCGCGCGTCGAAGGCTGCGTCGATGCGCGCATGAAGCTGCGCATATCCCTGCTCATCCTGGACGGCTATTGCTGCCTGCTCGAACTTCATTTTCTGCCTCACCGGGCTTACTTAGCCCTGTCGCCTGTTTCCAATCATGGAGCGGGAGACGAGGATCGAACTCGCGACCAACAGCTTGGAAGGCTGTGACTCTACCACTGAGTTACTCCCGCCGAACGAGCTAACAGCTAACAGTAGATAGCTAACAGTTCTTTTCTTGCCTATAGGCGCTTCAACAACGCATCCGCCCATTGCAAATACTGTCAGCTATAAGCTGTCCGCCGATTTTCTGGAGCTGATGACCAGGATTGAACTGGTGACCTCTCCCTTACCAAGGGAGTGCTCTACCAACTGAGCTACATCAGCCCTCTTACAAACTTTGCACCCCTGGGCTCCGGGAGTGACTCTTTGCGTCAGGGTTAAAACCCTGACCTACCGCACCATCAGCCCTCTTACAAACTTTGGGGCGTCTAACTGCCATCCCCATCCCCGCTGCGGCGAATCTTCTCCGCGTGGCGAGCTAACACTGTCTTCAAAGCCATTCCGCCGACAATAATCAGCGGAAGCAACCGCAACTCCACCGGCTTGCCGTGAACGAGAATCGTGCCCTCTCCCACGGTAAACCAAGCCAGCACTGCCAAAATCGCGTATAGCGCCAGCGCCACCCAATACTTCCGGTCCAAATCTGAACCGGTACTGTGAAGGCCCTTCATCTTGCGGTCGAGTTCGCGCCCATAATTACTCATTCCGGCTGCGATCCTTCGCGCATTCCAACCCTCAAATCATGGTGCACAGGGGAGGATTCGAACCTCCGTAGCTCCAAGGAGCGGCAGATTTACAGTCTGCTGCCATTAACCGCTCGGCCACCTGTGCTCAACCACCCCAGCGACGAGAACCTGTCGCCGGGGACCCCGGTCAGGCGCCCCAGCAGCGAAAATTTCTTGCTGAGGTACCCTACTCATTTACCCCCAGCAAGCAAAGATCGCTTGCCGAGGACCACGTCCAACCCGCCCGCGCTCCATCGTTCAACCCACTTCCGCGCGTCGATTCAACGCGTCCATATCAGCACATCTGGCCAGCACATCAGGCCCCGTCCGGAAAACCTCCGGCTCGCAAAAGCATGCACCTCAGTGGGATCGCCGCAGAGGACAGGTCCGGCACTCGAAAACTTCCAGCGCCGGCAAAACTTATCTGCCGCTTCAAGCCCCGTTTTCCGTTTTTCTCAAGTGGAGCTGGCGAAGGGATTTGAACCCCCGACCCTCTGATTACAAATCAGATGCTCTACCAGCTGAGCTACGCCAGCCCATTCCACCCGGAAAACGTCCCGGAGACCCGAAATCCGTACGGACACACGAAACCTCCGCACGTATCACGGCACAGAAATCAAGGTTAGCACACCCCCACCACCAGAGCAAACCGGAGAATGACAAAGAATAGCGCATCGGGAATAAGGAGTAGAAAACACCCCTGAACTAACCCACATCCATCCAGCCAATTGCCGTTCGCGGTCCGAGCCATTAGACTGATGGTTCGAGGGGCCAGCCATGTTGGTTGTCATGAAGGCGCAGGCAACGCCCGAAGAAATTCAGGCGGTTTGCGAACACATTGAGCAGTTGGGTTTTCGCGCCCATCCATTGCCTGGAGCCCAGCGCACCGCCATCGGAATCACTGGCAACAAGGGTGAAGTGGATCGCGGCAATCTTGAGGAACTGCCCGGTGTTGCGGAAGTGATCCGCGTCTCGAAGGCCTACAAGCTGGCCAGTCGCGACGTGAAGGAAGAAGACACCGTCATCCGTTTTGCGGGAACCGACGCTGCCATCGGTGGTGGCGGGTTGGCCATCGTCGCCGGGCCTTGCTCGATCGAAAGTCGCGAGCAGGCATTTGCCATTGCCGAAGAGGTGGCCGCATCGGGCGCGCAGTTTTTCCGCGGCGGCGCTTACAAGCCGCGCACATCCCCTTATGCATTTCAGGGTCTGGGCGTCGAAGCACTGCGCATCATGGCCGAGATCCGCGACCGCTTCGGGTTACGCATTATTACCGAAGCCATCGACAACGAGACACTGGAATTGGTTGCCGAGTGGGCTGATGTGGTGCAGATTGGCGCTCGCAACATGCAGAACTTCTCTCTTCTGAAACATGCCGGCCAACTGCGCAAGCCTGTGCTGCTGAAGCGAGGCCTCTCAGCTACTTTGGATGAATTTTTGATGGCTGCCGAATATATCCTCAGCGAGGGCAACTACGAAGTCATTCTCTGCGAGCGCGGCGTGCGCACCTTTGCCGACCATACTCGCAACACATTGGACCTGAGCATCATTCCCGCCGTGCAGCGGCTTAGCCACTTGCCGATTTTGGTAGATCCCAGCCACGCCACGGGCCGGCGCGACAGTGTGTTGCCGATGGCGCGCGCTGCTGTAGCTTCGGGTGCCGATGGGATCCTGGTTGAGGTCCACAATCACCCCGAAACCGCTCTCTCCGACGGCCCTCAATCCATTTATCCCAGCCAGTTCGCTACCATGATGGACGAGCTCGACCAGATCGCCAATGTAGTGGGCCGCAAGCTGCCGCGCGGCATCCACGTCGGGGTCTCCAAGGCGTGAATCAATGATCGCTCGACTTTCCGCCTTCGCTCTACTGGCTCTGACCCTCACCGGCTGCCGACCGCACGACTTCCCGCAGTACCCGCCCAACTATCGTGAGTACGCCTACGTGACCAACAGCGGCAGCAACACTGTTACTGTTCTCGACGTGGTCGATGTGCGAGTGGACCGCGAGCTCGGCGTTGGTCAGAATCCTGTTGCTGTCGCAGTCAGCCCCACTCGCAACGAAGTGTACGTGGTCAACTCCGGCATTGGTGGCGGACAAGGATCAATAACGGTTATCGACGCGGAAAACAATACCGTCGCGGCAACCATCGCCGTTCACCGCCAGCCAGTCTCCATCGAAATCGATCCCACGGGCGATCTGGCTTACGTGGCCAATTCGGGCTCGAACACCATCTCCGTTCTTGACCTCAAGGCGCGTCGCGAGATCGCGGCCATTGGAGCGGGCGAAGAGCCGGCCGTAGCACGCATCTCCCCGGACGGCAAGACTCTGGCTATAGCCAACCGCCGTGGCAACTCAGTCAGTCTCGTAGATCCGGCCACCCGTCGAGTCCGTAATATCTTTGAGGGCTGCCCTGGCGCCAGCGATGTCGTTGTCCTTCCCGATTCCTCTAAAGTTTTTGTTGCTTGCTCGGCTGGCCACCAAGTTATGGCTATTGCCCTGGCCCGCGCCGAAGCACATCCAGCGGTGCCCGGCCCGATTCAATCCGGCCAAGCTCAACCAGGCCCAGCTGAGCCTGACCGTTTGGAGGCGCTACTCGACGTAGGCCAGGCGCCGTTGCATTTGGCTCTCAAGCCCGACGGCGGTGAATTGTTCGCACTTAACTCTCTTTCCGATTCGATCTCCGAGGTCGTCACCAGTACCGACGACGTCGGCGGCGCTTATATGATCGGCGACAATCCTCTGCGCGGCTTGGTCACGGCCGACAATGCAATGCTCTATGTGGCCAACTTCCGCTCCCAATACGTCACCGTCTACTCGATCGACGACGGCAAACGCGTCGGCTCTATACACGTCGGCGATGGCCCCGCGGCGCTGGTATTTTCCAGTTCTGGGCACCTGCTCTTCGTCGTCGATACACGGTCGGGCGACGTGGCAGTTGTCCGCACCAGCTCAGGCTCGCTATTCACCCTGCTCCCTGCTGGCCGCGCTCCCAGTGCCATTGCAGTCAAAGCCTTCAAACTACCCTGAGCAAAAGGCAAACCCCGCTCTGCCAGAACAGGCCAGAACGGGGCTTGATGAATGGTGCGTGGTTCCCGAGGGGTCGTCCGCCACGATCAGCGCAGCGACAACCCCCGCACGTCGAGATTCCGTTTCGGCAGAGGCTGGCGGAAAGCTGCTGCGATGCTGTCAATGCGGCGCAGAAGGGCCAACAGGCAGGCGGCGACAAATGGAAATCGCTGCTGCTCGGGGGACCAGCAGTTTGACGTCCGCTTTGCTAGGGACTCGCCGGGTTGCTGCTGCATCCCTATCATCTGCTCGTCAGCAGTCTCGCTGTGACGCGCGGCCAGGCCGGCCAAGTAACCGGCTTCGCCGAAGCTGTCCCGGTCGCGTGCGGCTTGCGCCATGGCGTTGTAACGGGCGGCTTCCTGACGGTGGTAATCGGCGATTTCGCCGAAGTTTATGGGCATAGGCGATTCATTTCTCCCGGTCCGCCGGGCGGAGTTGGTATTCGAGCCGTCAGCCTGTTTGTTCGCCCAATGGCCAAGGCGCTTACGGATTAGCGGTTGTTCTCACTCCCCGCACGTTTGCTTCAACTGAGCTATCGGCAGGATTTGAAAAAACTTAAGGAGATGTGTGAGGAAAGACTGGCGAGCAGAGGGAATGGAAGAACCTTTTGATGTTTTTATCGTTTTTTAAATAATTGATAATAAGTGGTTTGATTAGATAAAGGTGGGATTCAAGCGGTTCGCCTTCGCAACAGCCTTTGCGGCAATGAGACTTGCCTCCGCCTCTGCTGCTTCCAGACGATGAGCAGTTTCCAACGGAAGATGGAAGCCCGGTGGTTCAGCGCGGGTCACAATGTGAGCGCGCGGCATCCCGCTTTTGCGCTCGCCAGCGAAGGCCAAGCCAAGCCAGGTAGCCCAGTTGGATGGCCCATGTTATGGCGTAGGCGGCGACGGTAAATTGGTGGTCGAGAATAGCTCGTTGGTCCATTTTTCTCCTCCTGGAATAGACACCTCATACTTCTAAAGCGTCTTGCGCTTCCTGGGCTGCGTATTTCTGTTGCTGGCGTTCGACATGATAGCGCAGGGCGAGGATGAGCAGGCCCCAAGCCAGCCAGGCCAGGACGTTCCAGCCGAAGGCGGCGAGCATGGCGGGGTCCTTGATGCCGGAATCCTCCCCGCCGCCGAAGACCGGCGCGGGATGCTGGGTGCGCCACCAGCGGTTGGACATATAGACGATGGGTACGTCGAGTGCGCCGAAGATGCCGAGGACTGCGGCATAGGTTTGCATCTGCGGTCCGGCGGCAAAGCGGCGCAAGAGTAGGTAGCTGACGTAAATTAGCCAGAGAACCAATGTAGTAGTCAGCCTTGCATCCCAGGTCCACCAGATTCCCCAGGCGCGTCGTCCCCAGAGCGGTCCGGTGATGAGGACCACGGTGCAGAAGACGACGCCCACTTCGGCTCCGGCCAAAGCCCAGGCGTCGGAGGCCTGCGCCAAATCCAAGTGGTTGCGGCGGAAGGACAAAAAGCCTATGGAGCCGGCCAGACTGATGGCGAAGAACAGGAATGAGACCATGGCCGACGGCACGTGGTAGTAGAAGATGCGCTGCACCTCGTGCATGGTCTGCTCGTCGGGAGCGACGTAAATAGCCTGGTAGAAGCCCCAGACCATTAGGGCGGCGGTGACGGCGGCGCAGAGGGCAAATGTGAGTTTCTTCATGGGGAATCCTGATGGAACAATTCCAGTGTACGACTCCCTCGCAGTGAGGCGGAAATCTCGACCGGAAGCTCAGGGCAATCGAATGAACGCCGCGTAATTTCACCACAGTGACACAGGTTCACAGTTGGTGGAATTGTCTGCGAATTATGTGTGGAAGTTATTTATTTTGAATTTGTTATGTGTCGACTAAAGAATTATCTGCAAGGTTTTGAAAATAAAAAAAGGGGGGAGGGGGGTACCTCTTTCCTGAACGCTGAATTCCGTTCCGACCAGTCGGAGAGATCGACCTGATTTGAGGATAACTGCACGGCGGATATGATCTGCAAGATACATTTCATGCGATTGACCGGCGCGAGGCTAGAAGAGCGAAGCCGGTTTACGCAAGAAATCCTATTCGTAGGCCAGCGCGTCGATGGGGTCCTGGCGGGCGGCCTTCCATGCTGGATATAGAGCACCGCAGACGGAACCGACAAATGCAATGACCGCACCCCTGATTACCCAGGTCATGCTCATGTCCAGGTAAAGGGTGGGAAACCTATGGGCCAGTATGGTTCTGACAGCGAAAGAAACTATGACGCCCACCAGCACGCCGGCCACGGCCAGCAGCGAGGTCTCGCGCAGCACTACGCTCACGATGGTTGTTTTGGAGGCGCCCATGGACTTGAGAATTCCAATCTCGCGGGTCCGCTCCAGAACCGAGGTATACATCGACTGGAAGATCACCATAAAGCCGATGATGACGGCGATCCCGATGACCACGTCGATGGCCGTTTTCAAGGCTGGGATGTGATCGGGAGTCATCAGCGAAAACCACTCATCCATGGTTATCACCTGATAGTTTTCGAGGCCGCGGGTGGCATGAATCTCGTCCACAACCAAGTTGATATTCTCGGGCCGGTCGGTCTTGAGATAAAAGAGCGAGGCCTTGCCGTCGGAGCCCATCAGCGCGCCCAGCGTAGCGATGGAGATCAGCTTGCGTCCTCCTTTGCCGTGCTCGAAGATGCCCGAGATGCGAAAGGAGTGCTTGTAGATGAGGAGAGTGTCGCCGACGTGATACCCATGACCGGTGGAGGCAAATACGTCGTCCACCATCACGTCGTATGGGGCCCGGATCGGTCCTCCGGAGAGAAAGGTGAAGGGGCTCAGTCGGCTGAAACTGGGATAGTCGATGCCCCAGAGCACCTCCAGCCCATCGGCCATGGAAAGATTGGTGATAACCGGCGAAGCGACGGTGACGTGCGGCAGTTTTTCGAGCACGGTGGACAATTGCGCGGAGATGGGCGCGCCGCTGACGCCGCTGAAAAAAGTGGCGCTTCCGGGGCGGACGGTGAGGTCAGCCCCAATCCCATTGTTCAGCCGCTTCTGCCCGGTCAGTTGCCCCACCATGATGGCGATGATGGTGAGCATCATGACGACTTCAATGGCTACGGCAAAGACGCTGATGAGCGAGCGCAACGGACGGTGCAGCAGATTGGCGACGATGAGCTTATTCATTCCCGAGCATGGCTCCGAGAGGCGGAATGCCGCGAAAAACCCCTCGTCTTCAGGGTAACAGCCCAGGGGGTGGCGGAGCTGGCGGGTGGTAGTGGTGCAATCTCTGGTTAGCCGGTGATACGGGAGTTTGCGAGATCTGCAATCCTGTGGACAACAGGCCTGGGTCCCTCAACCGGCACCTTGACGACTCACTACCAATAAAAGGAATCCTGCATCCGCACAACCAGACGAGGGTTGAGATCCTTTAGCGGTGTGCCGTCCTTGGTGAACTTTACCTCCACGACAAATTTCTTGTTTGCTTCTCCGGTAAACTCTCCAAGGTTCCTATCCATAACACTGTCTGACCACGCCATATCGCCGTAGCCTGGGGTAGTCCCCTGGGCCACAATATGCTCGCCATCCAATACCTTCCACTCCGCGTCGATTACATTGTCCCAATGGAACATCGCGCAGTGGGACGGGGCACCCCTGCCTCCAATCATGCAAGTCAATTGGCCGGTTGGAAGGCCTCTATTCACTCTTATCCCGATTCTGTAATCGATCTTCTTGACAAGGAACTCTGGCGTCCGCACTGTTGTTCCCTCGGCAAGGGATACAGGCATGACGACCGGTTCATGCTTGCACTTAAAGCAGGGGCCAGCCGATGCGGTCGATGCTATGGTAAGCACCAAAAGAGTCCTGCAAACGATACGAGGCATCCGAAATTTGAAAAGCTTTCTCATCATTCACCTCCGTTCGAATATGCTCCGAACGTATCTGCCTGCAATCGTAGTGGTCGCTCACCTTGCTAAGTTCTCGATTGTGACACTTCTTAAACTGCCACACTCCACCGAAATGTGTTTCGGGTATATGGTCGCCAATCCCGAAACCGCACTACCGCCAGTCAGGCGGACGCGGGTACAAATCGCCTCTGGCGGGCGACAGCGAGGCTCGAGTTTGCCGTAAAATGAAGCCGTCGCCACTGATCGGGGCGGGCCGGCAGCGAGGGCGGATCGTCATTTTAGGCCGAATTGAGCTGGAAAATCCGCAGCTTCCTGAAAAGAAAGGAAAAAGTCATCAGATTTCCTTTGACCGCATGCCAAACCGGGTATATTGTTGTGGTGGAAATCTCACTTAGTATCGAACCGTAATTCTGACCGGCAATGGGCAGCTTTGGAGAAGACCTGCGCATGGAGCGGTTGTCCCGCGGCATTGCGCTGGAAGACATCACGGCGGTAACCAAGATCAGCCAGCGCCACTTGGTCGCGCTGGAAGAGGAGAGGTTCCGTCTGCTTCCGGGCGGAATTTTAAGCAAAGGCATTGTGCGCGGCTACGCGAATGCGGTGGGCCTGGACGAGAATGACTGGACGCAGCGGTTTCTTGAGGCCTATGGCGCCAGCGGACAGATGAAGGAAGACGACATTGGCTGGATGGAGTTTGCCTCGAACGTGGGCAAGGCCCGCATCCAGCAGAGCAATGCGATGGAGCTTCGTCTGCGCTGGATTGGAGGAGTTCTGGTGCTGGTGGCGATTGTGGCCGCCTATCTGGCCGTGCACTACTTTGGGACGCGAGCCGGTTGGTGGCATTCGCTGTTGCATTTGCACCGAGCTTCGGCTGTGGCTCACGCGTTGATGACCCGCGTCTTCTTGCGGATTAAATTCTGACTTCTATCTCTGGCTCTAATTCCTGCTCCGGGCGGCGGCTCTAATTCCTGCCCCAGGGCGGCTTTGCCTGGAGACTCCGACTTTTGGGCAAGAATCGGAGTTCATAGAATTTGTCTGATTTCTGCATTCATGCCTGAGTTGACTACAAAGTAACTGTCGGATTGGCGACCAGCCGCACGGGATTCGCTGGCAGTGTGTGAGTACGCGCGGAATAGGTCATCTCGCTGCGAGAATTCTGAATGACTCCTAGCTTCGCGTCTGGATTTGACAGCCAAATTTCAAGTCTGCGCGACGAAGGCAATTGCCGCTACATTTATCTCTGATTTCCTCTTGACAGGGAATGCGGCCACCGGCACAGGGGGAACAGAGCTGTTCTCAAGGAAGTTAAGCACATGAAGCTTGTGAAGATGTTAAAGAGCTTGGTCGGAAAGGCACCACATTCGGATACCACAAAGACGCGATCCATAGTTATCATGCAGCGGAAAGCGTACCGGTTTAGTGAAGAAGAGCTACAAGCTGCGGGCGAACGTGGGTGGGGCAAGAAATTTGATGGGAAAGAAGATCCGATGTATTTCGTCTCGGCCGATCACCCCGCTCTGACTGTCGTAAAGGCTGGCCCCCATATCATCCGAGTGACTTCCGTTCCGAGGCGATATGCTGACGACGATGAATATTCTCTTTCTCAATTGCCCCAGCCAGAACAGAAGAAAGCTTGGACTGAACATCATGCCTGCGTTTTTCTCGATTTGTTTAATGATCTTTCGAGCGAGTCGAGGGGTATCCCCGATGCAGAGGCTTATGCTTCACTGGCGAAATTAGCGTTACAACTCGGCGATCCGAACTGCACCGCCATCTTTGTGCCGATCAAAAATATCATGATGCCGAATGATGGCGCAGCCGAACAAGGTCTGCGGCTGCTGATCAATGAAGAACTGCTGATGAAGCGCTGAAAGCATCGAAATAAACAAAAGGTCCGATGCAGCGTTCAAGCCAACGATGAGTCTCCCAAACTACTTGTTGAGTGCGAATAAGCGCCCAATCGGAATTTGTCTTTTAATAATTTTTTCGACGATTCTGATGCCAATCTTTTAAACCTGGACAGATCCCACGGCCACATTTGATGAGTCAGCGATTTTAGGGGAGGAATCTGACTTCTTGGGCATGGTGTGGATTTTTTGGGCAAGATGGCCGTTTTAACGGCTTTTTGGGCAAAGCCCTCCGGGCTGTGATCTCTTCCTCCGGGCTACGCTGTTGGGAACCGCACGCTGCACTGGACGCAAAGGCCGCATGTCGCGGTTCACCTTGCGCTGAAACCCCTTGAGTGCGCTCTACTCCCCGTTCGCTGCAAGTCTTTGCCCCCGGATGCTCACGGCGATTACCATGGGTGGATGCACCCCAAGGCGCAGGCCTGCAGGTGCGGGCGTGTCTTGATGCGGGGAAGTGGCCGATGCGGGAGAGAAAGTTCACTCTCCGCGCCGGTTCATCCAGAGTGAACCAGTCACCGCGGCAGGCTACCCGACTTGAAATCCCTTTAATGGGGAGGAATCCGAAGTTGAGCGACCGTTTTTTGTTTACCTCTGAATCCGTCACCGAAGGCCATCCCGACAAGATTGCCGATCAGGTCTCCGACGCTATTCTAGATGCCTGCCTGGAGCAGGACCCATATAGCCGCGTCGCTGCTGAAACCCTCACCGCCACTGGCCTGGTGGTCATCGCCGGTGAGATCACCACCAAAGCCTATGTCGATTTCCAAACTCTTGTGCGCGGCGTTGTGGCCTCGATTGGCTACGACAACGCGCTGTATGGTTTCGACTCCAACACCTGCGCCGTGATCTCGACCATCAACAAGCAGTCGGGCGATATTGCTCAAGGCGTGGACACGGGCGGCGCTGGAGATCAGGGCATGATGTTCGGTTATGCCTCGAACGAAACACCGGAGTTGATGCCTGCGCCGATCTCGATGGCTCACAAGCTCTGCCGTCAGCTTACGACCGTGCGCAAGAGCGGCAAGCTGCCTTATCTGCGTCCAGATGGCAAGAGCCAGGTCACGGTGGAATATGATGAGTCCGGCAAGCCGGCCCGCATTGACGCTGTGGTCATCTCGAGTCAGCATGCAGAGAGCGTCAGCAATGAGGATCTGCATGCCGATATTCTGAAGCATGTTATCCAGGCTGTGCTGCCGGCTAAGTGGCTGGACGAGCGCACTAAGTACCACATCAACCCGACTGGTCGTTTTGTCATTGGTGGACCGATGGGCGACACCGGCCTGACCGGCCGCAAGATTATCGTGGATACTTACGGCGGTATGGGTCGTCACGGCGGAGGCGCCTTCAGCGGCAAGGATCCGACGAAGGTGGACCGTTCGGCGGCTTATATGGCCCGTTACATTGCCAAGAACATTGTGGCTGCGGGCTTGGCTGAGCGCGTTGAGGTGCAGTTGGCTTACGCTATCGGCGTGGCTGAGCCGGTTAGTGTGCTGATCGATACCTTCGGCACCGGCAAGCTTGGGGCGGCCAAGCTGACGGAGTTAGTTCGCAAGAACTTTGCGCTCACGCCGAAGAAGATTATCGAGAGCCTGAACCTGCGCCGGCCCATCTATCAGAAGACGGCGGCGTATGGGCACTTTGGACGTACGGAGCCCGAGTTTACTTGGGAGGCTACCGATAAGGCTGCTGCTCTGGCCGAGCAGGCTGGATTAGCAGCCGTGGCGAAGTAGGACAAAGATCAAGAATTATTCGAATGAGGGACGGTTGCTCAAGTAACTGTCCCTCATTTGTTTTCTTGCATTTCACGGCTTGGCGGGTCCAGAATCTTGTGACCATGGCAAATGATCTGTCTTCCGCTATAAACGAGTACCTCGACGGCAAAAATGCCGATGGTTTTCTCTATAGCGGCCCCATCAACCGGGATTACACGGATCGCTTGGTAAAGCTGATTGATAGTCGGCCCCAGCGGCGCAAAGATGTCTGCCTTTTCATCACCACGTTCGGTGGAGATCCGAACGCCGCATACCGCGTTGGTCGTGCGCTTAAAGCCAATTATCGAGAAGGCAAGATAATCGCAATCCTCGGCGGTTACTGCAAGAGCGCGGGGACACTTCTTGCTCTCTGCGCGGATGAGTTGGCTTTCGGCTGTTTTGGCGAGTTGGGGCCTCTTGACACCCAGATTGACAAACCTAATGAAATCCTAGGTGCTGAGTCCGGTCTCGATCTGTTTCAAACGTTGCAACAGATCACCGAATCTTCTTTTGAGTCCTTCGAGCAACAGATGATTAACATTATCCGTCATAGTAGTGGAGCCATCACCACCAAGGTTGCGGCCGAAATCGCTTCCTCACTCACGGTTGGAATCTTCAGTCCCATTTCGGCCCAAGTTGATCCATTGCGCCTCGGTGTTGCAAGAAGAGCGATCCGGATTGGTTTAGCCTATGGGAATCGCCTGAAAAGCGAGAATGTAAAGTCTGGGACAGTCGAAAAGTTGGTGAACGACTACCCGGCGCATGGATTTGTGATCGATCAGAAAGAAGCGGCAGAGCTTTTCAAGCTTGTTCGAGGTTTTGACGATGGTGAAGCTAAGATTTTTGGGATAATTGATCATGTTCTTAGAATTCCAGATGAGAACGGAATCGTTTCGGACCTGCGGACAGATTTTTCCAGCCAACCGTCAACCCCTGAAGACGGGAGCGGGGGAGCCGATAAGGATACAATGGGAATAGAGAATGCGGGGTCTCACAATGAACAACCTGGCAATCCAGCGGAGCACGGCGCAAGCGGAGCAAAGGGAGCGGGAGGAGAACTCTAGGATTCTTCTGCGACGCCTGAGGGAAGTTCGTGAGCGAGAAGCTGACGATGAACGTGCTCGTCAGGAGCATGTTCGCAGACGCCTTGGGCATACAGGGTAGCACTGCTACCGTTCAGTTAAAGAATGGGATTCCTCGCCAAGAGGAGTCCCATTCTTTTTTCGCTCCCGCGCGTCCATCGAATAGAATTCTTGCGGGACGGCAATTCGCGTCTCGATCCGATCTGCTTCCTAACTCAGGAGATTGTCATGCGTTTTGCCGCAGTTGCTGTTCTTGCATTGGGCGTGGCCGCGATGGCTGCCGCGCAGACTCCCACCCCCCAAACTGCGAATTGGAGTTACTTTGGCAAAACTGGCCCGCTCAACTGGGGCAAGCTTGACCCGGCTTATCAGGCTTGCTCAAAGGGCCATGAGCAGGCACCTATCGACATTCGCGGCGCTCACCTGAACAAGACGCTTGGCCCAATCGAATTCCACTACATCGCGGGGCCGGTGACGCTGGTGAACACGGGCCATACAGTCGAGGTGCGTGTGGACCCCGGAAGCTACATTGTGGCCGGTGGTGTGCGCTACGACTTAGTGCAGTTTCACTTCCACCATCCCGGCGAGGCAGCGGTGAAGGGCAAGCTGACCGACATGGAATTGCACCTGGTGCACAAGAGCGCCGATGGCAAGCTGGCTGTGGTGGCGGTGCGGCTGGTTGAGGACCCCGGCAACCCGAACGCCGTGCTGGCCGCGCTGTGGCCGCACTTGCCGCAGACTGCCGGCGCGAGCGAGAAAGTCACCGAAATGGTGAGCGCAGGCGGCCTTTTGCCCGCCGACCGCGGCTACTGGACTTATGTCGGCTCACTGACTGCTCCGCCTTGCACCGAGGGGGTGCGCTGGTTTGTCCTAGAACAGGAGTTAAGCCTGAGCCGCGAACAGTTGCGCGCTTTTGCCGCGCTATACAGGATGAATACCCGCGGGTTGCAGGATTCGCATGGACGGCGCATCGAAGCCAACGAGTAACCACCTGCGGTGGGGCGGACGCTCGCTATTCGCTCGCACTGGCTCTGTTGTGACCATCAGGCACTTTTTTTGCGGCCCACTGCTTTTCGTGCGCAACGACAGCTGGCTTTTGATACCCACCCCCGGTATACTATCGCAATGCATTTCCACGTGGCGCCCTCCCCAACCGGCGCAAACAGGTCCGGCAGGAACAGGACTCAATCCGTTCTCCGCTTCTCGCTGGCAGCCACGCTTGCTTATGTGGCGGTCACCTTCGTGGCCGGATTGCGCGCCCACTCTCTGGCTCTTTTGTCCGAGGCCGGCCATAACGTCTCCGACTTTCTGGCCCTGCTGCTCAGCTTTGTCGCGGTTTACTTTCAATCTCGCCCCGCCGGTCCCTCGAAGACCTTTGGCTATCAGCGGGCCGGTGTGCTGGCCGCTTTCATTAATGCGGCCACACTCATTGTCATCTCTATTTGGATCGCCATTGAGGCTATTCATAGGCTTTCGGCGCCGGTTGCCGTCGAGCCCAGACTGATGATGATCGTGGCCGCGGCAGGAGTGGTGATGAACGGCGTCATCGCGGCTCTCTTGTGGGGCGTGGCTCGCGATGTGAACTTGCGCTCGGCTTTTCTCCATATGGCTGGCGACACGCTTTCGACAGCCGCGGTCATCGCTGGCGGCGCGGGCATTCTGCTTACTGGCCACAACTGGATTGACCCCGCCCTCTCGCTGCTCATTGCCGCGCTCATACTCTGGACCAGCTTTGGCATCGTCCGCGAGACGTTTAACATATTGCTCGAAGGCACCCCCCGCGGAGTCACGCTCACGGAGATTCGCTCGGGCATGGAGGCCGTCGAGGGAGTGGTGAATGTTCACGATCTGCACGTTTGGAGCCTCGGTTCGAACTCCAGCGCTCTAGCTTGCCATGTGACCATCGCCGACATTCCGCCCTCGGAGAGCGCCTGCATTTTAATCAGGCTGAATCACTTGCTCAAGGATCAGTTCCACATCTGCCACACCACCCTCCAATTCGAGCACACAGGGTGCGAGGAACTCGAAGGTTGCGTAGTCCCGATGAACGAGATGGCCGGCGGCCACGAACACCACCACGGTCATGCGCATTGATTGAGTAGTCAAACCATGATGGAATCCCTATAGATATGTCATGCTGAAGGAGCGCGGTAAGTCGAGAGCCTGCTCTGAGCGAAAGCGAATAGGAACTGCGGCTGCACTTACTGTTCGCGTTACTCGATACTTATCGTTCGAATCTCTGAGGAGGTCCTTCGGTTGCTACGATTCCATGTTGTTGTCGCCGCTCTCTGCTTCGTTTTGCTTCCCGCCGTGCCCGCTCTAGCCCAGCTCGCGCCGCAACAGGCTGCGCCAGATGCTTCCCAACTCGAGGCCCTCGCCGGTGAGTATACAGACCCTCATGAGCCCGACACACCGTTCAGCTTTTACTTGGCTGATGGCAAGCTAGTTGTCGAAACTGAGCGCAACCCTCCCGCTGAACTCAAGCCCCTTTCCGCTGTCGAATTTGTTATCTCCGATTCAAAAAGCACTTACCATTTCACGCTTGACAATGCCGGTCACGGCGCTAACCTGATTCATTCAAGCGAGCCCGACATCGTCTACAGTCGCACCGGCCCGCCCGTCCACCACATCTTTCACGACTATCAGCGCACCGAGGCGATGATCCCCATGCGCGACGGCATCAAGCTGCACGCGGTGATTCTGAAGCCGGCCGACATTGCTGGCCCGCTGCCATTTCTTATCCAGCGCACACCCTATGGGGTAGACGGAACTAGCCGCGCCTCATTTTCAGCCGGCCGCCCGGACTTAGCTCGCGATGGTTACATCTATGTGGCTGAGGACATTCGGGGACGCTATAAGAGCGAGGGCGAGTTCATCATGAGCCGCCCGTTTGCCGATCACAAAGATCCGAAAGCTACCGATGAAAGCACCGATGCATACGACACAGTTGCCTGGCTGCTCACTAACATCACAGGTAACAATGGCCGTGCGGGCTTCATCGGTACCAGTTATCCGGGCTTTCTGGCCATGGCGGCCGGCATCGACCCACATCCGGCGGTGAAGGCAATTTCGCCGCAGGCTCCCATGATCGACGTATGGATGGGCGATGACTTTTTCCATAACGGCGCCTTCCGCCAGAGTTACGGCTACGACTATGTGCTGGGCATGGAGTCTAGCAAGGAAGAGACTGAAGTTAGATATGGCAAGGATAAGAAAGGCAAACCTCGCGATGGCTTCGATTTTTTTCTTGAACGCGGAAGCTTCTTCGAGGCCGCGAAGAAATCCGGCGGCAGGATGCTGCCCACCTGGAAGTTGTTTCTCAAGCATCCCACTTATGACGGCGTTTGGTCTTCACGTGCTGTCGAGCACGCGCTTTCGACGGTCGCCGTGCCCACCTTAACCGTCGGCGGCTACTACGACCAGGAAGATATGTATGGTCCGCAGATCGAGTATTCCACGCTTGAGCCCCACGACCAAAACCACCAGAACTTTCTTGTTTTAGGTCCTTGGCGGCATGGTTCCTGGTCTTCGTCCGCGCGCCATTTGGGCAATCTCGATTACACCGAGCCTATTGGCAAGGAGTATCGCTCCCGGATCGAGGCAAAATTCTTTGCTCACTATTTGAAGAAAGAACCCGGCTTCGACTTAGAAGATACGGCTAGCTTTCAGACCGGATCAAACACCTGGAAGCGCTATACGCACTTTCCTCCCGCCGAATCCAAACCTACTAACCTGCATCTGCTAAGCGCGGGCCAACTCAGTTGGAGCGGCTCGACCGTCCAAGGACAGAGAACTTATGTGAGCGACCCCGCCAATCCCGTTCCCTATCGCCATCGACCTATACAGCCCACTTACAGTGAAGGCTCGCAATGGTATAACTGGCTCACTGAAGATCAACGCTTCGTTACTGGTCGCAAGGACGTGGCCGTGTGGAGGTTGCCCGTGCTCAAGAAAGATATGGTTGTGACGGGCGAGGTCATGGCTGACATCTATGCCTCGACCACGGGCACGGACAACGACCTGGTAGTAAAGCTTATCGACCAGTACCCCATTGATGATCCTGACGCGAAGATGCGCAGCTACCAGCTCATGACCAACGAAGAAATCTTCCGCGGCCGGTATCTCGACAGCTTTGAGAAGGCAACCCCGCTGCGCTCCGGCTCGGTCTACGAGTATAAGTTTTCGCTGCACGACGTGGACCACGTCTTCAAGGCTGGCCACACTGTGCTGGTCGAAATTCAGAGCACGTGGTTCCCGCTCTACGACCGCAATCCGCAGACCTTCGTCGCTAACATTATGACCGCAAGATCGAAGGACTACCAGCCAGCCACTATTACCATCTATTCTGGTCCTGGACACGACTCCACGGTCGAGGTGCCGATGGTCAGCGCCTGCGAACCGGCCGAGTGCTTTTGAGCGCGCAGCGGAAAGCTATTGCCGTTCCAACTTCAATTTCGATTAACGGAGTGGGAGGCTTCAAATTCCTAATTTGCCGAACCTCCTATTCGCGCTAGAATAGAAGAAGCATGGCCCTCCATCAGCCCATCCCGGCCCTTCTCTAGCGGCGCCCGCCGCCGATACGCTTTCCTTGTCTATTTCCGGGTACTCATAAGTAACAAGCAACGCGCCCCAACGGGGCGAACGAGGTTTAGCCGTGATTGATCGATTGCAACAGATGGAGCAGCGTTACGAAGAGCTTTCCGCTCAACTCTCGCTGCCCGAGTTCGTCAACGACCGCGAAAAATATCAGAAGGCAGGCAAGGCGCTCAGCGACCTGGAAACTCCGGTGATGAAGTTTCGTGAGCTTAAGGTGTTACGTCAGGCGCTAATTGAAGCGCGCGCGATGCTGGCCGAAAGCGACTCGGAACTGCGCACGATGGCCGAGGAGGAGATAGCCCAACTTGCTCCGCGCGAACCGGCCATCCTGGAAGAGATCAAGGTCCTGCTCTTACCGAAGGACCCCAATGACGAGAAGAATGTGATTCTCGAAATCCGCGCCGGTACAGGCGGAGACGAGGCTTCGCTCTTTGCCGCCGAGGTTTTCCGTATGTATCAACGCTTTGCCGAGCAGCACCGCTGGAAGGTTGAAGTGCTTTCGCTCTCAGAGTCCAGCGTCGGCGGCTACAAGGAAGTGATCGCCATCATCGAGGGAGAACGCGTCTATTCTCAGATGAAGTGGGAGAGTGGCGTGCATCGCGTGCAGCGTGTTCCGGCTACCGAGACGCAAGGCCGCGTCCATACCTCGGCGGTGACGGTGGCCGTGCTGCCCGAGGCTGAGGAAGTGGATGTGAAGATTGAAGCAAAGGACATTCGCATCGACACTTTCTGTTCGTCGGG
Organism: Occallatibacter sp.; assembly: GCA_049518535.1. Lineage (GTDB taxonomy): Bacteria > Acidobacteriota > Terriglobia > Terriglobales > Acidobacteriaceae > Telmatobacter. Next base: position 52,135 of record JBEKRS010000026.1, on the reverse strand, counting down.
TCCCGGCGGCCAGTCGGTTAATACTACTTATTCGGCCGTGCGCATCACACACATTCCCACTAACACGGTAGTTAGCTGTCAAGACGAAAAATCGCAGATTAAGAACCGCGAAAAAGGTATGCGCGTCTTGCGCTCGCGCCTCTACGAGCAAGAGATGGAACGACAGAATGCCGAACTGGCCAGGGAGCGCAAACAGCAGGTAGGCACCGGCGATCGCAGCGAGAAAATCCGAACTTATAACTTTCCGCAGAACCGGCTGACCGACCATCGCATAGGCCTAACTTTGCACCAACTCGACTTAGTGATGGAGGGCCGCCTGCAGCCCATCGTCGATGCGCTCATCACCCACTATCAAGGTGAGCAGTTAAAAGCCGACGGCAGCCAGGCGGCCTGAGGCTTGTTTCCGATCAGAAGCTTCATTCTAGACGGCACGGCACGCCTGAAATTGGGGCCGCACGCGGATCGCGCCCGCGCGGACGCGGAGCTATTACTGCTTTACGTACTCGGTAAAGATAGGGCTTGGCTTCTCGCGCATCTCAACGAAGAACTCACCGAAGAAAAAGCAACTTGCTACAGTGAGTTACTCGAACGCCGATACAAAGGCGAACCCCTCCAATACATCATCGGCGAAACCGAGTTTTACGGCTTGCCGTTTCGCGTTACGCCCGACGTGCTGATTCCGCGCCCGGAGACTGAGCACTTGGTTGAGAAAGTCATAGAACTAGGTCCGTGTTTCGAACAGCCGCACATTGTGGATGTTGGCACCGGATCGGGTGCCATTGCCGTGGCACTGGCTCACAAACTGTCCTACGCGCAGATCACGGCAATCGATCTATCCGCTTCCGCTCTGCCTGTCGCCGAGGAAAACGCAAAGCGCAACGGGGTTGCCATCCGCTTTCTGCTGGGTGACCTGCTTACGCCGGTGGCCGAAGAGCGTTTCGAGATTGTCGTTTCCAATCCGCCCTACGTGCCTGCCACTGACCGCGCTACGCTGGCCGTCGAGGTACGCGATTACGAACCCGCGATGGCGCTGTTTGCCGGCGACGATGGCCTCGAAGTCTACCGCCGCCTCATCCCCGCGGCCTATGATGCTCTCACTCCCGGTGGCTTTGTGATTCTCGAAATCGGCTATGACCAATCGCCTGCGATCGACGACCTGCTTGCTCACTCCGGCTTTGCGCAGATCGAATTCGTTCCCGATCTGCAAGGCATTCCCAGAGTCGCCTGCGCCCAGCGGACGTAGACTCCCTAAACTCAAATAAGACCCGCAACGTTAATCAACCTTGTCCGTCACTCAGCCCGGCCGGTCTTGTTCAGCTCGCTATAGAAGCCCAAATCTGCGCCGCATAAGTTCTTGGTGATATAGAGAATCTGACCATAGTGCAATCCAAAGTGCTCCACAACCTGATAAACGGCATCCAAACCCGTGACTTTATAACCCTGAATCTCGTACGGTGCAATCAAGTCGGCCCGAGTTAGTCGCGCCAAGACTTCTGCTGTTTCCTGCATCGTCGCGCCGAGTCTTTCGAATAGGATGGGCGCTGAGATCCCACTTTCTGCCGCAAATTCGGCTGGGCGGTTGCGGCTGTCTTCCTGCCGGTTGAACGAGGCCACCAGCCACTGGCGCACATTGCCATTCAGATGCAGAATCAAATTGCCGATGCTATTGCTGGCCGCGTTGGGACGCCACCAGACCTGGTTCTCGGTGAGCGGCTCAACGCATCGCCGCAGCCGGGGCCAATACTGCTCCAACAATTTTTTACGGGAAAACTCAAGAAAAAGCGTTGTTAGATCCGAGCCAGTAACGGTCATAAGAAAACTAACCTCCTCTTGCCTTACTGTACATATCCTGTCAAATCAAGCAGAACTGAGTTTCCCCAAAAAACAACGAGAGCGGCCGCTGGGCCGCTCTCGTTGCAAAAACTAGACAAGCTCCTACTTCTCGCCATGTACCTCAACGTGGTGTTTCACTGCGTGTTCCGCGTGATCTCCGGCGTGGCCGCTGTGTCCGTGGGCTAGGTGCGCGTGGTGGGCGGCCTTTTCATGGTTGCCCGCTTCGTGCTGCGCGGCGGCTTCGTGGTGGTGGCGCGCAGCGTGCTCATGGTGCTCCGCTGCCTGCTTGTGATGATGGGCTGCTTCCTGCGACATGTACAACCTCCAGACGGTTTTACAACCGGGCTTTCTAGGCCTGTTGCGGATTATCTAGAGCCGGTCTAAAAACCGTAGTTAAGGCGAAAAGAATTCAAGATAAATATCTATGCAGAAACGTGGGGCTCGGGTGTCGGCGCGGGTTACCCCTAGCCGTCGCGCCGTCCAATCGGCTACAGAATTGCGGCGGCGGTGCAGTTTCCGAATTGGTGACCATCTGCCCGTCTTGACTACACAGTGCGATCAGAGCAAGAATGGTTGGCGGGCCTATCTTTGCGGCAGGTAGAGGACTCCGCTTTATGAATCATTCTCTTCGATCGTGCTTACTCCTAGCATCAATTGCTGGCACCGCCGGTGCGATGCCAGGACAGAGTTCTGCGAAGCTCAAAGATCCCGCAAGAGTTCCCTGCATTGAGGTTTTTGGGGACACGCAGTCGATTTACACCGCCAGCAAGCCATTCGTGGCGACTTGGGTCGCCTGGACGGTTCAGAAACGCGATGATGGTACAGATTTGGCTCCGGTGTTGTATCTCATCAAAATGGCAAGGGATTCATCTGGCAAGGTCTACGTAGAGGGCCAAGACCGGCCACAGAAGGGGATTTCATTTAAGACTTTTTGGGTGGATGACCCCGTGAGTGGGACTTCGTACAGTTGGTCGGAACTGGATAAAGTTGTGACTGTGTTCCACTCACCCCGCATCGACTCCCGCGAGATGCAAGAGTTACTGCGGAAATTGCCGTGGGCAAAGGAGATTTGGGCGGTGCCGCTCTGCGTCACACACGGACCGGACTCTGCCTTTGATAGGGACGAGTTCAGCATTCAGGACCTTGGAACGAGTCAAATACTTGGTATAGATGCACAGGGCATTCTAGCCACGCGAAACAATGACCCCATCACTGAGGAGCGATGGTACTCCTCAGATCTCCAGATTGCCTTAACCACGCGTGTTAATGATTCGCGATTTGGCCAGTCTGTCCGGGAGGTCAAGAGCCTGGAGCGGATCGAACCAGACCAGAGCTTGTTTCGTATTCCGGCGGGCTATATACTCGTCGACGCAGCTTCGCCGCACGGCGAGAATCGCTAAATCTTCCACGCGGCCACGCTTCTGAACGTATTATCGGCTATCCGGAAATTGCGCCGCTACAGAATTGCCGGGAACAATGTCGTAGGCATAGAATTCTCCATGAAACCGTTTTCATGAGGACCGATTATGCGTGCTTTGTCTTCGCTCTCCCTTGCTGTTCTCGTCATGGTGTCTCTCACCGCTTCATCTCAAACCATGGCCGCTTCGCGAGTGGCGCAGACGCCGCCGATGGGCTGGAATAGTTGGAATTACTTCGCGGGAAGAGTCGATGACAAGGGCATCCGCGCTGCCGCTGACCAGATTGTCGCCACCGGCATGAAGGATGCCGGCTACATCTATGTCAACATCGACGACACCTGGGAGGGCGAGCGCGATGCGAGCGGCGTGCTCCATACAAATGCGAAGTTTCCGGACATGAAGGCGCTGGCCGATTATGTGCACTCGAAGGGGCTCAAGATCGGCATCTACTCCTCGCCTGGCCCCAAGACCTGCGCCGGTTATGAGGGCTCGCTGGGCCACGAGGAGCAGGACGCCAAGATGTACGCCGAATGGGGCATTGACTATCTCAAGTACGACCTATGCAGCTTTATCCCTGAAGTTATGCAAAAACAGGCTTCCGGCGATCCTGCGGCGCAAATGCAGTTGATGCAGGCCGCCTACGCCAAGATGGACAAAGCCCTTAAGGCTACTGGCCGGCCCATCGTCTATTCGCTGTGCCAGTACGGCTGGGATGCGGTGTGGGAGTGGGCGCCATCGGTGGGCGGCAACCTATGGCGGACGACTGGAGATATTGAACCCAGATGGGATCGTATTTACGCGATCGTCAGCCAGCAGGCGGGTCTGGAAAAATACGCTGCCTCTGGCCACTGGAATGATCCTGACATGCTTGAGGTGGGCAACGGCAGGCTCAAGTTAGAGGAGAATCGCACACACTTTTCGCTATGGGCCATGCTGGCTGCGCCTCTGTTGGCCGGCAACGATCTGCCTAACATGAAGCCGGAGATCAAGGCTATTCTCACTAATCGCGATGTTATCGCCATCGATCAGGACCCTCTGGGTAAGCAGGGTACGCGCACTTACTCGGACGGCGAGGTTGAAGTGTGGACTCGGCATCTGACTGGCGGTGCGCTAGCTATCGCAGTGATCAACGTCGGTGATAATCGCTATTCGACCCATCCCTTCCATCTGAGCCTGCGGAGGCTCGGCCTGAGCGGTAAGCAGACGGGCAAGGATTTGTGGACGGGTAAGACTGTGGAATTGACCGACAATGAGCCGCTGGAGTTGGCCAGCCACGACGTGCTGCTGGTGCGGATCGCCGTGCCGAAATAGTGGTGAGTTAGTTATCTTGCTATAAATCATCGCGAGCGAAGCCACCTGGATGATGAGGGGCATTATCTTACCAGAAGTATGCCGCTTCCATCTTGGGCGAGCCGGGTTCGCCGTCAATGATCTGCGTGCTCAGCACTATTTCCATATTCTTCTTGTCTCCGGCTGCCTGTGACGCGCGCTGCAACTGGGCTAGATCGTCTGAGTCGGTCAGAAACTCACCGGCGGCGATGGTTCCACCCCGCGCAATTCCCGCTACGATGACCGTCAGCTTCCCGGTCGTGGTATCGGTGAAACGCGCGACGATGGCATAGTCCCGATAGTTGTTGGTAGCGATTTGGTCCGATCGCTGAACCACCCAGCGCGGCTGCGCCGGAGCGGTGCTGTCAACAATCCCAAACCGCGTCATTTCCCCATCGTTGTAAAAGTGAAAACGCAAAGGCTTAGTGAGACGCAGAGTCCATGCGTTATCGAAGGCACCTATAAAGACTGTGGGCCCATTCCGCAGGTCGGCGAGATTTGTAACTCCTTCGCCTTTCAGCGCATATTGTTTGCCGCTGGATTGAAGAACACCGGCCACCTTGGCGATCGCGCTCAGATCGTCGATCACGACCGTGGTGAGATTGTCCCGCGACCACCTTTTCTGGAAGATCTGGTGGGTCGGATCAGAGGCGTCGCGTAGGGACATGCCTGGATAGTCGGTTTGATCCGCAACGCAGAGCAGTGCCGGATCTCTACCGGCCACTACCGGTTGCCAAAAGAAGTCCAACGCGGGACGATGCATCGCTTGCCACAGAAGGACCGAGCCTGCCGACAAGACCGCGATGACGACGCAGGTGAGCACGAGCATGAGAGGGGAGTGGCCATGAGCGGCGGCCGGGGGAGAAGTAGGATGCGCGTCAGAGGTCGCGAGATCTTCCACGGCAGCCAGTTCCAGCTCCTTTAAAGCTGGATCGCTTGCGCCCTTGGGCCAGTGAAATTGAGGAATATAGGAGCCGGAAGTGAGGGTAATGCGCAACTCATGGTCATGCGCAGGATCCTGGTAATACTGTGCCACCCGCTTGCGGATCTCCGCTGCGGTCACGCGAACAATGGGATCGGCTGCGGTATCGTAGTCGGCCTCCCTGCCGAATATCTCGATTCCAAGTACCCGCTCCTTGATATTCTCCGCGTTCCCGGTCAGCGTATGTTCGACCACAAAACGCAAAAAGCTGGGAAACCGCTTGCTGTGGCTAAAGTAGGAGTTGGCCAGAAGCCGGCGGAGTTGCTCGCGGACCGCATCTTCATCCGGTGTTTTCGCAATTGTATGGCCGAGCTCTGGCGAATCTACCGTCATTCAACGCTCCGTGCGGTCGAAGAGATTATACAGCCACAGCATCACCGCCGGAAAAGACGACGAATTTTCAAAACGCGTAAACTGTAAACGATTGATAATTAAAAACATCATTCAATTATTTACCTGATAAGTTTTGCCCCATGCCGTAAGGACCTTCACAGCTCACAATAGAGGAGTTTACAAAAGGAGCCGGTTTCAAGAGACCCAATCACTATGGACTTTATCCAGACAAGCTGGGCATACCCAGGAGTCCGGAATCGATGGGAACTAACTGATGGAGGCTACACATTGAAAGCAATTTTGAACAGGAGACAATGGTCGCTGCGGTACTGGGGTGGGCTGGGAATTCTGTTTGTCATATTGATGAGCAGCACCCCGTGGGTTAACGCACAAATCGCAACAACGACGGCAACGCTCTCCGGTGTCGTGACTGACCCAGCAGGAGCATTGGTGCCCAAAGCTCTCGTGACCCTGGCAAGTTCGGAGACAGGCGTCAATCGCATCTTTACGACTGACGCCGGAGGCCGGTATTCGTTCAACCAGCTTCCGCCTGCCACCTATGTCCTGACCGTCAAGGCAAAGGGCTTCAAGGCGTATGTCCAGAATGGAATCGTGTTGAAGGCTGCTCTTACCGCAACGCAGGACGTAGGGCTGACATTGGGCGCTGAGTCGCAATCGGTCACCGTCACCGCTGACGCATCTCAACTGAATCTCGACAATTCCAACGTGGCGGCGGACATTACAGCGCAACAGCTCGTGGAAATGCCTCTGAATGTGCGCAACGTCTACGGTCTGCTTACCCTCAATTCCGCCGTGGGCAACACCTCGGAAAGCCAGCAACTGCTGGGCGGCGGCAGCAATAGCACCGACGACGCAGACCAGGACATCTCCTTCCTGAACTTCTCCGGCGGCTTCTTTGGAACCTCGGCCTATCTGCTGGATGGCGCATGGGACACCGATCCTGAGTGGGGCGCGGTGATTGACGTGCCCTCTGTGGATGCGACGCAGGAGATGAAAATCCAGAATAACTCTTTCACGGCCCAATATGGATGGAGCACAGGCAACGTGGTGAACGTGGTAACCAAGTCGGGGACCAACACCTTCCACGGTTCAGCTTACGAGTTTTATGCCAACCAGGATCTTAACGCCGTGAGTTATTTCGGCAGCAGTGCCGATAAGTTTAGCCGCAACCAGACAGGCGTTTCGGCCGGCGGCCCGCTCTACATTCCAGGCCTGTACAAGCAGCACGAAAAGACCTTCATCTACGGTCTCTTCGAGCGCTTTGCAGTAACGTCTCCATCAACCAGTTTCTATACTGTGCCCGACAGCAAGTTCCTGGCCGGTAACTTCTCTGAGATTCTCGGCATCACGTCGCAAGGTAGCGATGCCCTAGGCCGCTCCATCTACCTGAATCAAATTTATGATCCACGTAGCGGCCACCAGATTACCGCGGGACAGCCGGACACCTACAACGCCGCGACGAACCCATATGGAACCGGCCTCACCGCAACCCAGACAGGCTGGATTCGCAATCCGATTCCAGGTAACATCCTGAGCAGTGCGAACATCCATGGTGGTTATACCCCGGACAGTGTAGGCTCCAAGCTGCTGAGTTACTATCCCAAACCACAAACAGATCAAGCTATCGCCAACAACCTTGTGGTATCCGGAACCGCCCCCGCACACTCGGATGAGTTTAACGTCCGGGTCGATCACAATATCAACGACAATGTCAGGGCCTATTTCCGCTACTCCTACAAGAAAGAGGAAAAGACCGGCGCTGCCGAAGATTGGGGTTCTGATCCTGCAGGCCCGGGCAACATGAGGCCGAACAACCGCTGGGGAATGTGGGCGGGCTTCTCTGATATTTTCAGCCCGACTTTCACCATGAATATCACTTCTGGCGTCGCGGTTTGGCATGAAACCTCCGACAACCAGTCGTTTGGATTCGATCCCGCAGGACAACTCGGACTTCCAGCGTATGTCTCGGCCAACGACCCATTGTTCCCGACGATCAATGTGGGAGGAGGCATGTCACATCTGGGGCCCGGCTCCAATGATCAGCAAGCAGTCACCAACCATGGGCCAATCGGCACCGTCTCTGTGGACTTCATCAAGCTGAAGGGCAAGCATACCCTCAACTTCGGCTTCATGGGCGTAGAGCAGGTTGACAGCCAGCATAACTACTTCCAGGATCAGCTGACCTTCAACGGAAACTTTACAACCGGACCGGACCCAAACAATCTACCGTCATTCGCAACCGGCAATGGAGTAGCGGAGATGTTGCTTGGAACCCTGGACAGCGGAGCTATTGGGACGCCCTACAATCCGCTGGTTTCGAATCACCTGTTGGGCTGGTATGTGCAGGAAGATTGGAAGCCGACCAATCGTCTAACTTTGAATCTCGGAGTTCGCTATGAGATTCAGACTCCTGACACCTATCGCCACAACGTGGCCTCGACCTTCAACCCGAATGCCCTGAATCCCCTCAGTTACTCTGTTGGGCAACCGTTGATGGGCGCGCTGCAGTTTCTCGGAGCGGGCAATCGCGACGTCTACAACCCCAACTACGACAACTGGGCACCGCGCCTGGGCTTCTCTTATCAGGCGACCCCGAAGGCCGTGGTTCACGGCGGATATGGAATCTTCTTTCCACAGTCAGTTACCTGCTGCTGGCCTGGGGATTCGGATGGTTTTTCCGCCACAACCAACGTTAATCCCAGCCAGGACGGCGGCATCCTCCAGAACCCGAATATCAGCACCAGCAATCCCTGGGGCGGCCAATACGCGCAGATTACTGGAAGCGTAAACGGCTCATACCAACAGGTCGGCAATGGCATTGGCAGTGTCTTCAAGAGCCGCCCCTCGCCCTATGTTGAGCAATGGATGCTGGGCGTGCAATATGCCATAACTTCGAATGATCAACTGGACGTGAACTACCTGGGAAACCGTGGCGTTCGCATGGTTGGCTCCCTCAATTACAACCAATTGAATCCGAGTTACCTGTCCACGATGACCCAAGCACAACTCAAAGCGTCACCAGCCTCCAATCCGTTCGCGGCGCCTCTGACACAACTGGAATCATCGGGAACAATAGCTGCCAGCGGTTGCAATCTCGATAACTCACATGTGACCAACTATCAGTTGCTTTCGCCTTATCCTCAGTTCTGCAACGGCGGCGTGAGTCAAACGGACGCTCCCGTGGGCGAATCCCTCTATAACTCTCTGCAGGTCACTTACAACCATCGCATCAGCAAAGGGCTGACCGCGCTGGTTTCCTACACTTACTCCAAATTCCTTGACGACGTGGAGGGCAATAACTCCTGGTCGTACGCCGGAAACACAGGCCCGGCAAACAACTACAACATGGCCGCTGAAAAGAGCGTTGATGCGGGCGATGTTCCTCAAGCGCTGGTGGCGAGCTATACGTATCAACTGCCCATTGGCCGCGGCAAGCTTGTCGGTTCGGGAATGGGCCGGATTGCGGACGCGGCTGTTGGTGGCTGGGAACTCTCCGGAATTGCGACCTTCAAGGAGGGAATCCCCATCAATGTTTCCGGCGCCAATCAACCCACCTTCGGCGGCAATCCGAGGCCGGAAGTAACCGGGAATCCACAGGGACCCAAGACCCTCCATGAATGGTTCAACACGGGAGCATTTGCCTATGCACCGTACGGCTCCTTTGGTAACTCACCTCGCTTCTTCTCGAACGTTCGCGGACCCCGTTACCAGGATTGGGATACGGCTCTCGAAAAGAATTGGAAGTTCAAAGAGGCAATGAGAGCCCAGTTCCGTCTCGAAACCTTTAACACCTTCAACCATCCTAGCTTCTACACGCCAAATGGCGGTTACGGTGGTTGTGATCCCAATGCAGGCTCGGGCTGCACGAGTGGCATAGGACAAATCACACACGCTTTCGAGCCGAGAATTATCCAATGGGCTGGAAAGTTTTACTGGTAATCCACACTTGAATAATAGCTTCAAATTGCTGCTGCTGGTTCTGCTGGTTAAGCCCTTACTCGGGCTTGGCCAGCAGCAGCCGGCCTCCAGACTCGAAACGCTCGTGGCTGCGGCCCAACAGGCCCAGGCTGCGCATAACTACGCTGCGGCTGCAAACGATTACAAGCAAGCAATAAGAATCGAGCCGAATATGCCGGAGCTATGGGCCAATCTCGGACTTATGCAGCAGAATACCGGAGATACTTCGCAGGCTATCCTGAGCTTTCAGCAGGCCAACCGTCTTAACCCGTCTTTATATGTCCCAAATCTCTTTCTTGGCATCGACTATCTACACGCAGGCAAAGCACCAGAGGCGATTCCATTTCTAATCAAAGCGGAGAAGAGCAATAAGACCGATCCGCAAGCGCCGCTTGCATTGGGGCGCGCCTATTTCGCGACAGGTAAGTTTTCTGCGGCAGCTCGGGAATTCGTGCACACGACCACGCTTGATCCTAGGCTCGCCGTTGCCTGGTTCGATCTGGGGATTGCTCGCCTGGACCAGGTGGAAGCGGACGCTCGAAGAATGTCGGAAGAAGGGAAAGATTCGGCGTTTGCCGGTGCGCTCTATGCCGCATCACTGGTAAAGCAGGCGAGATTCAAAGAGGCTGCAACCCTCTACAAGAGTTTGATCGCTATCCAGCCGCAACCTCCATGCATCTATTCGGAGTTGGGCTTTTCGCTGCTACGGGAGCGCGATTTATCGGGCGCGGCCGCTGAGTTTGCAGCAGAGCGCGCACAACATTCCGAGTGCGGGTTAGCGCTTCTTGGTCAGGCGCGCATAGCGATGGAAAGCGGAGAAAACGAGCAGGCGGTCAAGTTACTCCAAGAGTTATGGAGCCGCGACCAAGGATTCGTCGAGTCCAACGCGACCGTTCTTTTGGAGGGACTGCCGAGTGATCGCATCTCCGCTGTCCTCGGCTATCTCACTCAAGAGAACTCGCCTACCCAGGTGGGTTTGCGGAGCGCGCTTCTGGCTGCCTTCAACTTATCTGGTCAGGATTCCGGCGCGTCGCCGGAGGCAGTATTGGCCTCCGCTGAGCGTCGCACCGCGGAGGGGTATTACGCGGCGGGAGAATTCCATCAGTGCGCACGCCGGCTCGAAATGGGTCTTGCTGCCGAGAGCGCGGACAAGCTGAGGTTGCTTGCAGCCTGCTCGTATTTTGCTGGAGACAACGAGCGAGCTTCCAGCGCGGCAAATGCCATGGAGGCTCTGCAGCCGCATTCCCTCGAAGCCCTCTATTGGTCGATTCAAGCCAACGAACATCTGGCGCTCAAAGCTCTAGCGCAATTCCAGCAAATGGAACCGGAATCGTCTAGAAGTTATGTTCTTCTTGGCGATATCTATCAGCAGCTGGAGAGATTCGACAATGCACAGGCCGAATATAGCAAGGCGCTTGCTCTCGCTCCTGGCGATGCGGCGGCGATGCTTGGGCTTGCATCAGCCTATCTCGCCAATAATAACCAGGAGAAAGCCATAGAGACGGCGCGGCTGGCGATCGAGCGCAGTCCAGATGATCCAGAGGTAAACCTGGTTATGGCGGAAGCGATGCTAGGACAGAATCAGTTCGCCGATGCCGAACCATTTCTCATAAAGGCCCTCAAGGCGAAGCCTCAGATGCTTCCTCGTGTACACGCGTTGATCGGCAAAGTTTATGCGGAGACTGGCAGAACCCAGGATGCGATTGACCAATTGAAGATGGGCGCTTCAAGCGATGAGGATGGCTCTCTTTACTACCAGCTTGCGCGGCTTTACCAAAAGGTTGGCGACAGCAAGGACGCAGCCGACGCGCTAGGACAGATGAAACTGATCAAGCAGAAGCGTCGCGAGCGAGGTGTGAAGACAGTCGAAGATATCGATCTTTCCGCATTGGAGGCTAGCTCGCAATGAGCCTTCCATGCAGGCGTAATGCGCACTTATCCATTTTTCTTCCACAAACATCATCGATAAATACGATAATCAAGGAGTTATCATGCGTTTGCGCCGCTCTTTTTCTGTGACGCTGTTCTTTATCTTCTTTTTTTTGTGCGAAAGATATGCGGTGATGGGTGCTCAATCCAACCTGCATTCCGCGGATCAAGAACTTCCTGCTAACCCTGCGGCTGCGCCTTCCCTGGTTAATGGGGTCGAATGGCAGGTTGGAGATTTGCACGAAAAGATAGTGGCTCTGCGCGATGACGTTTTGCATATAACTCTTACACGCGGCGGTTTTTCTCACGAAGATGCGTCGTGGGCTGTGCTCCCAGGCGCGAGGCATAGTATCATTCCTGTTGCAATTGAGGAAAGCGGCGATCATTCAGGGTTTCGTACGCACGCATTGATCGTTGAACTCGACAAGAAGACTCTCGAACTGACCATTCGCGATTTGGATGGAAATGTCGTTCAGCAGGATGCGCGGCCAGTTCGCTTTGACGGCGACGCATTCCGCGTTTACAAGACGATGCCGCTGGACGAACACTATTTCGGCCTCGGGGATAAGACCGGGCCTCTGGACAGGCGCAACGAGGCATTCACGCTCTGGAATACCGATGCCTACCGGTTTCAAGAATCCACGGACCCTCTTTACAAGAGCATCCCTTACTTCATGACCTATCGCGCCGGGCGGACAGCTGGCGTGTTGCTGGATAACACATGGCGCACGAGTTTCGATTTCGGCAAGGAGTCGGCTGGAATCTATTCCTTTGGCGCCGCGTCGGGCGCCGTGGATTACTACCTGTTCTATGGTCCTTCTCCAAAGCAGGTTGTCGAGACCTATGCATGGCTCACAGGAGTTCCTCCGCTTCCTCCGCTCTGGACTCTTGGCTTTCAGCAATCGCGCTATAGTTATATGTCTCAGGCTCGTGTGCTGGAAGTTGCGAATCGTTTTAGAACGGATTCAATTCCAGCCGATGCAATCTATCTCGACATCGACTATCAGGAAAAGAATCGCCCCTTCACGGTTGACCGCACGGCGTTTCCCGACCTTACTGGAATGGTCGCGCAACTAACTGCGAAAAACTTCCACGTGGTGGCGATTACCGACCTTCATATCGCCAATCTTCCCGGACACAATTACTTTCCCTATGACAGCGGCATGGCCGGCGACCACTTTGTGAAGAATCCTGATGGCTCGGTGTACACAGGCCGCGTTTGGCCAGGCCCCAGCGTTTTTCCAGACTTCACTCGTCAGCAAACTCGCGCATGGTGGGGAACGCTCTACCGCGACTTGCATCATAGCGGGATCGATGGTTTTTGGAACGACATGAATGAGCCCTCAGTGTTCGATTCGGCGACATTGACCATGCCGGAAAACGTGGTGCATCGAATTGATGAGCCAGGATTCACTACGCGTACGGCAACCCATGCCGAAATCCACGCTATCTATGGCATGGAGAATTCGCGGGCAACCTTCGATGGTCTGCGGACACTTGATCCGGAGAGGCGTCCCTTCGTTCTCACCAGGGCTACTTATGCGGGAGGGCAACGATATGCAGCTACGTGGACGGGAGATAACAGCAGCAGTTGGAACCATCTTCGTCTTACTACACCCATGCTTGAGAATCTTGGATTGAGCGGCTTCGCTTTTAGCGGTGCCGACGTGGGTGGCTACGCCGGAACTCCCACGCCTGAGTTATTGACCAAGTGGCTTGAAGTGGCCGCATTCCAACCCATCGATCGCGACCACTCAGAGAAAGGAACCGGCGATCAGGAGCCATGGGTTGGAGGCCCGGAGCACGAGGCCATTCGTCGCCGTTTTATCGAGGCTCGTTATCGGCTGATGCCCTATCTCTATGCTTTGGCCGAGGAGGCTTCACGCACCGGGTTACCACTTGTGCGGCCACTGTTCCTGGAGTTTCCAGATGCAGCGCCGGATCATCACCCGATCGATACGGATCGAGAAGCGGCCAGTGAGTTTCTTCTTGGTCCCGATTTGCTGATCGCTCCCTCTCCGTATCCTGACGAGCAGGATGCCTACGCGGTTGAACTTCCTACTCCCGATTGGTACGACTACTGGACTGGCTCGAAGGTGTCTCCATCCGCTTTGCCGGCTCCAGACCCTCTAACTCCATCGATAGCTGCGAGTGGTAAAGTCCCCGTCCTCGTACGCGTTGTTCCGGAGCTGGCCAAGCTTCCCGTCTTTGTACGCGCCGGCTCGATCTTGCCCATCGCTCCCGTCATCCAGAGTACGAATGAAACTCCACAGGGGCCGCTCATATTGCGTGTTTATGCAGGTGATGGATGCGCGGGCGAGTTATACCTGGACGATGGCAAGACCTATGCTTTTCAAAGCGGCGCCTATTTGCGGATGAAGTTCAGTTGTCAGATGACTTCAGAGGGGCTGCGTTTGGAAATTGGCCCGCATCAAGGCTCCTACCCCGCTTGGTGGAAGGAGATACGCGTCGATATCTACGGATGGACACCTAAGCAAGACACCATCTCTGTGAATGCAAAGCAGGTTCCCGCCCATGTGGAACGCGAGGCCCAAAGCGTTGGCTTTGAAGTTGCGGATGACGGCAAAGGGGCAGTTATCGAGCTCAGGTAAGATACAACGAGAGGGAAGCAGACACAACGAAAACCCCGTCCGGCTTGGACGGGGTTTTCGTCAATCCTGAGTATCGTTCCTGACTTATCCCGAGGCCAGCTTCCGCGCGCCCTTACGCCTTGGCGATTTTACCGGTCTTGATGCAACTGGTGCACACCCTGATCCGCTTAGCGTTGCCGTTGACCAGCGCCTTCACTGCTTGCAAGTTCACGCTCCAGCGCCGCCGGGTTACGTTGTGGGCATGAGAGATGTTATTGCCGAATTGCGGACCTTTCCCGCAGATGTCGCATACCTGTGCCATGACTTAGCTCCAAACTTGATGTTTCGTGTCGCGGAGAGAACCCGAGCGATAACAACACATGCGCTCAATCCGGACCTGTGCAACGGGGCGGCCAGCGGGGCATATGGGACACACGCCACCGGGGGCTTGCCGAATCTCCATTATACCTGGAAGGGGCGGCTTAGCCAAGCTGCACGCAGGACCCGTATATGCCGTGGCTTTGGCGGTAGCAAAAGTGGTGGCTTATAGATTGCCGGTTTTTGTCCAATGTGAAGCTATAAGTTATCGGTTTATGGGCAAATGTGAAGCTATAGGTTGCCGGTTTTGGACAAAGTGGAGACTTGTCGCTCTCCAGCTTTGAGCAAGTGGAGAGTTGAGTCGGGCCGGAATTTGGACGAACGGCTGCAAACACGTCAGTAGCTAATTTAAAGACTAAAGGAATGGAGGGCTGATCACACGATTTGAGCTTGTTTTTTTGGAAAATTCCAATCTGTGGGGGGGGTGAGACAGAGAGGGAGTTGGGAGTTGGGCCGGAGGCGACGGCTGGGGGTGCACTGCATCGTAGATCATTCTCTTTGAAACCTGATCCTGATGCAGTGCGCGCGCGTGGAGGGTAACTGAGTTCGGGGTCGCGGGGCGAGTGCGCAGGGGCTGGCTGAGCGGCGGGTTCCGGTACAGTTCAAAACCGAGTTCCTTTGTTGTAGTCGGCGGTGATGGCGGCTTGTATACCGGCCATGCAGGCGGGGTCGGAGAAGATGAGGCCCAACTCGCGGTTGTCGTTGAGCGATTCGGTGGTGAAGTTTTCCGACCCTACGAAAAGTTTTGCCTGCGCCGTGTCGTAGTCAGCGAGGATGGTTTTGGCATGGATGTAATAGCCGGTGCGAGAGCTGTAAGTGGCGATGCTGGCCCCGGCGCTCTTGAGGGCGTTGAGGACCGAGGAGTACTTGCCGCCCAGGTTCTCCTGGACCAGGGTAACGGCGACCGCGCGCTTGAGGGCGGCTTCGACAGCGGACTGGATGCCGGTGTCGGAGAATTCCTCCTGAGAGATGAGGAGTGATTTGGTGGCGCCGCCGATGAGGGCGAGGATGGAGGAGCGGGAGTTGGTTGGGCTCCAGACGAGATTGTCGCCGGTGGGCGGAGTAATGGCGGCGTCAGTGAAATCGGCATTGAATGTGGTCTCGATGGCGGCGATGTCGGCGGCGTTGTCGGTGATGACGGCGAAGTCGCGGGTGGTGGCGTAGTCCTCTTTGGTGAGGTTGATGGTCATTATGGCCGAGGTAGCCTGATCGACGGTGATGGTCTTCTGGTGGGTGCAGGCGTAGGTGGGGTTGGCCCAGTGGACGGAGACTTTGCCGGTGGTGAGAGTGTTGTAGGCCGCGGTGTTGTTGGCCTTCTCGTTGTTCTGGTCGAGGATAACGCGGACCGGTAGACCTTTAGCAGCGGCGGTAATGAGCAGCGTGGTAATTTGGGGGTCGGAGAGCTCGTACATTGTCATGTCGATGGACTTGGTTGCCGAGGAGAGCAGGTTGTAGATCGGCGTGAGCCCTTGGTCGGGCTCGGTGACCAGGGTGTAAGTAGCGACGTTGGGGGTGGGCGTGGGAGCCGGATGCGGCGGGGTGGGGTGCTTATGGGATTGGGTGTCGGGCTGATGGATCGTTTCCGGTTGCATGGTTTTCTCCTTTGACGAAGCCGATGGGGTTCAGGTTCAGCCGGAGGGAAGTCCGGCAGAGAGAATCGCCGTGTTGCTCGAGGTTGGGGGATGCCGCGGTCAGGTAATAAATTGTGGTTGCCGACCGAGATCGCATTCCCGCGGCGATTCTATCTCTATCGGGGCAGCATTGCGAGAAGAAATTGTGTGAAGTTGTTGTGAATTGGCAGCGGGCGGGCATCCATCCCAGGCCTCAGAAGTGAGACCTCTGCGAATTGAGATTTATGGTTTTTCACCCTTCCACGCTGAGGTTGAGTTAGAGGCAATTCCAACTCGGCCGAGTGTCTCTGCGACTGTACAGCGTTCAAGAACGGATGTTACCATATGCCAAAAGACCATTTACCCAAGTCTTTACGGACAGAGACTAACGGTACATGTCTGTTGCGCGCATTTGCTGCGATAGAGTTACTCCCCCTTGGTCTCTAAGTCGAAGAAGGCATGTGCGGCGATGGGAGGAGTGCGCTGTCGTGATAACCCTGGAGGACCACTCACCGTGGCATCTTGAGCGATAGTCGCTCAGGCGGCGGCTGGGTGCGGACCAAACGAAAGCGGGATGGCCTGAAAAGGACTTCCGCTTAGCAAAAAACGAAAGGATAAGCGAATCAACATGCAAGTAGTTGTCAAGAACGTTTTTGCAGTCTTTTGTATCCCAGCTCTGTTTCTTCTCGCCTCGCTTGCGCCCGCCAATGCGCAGGTTGTGGCTAACTCGGGTGAGATTGCCGGAAACATCGGCTACGACCACACAAGCTATACTCCCTCAGATGGCCCCACTAGCACTCACTTTCTCGGCTTCTCCAGCGGTTACAATGTTACACACTATCTGACGGCTCTTGGAGAGTACAAATACGATCCGTTGAGCAATGTCGACGGGGCATCTTATCACTCCCAACTTTACGGCGGTGCTGCTCGCTTCAATCTTCACGACTTGAATAGGACCGTTCCTTACGCTATTGCGGGCTTCGGCGGTTACCGGTTGACTGGAAGCGAGAGTGGCACCACCGTGTCCGTGTCTCACAATGGCTACTACTTTAACTTTGGCGGCGGCGCCAGCGTCTATCTTGCGAGGAACTGGGGCATTCGGCCTGAGGTCCGGTACGAGCGGCAACATGTTACCGCGGACGGCGAGAATATCCACGCCAATGTTATGGATTTGTCGGGCTCATTCTTCTACCAGTGGGGCGGAACTGGAAGGGGAAAGAAGTAGACCTCAACGACCAGAGCAGTTCTCGAGTTCACGCGGAGTAAGCGCGAGCGTGGAAGGTGGGTTTTGCTTCGACCCCACGGACGAAGATAAGTCCGTGGGGTTTCCAATTCTCCGCGCATGATGCGCAATTACTGCAAACTAAAGTTACATAGCAATGACCTTTGCGGCCAAGCTTGCGCCGATGGTAATGGCTCCGGTGATTGCGTCGATGGTCTTACTTATATCGCCTAGCTGCTGGACGGATGCTTTCAGTTGAGTGTTGGCAGCGTCGAGCTGGGTGGTCAGAGCGATAACCTGTGGGTCGTCGTCATGAAAGGCCTTGTTGACGCAGGACCAATAGTTCGACCTAGCCTTAACATATTGGGTAGTCAAGGCATCCCTCTGATCCTGAGTTTTGCAAGCTGCCAATAACATGCCGATCTGGGACTGAAGCGTGAAGTAGGTTGTTTCTAACTCCGAAAGTGCGCTTTGCATGTTATGTCTCCTGGATTATTTTTTTGCGATTATTTTGCTTTGGTCACTGGTTTTGGACCGTTGGAGATGGCGAGGAGGGTTTGGTCGCTGGTGTGGCGCTGGTCGAAAACTGGGAAGCCCACTTTTCGACATTGGCGACGGTAACGGGGGGCATGCGCGCCTCCATCGGCTTCTCATTGGCCACCAGATCGATGCGGTCGGACATCTGCTTGAGGGACTTTTCCATATCATCGGTGGCACTCTGCTGAGAGTCTTGAAGAGCCTTGGCCTTTTGATCGACTTGCGCTTCCGCGAGCTTTTCAATTCCGCTCCTGAGAGTGGGATCGGTTACTTCTGGAGTTAGGCCGTATGGGTCGAGCGCAACCTTGAAAAAGCCAGATGGGTCGGTCTGGCCTTTCTGAAGCAGGGTCTTGGCCAACGAAGTTGAGATAACTACATAATCCTTGTCGAAGGAGACATAGTCAGGAGCCTCTTTGGTAAAGAAATCATCCAGAGCCTTGGTGAACTGGCTGATGCCATGGGCGGCCTCACGCTCCTTGTGCTCTTGAATGGCAGTGACTACCAGATCGATGGAGGTCTTCATCAGATTCTGCTCATAGGAGCTCATCTTGTTCTTGGTCAGTTTGAGACTCTCGACTTCGGTTTTGAGCTTGGCTGCAGAGGCCGAGGCGTCTGTGGCGGCGGTGGAACCGGTCAGTTTGGCAAAGGACTGTGCTAGATCTGTCAAACCCTTGGCGAGGGCCGCGCGCTTTTGAATTTCGGCTTTGGTATCGGCGATTTCGGCCTTGGTTTGCGCGTCGTAAGGAATGCCGTACATGACTTCCTGGACGGCGTTCAACTGGTCGGTCTCCGCCAGGATGGTGTCGAGCGCGGAGTAGTAGTCGGTGAGAGATTTTGCGGTAGCGGTAAGTTGGGTTGCGGCGGCTGCGGCGTCGCCAGAGGTCTTGCATCCGTTGGCGAAGAAGAAGCCGGAAAGGAAGAGGCTGGCGATGATTTTCCACCGGCGATTCTGGGGAGTTATCACACAGAGGTTAGTCATTTGATGTTTTCTCCATCGCGGTTAGGAGCGATTATCCGGGTCATTACGCAATTATGGCGCGGAAAGAAGCGGGATCACTATCTCACAAAGCGGCTGGGATTGCAATTGGCGAACAGGTCTATGGAGGGAGCAAGTGCGCATTTGCTGAATGTGGCGGAAAAAGATCGGCCCGCTTCTCATTGTGAGAAGCGGGCCGATTGGTTTTTGCAGATAAGTTGAGTTATGCCTTGGCGGAGGTTAGTGCGCCTAAGTCAGCGGCTAACTTCTCGGTGGAGAAGGCTTCGATCATGTCGCCTTCTTTCAGGTCGTTGAAGCCGCTTAGACCTATGCCGCATTCCATGCCGTTGGTAACTTCGCGGGCGTCGTCCTTGAAGCGCTTGAGGGAGTTGACCTTGCCCTTGAAGACCTGCTCTTCTCCGCGCATGACCTTGATCTCCGCGTCGCGGCGGATAACTCCGTCTTGCACGCGGCAGCCGGCGATGGTGCCAACCTTGGGGATGCGGAAGATGTTGAGGACTTCGGCACGGCCGAGATAGTTTTCCTTGAAGGTGGGGTCGAGCAGGCCAAGCATGGCCAGACGCATCTCGTCCTGTAACTCGTAGATGATGGAGTGGAGGCGAATCTGGATGCCCTCCTGCTGCGCTAACTCGGCGGCCTTGCGCTCGGGGCGGACGTTGAATCCGATGATGAGGGCGTTGGAAGCCGTGGCGAGAAGGACGTCGCTTTCAGTGATGGAGCCGACGCTGGAGTGAATGACTTTGACGCGCACTTTTTCGGTAGACATGCGGACCAATGAATCGGCCAGCACTTCGACCGAGCCGGTGACGTCGCCTTTGATGATGAGGCCGAGGTCTTTTACGCCAGCCTGACGAATCTGCTCGGCGAGGCCTTCAAGAGAGACGCGGGAACTCTTGGCGAGTTGTGCGTCGCGCTCCTTCATCTTGCGGTACTGGGCGATGCCCTTGGCCTTGTCGCGATCGGCGACGACCAGGAACGTGTCGCCGGAGTCGGGCATGGCTTCGAGGCCAAGGACTTCGACGGGCGTGGAGGGACCGGCTTCTTCAAGGGCGCGTCCGCGGTCGTCGAACATGGCGCGGACTTTGCCGAAGGTGTTGCCGACGATGTAACTGTCGTTGAGGTGGAGGGTTCCATCCTGAACCAGGACGGTGGCGACGGCGCCACGGCCGCGATCGAGCTTGGCTTCGAGCACGCTGCCGACGGCTTTGCGACCGGGGGTTGCCTTGGGCGCTTTAATGTCCGAAACGAGGCAGATCATTTCGAGCAGCAGGTCGAGATGAATGCGCTTTTTGGCGGAGACTTCGACAAAAACTGTGCCCTCTTGACCGACGCCTGCCCACTCTTCAGGAATGAGGCCGCGGTCGGCGAGCTGCTTCTTGACGCGGTCGGGATTGGCTTCGGGCTTGTCGATTTTGTTGACGGCCACAATGATGGGGACTTCGGCGGCCCTGGCGTGGTCGATGGCCTCTAGAGTCTGAGGCATGACGCCATCGTCAGCGGCGACAACGATGACGACGATGTCGGTGACCTTGGCTCCGCGAGCGCGCATGCGGGTGAAGGCTTCGTGGCCCGGCGTGTCGAGGAAGACGATCTCGCGACCGGAAGCAGGCGAGCCTTCCTTGGTGAACTTCACCTTGTAGGCGCCGATGTGCTGGGTGATGCCGCCAGCTTCGCCAGCCGCCACGTCAGTTTCACGGATGGCATCGAGCAACGAAGTCTTGCCGTGATCGACGTGGCCCATCACAGTCACAACAGGAGAGCGGGGAACTTCAAGCTCGCCCGTGTTGTCGGCTTCGAGAACTTCTTCGATGGCCTGGTTGGCGATCTCTTCTTCATAGCTGATGACGGTGGCCGCGGCTCCGAACTTGGCGGCTACGTCTTTGACCATTTCGGCGTCGAGGGACTGGTTGACTGTGACGAAGATGCCACTCATGAGCAGCGTTGCGATCAGATCCTTGGCGCGAACTTCGAGTTTTTCTGCAAGATCCTTTACGCTGATGCCCTCGGTTACGGTGATCTCGCGGGTGATGGGAAGGGGCTCGCCGCCGTATTGGACACCACCATAGCGTGGTGGCGGCACAAAGCCCTTCATTGGGCCTTCCTTCGTCTTGGGATATTGCTGGCGACCGCCGCGTCCTTTGGAGGATGCACGCTGCGGGCGCGGTGCCTCGCCGGTTGGCGGTGCGCCACCGGGACGAGGAGGGCCACCGGGGCGGGGTGGTCCAAAGCCGGGACGTGCGCCAAAGCCGGGACGTGCGCCAGGGGCTCCAGGTCCGCCTGCTCCGGCGTAACCGCCTGGAGTGGTGCGGGTGGGATGCTTGGGGCGCGGGCCGCCGGGGAACTGGCCTGCTGCTCCTGGAGGTCCGCCGGAGGTGCGCTGGGGATAACTGCCTGGGCCGCTGGAGGGTCTGCGGTCGAAGATGGGCCTGCCACGCTGAATGCCAGCGGCCGCGGTTCCTGTGTTGGCGGATGGCGGGGGCGTGACGACCGGGGGCGCCGTGTAAACCGGCCGAGGCCCGGTTTGAGGCATGACCATGCGACGGGCGGGCAGTGCCGGAGTGGGCGGTGCGGTGTGAATGTGCCCTTTGGTGCGGTGAGCTTGTTGAGGCACAGGGGCGACAGGCGCTGGTTCGATGGCATTGACGGGAACGGGAGCTTCCTGCATTGGCGCGGTAACGGCTTCGGCGACGGGTTGGGCGGCAACCACGTCCGAGGGAGCGGCTTCGAGGACTGGAGTTGCTGTTGCCATCGCTTCGGGTGCCTCAGGCGCTGCATTTGTGGCTACGGCAAGGATGTCGGGAGTTGGCGGCGGGGGCGCGACCGGTGCGACCGGCGGCTTGACGGCGACGGGCTCGACGACGCGCGGTTGGCTATCGCGGACCACGGGAGCCGCTGGCGGCTTGACTACCACAGCTACTGCGGGCGTGACGGCGACTGCCGGACGCTGCACGGGAGCAGTGCCTGCCGGCGCTTTGGCGACCACCGGTTTGGCCGGCGGACGGGTGGCGATGGCGGGCGGAGGTGGAGGAGCAGAGATGATGGGCGGCGCGGAGCGGGGCAGCGGAACGATCCTGCGCGGCTCCGGACGGGCGGGCGCGACGGGCGGCGCTGCCACTGCGACCGCAATTGGGGGCGCTGGCCGAGCAGGCACTTGCACAGGCGGCGCTACGGGAGGCTTTACAGGTGCATATTTCTGCCGGGCCTCGGCTTCGTCTTCCTGTTTCTTGGCCAGGATGGCCTTCAGTACGTCGCCGGGCTTGGAGATATGCGAGAGATCGATTTTGGGCGCAAGGCCCTGCGGGGCGCGAGAGGCCTGCGAACCAGTGTGGCTGGCGGACCGCGCTCCACGCTCAAAATGCGCGCGAACCTTTTCCGCTTCGTCTTCTTCCAGCGAACTGGAATGAGTTTTGCCGGTGGCCAGGCCGAGCTCCGCCAATACGTCAAGAATCTGCCGGCTCTTGACTTCCATCTCGCGTGCGAGATCGTTGATTCGAACCTTACTCATCCGCCTCTTTTCAAATGGTGCTACCCAAAGACCATTAGTCGCTCATAGCTACCCCATGGCATTGGCCGCTCATCAAACTACTGTTATTGCCTGAATGGCACAAAAAGCCGCGGCGCATGTTATGCGTCGTCCTCTTTGGCCGCCTGCTCCTGCTCAATTTCGCTTACTGATTCGCTTGTTTCCGATTCCGGCGTCTCAGCGACCCCGGTAAGGTTTTCGATGACCGATTCAATCTCTGGTTGTGTCTGGGAATCATCTTCTGCCGCTTGAACGCTTTCGGCCTCTTCCAGCACAACAGCGGCGTTTTCTGCTTCAGCTTCCGCGTCCGCAACAACTGCTGGCGCGCTCTCGACTTCGGCTTCGCCGGCTGCTTCCGTGGCTGCCGTTTCTGCTGCGGCGGGCACGTGGCCTTCTTCGCCCTCTACAAACTCGCCGAAGTAGTGGCGCACGGCGACGCTGATCTTCTCCAAGGTTTTTTCGCCGATGCCGGGAATCTCTTCCAGCTGCTCGGGCGTCATGTCGGCCAGGGCCTCGACGGTGGTGATGCCGGCGGTGACCAGTTTTTGAATGATGCTCTCGCCCAGTTCGGCAACCTGCTCGATAGGCGTCGAAGGACCGCCGGAGAGGGCCTGCATCTGCTGCTCGACCTCCTGGCGCTTCTCCTCTTCGCTCTTGATGTCGATCTTCCAGCCAAGCAACTTGGCCGCAAGGCGTACGTTCTGGCCTTTCTTGCCGATGGCCAGCGAGAGTTGCGTGTCGTCGACGATGACTTCCAACTGCTTTTCCGTAAGATCGGAGATCGATACGCGGCTGACCTTGGCCGGCTGCAGAGCCTTCTCGGCAAAGGTGGTGATCTCGTCGGAGAACTCGATGATGTCGATTTTTTCTCCGCGCAACTCGCGGATGATGGACTGCACGCGCATGCCCTTCATGCCCACGCATGCGCCGACCGGGTCCACATCCTTGTCGCGGGACTGAACTGCAATTTTGGTGCGTTCGCCGGCCTCGCGGGCGATGGCGCGGATGACTACAGTGTTGTCGTAGATCTCAGGAACTTCCGACTGGAAGAGATTCGAAACCAGCTCCGGCGCGGCGCGGCTGACGATGACCTGCGGCCCCTTGGCGGCGCGGTCCACCTTGAGAAGAACAACCCGCACGCGTTCGCCGATCGAGAACTGCTCAAGCCTTGACTGCTCGCGCTTGGGGCAGCGCGCCTCGGCCTTGCCCAGATCGTAGACGATGTCCTGACCCTCGATGCGCTTGACGGTGGCGTTGAGCACTTCCTTCTCGCGGTGGGCGTACTCCTGGAAGACAGTGTCGCGCTCGGCTTCGCGGACCTTTTGGAAGATGACCTGCTTGGCCAGTTGCGCGGCAATGCGGCCCAGGGGACTGGTGTCGCGGTAGATCCGGATCTCGCTGCCCAACTCGACGCCGGGCGCCAGTTCGTTGGCTTCGGTGAGCGTGATCTGATTCAGCGGGTCTTCGATGGGCTCGTCGTCGGCCACCACGGTCTTGTAGATGTAGGCTGTGATCTCGCCGGTTTCCTTGTTCAACTCCCCGCGCATGTTTTCCTGGGTCTTGTAGAACTTACGCGTGGCCAGGGCAATGGCTTCCTCGACGGCGCCGACGACAATCGCCGGCTCGATGCCTTTTTCCTGGCTCAAGAGCTCGATACTCTGATACAAAACGCTGGGCATACTCTGCTTGCTCTCTCTTTTGTACTGCGGTAGTTCGCGTAAGGCGGAAGTTTTTCAGGCTTCTGCCAATTCAGTTAGTTGCGTTGAGGAAGAAATACTAAATTTCCGGCACCAGTTGCGCCTTCTCAATGTTTTCCAGCGCAATCTCCACCGTGCTGACGCCGGCTTTCCGGCTCTTGCTGTTCTGCTTCACTGCGTTCAGGTCGAGCGTGATCGTTTTGCCAGCGATAGTTGCAGCCGCCAGCCGTCCCTGCCAGTGCCGGTTATTGCGGATCGGCTCGAAGGTTTGCACCTTCACCAGGCTTCCAGCAAACCGTTCAAAATCCTCAGGCCTGGTCAGCTTGCGGTCCAACCCCGGAGAGCTGGCTTCAAGCGTGTACTCCGCGCCCGGAACCAGGTCTTCCACATCCAGCAGCACGCCAAAATCCCGGCTGAAACGGGCGCAATCCTCATGAGTGACGCCAGAAAGCTGCTCCACACTGATCGTACCTGCCTGAGCTTCCTGGACCAGCCGTTCGGGCAGGATCTCACTTCCATCTGCTGCGATCCCGGCCACGAGAGCCGCTTTGAGCTTTGCCCGCCCCTCGGCGTTCTTCTCAAGATAGATGCGAAGCGTGCGCTCCTTGGCCGGGCCGATGAACTCGATCTCCACCACGTCCAGCCCATGCGAGGCGGCCACTCTTATCGCCGCTTTCCGGATTTCTTCCAGCTTTACCGCCATCGTTCCCTGCACCCCTGCGAGTAAAAAATCGCCCGTCGGGGATTCCGTTCGCTAGCCGCCTTTCGGACGGCTGATCCTGCATTGGCATTCCCGGCAAAGTTGCCCTGTTTGCGGCAAAAAACCAAGAAAAACACCCTCAAAAACTGAGGAATTTTCCGCAAATAAAAAGTGGGCTGTAAGCCCACTCATCTCTCCGCCAGCCGGCGCATTCACGGCAACTCAGGCGGACAAATTCGTCTGCATTGTTAGCATAGGCCAAAATGCTGGGAATTTCAACCACCCGGTGGTGGGGTGGAGGGTGGAATGAGGTTGGTCCGACTTAGAGACAGACGGATTAAGGGGCTTGGTTCCAACGCTTGACAAATAAATATACAATATATATACGTTCTGTCAATGGACCTTCATTTCATTTACCACGGTCAGCGCTTTGTG
The DNA here is from genome assembly GCA_049518535.1 of Occallatibacter sp. Lineage (GTDB taxonomy): Bacteria > Acidobacteriota > Terriglobia > Terriglobales > Acidobacteriaceae > Telmatobacter. The sequence goes on along the minus strand of JBEKRS010000026.1, from coordinate 26,643 downwards.
TGGGACTCGGAGAAGGCATCCGTCAATGTTCAGAAGCATGATGTGAGCTTTGAGCTAGCCTGCGAAGTCTTTTTCGATCCGTTGATCCGCGTCCAAGACGCGAGTGTCGGCGGGGAAGAGCGAGACGCAGCGATAGGTCTCACAGAGGATTGGACTTTACTGTTTGTTGTGCACATATAGCGCGAGGGAGACAAGATCCGCATCATCTCAGCGCGGCCGGCGACCGCGCAAGAAAGGAAAATTTATGAAGACAGCGAGTGAAAGAATCCAGCAGCGTTTGAAGAAAGATCGTTTGATGACGGTTATCAGCATCCGCATTCCGGGGGATGTGATCGAAGACCTGAAAGAGATCGCGCCGTCGCTTGGCTTCTCCGGCTATCAACCGCTTATTCGCGCCTACATCGGCCAGGGTCTGCGCAAAGATCAGGCTCGGATGGAGAATTCGCAGGTGCAGGTACTTACCGAAAGCCTGCGCAAGCATGGAATCGCCGATCAGGTTATCTCTGCGGCCATCGCGGAGGCGCAGCGGAAGAGTGCGTAGGCTTATCGACGAATCGCCTTGAGAGTGTCAGAATTTATTTCTTCGGTGGGTCCGATGGCGGATCGCTGTTTGCTTGATCTGCGTCTTGATTTCCGGTGCGGAGACCGCGTGCGCACCGGCCGGCCACTTCTCCACCAGCCTCTTTCAAATCCACGAGGATTTTGCGTACGGCCTTAGGGTCCGTGCCGCCGTCAGTCCCTCTGGCAAATTCGCATATTGCGGCGATCTCAAGTTTTTCGGATTCCGGGGGATGGGGACGGGCGGGACGAGTGGTTTCTTACTTCTTTGATAAAAATTCCTTGATGAAAATCCCTTTTACCCCCGATGAAGGGATTATGCCGTTCGAAGTTGAACGCCGGCCTTGCTGAATGATACGCAACCTCAAGCAGCGCGCGCTTATGGCGTTGGTGGCAACCATCGTTGCCGCCGCGTTGGGGATGGCTGCGGGCTATCTGGCGGGGTGTGCTATTGCGCTTCACCTGGCTGAGGGACGGCTGGGCCAGTTTGCAGGGCGCCTCATTGTTTCGCGCGATACCTCCTCGACCGAGGCCCGCGATGTGATGGCGGCCATGCGCGCTTCTTCCTATCCCTTCTGCTCGGACGCCGATATCTTCTTTATTCGCAACCAGGTTTTTAGTTCGGAGTACATGAAAGATGCGGGGCGCATCCGCGATGGAAAGATTGTCTGCTCGGCCAGTCTGGGGCGCCTGGAAAAGCCCTTTGAGCTGCCGAAACCGGAATTCTCACAGGCGGACGGTACGAAGGTTTACCAGAACCTTGCGCCGTTTCCGATTGGGAGGGGGACGGTCGTGAGCCTGCAACTGGGCGATGTGTATGCCATCTTCGGATCACGCATCCAGCAGGGATCACGCTTCGAGCAGGCGGAGCCATTAGTCGACCACCTCAAGATAACGAAGGTCGACCATTCCGGCCGGTCGATTGCCACACCGCTGCTGACTGTGGATGCGAGCCGTACCAAGGACGGCCAAGGCCGCCACGGAGACAGCGTGTATGCCACCCGCTGTTCTCCCCTCTACTTCAGTTGCGTTACGGCCTACGCCACTATTCCTGGGGCGCTGCTAGCAAGCCAGGCTGAAGTTAAGATCAACATCGTGCTGGGCGGGCTGACCGGCGCTCTTTTAGGGTTTGTGTTTTCTCTCCTCTACCGGCGCAATCGCAGCATGGAGCAGCAACTTCGCCGCGCCGTTCGCAAGGACAGGCTGCGCGTGGCATATCAACCGATTGTGAGCTTGAGCAGCGGACGGATCGTGGGCGCCGAGGCGCTGATGCGCTGGACCGATGAGGACGGCGTCGCGGTGGGCCCGGATATGTTTATCAAAATCGCCGAGGCGCAGGGCTTTGTGGGAGAGATTACGCGGCTGGTGGTGCATCACGCCCTGCGAGATTTTGCCTCGACACTGCGCGCTCACGCCGATTTTCAGCTTAGCGTCAACGTGGCCGCGGCGGACCTGGGCGATCCCGGCTTTCTGCCCATGCTGGATGCGTCGCTAAATCAGGCGGGAGTTGCGGCCGCGAGCCTGGCGATCGAAATCACCGAGAGCTCTACCGCGCGATTCAAGGCGGCACTCGTAACGATCCATCTGCTGCGCCAGCGAGGACACAGCGTCCACATTGACGACTTTGGCACCGGGTATTCGAGTCTTTCCTATCTACACGATCTTTCAATAGATGCGATCAAGATCGACAGATCGTTTACCCAGGCGATCGGTACCGAGGCGGTGACGGTGGGGATTCTTCCGCAGATTCTTGCTATGGCCGCGGCGCTCAATCTGCGAGTGATCGTGGAAGGGATCGAAACCGCACAGCAGGCCAGCTATTTTTCCGGCCTCGTGCAGCCCATTCTTGGCCAAGGCTGGCTCTATGGACGCCCTGTGCCAGCCGAGGATTTCCATCGTCTGCTGGTTGAGGACCTGAGGAAAGCTCCCGCTTCCGCTGATGTAGTTGAGGGAAAGAGTGACTCTGCCTCCGCCGACGCAGCCTGAGAAGTTCCGGTAATCCGCGTGCTACGCACTTTTGTTCAACAATCCCCGAATTTGCACTCATGGACCTACTATCCGTTCCGATGGAAGAGATAGATCGGCAATGTACAGCGCCGCGATCAGATGTGTGCCGATGAAGGGTTGATGGTGGCTTTTCAGTGAGACGGATTTTGAAGCAGCGCTTATTGGCAACGCTAGTCGTGACGATCATCGCGGCGGCGTGCGGCGCACTGGGCGGCAGTTTGCTGGGCCGGTTCATCACGCTGAGACAGACCGAACGCAGGCTCATTGAGGACGCAACCCGCGCCTTGACGGTGGCAGATATCCGGCTGACAGAAGCGCACGCCGTGCTGGTTGCCATGAAAGGCTCCTCGTATGCTCCGTGTTCAGACGCTGAGCTTACGTTCTTTCGCGCCCTGATCTTCAATGGAAAGTATCTGAAAGACGCGGGGCGCATGAGTGACGGCACGATCGATTGTTCTGGTGCCATGGCTCGTCCGATGCAGCCTCCGGCGCAAGCCAGGCAGGACATTACCCTCAGCACGGGAGCCAATCTCTACAAGAACCTTGCTCCATATAAGAGTGAAGACCAGACCGTTGTCACATTGCAGTGGGAGGGCTTCTACACTGTTTTTGTCCCCTCCATCCAAGCGCATATAGGGCCCGCTTCCGAGCACTACAGCGAGGCGGTGAGAGAAGGGCTCAACGGACAAGTGGATTGGCTGCTGGGTGAGCCTCCCCCGGTTGCCGCGAAGGTTTTTGCAAGCGATGGTTTTGCCCGCGTGGGAGACAGCCTGTATGCCACGCGGTGCTCTAGTGTTTTTTCCAATTGCATAACGGCTTATCTGTCGATTCCGGAAGCCTTGCAGGCCGATCATATCCAGTGCCGGATTCACATGCTGCTGGGCGGAATGACCGGCGCATTTCTCGGATTCTTCTGTTCGCTCGTTTACCGGCGCAGCCGCGGTATGGAGCAGCAGCTTCGCCGAGCCATTCGCAGAGACAAGCTGCGCGTGGAGTATCAGCCTATTGTGAGCCTGACCAGCAAGCGAATTGTGGGCGCCGAGGCGCTGGCGCGATGGACCGATGAAGATGGCTTCGAGGTCGGCCCGGACACCTTCATCAAGATTGCCGAGGAGCGCGGCTTCGTGGAAGAGGTCACCAAGCTGGTTTTGCGCCACGTTCTGAGCGATTTCCGCGAGACACTCCGCGCACGTCCTGGATTCCGAGTCAATATCAACGTGACCGCGGCCGACCTCGGCAACCCGGAGTTTCCGCTCCTGGTGGGGCGTGCCCTTGCTCAGGCAGGGGTTCCGGCGGAAGGCTTGGGGATCGAGATCACCGAAAGCAGCACGGCCCGCCGACAAGTCGCAGTCGACGCAATCCATCAATTGCGCAAGAGCGGCCATTGCGTTTATGTCGATGATTTCGGCACCGGCTATTCCAGCCTCGCCTATCTGCACGCTCTTTCCATCGATTCGATCAAGATCGACAAATTCTTCACCCAAGCTATCGGCACCGAGGCGGTGACGGTCGCCATTCTTCCCCAGATTCTGGCCATGGCCAAGGCTCTCCATCTGCAGGTGGTGGTGGAAGGAATCGAAACCGACCAGCAAGCCGACTATTTTGCCGGTGCCGAACGCCCGGTTCTCGCTCAGGGCTGGCTCTTCGGGCACGCCATTTCGGCGGAGGAGTTTTATCGCTTGCTGACCGAAGACAAGGAATATCCGATGGACGCATCGACGGGGCTTTGATCGATCACGATCCAGACGCGGCTTGACAGCCTGCCGCGCCCGCGATGAGGCTTGGTGCATGGATCGTGTGCCGATCGAACAAGACAATCGAGGAAAAGATGGAACCCGAGGACGAAAAAGAAGGCAGCCAGTTGGAGGCGCTGGCGCAGGTTTTCTGCGAGCAACTGATGGCCTGTCTCGACGAGTGCGCGCGCGGGCGGCGGGGACTGTTTTCTGACGTTGAACTGCTGGGCGAGGAGGGTGAAGGCAGCGCATGGCCGGAGGCCGCAAGGTTGCGCGAGCTGGCTCTGGCTTTGCAGGGCGTCTTTGCCCAGAAGGAAGAACGAAATCCGTTGTGCGACGAGTTCCTCGACTTGTGCTCGATTCACGGCGAGAGCAATCCCGGAGAACGGAAGCTGGCGCGGGCCTTTCTGGATCGGATTGAGAGAGGCGCGGTGGGCGCGCAACCGGAAGGGGAAAGACGGCCGTGGTAATTCTGCACACATTTCTGGCGCTGGCGGCTGGCTTTTTCGTTCTGGTGATGCTGGGGATGATGCTGTCGGCGCTGGTCGAGCGTACGGTTCCTGGCTGGAAGGGCGCGGAGGGCGAGCCGCTGTCGCGAGTGGCGCCGGGCTTTGCCTTTGTCAACCTTGGTTCTTCGTTTCTGGCTGCAGCCGGAGGCGGCTATGTGACGGCATGGGCCGCGTCAGGCAATGCGCTTGTGCAAGTGCTGGCGCTGGGGATCGTGGTTTTGGCGTTGGCTGCGCTGAGCGTTCTGCAGTCACGCGGCAAGCAGCCCATCTGGTTTCAGCTCTCACAGGTGGCGATTTCGCCTGTCGGCGTGCTGGCTGGCGGGCTGGTGCGGCTGAGAGTGGTGGGGATTTTGTAGGCGGCTCTCAGCACGATCGGCTGAGAGCCTGCCCAAATCCGTAAGCCAGTTCAAGACCTAAAAGCGCACACCGAGGGTTACAGGAATCAATTCAGTTGTGCCCAGGCCATTGGTTGCGGTGAGCGGAGGGGTGTGAATGTAGAGGTAGCGAGCCTCTGCGAAGAGCTTCGTTTTGCCGTCGCCATAAACGCCGCCCAGCCGATGGGTGAGGCCAAAGCCCAGGCTACCGCCGACCTGATTGGAGGAGAATGAGTCGACCGAGACGGGTACCTCTTCGCCGTATAAGTCGCAACATTCCAGAACATTAAAGTTGGTGGACTTGTGATAGTAGCCACCTCCGCCGGTCACGTAGATGCTATTGATCCGCTTGGGAAATAGATCGATGACCGGAGCTGCTGTCAGCGAAATGATATGAGTGTCGCCGGTTTGAGACCCCACATCGTTAATCAATGCGCCGGGGAGTTTATTGTCCATAAATTGGAACTCGCCCAACAGGGTGAAGCGCTTGGAGAAATGCAGTCCGCCGCCTATGGTGAAGTTGCCACCCCAGGTGATGAAGGGGCCATAGGGCACGCCACCGATGCTTGAGGTACTCGTGTCGTTGCCGATGGGGCCATTGAAGCCAGCGCCGAGTTCGAGGGCGAAGCTGTGGGAGGCCAGACTCTTCAAGCTGTGTCCAATCGAACCAGCGCCCGCGCCTGCACCCTCTCCAGAGGCGGCAGAGGCGGAGGGTGAAGCCGCGGAACCGCCGGGATCGCCATCGGCGTCGAACTCAAACGCGCTGGAACTGGATTCATTAGCCGCGGAGAAGCTGGGAGCGGATGAGTTGGGGTTGGACAAGGATTGGGCGCTTGCGAAACCAACCGCAAGGATCGCCACGCCAAAAAGGAGCAAGACGCGCTGCATCAGCGACATCGAACGAAGAAAAGACATACTGGAGCCTCCATGATCGAATGGTATTTTTTGCGTCCCGGGGGATAAAACGCCGGGCAATCGATTAGACACAATAGTTGGCTGGAAGTTGCGGCGATGATGGGCATATTGTGGGAGATAGCACATAATTCCCACTTTTTTGATTAGTGGCACTATGGTATATTAGTGACACTTTGGATGGGGGTGGGACGCATGGAAGTTGCTGGGCTGCTCGGACAAGGGCAACGCGCGGTATTTGGGGCAGATTCGAATGGCCCGGAGGTCACGGAACTTCGCAGCCGGACCCGCTTAGGCGAAAAAGGGCGGCTGGTGATTCCGGTGGCGATGCGCGAGGCGCTGGGGATGGACGTTGGCGCTGTGCTGGATTTGCGCGTGGTGGACGGGGAGCTGCGCGCCTCTACGCTGCGAAGCCGTATCAGGCGTGCGCAGGAGCGGGTTCGGCAATTGGTTCCACCCGGAGTGAGTCTCGCGGAAGAGTTGAGCGCGGAGCGGCGCGAGGCTGCAAAGCATGAATGAAGTGGTCTTCGATGCTTCTGCAATTCTTGCCTTGCTTCAAGAGGAACGAGGTGCCGAAAAGCTGACGGATGAGATTCAGGATCGTGCCGTTGCCAGTACGGTGAACCTCGCGGAAGTGCAAGGCAAGCTTGTGAAAAGAGGTTTCTCGCCGGAAGAAGCCTGGGAGCATACGCTCTCCGCTATCTCGGCGGCCGAACCTTTCACCAGCGGACAGGCGAAAGTCGCCGGAGGCCTGATTGCAAAGACGGAGAAGTTAGGACTGTCGCTGGGTGATAGGTCGTGCCTGGCGTTGGCGATTGCGCTTAAGGCTCCGGTTTATACGACGGAGCAGGCTTGGAGAGGCTTGAAGGTGGGGGTGCCGATTCATGTGATTCGGTGAGATGCTTGCGGGGAAGGTGCGGCTAGACTATTGGCAGGTGAGGTGAATGAAACAACCTGGCAAGTTTCTCACTGCTGAGTGGAAAAACCTCATAATGCTCAACTACGCCGTCGAAGCTTCGTTAATGGAGCGATATGTCCCGACCGGAACGGAATTGGACACCTTTGAAGGAAGAGTCTATTTGAGTTTGGTTGGTTTCGAGTTTAACCGCACGCGAGTTATGGGGTTTACAGTACCGTTTCACCAGGCATTTGAAGAAGTAAATCTTCGATTTTATGTAAAACGCTTATCCAAACGGGGAGTGGTATTTGTACGCGAACTCGTGCCGAAATTCGCAGTAGCCGCAGTCGCGCGATTCGCGTTTAATGAAAACTATTCGGCTGTGCCTATGTCACATCAATTTGATACTCGCGCGGGGGACGGGGTTGTTGAAGCCGAATATGCCTGGGGCTCTGAGCAGGACCGATGCATCATGCGGATCGAAACCGACAAAGCATGTTTTATTCCGCCGGATAATTCATTAAGCCAATTCATTACAGAGCACTATTGGGGCTATGCAGCACAACCGAGCGGTGGCTGTCTTGAATACGAAGTGCAACACCCGCGATGGAGTGTCAGAACAGCGAAGCTGGCAAGCGTTTGTGGAAATACTGCCAGGGTCTATGGCGCAAAGTTCGCGAACGTTCTGTCCCGCAACCCGGACTCAGCCTTTCTGGCCGATGGATCCCTTGTAACTGTCTTCAAAGGGACGAGAATCAAGTGACAAGAATTCCAGCTGCGCAGGGTTGGATTCTTTACGACGGAGATTGCGCATTCTGCGTTCGTTGGTTGCACTTCTGGTCTCCATTGTTGCGCCGCCGTGGTTTTGAGGTGGACACACTTCAAGCTGATTGGACCCCCGATGCGCTTGGAATGACGCGAGAGGAAACATTACGCGACATACGGTTACTAACTGCGAAGGGAGATAGCTTCGCGGGAGCTGATGTTTATTTGCATGTGGCCAGAAAAATATGGTGGGCTTGGCCTTTCGGTGTTCTATTTATGCTTCCGGGATTCAACGCACTCATCTGGTATTGCTACCGATGGTTTGCCTCCAATCGGCACTGTGTATCGGGGTACTGTGGACTTAAGAAATGAAATAAAGCGCGTGTAGTTTTGGATAATGAGTTAGAAAATACCGAAGGCCGAAGCAACTGCTCCGGCCTTCGTGGCTTTGCTAGCTAACCTACCCCTGAATATCGAATTGCTCGGGATGCAATGTGGCGTCGCTCTTGACCAGGATGTTCTTGCTGACTAACTCCTCGAATTCAGAGAGCCAACTGGCGTTGTTGGATTTCAGGACCTTAACGGTTTCAGGGTTGACGCGCAGAAGGACATCGGCGCCCTCGAAGTGCTTCTTCATCTTGCGCAACTCGGTGTAAATCTCGTTGCAGACCGTCGTCGGGCTCTTGACCATGCCGGTGGCCTGGCAGGTGGGGCAAGGAACCGAGAGCGTCCGCTCCAAGGATTGCTTGACGCGCTTGCGGGTGATGGCGACCAGACCAAAATCATTGAACTGGAGAACCTTGGTGGGGGCGCGATCGGATTTGAGAGCTTCTTCGAGAGCAGCCATCACTCTGAAGCGATTCTTGCGCTCGTCCATGTCGATGAAGTCGATCACGATAATTCCGCCCAGGTCGCGAAGGCGAATCTGGCGGACGATCTCGGGGACGGCATCGAGGTTGGTCTTGAGGATGGTGTCTTCAAGTCGAGCGGACTTGCCGACATATTTCCCCGTATTGATGTCGATGGCGACCAGCGCCTCGGTCTGATTGATGACGATGGAGCCGCCCGACTTGAGCCAGACCTTGGAGCGGAGCGCTTTGGCGATTTCGTCCTGAATGCCGAAGTGCTCGAAGAGCGGCGTCTCTTTTGTGTAGAGCTTGACGCGGCGAACCAGTGTGGGCGAGACGTGGTTGAGAAAGCGGACGATACGCTCGTACTCTGCCTCCGAATCGACCCAGATGGAAGAGAAATTGCTGCTGACCTGGTCTCTCAAGATGCGCTCGATCAGCCCTAGATCGTGATAGATCAAAGCGGGCGACTTCGATTCGTCGGAGCGCTTCTTGATGTCTGCCCAGAGATTGAGCAGGAAGCGCAGGTCAGTGCGGAGCTCTTCTTCAGAGGCGCCTTCGGCGGCGGTGCGGACGATAAAGCCGCCCGAGGCTTCGCCGCGCTCGTGAACGAGAATCCGCTTGAGGCGCTGGCGTTCCTCATCAGAGGCGATCTTGCGGCTGACGCCGATGTGAGAGACGGTGGGCATGAAGACCAGGAAGCGCCCGGGCAGGGCGATGTGCGAGGTGATGCGCGCGCCCTTTTTGGCGATGGGCTCCTTGGCGATTTGGACCAGAATCTCCTGACCGGGCTTCAGCAGGTCGCTGATGATGGGCAGGTCGGAGGTCTGCATGGAGCGGCGGGACATTCCGTGGCCTTTGCCGCCAGCGCCGGGTGCTCCTCCCGTGCCTCCGCGACCGCGACGACCGCGGCCGGTACGATCACGGCGCTGCTGAGGGGAAGCTTGACCGGGGGTTGCGGCGGGCCGGCCATCGGCCAAAGGCTCTTCGCCTTCTTCTTCGTCTTCCTCTTCGTCGCCGCTCTTTTCGTCGAAGTTCAACTGGATGCGGTGGTCGAGATGGGCCTCTTGCAGCATCTCGCCCAAGTCGCCGGAACGAAGATGGGTGGGGAGCGTCTCTTCTTCAAAATCTTCCGTGTCGTGTTCGTCGGCTTTGCCGTGCGGATGATGGCGGGGAGCGTCGAACTCCTCTTCCTCGATGACTTCTTCCTCGATCAGACCGCTGCCGGGAGCGTAGGACGAGGCCGAGGCGACTGCTGTGGGCTTTGCGGCTGGCTCCTCATCCTTTTTCTTGCCGCCGAAGCCAAAGAGGCGAAATCCAGATGGAGGCAGCGGATCCACTTTGTGGGAGGCGGAGGCATTGGTCTCCCACCCTGTCGCCGAAGCACTCTCGTCGTTGTGGGATACCAGCTCGGTGGTTTCAGTTGTCTCCCAATTCTCGAAGATGGGTTGTGAGGCGCTGTGCGATTCGGTCTGACGACTTGTGGTTTCCCAAGTCTCAGAGGCGGCAGCGGGAAAACCGGCTTCCAACTCGAACGCGGTTTCGGTCGTTTCCTCTAACTCATCTTCGTCCAGTTCCAGCAGCTCTTCTTCGAGCAGGTCCTCAACTTCGAGGAGATCTTCCAGTGCGGCTGCGTGAGCAAACAGGTCTTCTGCCGGCTGAATCGCAGGTTGTGCAGATGATGCCGGGGCAGACTCGGTGGTCTCTGTGAAGAAGCTGGCGGCTTCAGACCCGCCGATAATGACGGTCTCCGGCTCGGCCTGCGCTTGCCCGGTGTGCTGGGCTGCTTCTTGCGGGGCAGATTGGCTGCGATGCTTGGACAGCGACTCGCCGGGCAGGAGGCCGCTACCGTCCCATGCGAGGGGGGCCTCGATCATTGTCGAGGGTTTGAAGGAGCTTGCGGGCCGGGCTGGCACCGCTGATTCGGACGCGGGGCGTGCGGCATCCTCTGCCGGAGTGCCCCCGTACTTGGACAGCGATTCACCGGGCAGAACAAAGGGGACTGGAGCGGCGTCGGAACGGGGTGCAGGAGCGGCGGACCGTCCTTGCGACGAAGACCTGTCACCGGATGACCGTCCGGTAGACGAGCTGTCTCCTGCGCCGGCGTGAATCTGGGGCGCAACTTCTGGCTGAGTCTCGGCGGCTTGCTCAACGTAGGCTCCGGAAGTGTCAGTGGTCTTTGGCTGGTTTTCGGGCGAGCCTGCGCCGCCTCGTCCACCACGACGGCGGCGGCGTCCACGCCAGCGCTTGACGCCTCCCGCAGCGGAATCTTCCTGCCCGGCGTCGGCTTGCTCGGAATCGAAGACGGATGTGGGAGCGATTGTGTCGCCAACTTCGGACGCAGGCTCAACGACAAAGCGGCGATCCTTGGAGGGTTTCTCCGGAGCGGGGCGCGGTTCCTGCCTCTGGTCTCCTTTTTGTTCTGGTTTTTGGTCGGGCTTCTGGCCGGCTCGGCCGTTACGAACTTCGCCGCGGCCGCCATTGGCGTCCTGGCCGCCTGTGTGGCGAACCTCGCGGGGAGGCTGGTTGCCGCCGCTGGTCGCGGCTTTTTCGAGTTCGTCGGACTCTTCCGGGTCTTCGAGTTCGAGGAAGTCGGTTACATAAAGGAAGGCGTCGCGCTCCAGGCCGACGTCCACAAAAGCCGATTGCATGCCCGGCAGGACACGGGTGACGCGCCCGTTGTAAATGGACCCGGCCAGTGTGTATTCGTTTTCGCGTTCGTAGTAGATTTCCGCGAGTTGATCGTCTTCAAGGATTGCAAGCCGCGTTTCATGCGGCGTAGAGGATATGCAAATCTCTTTTGCCATCGTACCTTTCCGCCCGGTGGCGTCCGCCTTCCGGGACCTGCGGCAGGGCAGGATGGAGACGCGTGCGGCCGGAAGGGAAGGGTATGTGCGGAAGGGAGAACCGGTGAGTCGCTGGTGTTCCGGTTGCCGCGCCAGGGCCGGCCACGACGGGCGGCGAGCTTTGGCGAAGTTCCTGACAAACTAGCTTTACGATACGGTAATCCGATTGCAGAGAGTTTGTGGCCAACTGCTTCAGGGGCCCCGGCGACCGAAGTTGGCCGTCGGAGTGGAAGCATGCCGGGATACCCGGCAGGGCCGTTCCACCATTGGCATTTGCACAGACGTACCGCACGAAGAGAGCGAGGCTTATGAGCCCCGATACGTTCCACCCCGGCGACGAATATCTATCGTCGGAGGCTCTTGCGCGACCTGTGCAACCTGTACGCTGCCAACGGTTTTCCCGTCTCTGCGTGCTCATGAACCCAATCCTGCCGGGCGCGCGATCCATCTGGACCTGGCCGGCGAAATGCTTACAACTAAGTTTCTTGCGGGCCGGACTGTTCCGGGGGGACACAAGAGGTAAACCTGCGAGTCCGTTCAGTTGACGAACCGGCGCATGCGGACATTCATCGCCGCGCCTAGCGCCAGGAACGTAAACAACACCGAAGATCCGCCGTAACTCATCAACGGCAAAGGGATTCCGGTGACGGGCATAAACCCGATGACCATGCCCACGTTGACCGCGATCTGAAAGGTCAACACAGCCACCACTCCCATAATAACCAGAGAGCCGGACAGGTCTGCGGCTGTTTGAGCGTTCTGAATCAAACGCATCAATATGAAAAAGTATAGCAGCAGGACGAAAAGCGCGCCGACGAATCCGTGCTCCTCGCCGAAAGCGGCAAAGATGAAGTCGGCATGTGGAATGGGCAGGAAATCGCCCTGGGTCTGTGTGCCCTTCTCCGCACCTTTGCCCCAGATGCCGCCGGAGCCGACGGCGATCTTGGATTGTCGGAGCTGGTAGCCGGTGCCCTTGGGATCGTTGTCTGGATTGATGAAGCTGGTGAGGCGGGCCTTCTGATAGGGCTTGAGAACCTTGCCGCTGCTCCATGCGCCGACGACCAGCACGAATCCGCAAGTCGACAAGATCAACGCCTGGCGAATGCTGACGCCGCCCAGGAAGAGGCCGGCGATCAGGATCGGTGTATAGGTGAGCGCAGTGCCCAGATCGGGCTGAATCAGCACCAGCGCCATGGGAAGGCCAACCAGCCCAAAAGCTTTGAAAATGTCCCGCCACGTGAGATGCCTGCCGCCCAGGTTGGCAAAATAGCGGGCGACCACCAGAATCAGGATGAGCTTGACCCACTCGGAGGGTTGGAAGTGCACGGGGCCGACAGCGATCCAGCGCTTTGCGCCCAGCACTTTGCGCCCCACCAACTTGACGGCCACCAACGCCAAAAGGCTGATTCCATAGGCCCATGGAGCCCAGTCCAGCAGGCGGTGATAGTCGATTTTGGAGAAGAGAAACATGGCCGCCAGGCCGCCAGCGATCCAAAATACCTGTTTGGTGTGGAAGCCGATGTATTTGGTGTGCAGCGTGGCGGAGTAGATTTCAAGGACGGAAACGGTGCAGAGTACCAGCACCATGCCCAGCAGCCCCCAGTCGAAATCGCGAAAGGAAAGGAACCGACGCATCAGGGCTTGCCTTCCTTAAAGCGCAAGGGCGAAGCCATCAACCAAGCTGGCGGTGGGAACTGAGCGCTGGCCATGGCTTTGGATGAGGCCAGAGGGGCGGAATTGACCGTGAAATGTCCGGTATGGAGGACGTAATTCTGACTGGGAGCGCCGGAGCGCTTGCGGCTGGCGGGCGAGGGCTCGGACCAGACGGCTCCGACTTCAACTGGTTTGCTGACACTGGCCTGGTCGAGAATGTTGTGGTCCGCCAAACGCTTCTTGTTGACGTAGGTGGTCACAATCTGGGCGGCGATGTGGGCAGATAACGAGCCCCAGTCGCCGTGTTCCTGAAGGACGGCAATCACGATTTCGGGATTGCGCCGGGGAACCATGCCGACAAACCAGGAATTTGGAGTTTTGGCTCCGCCTTTGGTGTGGGTGTCGCCGCCGCCGACCACCTGAGCGGTTCCTGTTTTTCCTGCGAAATCAATGCCTTCGATGTGCGAAGCGGCAGCCGTACCGGTGGTGGTGGCCGCAGCCATGCCGTCGGTGATGATGGCCCAAGTGTCCGGGTTGAGGGGTACTTCCCTGTCTCCTGAGCCGGGAAAACTCTCCTGAATGGCCTGGCGGAAGTCTGCAGGAATATTCTGGTCCGGCATCACCACATGGGGGCGGACGAAGTGACCGTCCGACGCGATGCCACCCAAAGCCCTGGCCAGTTGAATGGGCGTAACCGCAACCTCGCCCTGACCAATTCCCACGGAAATGGTTGAGCCTGCATACCACTTCTGGTGGTAGTTTTTCATCTCCCACTGCGTGGAGGGCATGATGCCGGGCATTTCATTGGGCAGGTCGATGCCGGTCTTCGAGCCCAAGCCGAAGCTGGTGGCGTATTTGGCAATGGTGTCGATGCCCAGCCTCTGGGCCAGGGTGTAGAAGAAGGTGTCGCAGGAGAGGGGAATGGCCTGCGTGATATTGAGCACGCCGTGGTGCTTGTCACAGTGGAAGAAACGCCCATAGAAATTGCCCCCGCCTACGCAATTGACGCGCATATCCTGCGCTATGCCTTCCTGGAGTCCGGCAGCGGACATGATGATCTTGAAGGTAGAGCCTGGAGCGAGTTGATCCTGAATGGCCTTGTTCATCAGCGGATGGTTGGGGTTGTTGACAAGGCTGTTCCAATCGATGCGGTTGATGCGCACGGCGAAGGCGTTGGGATCGTAGCTAGGGTGGGAGACCAGGGCGAGAATCTCGCCGTTGCGGGGGTCCATGGCCACCACGGCGCCGTTGGCATCGCCGAGCGCCAGCTCCGCAGTGCGCTGCAGGTCGATGTCGATGGTCAGCTTCAGATCCTGGCCGGGTTTGGCATGCTGAATACCCAGATACCCAACCTCGCGGCCGTGGCTATCGACAATTACGTCTCTTGATCCGTCCTGACCTCTAAGCAGTTGGTCGTAGGTCTCTTCGACGCCGGCCTTGCCCACCATATCGCCGGGGTTGTTGTAGGCAAAGCGCGGGTTGTTCAGATCCTCTTCGCTTACCTCGCCGACGTAACCGATGAGGTGGGCGGCAAAGCCGTCGCGCGGATAGAGGCGCCGTTCCTCGTCGATGGTCTCTAACTCGGGCAACTCATTGCGGTGAGCCTCGATGAAGGCTTCCTCGTCGGCGGTGATGTCCTGCTTGATGGGGATGGGCTGGTATCCGGGTGCTGCACGGTAGTGGCGCAGCGTGGCGCGCAACTGTTCCAGGTCCAGGTTCAAGCCGCGCGCGATCAGCGGCAGGTCTTCGTCCACGTTACGGTTCTGCTCGCGAACCAGAAAGCAGGATACCGACGGGTAGTTGTCCACGATCAGCCGGTTTTCGCGGTCGAAGAGCTTGCCGCGGCCTGCCATCACCGGAACCTTGCGGATGCGGTTTTGCTCGGCAAGCTGGCGGAAGTTCTCCGCTCCCAACACTTGCAGCCGCCACAGTCCGGCTGTCAAGGCCAGCATCATCAACAGAATGCCGTATTGGACCACCGTGAGCTTGAGGGTGGAGAGCTTTTCGCCGCGAGTGGAGCCGCCGGAATACATTGTGTGAACCTTAGGATAACGCGATTTTGGTTGCGTTCATCAGATACATTGCTTGGTTGCGAAACTACTTAGTTGGACTGTCCCGTTGCGTGAATGTTGCCGGATTCCGGAATTACATTTTTAGCCGCTGAAGGAATGCATTGGTTTTGAAAACTTTCCTCAGGGGCCCGTATGATCGGCCCAATCAAAATCTCATGCCGCTATTAGCAGTTCCTGCTTGCTCAATCCCTGAGCTGCGTGCGGTCCAGCAGCGGGAATATCACCATAGCGGCCAACGATGTACCTACCGCCTTCAGCAGTTCCGCCAGCCAACTCCATTCCAGGTTCAAGCCCAGCAGAACGCGATAGATGAAGAGGTAAATTGTGCTGCATAGCAGCGAGAGGAAAAAGCTCAGCATCAGGCGAATAGTGTGGTTTTCGACGTCGATGCGGACGCCGACCGATCCGGCAAGAAAGCCGGCGATCGTTTTGGCGATGCCGTTAACGCCGATGGCGTGGTGGGTGAGCGCATCCTCGAAGATGCCCATCGCTCCCCCCATCACCGTTCCCTGGATGGGGTCGCGGCGGAGCAGGGCAAAATAGATGGTCACCACCAGCGGAAAGTCGAACCAGACATGGCCGCGCAGCATGCTGGGAAGCCAGGCCTGCAGGAGCAATGCCGCCAACGGGACCATGGCATACACGAGCATCGGATAGCTGCGAATCCCGAGATCGCGGCGATAGTCGGCTCCCAAGACGGGCATGGCTATGGCTTCCTTTCGGGGTTGGCCGGCGGATTGGGAGTGGAGGCCGGATTCGATTCCGGCTTCGCTTCGTGCTTGGGAGCAGGTTTGGTTTGCTGGCCTGCGGGCGCGGAGTTTTCCTCGGTGGGCGGCTTGGAATTTGTTCCCGTGGTAAAGCGGTCAGGATGCAGCGGGTGGAGCAGCTTGGGAGCGGGCGGAGCCACAGGCGTTGCTGGCGCGGCTTGTTCTTTTCCTGGCGGGCCAGGAGCAGCAGCAGCGGCCGGACTGGGCGCAGGCGCATTTGGATCGGTGAGTCCCGGCAGGCGTTCGGCCATGATCTGCGATGCTTTTTGCTGCTCCTTAATGGCCGCGACCTCCGCACCTTTCAGCTCCACACTGGTGGCCATGTCCTGCTGCTGGGCTGCCGAGAAGCGCGGCTCGGTGGAGGTAATCACCAGCACCTCGTCCAGCTGATCGAGATGGGCAGCCGGCTTCACGATTACGTCGATGAAGGAGTCGCGCTCGGGGTCGGTTACTACATTCTCGACCACGCCGACCGGCAAGCCGCGCGGGAATATCTGATCGCCTCCGGCGGTCAGCACCTTTTCACCTTTTTGTATGCGCTGATCGGCGAGAATGCCCACGATCTGCGGCTGTCCAACGGCGTTGCCGCGCAGAATTCCGCGAATCCGTGTGGTTTCCAGAATCACGCCCGCCCCGCTGGTTTGGTCGTTGATGGCCAGCACCTGTGCGGTGTGGGGAAAGACCTCGCGCACCTTGCCCACGATGCCGTCGGCGGTAATCACGGCCATGTCCCGGGCGAGGCCATCGTCTGAACCTTTATCGAGATAGAAGACCCGCGAGGAATCGCTGCCACTGGAGCCGATGGCTTGCGCAGCGAGCGTCTTATAGATGTATTTCTGCTGGAAGTCGATGAGCGCTTGCAGCCTTTGGCCTTGCTTGGCGTCTTCCAGCAGCGATGCCTGCTCCAGACGTAGCCGGTCGACGGTTTTCTGCAAATCCAGATTCTGTTCGCGGACGTGGCGCAGGTCAAGGTAGTTGAGCCACAGGTTCGCCATGCCCATCTTCGAGGAGTGGAATATCTGTTCAGGGGGCGTGACCAGCGCATCGGCCCACAGCCGGATCAGGCGCACGCCACTTTTGTCCGGAGGATCGAGCGAGTTGTGCCCGCTATCGGTGCGGTGCACCTGGACGGCCAGCCCAATCATCTGCGCCAGCAGGAGGGCCAGCAGCACCAGGAGATTCCGATAGCGATCAAAGAACGATTCCATAGCGAATACTCGTGCGTGGGAGAGAACTATACGGAACGCAAGAGTACTACCAGTATACTGGTGGCCACCCGCGATGGCGCAGAGGCATAGGTCTCGATTATCAGACCTGATGAACTACGAACCTTCTGCGAGCGGATAGCGAGCAAACGGCCCCACCGCAGGTGGTTAGTCGATCTTGATCTTGCGCAGCAGGCGGAAGTCGGAGAGCATCTTGCCGGTTCCCAACACCACCGAGGCCAGCGGATCGTCGGCCACTGAGACCGGCAGGCCAGTCTCTTCGCGGATGCGCTTGTCAAGATTTTTCAAGAGCGCACCACCACCGGTGAGCACGATGCCACGGTCTGAAATATCAGCCGACAACTCGGGCGGCGTGCGCTCCAGGGCCACGCGGATGGCATTCATGATCACCGCGATGCACTCGCCCAGCGCTTCACGAATTTCGCTGTCGTCGATGGTGATGGTCTTGGGCACGCCTTCAATCAGGTTGCGCCCCTTGATCTCCATCGAGAGCGGCTTGTCCATGGGGAAGGCCGAGCCGATCTCGATCTTCACATGCTCAGCCGTTCGTTCGCCGATCAGCAGGTTGTACTTGCGCTTGAGATAGTTGGTGATGGCTTCGTCCATCTGATTGCCGGCCATGCGCACCGAACGCGAGTAGACAATGCCCGAGAGGGAGATGACTGCGATGTCCGTGGTGCCGCCGCCAATATCGACAACCATGTTGCCGCTGGGTTCAGTAATGGGCAAGCCGGCGCCGATTGCGGCGACCATGGCCTGTTCGACGAGGTAAACTTCGCTGGCCTTGGCGCGGTAGGCCGAGTCTTCGACAGCGCGCTTTTCTACCTGCGTAATCTCTGAAGGCACGCCGATGACGATGCGCGGATGGACCAGCATCTTGCGGTTGTGCGCTTTTTGAATAAAGTAATTCAACATCTTTTCGGTGACTTTGAAGTCGGCAATGACGCCGTCCTTCATGGGCTTGATGGCCACGATGTTGCCCGGCGTGCGGCCCAGCATCTCCTTGGCTTCTTTGCCCACGGCTTCTACTTCACCGGTGTTCTTGTTGATGGCCACGATGGAGGGCTCGTTGACAACGATGCCCTTGCCGGCCGCATAGACCAGTGTGTTGGCAGTGCCAAGATCAATGGCCAGATCGCTGGAAAACATGCTGAATAGCGAGCGGAGACCGTGCGACCGGTTGGAGCGCGAGGGATAACCATTCAATGACATGAGAAGACCGATTGTACCTCAAGGCTTATTGTACGGCCACGGAGCCAAGGGCGTATCGAAACGCCGCGCTTGAAGTAAGATAACGTGCCAGCCCAGTAACCTGTGCGGTAAACTCAGTTGTTTGCTGAAGCGGGCCGGGTACCGATCCCTGGCCCCTGTTTACGAGGTTTCCATGTCTTATCCAACGTTTCACAATCTAATTGGCGGCCAATGGCTGCCTGCCGTGAGCGGCAAGACCATCCTCAATTTGAACCCCGCCGATCATTCGGATGTGGTGGGCGCGTTTCCCTCGTCGCACAGTGAAGATGTGGCGATGGCCGTGGCCGCTGCAAAGAAGGCTTTCGCCACATGGCGACTGGTTCCTGCGCCCAAGCGGGCTGAAGTTCTGGTGCGCGCCGGCCTGCTGCTGAAAGAGCGCAAGGAGCAGTACGCGCGCGAGATGACACGCGAGATGGGCAAAGTGCTGGCCGAGACACGAGGGGACGTGCAGGAGGCCATCGACGAGGCCTTTTATGTGGCTGGCGAAGGACGGCGGCTTTTTGGGCGGACCACGCCATCGGAGTTACAGAACAAATTTGCCATGAGCGTGCGCATGCCGGTGGGCGTGGTGGGGCTGATTACGCCGTGGAATTTTCCTATGGCCATTCCTTCCTGGAAGCTATTCCCGGCGCTGGTTTCGGGCAATGCATGCGTCATCAAGCCAGCCACCGACACGCCGCTCTCGACTTACAACCTGGTGCAGGCGTTGGTGGATGCTGGTTTGCCGCCCGGTGTGGTCAACATTGTTAGTGGCTCGGGCCAGGCCGTGGGAATGGCGCTGGTGGAGCACCCCGATGTGCGCGCCATTAGCTTTACTGGGTCGAGCGTGGTGGGTTCGCTTGTGGGCCAGCGAGCGGCAGCGACTTTCAAGCCGGTTTCGCTTGAGATGGGTGGCAAGAACGCGCAGATCGTGCTCGACGACGCGAATCTGGAGTTGGCATTGGACGGTGCGCTGTGGGGATCGTTTGGGACTACTGGTCAACGCTGCACGGCCACCAGCCGCATCCTGCTGCAGAAGGGGATCGCTACGAGGTTTACCGCGGAGTTTGTGGCGCGGGCGAAGAAGCTGAAGGTCGGCAATGGATTGGATGAGTCGGTTGAGGTAGGTCCGCAGGTGAATCCGAACCAGATTGAGACTTCGGCAAAGTATGTGGAGATAGCTCTGAGCGAGGGAGCCAAGTTACTTATTGGCGGCCATGCGCTGACCGAGGGAGCTTACGCACACGGGACTTTCTTCGAGCCGACGGTGTTGGGGGGAGTTACACCGAACATGCGGATTGCACGCGAAGAAGTTTTCGGGCCGGTAGTCAGTTTGATCGAGTTTTCGACCTTTGAAGAAGCAATCGAGATCGCTAACTCCATCGACTACGGGCTTTCGACGGCGATTTATACCAGGGACGTGAACCGCGCATTCGCGGCTATCCGCGATCTGGAATCGGGGATTACTTATATCAACGCACCTACGATTGGCGCGGAGGTTCACTTACCTTTTGGTGGAGTAAAGCAGACGGGCAACGGGCACCGGGAGGGTTTGGGAGCTATCGACTTCTTTACCACGTGGAAGGCTGTGTATGTCGATTACTCGGATAAGCTGCAAAGGGCGCAGATCGATAACGCTGAGTGAGCCTGACAAACCGCGAATTTATGGCGAACCGTTTTGCCCAGAGTCGTTCATCGCGGCGACAAGTCGTGACCCATCTTTATTTCCTCAGTCTGGTGCGGAGGGCGCCGATGCCGGAGTGTATAAGTATGCAGCTTGAACTCTGGTCGCACCTGTAATGGATACTTACTGGATAATCTTCCCATCTGGGATTTGAGGTATCCCCGCCGGTTCTGTCGAAGAAGAAGACTTTTCCCGCGCTGGTTTCGATGATGCCGCGATCGGCGTCATATTCGACGATTGAATCGTCACCCTCGACGGAAAAACCAGAGACTTTGACAGCGGCTTTGGCGGCCATCTTCTTGCGTGCGGCAAGCTCTTCGGCAGATGGGCGTTCTGCGCCGGACTGAACTTGCTGCTGGTGTTTTAGCAACGCATCCTGCTCGGCAATGGATGGGAAGTCAGGCGCGATACTCCAGGAAGAAGTGTTTGCGTAGGCCCTCGCCGTGCAAGGGATTGTGCCCTGGGCGTTGATGGCGGCAATCTGCCCATTTGGTCCCATCTGATTCGTGAAAATGTCCTTGCCTTGCTCGCGCGCGGTTTCCTGAGCGTCCAATTGCGTAAAGTCGAGTTCTTGCTGAGGCTCGGCTCTGGCGGCGTTGTCTGCATCGGTTTTCGCTGGTGGAGTATCGGGATTGGATGCAGCGAGAGAGGGGGCATTTCTGGGATCGTATTTCAATAAGATATCCTTGTCGCACAATGCAAAGCCCTGGTTATCCTGCAGATGGATTGTGATGGAAAGAGGACGCGGCGAACTGGCGACGGCAAAGGCAAATCCCTGCTGCTGGGCTGCTTCGGTGGGTTCGATGGACAGGCGGTATTCGAGTTTCTTATCCCACTGAATGAACAAGTGACCCTTCAATCCGGCCGCGCTGGAGGTGACCGACCCCAGGTCGTATCGCCCATCCGGATTTTCTGAAATCCAAAAAGCGGCTGCGATGACTCCAATCAGAACTCCGAGGCCCACGCCAGCCGCGGCATAGACCCTGGTTGGACTCTCGGCGAATTTCCGAATTCGTTGAATCAACACTACTGAGAGTGGCAACCGGGGAGTTGGAGGCGCGCCAGCGGCTGGCGGCGGGGGAATTGGCGGCGCCGTGGTGGTCTGTTGCGCTTCCGCGGCAGGGTTCACGTCGGCCGGAATTTGCGGACTCGCCTCAGGAGTGATGGGAGGGAGAGTTTGCGGGGGAGGTTCGATGACCCTATAACCGCTGAGGCGCATGGGTTCCGCTGCTGATCTCTCACCGCTTGGGTTCTGCAACTCCGCTTCCGCTGGCTTGTCGAGGGGTTTTTCCAGCTCCGACTCAGGGATATTGAAGCCTAAACTTGGCGGTTCTTCCGCTCTTCTTTTGCGATTGGGAAATCTCGAGTCGCTGCCCATGGTCAACTATCCCCTCTTTTTGGTTGTGCGCTTTCCATTTTTAGGAATCAATAGCATTGGACCACAAATCCGCTGTCGTGAAAACCCAAAACTGCCTTGATCGAGATCCGATGCGATCGGCAGGAATAAAAGTTAGAACTATCCATGGTCTCCTCGAAAAAGCTTTCACAAACTAGCCTTTTTCCTCCAACACATCCCGCAGCGCAAAGCTGGTCTCAAGCCTTGTAACTCCGGGCAGGCGGGATAACTCGCTCTGGTGCAGGCGTCCGTAGTCGTCTATGCCTGCCACGCGGACTTGCAGCATATAGTCGTACTGACCTGCCATCAGGTGACAACTGCTTATGCCCTTGCAGCGCCTCACCGCAGCCTCGAACGCGCTCAGCACCGCCGCGGACTGGCGTTCCAGCGTAACACGAATGTAGACCGTCATGCGTTTGCCCAGCAGGCGGTCGTCGATCTGGGCGCGGTAACCGCGAATGGTGCCCGAAGCTTCGAGGGCCTGGATGCGGCGCGAGGCTGCCGACGCCGACAGGCCCACCGCTTCGCCGACCTCGTAGTTGGTCGCGCGGCCATGACGCTCCAGGTGGCGCAGAATTGCGGCGTCTAACTCGTTAAGGCCGTCTTTTCCGCGCGCTGCTGGGTTCTCCAGAGCGTCTGGTCCGACTATTGGTTCATTTGCGCCCATCTCTTGCGTTAGATTGCTGATTTTCTCACGTTTCGTTCCCATTTTGCACTTTTATCACAAACTTTGCATACATTGGAAGCGATTTGAGCCGTAGGATTCTTGGCAGTCGGATGCGCACAAGTCCGGCGGCGAGTCGAGGCCTCTCTCAAGAACAGACATCAGCGGGGCGAGTTTTTGGCCCGGCAGCTATTCGGCCTTCATCTAACGGGAGTGGGCTCGATCCCAAAAGGAGAAACCACAATGATCATCGGCGTTCCGAAAGAGATAAAGGACCAGGAGGCTCGCGTGGGTGTGACTCCGGCGGGCGTGAAGGCGCTTACCGAGGCCAGCCATAGCGTATTGGTCGAGACTCAGGCCGGCGCGCAGTCCGGCTTCCCCGACGAGGAGTATCAGAGAGCGGGCGCGGAGATTGTGGGCGAGGCCAAGGATCTCTGGAGCAAGTCCGAGATAGTGGTCAAGGTCAAGGAGCCGGTCGAGAAGGAGTATGCGAATTTTCGCGAGGGGCTGGTGTTATTCACCTATTTGCATCTAGCGCCGGTGTCTGTGCTGACTGACAAGCTACTGGATGCGAAGGTCATCGGCATCGCCTATGAGACGGTCAGGGACCGTCAAGGGACACTGCCGCTGCTAACTCCCATGAGCGAGGTGGCGGGGCGCATGAGTGTTCAGGTGGGGGCGAGTTATCTCGAAAAGGAGCGCGGCGGGCGCGGCATTCTGCTAGGTGGCGTTCCGGGAGTGCCTCCAGCGCATGTGACCATCATCGGAGGCGGAGTGGTGGGTACCAATGCGGCCAAGATAGCTCTGGGCGTGGGCGCAAAAGTAACTCTAATCGATGTGAACCTGAACCGGCTGCGGGAGTTAGACGATATTTTCGGCGGGCGGCTTTCAACGCTGGCTTCGAACAGTTATAACTTGGCTCACGCCACGAGGGAAGCGGATCTCGTGATTGGTGGTGTGCTGATTCCTGGCGCGACGGCTCCCAAGTTAGTAACTCGCGCCATGGTAGCCGGGATGAAGAAAGGCGCGGTGATCGTAGACGTAGCTATCGACCAGGGCGGCTGCGTAGACACGGCCAAGCCCACTTCGCACTCCAATCCGAGTTATTTGGTGGACGGCGTGGTGCATTACTGCGTGACTAACATGCCGGGCGCGGTGCCGCACACCTCGACGCTGGCCTTGACTAACTCGACCTTCCCGTATCTGCTGCGCATCGCCAATTTTGGGGTTCATGAAGCGCTGCGTCAGGACGCGGGTCTCGCTGAGGGACTGAATACCTGGCTGGGCAAGCTCACCTGTCGCGGTGTGGGCGAAAGCCAGCAGCGGCCATGGACGACGGCGGCTGGGGCAATTGGATAGGCGCCGATTGCCGTAGAATGATTCTTATCTAAGGAGCACACCATGGAACGCCGTCAGTTTCTCGCTGCATCAATTGCTACTTCAGCCTTTACTCTTGCGAGCGATCTGGCGGCGCAAGCTCCTGTGGCCCCTTCCCCTGCGACCCGACGGCGCGAGTTCTATCAATTACGACGCTATACCCTGCAACAGGGGCCGCAAGCCAAGATAACCGAAAGTTACTTCGGCGATGCGCTTATCCCGGCGCTGGCGAGAATGGGTATGGGACCTGTTGGCGCCTTCCGGCTGGACATTGGACCGGAGTTACCGGCGTTCTACCTGCTGATTCCAGGTTCTTCCGTCGAGGCTCTTGCGGAGGTGGATTTGCGCCTTGCACAGGATGCCGGCTTTCTCAAGACCGCCGAGCCATTTTGGAATGCAACCGCGGCCTCGCCCGCGTTTCAGCGCGTGGAGGCCTCGCTGCTGGCGGCCTTTGAAGGCTGGCCGAAGTTGACCCCGCCGGCCTCTTCCAATGCGGCCTCTGCAACCAAGCCCAAGCGCATCTTTCAACTGCGCACATACGAAAGCCCCAGCAATCAGGACCACGTTCGCAAGGTGGAAATGTTTCACTCCGGCGAGTTCGAGCTCTTCGCCAATGCCGGCTTCCATCCGGTGTTCTTCGGCGATACGCTGATCGGCCCGCGCATGCCCAGCCTGACTTACATGCTGAGTTTTAGTGACGTTACAGAACTGGAAGCGAAATGGGATGTCTTCCGCAATGATCCTGCCTGGAAGAAGCTCTCCGCAAGCCCACGGTATAGCTCCGATCAGCTTGTGACTAACATAACCAACCTGGTACTTAGCTCGCTGGATTGTTCCCAGATTTGAGGCGGGCGGTGCGCGAAACCCGCAGAGGAATTGAGTCTGAAGTCTGGCCAAAAGAGCTTTCTTGACATTTCATGGATTGCGCATTGCTTTGCCGCTTCACAGTTGGTGTGCACCGCTTCGGTGGCGACGAGAGGAGGCGATGTTACTCGACGTGGTAGTTAGGCGCTTCTCGCGTGATAATGACGTCGTGCACATGGCTCTCGCGCAGGCCAGCGCCGGAGATGCGCACAAACTGCGCCTTCTGCTGTAAGTCGCGAATGGTTGCGCAACCCAGGTAACCCATGCCGGAACGCAAGCCGCCGACTAATTGGAAGACCATTGACTCGAGCGGTCCACGGTAAGGCACGCGGCCCTCGATGCCCTCGGGGACAAACTTAGCCAGGCGGTTCTGGCTGGCGCGCTCGCGTTGAACGACGCCCTCGCTGCCTAACTCGGCGCTGGCCAAATCGTCGGTGCTCTGGAAGTAGCGTTCGCCCGAACCTTGATTCATCGCGGTCAACGAGCCCATGCCGCGATAACTCTTGAAGCTGCGCCCCTGATAGAGAATGGTTTCGCCGGGGCTCTCGTCCACGCCGGCAAAAAGCGATCCGATCATTATCGAACTGGCTCCGGCGGCGATGGCCTTGGTGATCTCGCCAGAGTACTTGATGCCGCCGTCGGCGATGATAGGAATGCCGCGCTCGTTTGCGGCGCGCGCGGCTTCGGCGATGGCAGTCACCTGCGGCATTCCCGCTCCGGTGACCATACGCGTGGTGCAGATGGAGCCTGGCCCGATGCCGACTTTGATGGCGTCGGCGCCGGCATCGATCAAGGCGAGCGCGCCCTCGTAAGTAGCCACGTTGCCGGCTAGCAGGGCCACGCCGGGAAACATCTTCTTAACTTCGCGAACAGCTTCGAGCACGCGCGACGAATGCCCGTGCGCCGAATCGATGGCCAGTGCATCGACGCGCGCCCGAACTAACTCCGCTGCCCGTTCCAGAAAGTCGCCGGTGGCGCCGATGGCTCCGCCCACGCGCAGGCGGCCCTTTTCGTCCTTGCTGGCATTGGGATATTTCAACTTCTTCTGGATGTCCTTGACCGTGATCAGGCCCTTGAGGTTGTACTGATCGTCGACCACCAGCAGCTTTTCCACGCGGTGCTCGTGCAGTATCCGCTCAGCCTCTTCGAGCGTGGTGCCCACGGGAACGGTAATCAGGTTATCCTTGGTCATTATGTCGCCGACGGGAATATCGGTGCGGGTTTCAAAGCGCAAATCGCGGTTGGTCAGAATGCCCACCAGGCGCTTGCCCTGCGTCACCGGAACGCCAGAGATTTTGTAGCGCCGCATCACGTCTAGTGCGTCGCCGATCATTTGGTCCGGGCCGACGGTGACCGGGTCCACAATCATGCCGCTTTCAGAGCGCTTCACTTTGTCGATCTCGCCGGCCTGATCGGCAATAGTCAGATTGCGATGCACGATGCCAATGCCGCCCTGCTGCGCCATGGCGATGGCCATGCGCGACTCAGTCACCGTGTCCATTGCCGAAGAAAGCAGTGGGGTGTTCAGAGTGATGTCGCGGGTCAACTGGGTTTGTGTGCTGACCTGCACGGGCACCACATCGCTGTAGGCGGGCACCAGCAACACATCGTCAAAGGTAAGAGCTTCGGGAAGATTTTTAGTGAGCATATGTTTTGATGCGCCTGGCGGGCCGGGGCTTTGGTCTCCGGCGCGGCAGGCGCTTCCAACCATTGTAACGGAGGCGGCAGGAGCGCATTCATCACCTCCGCCAAATCTCTAGGCGATCAAATGGGGAGCAGTTTTGTCTGGAAGTCTGTTCAGGATACCCAGCTTGCGCGCCATGCGCTCGGAGATGCGCATGGGGATGCGTTCTTTCTCCCCGAGAGTGAGAACTACGAAGCGGAGCCAGAGGAACTTTGTCCTGCGCATCTCGATCTCTTTCCATGGAATGCATAGCGGTGGATGGCCGACTCTCATCAGGAAGAGTACTGATAGGTAGAGACCGTCATCGGCAGCGGTCATGCGGATGACATTGCTATAGTTGGTCCTGAATCGCATTTTCACGGCATAGAGGAACGGCCCGGCGCTCTGGGTTTGACCGTAGGGCTCGGACTGCGCGCGAAAACGCCTGGACAGTGAAAACCACCCGCCAAGAAAACTAATCAAACGGGAGTTCCCCCGGCTTTGCCGGGGTGGCAGTAGCAGTTTGACATTTGCGGGAGTCCATCCAAGAAACTCCGAGAGGTGAGCCGCCAAGCACACTTCAAGGAGAATCCGGGA
>JBEKRS010000025.1:0-70549 GCA_049518535.1 Occallatibacter sp. | reverse complement strand
GGGAACAAGAGCGTCTGGTTGACCGTGTCCGGTAAAAAGTTCTGACCCATGACAAAATCGTAAATCCCGCAAACCCCAAAAAACGAGACCTCGGTCAATCTATGACCGACATACTCCTAGGCGAACAGTGCCTTTCTCCGGCGGGCCACAACGTGGACTGCGACCAGGGCAGCGGTGAAGCACGCTCCGGCACCCACTGCGAGCGACCAACGCGGGCCAAAGTAATTGGCAACCCAGCCCACGATCGGAGCGCCGACCGTCATTCCCCCTAGTGCAACGCCGGCCCGAAGCGCCATCACCCTGCCTCGCATCGAGGTTTCTGTCGAGAGCTGCATGATGCTGTTCGTGCCGTTGGTGAAGGTCAGGGCAGCCGCGCCGCTGATCGCGAGAGCTGCCGCAAACCACCAGTATCCCGGCGTGAGTGCGGCTAGAGTAAAGCCCAGCCCTAAGACACCGGCTCCCATCGACAGTGACGCCAAGCCTGGTTTCTTTCCCCCTGCAGCAAACAATGCTCCCGAGACTGAGCCTACGGCCAGGATGGAGGACAGCAGGCCAAAGGCGCGTGCGTCGGTGTGAAAGACGTTTACGGCCATCGTAGAGATGAAGATCGGAAAGTTAAATCCAAAGGTGCCGACCAGAAACAACATGATCAGGATCGCCCTGAGTTCCGGTTTACTCCACACGTAGCGAAACCCTTCCGGAAACCCAGAGGTCGTGCGATGTGCTCTGACGCTTGTACGCAGTTCCGAAAGACGGAAGAACGACATCGAGAGCAGCACTGCCGCGAACGAAAGCGCATTGAGAAGAAAAGCCCAACCGATGCCAACCTTTGCAATCAACAAACCGGCAACAGCGGGACCAATCATCTGGGAAGCGTTGAACGAGGTTGAGTTCAATGCGACGGCATTAGGGAGGTCCTCATCGCCGACCATCTCTGCCACGAAGGTCTGTCTCACCGGTGCGTCCAACGCGGCACCGGAACCAGACAGGAAGGCGAGCACATACACACACCAGAGCCGAATGGCTCCCGCAATCGTGAGAACTCCCAGGACGAGCGCAAACACGCCCATCACTGTCTGCGTCAGCATCAGGAGCTTGCGCTGATTGAGGCGGTCCGCAGCCAATCCCGTCCAGGGCAGGAACAAAAGCTGCGGGGCGAACTGCAGCCCCATCACAACCCCCAGCGCGGACGCATCGTGATAGGTCAGTTGCGTTAGCACAAGCCAGTCTTGCGCCACGCGCTGCATCCCGGTACCTGCGTTCGACACCAGAGCGCCTGCCGTCCAAAGACGGAAGTTGAAACTTCTCAGGGAACGAAATGTCCCGGTCGATGGGTTCTTCATGGGCGCGACGGCGCGTTGCCCCCATGGAACTTGCCGAAGTGACGCGCCGAAAAAATGCTGATGAGCAGAGCGCCCAGTCCGAACATGAGGATGTGGGTTGTCGCGCGCGGATCGAAGGCACCGACGTGCGCGACCAGCAGATACGCAACGATCGCGTTGAAGAATCCCCAAACAACGTTGACCGTTGAAGACGAGAGCCCTTCGCCGGACGGTTTGGCAAAGGGACTTTGAAAGGGGCGTCCCATCGTGCCAGTAACAAAATGAGGGATGGCGTTTGCAGCGAAAACGCCCCCAAAAAAGTACGACACAAGATAAGGCCAATTCATGATGCAGAGCTCCTTCTTTCCGACTGCCTTTCTAGCAGCGAAATAATTTCCTGTGTAGATCACCCTCTCTCGCCTAGACGATCGAAGACGTTTCTGATTCGGCATGGGCACGACCGACGACAGAGTAGGATCACTCCTCAACAAGCCGCGCAAGCAGTTCGAGCGTCGCCTGAAGCTTCTTCTGCTCGGGCGCAGAAAGCTTCTCTGAGATGGTCGCAGTGAGCCAGTCCTGTCGCGCGGCCCTGCCCTCCTTAAGTCCCTTCAGGCATTTGGGCGTGAGAGAGATCAGAGTTTGCCGCCCGTCATTCGGGTCTGGAGCGCCACGGACTAAGCCGGCCTCCTGTAGCGGTGTAACGATGGCTCTCATGGACTGCGGGCGCATCCCTTCCGTTCGCGCCAGGCTTGAAACTGTGGCCACGCCGTCCTTCTCCAATCGAAGAACAACGGCGATCTGTGACGATGTCAGGTCGTCGCGCCTTCCATGCTCGCGTGCACGCAGCTTGAGCTTGCGGAATATTGCACGCATTTCGGCAGCGAGCGTCGAAGCGAGTACGGTCTGAATAGAAGACTTTCGATTGCTCACCAGATCAATATCTCATATATGCAGATAGACTGTAAAGGTTAACTGTAGATATGCCCAGCCGCCAGCATCTGAAGCCCCACGAGCATGGCCGGCTTGGAACGCTAGTCCATATCAATGCTGCAGGGACATGGCAACTATTCCCGCATTTCTGGCGTCATGATGACATCCTGGGCGTAATCTAGGAGAGGAGCTGCAACATGCTGAAAACATTACTGCTTCTCAAGTTCTTGTTCCGCTAAATGTCTCGCCTGCAAGATTAGGGCTGCAATCAATTTTGCCGCCCAGCAGAGGTGAATTGCTGCCGTCGCAGCACTCAGCACATTCTCCGCGCCGCAGGCGTGGGGGCTATGCACAAGTGGTAACTGATGGGCAGCCGATGATCGCCCGGAACAATACCAACCGATTGAAAGCTTCGACAAGCCGGCCTATTGATCGTCAGATTCAAGCGGAAATTGGTCTGTAGCAGTGAAGGGGTTCACCAGATGTGAGGTATTAGTAAATCCTGCTGGCAATTACCTGCGTGCCGGTGGCGTTGGACTCAATGCTCGTCGAGCGCAGCAATACTTCGAAGTAACGAAGCGAGCCATCCGGCCGCGTAGCGCGCCGCAAAACCGGCGCAATTGCACTTTGATGGAAGAGCGTTTCGGCGGCTGCCTGAGTTCCGGCCACATCCAACCCTTGCAGAAGCAGCAGATGACCATTGCCGCCTAGGTTGGGAAGGAAGGCGATCAGCGCAAAGGTCTCGTGCGCAGGCTCATTCCAGTGGCTTGCATAGGTGCGGGCTTCGCCAGGCTGCGGATTTGTATTGATGATGGTTGCGCCGTCCATGCCCTGGAGATAAACAATGCGAAAGTTGGCGCTGCTATCCGCAATGGATGCCCAGGGATTGCTGCCCACCGACCCGATGAGAACGACGTTGGCGCTCTTCAAGTCGTCAAGCCGCAGGTCGCGAGGGAAACGAAGAAAGGCCCGCTGCGGATTATAATCTGGCAAGTGCGCCAGGGCGGCAACAATCTGGAAGTCGACAAAGCTGGTGAACTGCTGGGAGCGCAAGTCGTCGGCACTGTGCGCATCGACGCCTGCAAGCGGCAGCGCGAGGTAGTCACCCTTGATATAGTCCGCAAGCGGTAGGGGACGGCGCGATAAGTCTTCAAGGAGATTGAATCCTGCGTCGGCGGGCACGATGAATGTGTTTGCAGGACCGCGGAAGAGAGCAGCCCAGAGCGGGTCGGCAGGTTCGGGGACCGGTTGCGTAGCATGGGTTCGGCCAGCGGCAAACCATGTGAGACAGATGAGGGCCGCGCTATAAGCTGCGACCAGCGATGTAATGAGCAGCCATCGCTTCCAATTCGGCCGGGGCGCGTCCGTCGAGGCTGCATTTGTTGCGGCAACTTGCTGGGCGTGAATGTTGACTGAAACCGGGAAGCTGCGTACTTCCGTGGCATGGTGGCTGTCAGATGCCGGAACGAAAACCGGAACATAGGCGCCGAGCGGAATGTCGATTCGCAGCGGTTCGGCACTGCCCTCGTCCGCGAAGTGCTCGGCCATGCGCCTGCGTAATTGTCGCGCATAGTTGCGTACGATATTGTCCTCGATGGTGCTATAGCCTTGTCGGCGATCAAACACCTGCACGCCAATCTGGTGCTCGGTGATCTCGGCCTCACGACCTTCCAGGGTCTCGGCAACGACGTAGAGGAGAAACTTTGACAGAAGCAGAGATCGGGCAAAGTGGGGTCCGGCCACCACCCGCTGGGCTAAGGCCCATCGCGGATCATGCTCAAACCAATGAGGCCACGCCTCCTGAGGAAGCGGTACCTTTTGCTCGCGCCGGATGGCGGCGGAACGTTCCATGACGGTCATCTCCACGCGTTCAAGCACAAAAATACCCTTGCAACGAGGTTACGGAACAAAGGTAAACAGGCGATAAATGCCTGCAGACACCACCCAACCCGGCGAGTTTATCAATATTTCACACAGACGGCAAGGTTTTTCCAATCAATAAGTTAGGCATGCAATACACAGGGGTATACACCCCATGCACTGGGGGTAAACACTTTCGCATGCTCACGAACTGACCTACCTTGTGGCTGGATGGGCCCCCGCCGATCGCAATAGATCTATTCCACGAAAGATTCTTCCTATTGGAGGCAACATTGAAAGCTCAATTACACCCCAGAGTTGCGGGCTTGCGGCTCATTGCCGCAGGTTTGCTTGCCGTTTTGTGCCTGCCCGTCGGCGTGATGGCTCAGCTTGATCGCGGGGAGATCACTGGGACTGTCGAGGATCCGACGGGCGCTGTTGTTCCGAACGCAAAGATCGTGCTGACCAACAACGATACCAGCGTCAGCGCTTCGACCAAGTCCACACAAACCGGCACGTATGTTTTTGACGACGTGATTCCCGGCAAATACACGGTCGAGGCGGAGTTGGGAGGATTCAGGAAATACGTTGTGCACGGTCTCTATGTGCATGTGCAGCAGGTGGTGAATGTGGATATTCAGCTTTCCACCGGCGATGTGCAGCAAAGCGTCACCGTTACCGCGGCTGCTCCTCTACTTGAAGCTGAAAATGCGGCGGTGGGCCAGACCATCCTCAACCAGGAGCTGAACGACTTGCCGCTTGCAACGCGCGACTGGGGTTCGCTGTCGCAAATGTCCGCCGGAGTGGAAGCGGCTGCTCCTGGCGGAGTTACGGCTGATGCTGGCAGCTCCGAAAGCGCGTACTTTTCAGTTAACGGTTCGAATGTCTGGCAAAACGATTTCCGTCTGAATGGAATCAACGACAACATCGAGTTTTATGGCGGCAACTATACGCTGACCAACGCTGCAATCGTTCCGCCGCCCGATGCAGTGCAGGAATTCACGTTGCAGAGCGGCGATTTCAATGCTGAGTTCGGCCACTCGACGGGCGGCGTCGTGAATGCGGCCATCAAATCGGGGACAAACAGGCTACACGGCGACTTATGGGAATTCGTCCGCAACAATGACTTGAACGCGAATTACTACTTTAATAACACGAATGGCGTGGCCAAGCCTATTCCCGAATATCACCAGAATCTGTTTGGATTTACGGCGGGCGGGCCGGTCGTTATCCCCCACGTCATTAACGGCAAGAACCGGCTGTTCTGGTTCGCCGACTACCAGGGCGGAAGGTACGTGCTGCCGGAGCCAGCTGGGGGTGAGACCGTACCTACCCTGAACATGATCAACAGCGGCTTTACTAATCTGCAGGACAATATAGTGGGCAACGAGAGCAGCACCTGCTCTCCTACTACGACGACGAAATGCCCTACGGATGGCTTGGGCCGCACTTTTCTAAATGGCACTATCTTCGATCCGTCGACAACGAGGCAGATCCCGGCCTCCGGCCTCGATCCCATTACTGGGCTCACCGGCACGGCGGGCACATACGTACGCGATCCGTTTTACAACTGCGCTGCGGGCGGCTGCCCGGCGGGAAACTATAAACCCGCAGGGCCATTGGCCGGAGTCAAGAGCTTTACCAACCCCGCGTTGCTCAACATCATTCCGACGACCAGGCAGGACCCGAATGCGCTGAAGCTGCTGGGTGTTTATCCGGCTCCGGAGACTACGGCCGTCGCACCTGGGTCCGGTCTGGTTAATAACTTCGCGAGCTACGTGCCCATCGAATATAAGAACACCAATACGTGGGATATACGGATCGACGAAAACATCAACGAAAAAAACGTGGTGTTCGGCGTCTATGACCGAAGCCTTTATGCAGTAACCGTTCCTTCGAATCTACCCGGCGTGGCAGTGGGAGAAACCGGCGGCCGCAACGACAGCCTGCCCGCTTACGCATGGGCCGTAGGTTATACCCACGTTTTTACTCCCACGATCACTAATGATATGCATGTGGGCATGGTGCACAGCGATAAGCTCCAGCAGTCCTTCTTCGGAAACACCTTCGGAATTCCCGCGCAGTACGGCATCCAAGGAGTTCCGCAGGTGGCCAATAACGGCGGCCTTCCACCGACCACGATCGGCGGGCTCACTCACATCGGCGTGGGCAACTTTACTCCGACACTGCAATATGTCTGGAGCATCGAAGGCGTGGATGGCGTCACCAAGATATACCGCAGCCACACTTTCAAAGCCGGCATCCAGATCGATGACCTTGAGGGCAACATATCTCAGCCGCCGCAAGGACGCGGCGACCTCAGTTTTAACGGGATGTACACTGACATTCCCAACCGCATCTCCGTAACGGGCACTGGCTTGAACGGCATCGGCGATCTGCTTGTGACCCCGATCAACTCGCTTGTCGGCGGAGTTAACGACGTGGGTGGGATGAACGGCCTTTCGGGGTCGGATATCGCAGCTACCGACGACCATCGGTGGTATTGGGGAGCATATGGCCAGGACGATTGGAAGGTAACTCCGAGGCTGACTCTGAATCTTGGCGTGCGGTGGGATTACTTCACCCCTTATGCCGAGACGCGCGGCTACCAAGCTAACTTTGCCCCGGCCGGAGGAAACGGCCCCGGCGGAACCTATTACATGTCGAATCAGGGCTGCAAGGTTCCGCAGTCCACAACATTCTCCCAGGCGCTGACGGCCAATAACGTCACTCTCGATTGCGTTTCAAGCATGACGCTGGGAACTGCGCAGAAGACCAACTTCGCACCTCGCGTAGGATTCGCATATCGCGTAATGCCGAAGCTGGTGGTGCGGGGTGGATTCGGGACGACATACGGGGCACTGGGCAACCTGGGCTATAGTGGCACGCTGGGAACAAATTATCCTTTCGTCTACACCCAGACATTCCCCGCTCCCGATTCGAATCATCCGCTGCTCATCGGCTCTGCCGCCCAGCCAGCAACGATGGAATATGCGTTCACGCAGTTCAACTTCCTGAATCCTTCGGTGGTCCAGGGAGTCGTTCCGTCACAGCCTCTGTATTTGGGCTTGAGCCTCTATGGACGTCAGTACAACTTCCAGACGCCGCTGGTGCAGACCGAGAATCTGACAGTTCAGAATGTGATCACGCCGCATGACTCGATCCAGGTGGGCTATGTGGGGACGCAGGGCCGGCACCTCGACAATCTTGGATACAGCAACGGAAACACGCAAATCTTGCCGCCGGGAACTAACTCCCAGAACTACATTCCTTTCCCGAATTTCGCACGCAATTCGACTTACGAAACCACAAACGCAAACAGCAGCTATAACTCCATGCAAGTCACCTATGAGCATCAGCTCAGTGTTGGTCTCTATCTGCTCGGCAACTATACCTGGAGCAAGTGCATGAACGATCAGCACACCCAGGCGTCACAGAATCAGCAGTACCGGGCCGAGTGGCTTCCCAATTTCGGGATCAAGGCCGACTATGCCCTGTGCGACAGCGATGCTACAAATATTGTTCACATCGCCGGCACTTACAACTTGCCCTTCGGTCATGGGCGCGTGCTGATGGCGAACGCCAACAGGGCCGTGGATGCAATCATTGGAGGATGGATCATCAACGGCTTTTACACCCATCAGAGCGGCCAGCCGTTCACGGTCACCTGTCCAACTGCCACCACCGCCGATTTTGGATGCTTTGCCAATGTGGTTCATGGGCAGAGTCTTTATACCGGTGGGCGCACCGTCGCGCAATGGTTGAATCCGAGCGCATTTGCCCAGCCGCCTACTGCGACTGCAATCGGTCAAACCGATTACTCACCCCTGGGCGGAGGCCAGGAACAGGCGCGCGGGCCAAACTTCAGCAACCTGGATTCGTCGATTCTGAAAGACTTTCGCATCAATGAGTCCATGCGTCTCCAGTTCCGCGCCGAAGCCTTCAACACAACGAATACGCCTCCGTTCGCGCAACCGACAAGTCAGCTCAACTTCACAACCGCGAGGTTCAGCAACATCTCCAGCACTAAGAACAGCAACGGGAACTTTGGAGCGCGGACGCTTCAATTGGCGCTCAAATTGTTCTACTAAGCACACGGCGGCAGGCCGTTGAGGTTCAATCCATTCCGCATCCGCCGGTGAATAGGCCACGGGTGCGGGATGAAATTGCCAGATATAACTGGTTGCGGCGGCTGCAGTGTACGTGCGGCAGACCGCGACGAAGGAGTCTCTTTGGCAACTATCAAACGGTGGATAACAGTTGCCGGTCTCATCGTGTTGATCTTCGCGCGGCCAGGATGGCCCCAGAGCACACCTGCGGACATTGTTCTCAAAGGCGATGTCTCCGGTGCGCAGAACAAGACGTATTTTGAGATACCATTTGCCGTGCCCGCGGGTACGCATCGCATCAGCGTCGATTTTCAATACACCGGCAAGGAGGATCGCGCGACACTCGATCTTGGTATTGCCGATCCGGAGCGATTCCGGGGCCAGAGCGGCGGCAACAAGAGCCACTTTACCATCAGCGAGACCGATGCCACTCCTTCGTATTTACCCGGCGCCATCCCCGCCGGCCAGTGGCGCCTGCTGATTGCGGTGCCAAATATTCGGCCGCAAACTATCTCCCATTATCAGGCCGATATCCGCTTCAACGCGCGCGACGAGGATGCAAGCTTTACGGTCAATCCGCTGGAGACTGGCACACGGTGGTATCGAGGCGATCTGCACATGCACACCGCCCACAGCGACGGCAGTTGCGCAAGCCAGAGCGGTCGCATGGTGCCGTGTCCCGTCTTCATGTCAGCGCAAACGGCAGCGTCCCGTGGGCTTGACTTCATCGCCATCACCGACCACAATGCCGATTCCCAGAATGATGCATTGCGCGAGTTGCAGCCCTACTTCGACCGCGTCTTGTTGATCCCCGGTCGCGAGATGACGACCTTCTTCGGTCACTTCAACATCTTTGGAGTTACTCAGTTCGTCGACTACCGAGTAACTCTGGGCAAACTCGATTTGAACTCCGTTCTACGTGACGTAACTTCAAAAGACGGCATTGCGTCCGTGAGCCACGCCGAGGCGCCCGGCGGAGAACTCTGCATGGGCTGCCGATGGGAGCCGGCAGCAAATGCCGACATGAAACTGTTTGCGGCAGTGGAGGTAATCAATGGAGGCCAGATTATGTTTTCAAGCGCCGGCTTTTGGGATGCACAATTGCGCAAAGGCCATCGTCTCGCGGCCGTCGGCGGCAGCGATAGTCATAATGCGACCAACCCGCCGGGGTCACCAGGATCGATCGGCTGGCCGACGACCGTGGTGGAAGCAAATGAACTCTCCGTTCCGGCGATTCTCAACGGCATTCGCGCCGGGCGCACGTTTGTGGATCTTACCGCTTCGCACGACAAACAGTTCGATTTTGAGGCAGAGTCTGGCGGGACGCGTGCACGTATGGGAGAAACACTCCACACCGCCGCAGGAGCGCCGATCCGCGTGCGGATTCAAACCGTCGCTTGCGCGGGCACGGTCGTCCACCTGCTGCTTGATGGCGGGGACACTGCCGCTGCGCCGCCTATACCTGTGGACAGCGCGAACGCCCAGGTTGAGACTCATCTCGCAGTCGGCACTGGCCATCATTGGCTGCGCGTAGAGGTTAAGGACGTGAAAGGCAATGAGCAATTGGTCAGCAGTCCTCTCTACATCAACTTTGCCGACTGATATAGCATCATGCGTGACTCTGCATGTCGCTGTAATCTGAAGCGCCCATCTCCCAACAATTCAGCGATAATCGTCGTCTGCTGCTTTCTTCTCCAGTTCCAGACGGCGTGTTTTTTCAGGGGATTGCCATTCGGTGCCAGAGAAGATGCTGTTGGGGTAGCTGTGGGTGGTATAAGAATAGTCGTCGCGCGCAAAGTATATCTGGGTTGGCTCGCTGGCCGAAGGCGCTTCCTCCCCTTTTTGTAGAAACTCTTCGAGCCCCTCTTCATGGGCTTGGCTATTGATAAACCATTCCGCTGGATAAGCAAGATTCTCGCATTGGCCCTTCAAGTCTTGTATCCGGAAAGTACCTGCGTCTCCGTAATCGCGGAATATCTTGCCGAAGAAGGTGAACGAGATCGTTTTCATGGAGGGGTCCACCACCATGCGGCGCTCGACGTGCTGGAGAGGAGTGGCACTATCGACGGAATATAGATTGGCGCTCACAAAACATGCCATGTGCTTCTGTATTTTCACTCCAGCATCGATGACCAGCGATCCGTTAACGATTTTTTTCTCGAAATTCCCGGTGAATTGACCGGCCACCATCGGCGACGAGTAGAAATCCCGGCCGATAACGAAGGTATCCGGGGCACCTGCGACCGTCAACGTGACCTGAAGATTCAGAGCTCCCCAGTACTTCTTATCCTCGGACGCGGCCGGCCAGGTAAACGTGCAAACCGGGCCGGTAGTCTCACAGGAAAAGCTGACCGGCCCCAAGTTCGGAGAACCAAACTTGTAGTCCCCGATCATCTCCGCTTTGGCGATGTGAATGCTGAGATTGGCGTCTGAACTCTGTGCTGGAGTAACCGTAAGGCGAGCCCGGAGTTGATCCGGCGTAACGGCCACGATCGTTTTGTTGAATTCGAATTGGTACATTAGTTGAGAAGTTGCCGGTAGGCTCTGACTCCACGCGTCTTCCTCGGAAAGGCCCGACTTCAGCAGCGACTCCACTTTGTTAGTCGCTTGCCGCAGCGCATCCAAGGAATACATCGGACGCATTTGCGTGTCGACATTCCAGGGATAAAGCAAGTCCCAGTAGGACGAATCGATTGCGCTGGATTCCGGCGGATATTTCAGGCGATCCGCCGGAGTTGGGGGCGTGACTACACGAGGCGCCTGCGCCCTTGCGGGAATGGCCATAACGCAAATCAGCGCCGTTCCTAAGATTGCTGCCAGGGCGAAACGCAACTCATTATCGAGAAGCTTGGTGATCATTCATGTCCTCCAGTCATTCGTGGTTGCCATGCTCGCTTATTCGTTCTCAGGCGCTCTCTTACGGACACATCCCTCCATAACCGAAAGGATTGTTGCGGTAATTATGGCATGCAGAATACTCTTCAACCGCGAGTACCTTAGCGCCACCGTGAAAAACGTCATACGTATGGTATGCGGGGTTATAGACTGCCTTGCCCTCAGAGGATAATGGCTCCGAAGGTACAACGCCAGTACCATCTGGGTAGGTGTCGCCGTCCCCCCAGTAGCCATGGGCTGCGTATGTGCTCGCATCATTATGGGGGGCAAGTCTGCTCTCGCAACTTTAGTAGAAGTTAACCCGATTATGCGCGCAACCGCTGTGCAGGGAAACAAAGTCGTCGTAACACTGCAAATAGCCTGTTCCCGCAAGCCCACATAGATGGCAGTCGACGTTGTAGTTGTCGAAAGGATTCACGCCATGACGAGGGAATATACCGCAGGGATAGAGAGCTTCGGCTGTTCCGAGGGTCACAAGCGTTCCGCCAATGCCGCGTACAACCGTGTAGAACATGTTGTCATGGTTGTAAATGTTTCTGGAATAGTTGCCTCATTAGAAGACTCCATATTTATGCTGCGGCGCTTGTTGGCATCTTCCGTGAACGAGCAGAATGTATGTGACTAACTGCGCAGAAGCTGGGATGGAAA
This sequence comes from Occallatibacter sp., assembly GCA_049518535.1. GTDB lineage: Bacteria > Acidobacteriota > Terriglobia > Terriglobales > Acidobacteriaceae > Telmatobacter. Next base: position 58,785 of record JBEKRS010000025.1, on the reverse strand, counting down.
ACAAATTCACAATCGACCCACAGAACAGCAGAAATCCAGCGACAAAAAGACTTGATTTCCCGAGCGGAATTAGCCTATACAGGCGTGCAAATAAACCTTTGGACATTGATTCCTCCTTGAAAGTTCGTGAACAATCGGATTGCTTTGACCTAACTTCCTTCCAAACTAAAGGGGGAAGTAACGCGTTATTGTGATCTTTATGGTTTTACGAGAAGGCCATAAGCGGTCCAATGTCCACAGTGGCTGTCGGTGTGTTGTTGGTTCCGTCGATTACCGTTATCGTGCCGCTTCCAGCGTTAGCCACGTAAATCTTGTTGGTGACCGGATTCACAGCTACGGCAACAAACGGCGTACCTGTGGCGAGTTTAGTTGTCGTGGCTGTTGACTAGTCGACCTCTATCACCGAACCGCCGTCCGGGCTAGTCACACAGAGCTTTTGGGTTACTGGGTTCACGGCAATTGCAAAGGCTAAGGCATGAACAGGGACCGACCCAACAGTACCGTCCGTGTTGTCGGCGCCGTTGAACGCGATTACATCGCCAATATTCGTACGGGAGTCACCTTCCGCAAAGGTCGTATAAATTATACCGGTTATTGGGTTCACTGCCAATTGACCGGAAGCTTCACCTATTCACCAGTGGCCGGGACGGTACTAACTGCGAGGCAGCAGACGCTGACGGCAATCTTCACTCCTACCGATACCAAGGACTACACGATAGTCTCGGCCAGCGTCACGCTCACCGTAAACCAAGCCACGCCGGCGGCAATTTGCCTACGGCACAGCGCTGAGCGCGACACCGCTGAATGCCAGCTCACCCGCAGCCGGAAGTTTCACCTATTCTTCGGCGGTCGGGGCGGTACTGAATGCCAGTGCGCAGACACTCACGGTGACCTTCGTCCTAACGGATTCCATCGACCATACAACGGCTTCGGCGAGCGTCATTCTAATAGTGAACAAAGTCGCGCTCACCGTTATCTGAGCCACACCCGCAGCAATTTCCTACGATACAGTCCTGAGCGGGACTCAATTAGACGCCACTTCGACGGTGGCGGATACAATTATCTGTTCGCCGACAGCCGGGACCGATCTCGGTGTTGGAAGTCATATGTTGACAGTAACTCTTATTCCAGTTAATACCGCTAACTACACGACTGCAACGGCAACCGCGACAGTAAACCTCACGGAAAACGAGACAATCCCGTCGATCACCTGGATAACGCCAGCGGCAATCACCTACGGCACAGCGCTCGGCAGAACGCAGTTGAATGCTAGTTCGCCAGCGGCTGGAAAATTCACCTACTCGCCGGCGTCAGGCACGGTATTGAGTGCTGGCTCACATAGTCTTTCCGTCATCTTTGCCCCGAAGGATAGCACCGAGTATGCGACTGCGTCTGACAGCGTCACGCTGACGGTGAACAAGGCAACGCCAAAAACGAAGTTGACGCCTTCTGAAGATTCCATCACCTACGGGAGACCGTTGACCTTTAAGTCAATGATGACAGGAGGGGGGCCGTGCCAACGGGAACAGTGACATTCTTCGATGGCGCAATCCAACTGGGCACGAGGACTCTGAATGCAAGCGGCGTAGCCACTTACCCCACTACAAAGCTTGCAGTGGGCAAGCATAGCGTTACGATAAGCTACGATGACGATGAAAACTACGTTAACGCGACTTCAATTGCGGTCGTCGTGACAGTAACCGTCCATTGATGTCGTAACAGGAGGATGACAGGGCCAACTCTCAAGGGTCGGCCCTGTTTCGTTTGGGCCGTGCGCTTCCTTTACTAGGCGAACACAAGTGTTAATCGAGACGGCACCTCAATCTCTCGGTCGCGTGACGAGGTTGATCTGAAATGTGCCAAACTGCGGAACGTTGCCATCGCCACAGATTCGTACTGATAACGCCCCAGGGTTCAGCGAGCTAGCGCATCAGCCTAGAACGTCACCCGAATGCCGAGTTGGGCAGCAAGCGGAATCCCCACCGTTGTGCCGGGACCGAAGAAATCTCCCAGGGCGCCCTCCGGTATCTCGAGCTGTTTCAGACGGGTGATGGGCGCAGTTTGTGAACAGTCAGCGACGGTGCAAATCAAGTTCACGTTGGTGATGCCGGATGAATTTGGCTGCATCTGGGACGCAGGGACCGGAAGCTGGGCGACATTGACAGCGTAATTTGCGCCGGGATTGTTGCGGTTGAAGATATTGAAAAACTCCGCGAACGGGTTGATTTGCCAGCGCTCGCCGATCTTGACCGGACGAGTCACGCGCAGATCCGTCTGCATGTAAGGTGTTCCGCGAAATTCGTCCAGACTGGTGTACGCCCCATTGACCCAGATGCGGCCTGTGTTGTCTGCGTTGGTGATAGTAATCGGGCGGGCGCTCTCAATCTGGGAGATGCCGCTCAATTCAAAACCACCGGGAACATGTACCGTGCCGGCCAACACAAAGCGATGACGTACGTCTTCCCCGGAAGGACCATAGTCGCCGGGTCCGAATGCATCCAGTTGTCCGGCCTGCGGTCCGCTCTGCAATGTGCAAACTCCATCCACGTAGTCAAAGAGTTCACCTAGCAGACATCCCCAGGTCTGCGCCTTTGAAAGCTGATAGTTCGCGGCCAGGCTGAACCGGCGCATGTTGCCCTGCAAATGCAACATGAGAGCGTTGTAACTAGAACGATTATCCGACTGGAACACATTCACATTCGGCACAACGTCCGTCTGATCGGTGGCATAGTTTGGGTCCGACACCGAAATGAGCGGCGTAAACAGATTTGTGCCGCTGGTGTAAGGGAAGGCGCGGTAACCATGATTTCCCTGCTCATGTGTATAGTCGGCGCTGGCCAGCCAGTGTTCGTTGAAGGTGTGCTCCGCTCCACCGGTAATGTGAATTGCGTAGGGCGTCTTGTAAGCGGAGCCGATGAGGTTGCCGGTGCTTCCGGCGCCGCCTTTCAGGCAACCCGTACCACTAAGTGCGTATGTGCCGGAGCCACCGGTGAGGGCACAGGAGGTTGCGTTTGCGTTATTGAGTCCTTGAAACGCAGTCGCCCATCCATTCTGAGCGAGATCCTCGTAAAACATGCCGAATCCCGCGCGCAGCACGGTCTTCTCGCTGCCACCGGGAGAATAGGCAATTCCCAGCCTCGGCGCAATTTGTTTGCGGTAATCATGCGGCACACCGGGCACAACTGGAATTTGCAGCGCCTGCAACGTGATGTAAGCACTATTCGCAACCTGGGTTCGACCCGAGCCATTGAACAGCCCGTATGTGGTTTGGTAACGCAAGCCGTAGTTAATTGTAAGGCGATGAGAAGCACGCCAGGAATCCTCGGCATAGAGGGCCAGTCGTTGGACGTTCTGCGAGAAGCCGCCATCGCCTGCGGTAGAAGTGCAGGTAATTCCGGAGGCGACGCTAGGCTCGGGATTACATTGCGAGCTTGGCGAAACATAGTAAAACGGCAATGCGCTCGTGATGCCGCCGCAGTCCGCTCCGGGCGGATTGATGTAGCAATCAGGGTTGGCCGAGTAGTTGATGATCTGCTCGGCGTTAGATGCAAATGCGCCGCTCAACACCGGTTCGTGAATAAAGTCGACGCCGAACTTAAGAGCGTGGCTCCCCGTAACATGGGTCAGGTCGTAACGCACCTGGTATTTGTCCTGATTACGCAGGTCGGGGAAAAGAGTGATGGGGGTGGCGAACTGATTGTCACCGAAAGTTTCGAAACCTGAAATAGTCAACGCTGTCGAACTGAAGGGAAATGCCAGCGCGAAGCCCAGATCCGAATTACGAGTCTGGGTAAGGTGTAGCAGGCTGCTGGCGAGAACCAAGTTACCGAGCCAGGTGGGGCTGAAAGTATAGGCACTGCTGATCGCCACATTCCAGTAGTTGTTGTGCGTGGTCAGTCCGGTCGATGGCAGCGTGCCTTGCTCCACCAGCGCATTGTGGGTGAGGTAAGTATCTTCAGATGTGCGCAGAAACCATTGCGACTTTGGAGATTCTGCCCAGTCAAATCGCACGGAGCCGAGATAGTCGCGGAAAGGGACGGGAACAGTCGCGGGAACGGCGATGGAAGGTATACCGGGGATCAAGCCTTGAGAAGCGATCATGCTCAGCGCGTTGAACTGTTCAATGCTCGCAGGACTGTAGGCAATGCTGGCATCCTCATGAACCTGCTCAAACGAGGTGAAGAACCACACCTTGTCTTTCGCGATGGCCCCTCCGAATGTGCCCACATAGTTCTGGCGGGAAAACGACTGCTTGGGATTGTGTACGCAGGTCCCCTCGATGCAGGTTTCCGCAGGATTTTCAATAGGAAAGCGGGCGTTAAGCGCCGCTGCCCGTTCGTAGAAGGCCCCGTCGCCGTGCCAATCGTTGGTGCCGTGCTTGGTAGTGATCACCACGGATCCAGCAGTGGTCCAGCCGGTGTCGGCGTCCTCATTCGAAGTACGCACGGCAAATTCCTGAATGCCGTCAGGTGAGAAGTTCTGTAGAAATCCGCCGATCCAGTCGTCGGAGTTTTCGGCGCCGTCGACCGATAGCTCGTTATTTAAGCCTGAGCTTCCGCCTGTGGAGACTGCGGTAATGCGCGCCTTTGTCGGATCTGAAGGCTCTACGGGCTCAGTTCCCGGCACCAGATAGGCGATGTTGGCGAAGCTGCGCGCTGGGAGCGGAAGGGATTCAAGGTCCTGGCTCCCAACTACGCCACCATGCACAGCGCTCGATGTGTCAATCGATTCTGCCGTGATCGACGACGGAATCCCGGGCACTCTCACTGTCTCCTGTCCGTGTTCTAGTTTCAGCGTGACATCGATATCGCGCACGACGCTGACGGCAACGTCCACCTCAGCGGTGGCTTGGGCGAAACCTTGGGCCGTTACGGTGACGCGATAGGAACCGGGGAGCAGTCCCTCCATGCGAAATTCTCCCTGCTCGTTTGTTGTTGCCACGTGGGTAATGGAAGACCCAGCGGCTCGCGCCACGACTCGAGCACCTGCCACTCGCGCTGCGCCCGCATCTTGGACCTCTCCCCGAAGGGCGCCGTTTGGGTTCTGGGCAGACAGTAGGCAAGGGAAAGAAAGGAATACGAGCGCCAAAATCGCCTGAATAATGGCGCGTAACAGCAGGGTGGATCTGCTAACGTAGGCGGGCGAGATCCCAAAAAGCATGCGATGTCCTTTGGCGAACCACAGGGATGTCCATGACTGATGCACGCGCGTAGCTCCGGAGGAATTTCGCGCAAACAGAGAAACAGTGACGAAAAAGAGTGAAGATCTCAGAATCCGCGCAGTCAGTGCGTTCATTTCCGTCTCCAAGTTGCGAGGAAGATAGACTGTTGCCCCTTCTCCTTGGCAAAGTACGTGCGACGAAACTCGGCGCGCGACAAAGAGGCGCCCATGGGATTCTAGATAGTCACATCGATGAAATGATATGCTCCCGCTCCCTCTCGCGACTCACAGTTCCAGGGGACACTTACTTTTGCAAAATCGTAGTGAACCCAGTCGACATCACCATCCATCAACTGTAAAGAAAGTATTGGGACAAAACACGATGCACGTCTTGTGACCCGACACCAAAGCAGCTTCGGTGGGGCGCCCCGTGGTTGCGCCCCCCCATCGGCCAACAATATCACTTTGGCGGTGCGGTCGCCGGAATTTTCGTCCGGTAGGTATCCGCAAGCTTCTTTGTCGCGTCACTGCGCTGCTCCTCGACGGAGCCCGCGACCTTAGTAGGCTGTGTGATCTCTCCCCGGCTGGCCGCTCCTGGCGTTCGTGGTTCGATCTTAGCTGTGGTGTCAACCTGAACCTGAACCCTCTTCGCCCCGGGCGGAGGGTTTGTGAACGCTTTGGCCGCGGCTTGCACGTCCGCTAAGAACTTGGCTTTCACAGCAGGGTCGGTGATCCGCGAGGCAACATCGTTCACGTTGAAGCTGTCTTCCTTTTCCTTTTCTCCCGGTAGCGTGGGTGGGGTAGCACGTTTCTTCTGATTGCTCTTGCCGGCCGGGAAAGTGTAGGTCAGCGTAAACTCACCATCTACGCCAAAAGGATAGGCGGAGTTCTGGATTTTCATGAGTGTCCAAGCTTTGTCGGCGGAGCGGGGCATCGAGATAATATTGCTTCCGCCCCAACCCCAGACAGCAGGGAACCCGACATTGTTCAGTCCCTTGATATCCATGCTCGTGGCGTCGGGGTGACCCGGTAACTGAATGTAGTAAGTGTTGTTGGCTGTCTGCCAATGCCATTCCGTATCGCTGCACCCGCCTCCGCTCCCTTTGTTGGTCAGAAAGAAGACCCAGTCCTCTGTCAGCTTATTGTCGACCACGCCGCTGTCTGCGACTTTCAGGGCAATCGCAAAGACGGGGTGCGACTCGGCATAGCCGCCGTGGACGCCGTCGATACCGATCATCCCCACCACTACGCCCGGGTAGAAAGTCTTGCCGGTCAAAAATTGACTGACAGTAGGATTGCTGGCTCCATTACCGTTCTCGACCTGGTTTACCATTTGCTGCCACCAGGGGTCGCCCGCGTTATCAATGGTTTCTGAGTCATTGAACTCGAGGCCAAGAGAGCTTTCATTGCTTGTCATGCCGCAGTTAGACCCATCGCATTTGGCCGGCGGGTTGCCCTTACCTAGCGGGAACGGGAACAAGTCGGGGCCGTCCAGGAAGTTTAAGCCGTAGTCGCCGTCGTCCCAATCGTACCAATGGTAGTTGCCGGACCAGTCCGCATAGGACATAAGGCCGGTTTGAGAAGCCACAGACCAGGTCAGATGCCCGTTTATCAGGCCGCTGCAATATGCACCGAGTGTCCAGTGCGTAGACAGGGTGACCGATTGCGAAGTGCAAATTTGATGGAGAAGGTTAGCGTTGATGCTGTCGCCGCCGCTGATCGCTGGGCCGCAGATTGAGGCGAAATCAGGTACCCCGGAATTGTCGAGTTGCCAGGCCCACAGCGGGTTCCATGGCAGGCCGTTGTAGTCTTCTTCGTTCATGTCCCAAACCAGGTCGAAGGGCTTGGAGTGCGGTGACCATGCCACTGGGGTTGGGACGCAGCTGCTGTTATCGGAGTTGGGGACCAATCCTGCGCCGCAGCTGCTACAGCTGGTATGGTCGGAGTTAGGGACCGTTCCCGAACTGCACTTGCTGCAGCTGGTGTGGTCGGAGTTTGAAATCTCATTCGAGCTGCACGCGCTACAGCTGGTATGGCCGGCGTTGGCGATCGTTCCCGCACCGCAGTCGCTGCAGTCGCTGTGGCTGGAGTTAGGGATCTTCCCCGCTCCGCACTCGACGCAACTGCCGTGGTAGGAGTCTGGGACCTTCCCAGGGCCGCACGTGGTACAGCTTCGGGTGCAACCGTTGGCGACCGCACCTGCGGGACAATTGATGCAAGCATCCTGGTTACCGTTAGTGTTGAGGTACTGTCCCGGATTACAATTCTGCGCCCGCGGATCCCCGCATCCATCTGGAACCATACAACTGCTGTGATCGGAGGTGGGGACAGTTCCTGAACCGCACGCGCTGCAGCTCCGCGTGCAGCCGTTGGAAAATGTATTTCCGGTACAAGCGCGGCAAATATCCTGGTCGGTGCTCGTGTCGAGGTACTGTCCCGGATTACAATTTTGCGCCCGCGGATCGCCGCATCCACCTGCTTGCGCGTTGGCCGCTAACGGCGCGAACGTCAATGCGATCAAGATAATTGTCGCATAGGTCTTCATTTGAGCCTCCTCCTGGAGCGAACCCCAATTTTGGCGCCCCGGGTTCACAACACTATACAACCCGAGCGGCTCTGCTCGTAAGCTTTTTCCAACCTTTATCCTGGCGACTCGCATTTGCCCCAGAAGATGCTACTTTTCCAGGCACAGCTAAACTTAGAACCGCCTCGCTCTACGGTTGATCGCTGTGACCCTAACTCTGTCTCTGCTAAGCAGGAAGTCGCGTAGTTGAAACGAAACACGAATGAACTGCACTATCCCACAAGGCAGACGCGCCGCTACTGGATAGACCCGCAACCCAGACGCGCCGCTACTGGATAGACCCGCAACCCAGACGCGCCGCTACTGGATAGAAAGACACAAGACTCACGTCTTGAAAGGAGGATCTATGGCTACGCGAATCATGAAACAATCCCGTCTACATGTGGCTCGCGGGGAAAAGGTCTAAAGTCGCGCTCGATACTTACCGTGCTGGCGCTGGGTTCGCCACTTTAGGGGCGAGCAAGGCGGCGGCACAAGAAGCCAAGGAGGAACCTAAGGCGCAGGCGGCCGAAACAAAAAAACGACTCCCCTGGGACACGAGAATTGGCGCAAGATGATTCTGAAAACTACGCCCCCAAGAGTGATCGGAGTTGCATATAAGTATTTCGAATTGGGGTCTCGATCTTTCGCACGGTTTGCCCGTTTTTCACCGCTCTCAGTGGAACCCGTTATAGCTGGATAGCAAATTGGAGGCAATATAAATGAAATATTCAAAGGTACTCGCCACTGTGTTGGTATGCATCAGCGTTGCTTTTGTCACGACGACTCCGGCCCACTCGGCAATCAACAGCATGAGCCTTGGCGCAAGTTACAACGCACAAGGGACTGGGATCACATTTCGAGTTTATTCGTCGCAAGCCACATATATGATGCTGTACCTTTTTTCGAGCGGATATGGAGTGCAGGAGTCGACGACGTATGTTCTAAGCCCGACTGGTGGTGGCGTTTGGACGGTGACGGTTCCGGTTTCGGCCGTCCATGCGGCGGGAATTACGGGAACGGTTTACTACGGCTATCGCGCTTGGGGCCCGAATTGGCCCTATAGCGCTGGTTGGACGAAAGGGTCTTCGGTGGGCTTCATCTCGGATGTCGATGCCAGCGGCAACCGCTTTAATCCGAATAAGCTCCTGCTTGATCCATACGCGCTCGAGATCAGCCAGGATCCCCTCAACGCATCCAATCAAAATGGAAACATCTTTGCGTCCGGGGCATCTTATCGGGCGATCGACAGCGGTATTTACGCCCCGAAGGGGATTGTGCTGACCTTGAGCGGTCAAAGCACCGGCGCCAAACCGACGCGGGCGCAAAAGGACGATGTCGTGTATGAAGTCAACGTTCGCGGTCTGACCAAGCAGGACCCGAAGATCCCAACGGCCTATCAGGGTACCTATTACGGAGCCGGACTCGAGGCCGGCTACCTCGCAAGTCTCGGCGTCACCGCGGTTGAGTTCCAGCCCATCCAGGAGACGCAGAACGACGAGAACGATGTAATTCCGAACTCGGATGCAGAGCAGAATTACTGGGGTTACATGACCGAGAACTTCTTCGCTCCAGATCGCCGCTACGCCTACAATAAAACGCCAGGTGGACCGACGGCCGAATTCCAAGCCATGGTGGCGGCATTTCACAAGGCCGGCATCAAAGTGTACATGGATGCCGTGTATAACCATACCGCCGAAGGCGGTACATGGACCGGCTCCGATCCAACCACTGCAACCATATACTCCTGGCGCGGACTGGACAACACAACCTATTACGAGCTCAGCGCAGGCAATCAGTATTATTACGACAACACCGGGACCGGCGCCAATTACAACACCTATAACACGGTTGCGCAGAACCTGATTATTGATTCGATGGCCTATTGGACTAACACCATGGGCGCTGATGGTTTTCGTCTCGACCTCGCTCCGGTGCTGGGCAATAGCTGTCTGAATGGAAGTTATCAGGCCGCTGCGCCAAACTGTCCGAACGGTGGATTTAATTTCGATGCGGCGGATCTGAACGTCGCGATCAATCGTATCCTGGCAGAATTTACGGTGCGTCCGGCAGCAAGAGGCAAAGGAATTGACCTCTTTGCCGAACCCTGGGCAATAGGCGGCAACTCCTACCAGTTGGGCGGATTCCCTCAAGGCTGGTCCGAATGGAACGGTGTCTTTCGAGACACCATGCGGCAAGCGCAGAACGAGCTCGGCAACATGGGCATCTCCATCGGGCAGGAAGCAACCAATCTCTCCGGTTCGTCAAGCTTGTTTCAGGCGAATGGCCGTTCGCCCTGGAATTCCGTCAACTTCATAGATGTGCATGATGGCTTGACGCTGAACGATGTCTATACTTGCAATGGTTCCAACAATAATCAGGCCTGGCCATACGGCCCGTCCAACGGTGGAGCGGGTACAAACTATAGCTGGGATCAAGGAGGAGCAGCAGCGGATCAGCGCCGCGCCGCACGGACGGGGATGGCCTTCGAAATGTTATCGGCTGGCACGCCGTTGATCCAGGGAGGTGATGAGCACTTGCGGACACTTCAATGCAACAACAATGCCTATAATCTTGACTCGACCGCGAACTGGCTGAATTTTAGTTGGAGCACGGACCAGTCTAACTTCTTCAATTTTGCTCAGCGGATTATTGCCTTTCGCTTGGCGCATCCAGCGCTTCGTCCGGTGACCTGGTACACCTCCGATCAGGTGGCATGGTACGAGCCGAGCGGAACAGTCGCTGATGCTGGCTATTGGAACAACGCGAATAACCACGCACTCGCCTATACGATTAACGGTTCTTCCTTCGGAGACGCCAACTCAATCTACATCGCCTATAACGGGTGGTCGGGTGGTGTCACTTTTATCTTGCCGCTGCCGCCTACAGGCACCAACTGGTACCGGGTCACAGATACTTGTAACTGGAACGACGGACCCAGCACTTTCGTCACTCCTGGCAACGAAACCTTGATAGGCGGCGGGGGAAGCAGTTACAGCCAGTGCGGCGAATCCCTGCTTCTGTTGATCTCAAAGTAAATTCCGTAAGGCACGCTGACACCCGGTCCAGACCCCTGGATCATGATCTATCTACCTCGCAAAGGAGCCGTCAATTCCGAAGGCCCGCTCCGTCGAGATGCAAGCGCAAGGGCATCGCGGCGATCTCGGCCGATAACTCCGAAAGACACCCGACCTGTCTCAGCTCACGTCACTTCCTATTTGCCGGTCATTCAATCGGAAACGGAATAACATGACTTGTCTCGTGAGCATCCTAGTTAGGAAGAGGTTCTTAATGAAAAGCCTGCACACCGTTTTAGCACTCGCGATTTTCTCCACAAGCCATTCAGTGTGAAACTTCCATTCGGTATTGGATAGCTTTCAAGCTGCACCGGCGTGTTCGTCACATCTCGTCGTTATCCACTCGGGGTGAACTCTCGTTTGACATGTGGCTCCTCCCACGATGTCATAGCGGTCATCATAACCATTATGGCGGCGGAACTGAACGTAAGGGCCAGACTGCTTAGCCGGTCTGCTCGTGGTTTTGCCCACCATTTTCCTCTACCCGCTCACCGTCGTGCAGATCGGAATTTACTGCGTGAAGCATCACTATCTCGTCGACGAGATGGAGACGGTCAGCCACGGTATTTTGTGGACCAACCTGGTGTTTCTCTTTTGCCTCTCGCTGTTTCCGTTTGTGTCTGACTGGATCGGCATCAAGGGGCTGTCGTTGTTCACCACCGCGCTCTACACTGCAGTCAGCATTTTTCCGGGGCTCGGATATATGGTGCTGTGGATTCAGGTGTGATCGCAGACTGCGGCACCCGCGCACGCAAGTTGGGGCCAATAGATAGCGTATCTCACAGCGATTCCCATGGCCTACTACCGGCCTGCCGCCTCTCTGGCGCTGATCGGGATAGTTGCGGTGCTCTGGCTGCTGCTGCCGAAGGCCCAGGTTCCCCCGCAGGAAGGTTAATGCAAGTCTCCGCGATGTATTAGAGCCGAGCCCAAAGAATCCACTCTTCCGCAGGCGGATAAGAGGTGAACTCACAGTCGCGGTCGGTTGACCGGCAATCCGGACAGGACTTGCAAAAGCAGGGTTCTGTCAGGATTGGCGACCTATTAATCAAGTAGAGTCGAGCATATCGCCTGCGATTTATTGAACTGGGAGCCTCTTCAACTCCGCCTGCTTGCCCAGATCGAAATGAAGCACGACGTGACGGACGACCTCGACCGGCTGCCCATCGCGAATCACCGGCTTGAAGCGCAAGCCCACGAGATAGTCGTGCATAAAGTCGTTCAGGGCGGGGTTGTCGGATATCGTATAGAACGGCTCCCGAATGTGGCCTTCCCGGTCGATCACGAGATCGGTCCAGATGACCCCGGAGGCTCGGGTATTAGGCGGATCAGGCCATACAAGGGCAGGAGGCGGTTCTGCCAGATCGGTGGAGAGATCAGTCGTCTCAACTGCGATTAGTGCGATCGGGTGAGGGTCGCCATTCGGCGCAGAAGCATCGAACCAGTCAGAAGGAACGGATGGCAGATCCTCCATCAACACAATTGTCGCCTTCACCTCAGGGCTGCCGTACGTGACCATCCGTGGAACTTGACGGCCATGAAAGTTGGCATAGTCACGGAACCACGCACCCCAGCCCAGGCCGCCATCGTAGAACAGGAGCCCGGTAGCTTCATAAATGGCCACAACCTGCTTCGAGAGCTGCATGTCCATGGGGACTGGCTTCTCCCAATTCAGGTAGATGCTCCCAAACATCGTCTTCGTCAGTTCCGGCGCTTCGCCATGCATGGCGGCCGACTCCGCTGGAAGCGGATGCAACAGCGCACGTGCAACAGCGTCCAACCACTCAGGCATATATTCGCCCTCATTTTTTTGCCAGACGCGTTCGCCGCTCACAATCTCAACCTGATGAAATCCGGGGGCGCGCAGTTCGCGACGGTATTGTCCCGGCGACTTCCACCATATCTCGATCTCTCCAGTACGGTTCGATCCCTTGTCCCGTTCAAGCGAGGGCGCGACCGTAGCGCGAAGGTGGAAAGGATGCGTTCCAGGCTGATCGAGTGTGCTCTTCTTGGCAACTTTATCGACGAGCTTCAACACATCCTCCGCACTGGCCGGACGGCACCAGGCAAACAGAACGAGGAATGTCAAAAATATTGCGACCCGATTTCGCATACACACACTCAAGCCGGAATCTCTTTCTTCGATAGCGGTCCAGAGGAATAGTATCACTCTAAGGCGAATTGCGAGGTCAAGAGAATGTTTGCCCCGAAAGGCCAGCGTTTGCGAAAGAAGAGCCGGAAGATTCACCGCCATTTTTGCCTCCCCCTCATCGAGAGCCCTCCAAGTCAATTACGCCGACACGTATCCATCCTCCTTTGTCCTCCGCGGTTCGATTTGCCGTCTTGCCATCGGCCGTTCAATTTGCCGAAAGCGTCAGCAGCGTGAACGCCTCTAGAAGTGCCTGACCAAGGCCTTTTCTGCTCATTCTGATTCCACCGCAGCACGGGGCCCGGTTCTCCACCTCAAAAATGGCATCAGAGCCGAATTAGGCGGTGATGTGGCGTCAACTGACCGTGCATGCAGACAGGAGTGCCGCCCTCACCATCCAGTCACACCTACTTAAAAATAGTGACTCGTAAACGGTGCGATCGAGCAGCCGCATGCTTCGAATTTCAGGTCCCGGCCCAAACTGGAACGTGACTGTCCTAAGCTGAAATTCGGGCATTGCGTTTGAGTCGCTCTACTCGCTAGAGCGACCGCAGAAAATCGATGATGTCCTGCTGCTCCGAAGTGCGCAGTCTATCGAAATGCTGGATAACCTTATTCGCCTCGCTGCCTTGGCTCTTATGAGCCCTAATTGCGTCTAGCAGGTTATCGGCCCGTCCATCATGCAGGAAGAAGGAACGCTGACCTACGCCCCAGAGGGGAGCTGTCCGGAACTCGTCGGGACCTGCACTGCCTTGTGTGATGCCATCGGCAAGGCCTTTGCCCATGTGGTGGACGAGAAGGTCGGAGTAGAGATTTGCCGCTTGATTTGAAAGCGCGACGCTCGGCACAGTCGAGGAACCGCTCGCAATCATCTTGCCCGTGGTGAACGAGGGTGTATGGCAGTGCGCGCAGCCTATCTTTACAAAAGTGGCGCGTCCATTTTCGCTGGAGGGAGTGGCAGGAGCTGGGGCGGGTGGGGCCAGCATGCGCATAAAGTTTGCAAACGCTTCAATGTCGGAGATGACTGCCGTGTTCGAAGTGGGGTTGATTGCAGGAGGCGTCGTAAAGTTGTTTGTGTCGTTAGGCGTTGCGTTGAAGATACAGCCTGGCGTTTCGTCGCGTTCTTGCGGGAATAGCTGATTGCTGATTCCCATCTCGACGTTGTATGCCTCGCCCGCGAACATGAGAAGGGATTTGTTTTGTGCCTTCCAGCCGAATCGGGTAATGGTTCCATCGTTTGCGCTGAGGTTCGCAGTTCCGCTGATAATTGCGTTCGGGTGACCGGAGATGCCCAGTGCCGACTTCTCGGAAGCGTTGGCGTTCATATTTGCAAGGATGGCCGAGTCGGAGATTGCTTCAATGAGACCTGTGCCGAACACCGGAGTCGGGATGCGAAAAATAATATTCGAGTTACCGCCTTGACCCGTAACCGGATTGCCAGCGGGGAGGAAGTCGGGTTGGGCGATGTTGCAACCATGAGCGTCGTTTCGGCCGGTAATCACAAACAGAGCATGCACTCCGCCGTCGCTGGTTCCATTGGAGTTCAGCTTAAACCGCGCTTCGCGGACAGGGCCATTTTGCGTGATGAACCATGGGATCATATTCTTTGCCCCATTCAACGCAGCAACTGCGATTAGAGGATTTTGCAATGGGCTTGTGCCGCCTCCGCTCGGCTGTGAGTGGCACGAGAGGCATTGGTTCGAGTTGAAGCGGGGACCAAGGCCATTGTTTGCGCCATTGGCCACCACCTCAACTTCAGCGAACCTGGTCTGCCCATCCTGAAAGAACGCGGTCTCGTCTGCGGTAAGACCGTGCAGCGGACCGCCAGCGCCCGCCGGGCCACCGCGTACGCCAGGGTCGACCGGGCCTATCTTTGTTTGAGCGAAAATGGGACCGCACGTCGCCAGGGTTATAGCAACAATTGCGCAGAAACGCTTGAGGGCAATCCTCCGGACAATTTGCATGATGAACCTCCACGATGCTTAATTGGCCCAAACATGCCGGAATGATACAACAGATTCATCTGTTTTGGTATAGAGATGCAACAGAGGGAGCTTTCACCTGAGCGGCGATATGGCCATGCACACGTAGAACTCGAAGGTCGATCCCGGTTGCAGCTTCTTTGCCGGACAAGCGCCCGCGGACGGCGACCTGCTCGGCGCTTCAAAGGCGACAATTATCGGGGCCAGGTCTTTTTGAACCAATCGCTGTGTCAGTCTTCGACCGCGGTTTGATCTTGTGCAGAGTATTCCAAAAGCACATGAGCGAAGGCCGGGCTATAGTCCGGCCTTCGCTCTCATGTGTAGTGTTACTCAGTCAGCGGTATCGAATTAATTGCAGATCGTTCCGTTGATGGCGAACGAGGTGGGTGCTGCGTTGGTGGTGTTGTTCCAGCTGGCGTTAAATCCGATATTCGAGTCGCTGGTCCCAACTGCAATGGGGTTGCCATAGTTCAGGCCCGCAATCGAGACAACTGAACCGCTCTGTGTAAGTGTGCCGCCCCAACCACTGGAGACGACTTGGCCATTTGCGAACAACCAAGTCAGCGTCGGGTTAGTCCAGGCTGTGGTTCCAGTGTTGGCAACGGTGAGAGTTGCGCTGAATGCGCTCGTCCACTGGCTGACGACCGAATAGGTCACATGGCACGAGATACCAGACGATTGCTGCGTCACCGTGAGAGCGACAGTGGTGGTTGCTATCAGGCCTCCGGAGGTTCCGGTAATAGTGACAAGAGAGGAGCCCACTGTAGCCGTGCCGCTGGCTGACAGGGTAAGCACGTTGCTGCTGAACGAAGCAATGACCCCGCTCGGCAATCCGGATGCGGCATAGGTGACTGTGCCGGTGAATCCGTTCACGGGCGTTACATTGATCGTGCTGGTGCCGCTGGTGCCTTGAACCAGACTCAGGCTCGCGGGAGATACCGAGAGCGTGAAGCTGGGAACGGACTGCGCGGTAATTGCGAGAGCGACAGTTGTGGTTACTGTCAGACTTCCGGAGGTTCCGGTAATCGTGACAATAGAGGAGCCCACCGTAGCCGTACTGCCGGCTGACAGAGTAAGCACGTTGTCACTGAACGCGGCAGTGACTCCGCTCGGCAATCCGGATGCGGCATAGGTGACTGTGCCGGTGAATCCGTTCACGGGCGTTACATTGATCGTGCTGGTGCCGCTGGTACCTTGAACCAGACTCAGGCTCGCGGGAGATGCCGATAGCGTGAAGCTGGGAACGGACTGCGCGGTAACCGCGAGAGCGACAGTTGTGGTTGCTGTCAGACTTCCGGAGGTTCCGGTAATCGTAACAATAGAGGAGCCCACTGTAGCTGTGCTGCTGGCTGACAAGGTAAGCACGTTGCCGCTGAACGAAGCAGTAACTCCACTGGGCAAGCCAGACGCTGCGAATGTAACTGTGCCGTCGAAGCAGCCCGCATCGATTACCGTGATGGTGTCAGTGGCGCTGCTGCCTTCCACGATCGACAGGCTGGTAGGTGCGGCAGTGAGCGTGAAGCTTGGCGATGTTGTCGAGCCTCCTGACGCGGGGGTGCTGGTTGGGGTTTGGATTGTAGTTAAATCTGACAGAATTGTCTGGCCGTCTGGAGATTCAATTCCAGTATAGGTGCTGTTCTCCAGGCCCATTTGGTCTTCGCCGTTGAATGCCCAGTAGCTCCAACTGATATTCGGATTGGATCCCAGGAATTGAATAAGCGACGTAAACCACTGTCCATTGCTGCCATTGCCTGACGGAGTCTCGTCCCCATCGTGATCGACGCCAAATTCGCCGATCCACACGGGAGCCAGGTTCTGCGTGGAAATGTAAGCCCAGTTAGTGTTCCAAACTTGCTCCAGCGTGGCGTACGTCGTGCTGCTGGTCTCCCAAGGCTGGGTATAGCCGCAATCCGGACCGTAATCATGCGCCGAGTAAACCACCTTGTTGGGCACATTCAGCACAACCGGGTAGTTCGCTACGCCTTGCAGATTACCGCCCTGCCAGTCGCATGGAAGATAGCTCGGAGAAAGCGAGTTGGAGGATACGTTGTTGTAGCAGTCTAGTCCTTCCACAAAGATCAGGAAGTTGGGGTTGATAGACAGAATTGCATTGCCCGCGGCTTCCGCGGCAACAGGCCAGTTTTGTGTCGTGTTGCTGGTTGCGCAATTGCCAGGCACCTGGGCATCGCCGGTCCAGCAGGAGCCGAGAGGCGATTGGCTGTAGTCAGGCAACAAGTGCGGTTCATTGCGGAGATCCATGCCGATGATAATGGGCACACCATTGACGCTGAACTGTGGAGCGCTATACCGCGTGGCCATTGTCTGCCAATCGGTGACGAACTGAGCGGGGGAATAACCCGCCGAGGTGTCATACCAGAGGCCGTTGGCTTCGTTGCTATTGCCGGCTTCGGATCTGTGGTTGTCGAGGATTACGTGCAGTCCGATCGACCCCGCGTATTCGATCACAGAGTCCAGGACTCCCAGCGAAGTAGGATTTGTCAGCCCCGCGTTCATGCCGTTGGAGGTGTTGATCTGATCGGCGACGTTGGGATTGGTTTCAACGGCCTGCTGCGAAAACGGGATACGAACGGTGTTGAATCCCGAGCTCTTGATCTGGTTAAGCAGGACCTTGTAGTCCTGGTCGTAAAGGCCATGGAAGACATAGGAGGATGTCTCCGTGCCATACCAGTTGATGCCTTCGATACGGAAGGTGTTTCCGTTGGGATCGATGATCTGATTGCCCTTGGTGGACCAGCCGCTTGAGGTGACGATGCAAGACGAAGGTGTCACCGAGAGTGTGATGTTGGCGGAAGCTGTCTGAGAACTGGAAGTGCCGGTTATGGTGATGGTGAAAACGCCGGATGTGGCCGTGCTGCTGGCACTCACCGTAAGCACGCTGGTGCTGGTTGTCGGGTTGGTTGCAAAGCTGGCGGTTACGCCGGCGGGAAGACCGGATGCAGCAAGCGTTGCACTGCCGCTGAATCCAGAGACCGTGATGGCGTCCGTGATGGTGGAGCTCTGAGCAACGGTCAAGCTGCTGGACGCGACCACGACGGTTTGGATCGGCGTGGTTTCTGTCACCATGAAGGTTTCAGCATTGCTGGTTGATCCGCTTGCCGTGACGGTTACATTGTATGCGCCGGCCGCGAGACCGCTGGGCACCATGACAGTGAGTGAAGTTGCTGATGAAGACGTAATCGTTGCTGCCGTGCTTCCGAAGCTCACGGTGTCCGACGAGCCGAGGTTTGATCCGCTGATGGTGATCGACGATCCGGCCGCACCAGAGGTGGGGCTGAGGGAGCTAATCACTGGAGCGGGGTTGGTAGTCGTCGTGGAGGTTGCGGAGGCCGAGAAGCCGGTGAGTGCAAGACCCTGCCCGCCATCCCAGATCTCGAATCCGAATTCGATGTCGATCAGGTACCAGGACGGCTCCAATACCGCCGAACCGTTTACGCTCTGCGTTGTGGCGTACTGGTAAAACGGCATCAGATTCAGGTTGCTTGCTACCGTGCTGCCCGGGACCTGAACATAGGAGATGATATTCCACGAAGTCTGGCGGCCGGTCCATACTTGCCAGCTCGTGCCGTCGATCGTTGTCGTTCCCACTTGTGTGCCAAACGGACTCCGTGGGCCGGCGTAATTGATCCAGATCATGATCTCGGTGCCGTTAGGCTGGCCATTCTGAGCAGCAAGCACAGTCGGAGTTTGATTGAACCAGATGTCATACGCAACATCGTTGCTGAAGCCGGAAGGCTCAACTGTGCTGACGCTGCTGGTGGACGAGGTGAGCGCGCTCTCCTGAATTGGCAAAGTGCTGCCCGTGGTGCAGTTCCCCCAATGGCAACCCCAGTAAATGGATGGGTAGGTTGCTGGCGTGTACTCTCCAGGGGCGCCCAGTGCATCTTGATCGAAGTTAGCTGTGGTCAGGTCGAAGCCAAAGCCGCTTACCGAGGCACACTGCGTCGCTGTGGAATTCCACTCGTTGTTTTGGAAGGTGTAGTAGTCCGCAATCCCATAAGCAGGAATCGGAACCGTCGAGTTGATGCCACACACCGACACAGCAGGTGTCACACCAGCGCCGAGAATGCCGTCGCCGGGCAGCGTGCCGTTCCCATTTGTGATGGTGAGCGCAATGGTGGTGGACTCCGTCAAGCTGCCAGAGGTTCCGGTTACGGTGATAGTCGCAGGGGTAGTAGTGGCCGTGGCCGTACTGCCGACCGTAAGGGTAAGATTGCTGGAGCCGGCGGTTGGATTGGTAGCAAAGGTCGCCGTTACGCCACTCGGCAGCCCTGTTGCAGCCAAGGTAACGTTCCCAGTAAAGCCGTTTTCACCCGTGATAGTGATGCCGTCCGTTGCGTTGCTGCCTTGAGCAATCGAAAGAGTCGCGGCAGACGCACCAATGATAAAGGTGGGATTGGGGTTGGTGCTGGCAGGAACCACTGGATACGCATTCTGCACGTACATGGTGAACTCGGGAATCCAGAAGATACCAGCCTGCGGCGAGTTCGCCAATGAATCCGTTGCGCCGCCGGCTAGCGGATTGGTGTTTGCCGGATTGCAGTTCGGATCGCCGGTGGTCGAAGTCACGCCCCCGTATGTGCTGCCCGGATAGTTGCCGTCCGACTCTCCCGGAGGCTTGATCCAGACGTAGGCTTCAAGGTTCGCAAAGGCCGGAGTTGTAACGGGGTTCGCCATCGGCGGTACACCCAGCCCGGAATCTGCAATGTTGCACCAGACGCCGCGGACAGGCCGTTGGTCAAGCTTCGAGGCGTCGACAAATGTGTTGAGAACGGTGCTGTTGCTCGGGCCGGTGGGACGAGTAGCTGAATTGCCCCAACCATCGCGAGATGTATCGATTAGAAATCCAACGGTAGAAGGGAATCCAGCCGCCGTCAGAGAGTTATACATGTCCTGGACATAATCCAGCTCATCCAGGTCCGGATCATACTGGAAGAAGGTCGATGATTCGACTTCATTGCCGCCGATGCTTTCAGTTGGCCCGGTGAAGTACGGCTCCACGACAGGAACGTAGTTGGCCGTATCGCTGATGAACCCATCCACTGAGGCATAGCCAGCCGTTGTGCCCTTAACGATTTGACTATAAAACGGTGTGGCGGCTGCCATGTTTGTGGTCCAGCCGAGCCACGCCGACTGACCGATGTCAAGATACTGGTAGGCGTTGGTGAGCTGGTGAAATGTGTTGAGAGCGTACTGAATTCCCTCAACATACACGCCTTGCATTGAAAGGCCCTGCCCATAGGTTTGGCTATTATTGGCTGCAACGCAGTTCGCTATCGGCGCTGCTCCGCCAATGCCCGTGTTAGTCACCATATTCGGAAGAGAGTCCGGCTCGATCACCAGCACGAAGCGGATATTTGAATTGGACGCATAGGGTGCGAGCGTGTTGTAGATCGGTGCGATGTAGTCTTGCTCGTATTCTTGAATGCCGGTCAAGGTGCCGTTGCCGGCGATGCTGATCTCGCCATTCGAGGCCAGGGCCGCGCAATCGCGATCCGGCAGATCATAGATCACAATCTCCATCACCACCGGCTGGGTGCCCGTCTGTTGAGCAAGCGCCGCAGTGATGTGTTGCGCCAGGGTCAAACGCCCGCTGTTGGGGCCAGCAATGGCTCCCATGTGATCCATCCACACCGCTGTCGGATAGGTTGCAACTGTGGCCATCTGCTGTGCCAGCGTGGAACCGGCTGGCACGGTTGCGATTGCCGAGTTGACTTCGCTCGTATAGTCGGGGTTGAGGTATTGCGTGGCGCCAACAAATGGATTGGCTACATGCTGCGCATACGCATTTGTTGTGAGCAGGACAAGCAGCAAAGCGAACACCGCGAAGTACCCAGTCAATGGGCGCCTGAGGCCTCGTTTACATGCCAAACTGAACTTTCGTTGCATACTTTCTCCCTTTTGTGTTTCGTTGTCCATCCATCATCCATGTTGTCCATCCATATTGATCAGCGGGTGTTTTGCCGTCGAAAAGAGTGAAGATGGCGATATGTAAATAGACAAAAGATCTGGCTGATTGATCGCCGGACCAGTGCCGGCAAATTCTGGTGTGGACTTCGCAAACAGTCTGTTGTGGTCAATCGCATTGCATTCGCTTGCCCTGATTCTGTGGTGAAGTTGCGCACACTCGCCATTCATCCGCCGGGGGGTCGATCAGTGGTGGTAATCAACCTCATCTCTCAAATGTGCGGCCGGCGTCTGGGAAATGCCGGTCGACTGCGCTCCGCAAGTCGCCACATGCTCCGAATTCCTTCTTTGCGGTTTCGGAGCCGATGCGGCCATGGCCGAACTTGCGGTTTGCATTTTGGATTTTCGGTCCACTTGGACTCAAATGATCGAAGCGGTCGCGAACACCCCTCAGCCCATCCAGGTAGGGAAGAACCGGGCGCCAGTTGTCCGTGTTGGTTGAGCTGCCAAGCCGCTGGCAAAGTGAGTTCTGCAACATGGAGACCAACTCTCTCTGAACCAAGCTCAACGTATTTGTACGGTCGAACGTTCGTCTAGGGTCGATACTGCATGAGCCCGGAATATTCATACAACATTTTTGTAATCAATATGATGCGTATCAAGATTGCGCGTAGTAAAGGGAGTATGATACTCTCCGCTCTGTTCTTCAGACACAATGTAACGTCCGTTCGAGCCTGCTGCCCGGTTTGATAACATGGGAACGTGCTACTGCCAAACGTATCCCTTAGCGAGCTTTTTGAATTCATGAAGAGTAGCGAAGAATACGAGCTTCAAACAGGCGCGGAACACACTTGAGTTCAAGGAGAGAGGCTGCGCAGCTCGTGCAGCCGGGCCCTACGCATTCTGAAGGCAAGATCATCATGATGCTGAGCAAAGCGCAACCAGATCAAGCAATCGCCCCCGAGATCATTGAAGGACAACTGGAGCGTCTGAAAAAGAGTCCTCACTTCAGCCATAGTCAACGCTATCCATGCTTCCTGAACTATGTTGTGCATCAAACGCTCCAAGGTCACCAGGACGATCTGAAGGAGCGCAACATTGGCATCGAGGCCTTTGGCCGTGCGCCAAAATACGATTTGAATGAGGACCCGATCGTTCGGGTGACGGCAAGTGAAGTCCGCAGGCGCCTTGCCCAGTACTACTACGAGTCAGAGCATCACAATGAGCTTCGCATCGAGTTGCGCCCTGGTTCGTATGTCCCGGAATTCAAGCTCCATGCAGCCCAGAACGCGGCGGAGAATCCCGAGCCTCTGCCGCTGAAAGTCCCGACTCCGGTGGTTGGGCCGGTCCTGGAGATAGAGCGTGCTCCTGAACATTCTCCGCACCGCGTCATTTGGCGAGGCCGCGTGGGCATCCTTGTGGCTACCGTTGCGGCCACCGCAATCACGGCTGGAATGCTCTTGCCGCACAAGACTTCTTTCGACAAATTTTGGCAACCAACAGTGGATGCCGAAGGTCCGGTATTAATCTCTGTCGGCTCTGTTCAGGTTCTCGAACATCACCTTGAAACCGGCACCGCCACTTCAAATGTGGGAGAGCATCCCTTGTACAGAGATCCTGTAGCTCTCGCGGATACAATGGCAATTTCCAGACTTCAGCACGTCCTGTCTAATTACAACAAAACGAGCATCATTCAGTCCTCGGTAGATACCACCTTGTCGGACCTGTTGAAAGGACCGATCATTCTCATTTCCGCCTTCAACAACCCCTGGACTATGCGCTTGACTGATCCCTTACGCTTTCACTTTGTTCGAACAGGAACTCATGTTTTCGAAATCCAGGACCGCACAAACCTCAACAACAGATGGGCAATTAATACCTTAACGCCCTTTTCTGAGATGAACCGCGACTTTGGTCTTGTTGCCCGATTTCGTGACCCCACGACCGAACAGATTGTCATCGTATGCGCAGGCATAGCGGAAAACGGAACGATTGCAGCAAGTAATTATTTATCTGACGGGAAACATATTGATGCGTTGCTGCGACAGAAGGATTTGCCTCATGGAGACGAGAATTTTGAGGCTGTGCTTGAAACCGAAATCATCAACGGTAGACCTGGGCCGCCTCGTGTAGTGATTACATATGTTTGGTGAAAGGCCGACCTCGCTCCCAAAAATGCGCATCCCTTTATCGGACGGTTTTCGGGAAAGAATATTCGTATTTATTTAGAGGCAGCTACGAACTTTATTTTGCGGATGTTGCGCCTTTAATTGCTGAATATCGTTTTTCATGGCAACGGGACATTCACTCTCTTGCTGCACTGGTTCAACTTGCGCAAACAAAAAAGATGCTACTGTTCCAACCAGCACAGGGCGAAGAATCGGTTTTGCGAAACGGCCAAAACCTAAGCTATAAATTCGCATGACAACCTCCCACAAAGTTAGTTGATCCCCAGCATCCGAGCATCTCCTGCGATAGATCGAATACCGATCGAATGAGTGTCTTCCATGGCAAAGGTAAGCCGGCTCATCGCGATCTTTCTTTCAATCGTTGCTTCGAGTTTATTCTGTGCCGGGCCGCCGAAAGTCTAATTGCCAGCAGATTCAAAACTTCGGACGGGAGCGTACCCACATAGTTGACGTGTTGCGTTAGACTGTTTGCAATCGTCAATTGCGACTTCAGGAGTGGGGATTGCACCGGAAGGCACGTGAGAATTCCTGCGGGCTGATGCTGTGGGCAGGCGAACGGAGGACGAGGAATGAGTTTACGACGGCCGCGTTTCGGAATCAGTGGAATTCAGACTGGATTATCCGGAACGGTGATACCGGAGGCCTTGCGTAACGCAGTTCGAAGCGGTGACAGGGAGTTAGTTGAGTCAATTCTAAAGGGAAGCCCTGATCTCATTAGAAGTAAAAGTAGACAGGACAGGGCGACGTTGTTACATGGTGCTTCCTCGTTAGGCCACGCCGGGGTTGTGACGTACCTGCTCGAAAGCGGTGCAGCGGTCGACGCTTTGGATAGGAAGAGTCACACGCCGTTGGCATGGGCGGCAGCTTGTGGACGCAAGAACATAGTGGAAGTGTTACTGGCGCATGAGGCCAAAATCGATCTCGCGGATGACCTAGGCGCGACTCCGCTCCATTGGGCTGCCTACTGCGGCCGTGACGACGTGGTTGAGTTTCTTTGTGCTTGTGGCGCCAATGCGATTGCCAAAGACAACGGTGGATTGAGTGCGTTGTATTACGCTGCATCGGGTGGTCGTCTGAATGCTGCGAGATTGCTGCTGAGCCAAGGTGCCGATGTGAACTTCAGGAGCAACGACGGGTGGACGGCCTTGCATGCAGCGGCGTTCAGAGGTTATTTGGAAGTAGTGGAATGGCTGGTGGATAACGGTGCAGAGGTGGACGCAAAGAATTCGGGGAGCCAGACACCGCTGATTTATGCAGCAACCGGGAATAACGTATCAGCTACGGAAAAGCCGCCAAGAACGAATTTCGGTGAAACAAAAGAAGCTGAGCCAGGCAAGGAAGAGGCGTCGAATATCAATAACAAGGCAGGAGTTGTGAAGTACCTGTTGGCGAGAGGAGCAGACGTCAATGCGAGCGATGAGCTAGGCAGAACTCCGCTGTATTGCGCCGCGTATGCAAATGACATCGAAGTTACAAAGCTACTGCTTGCAGGAGGCGCGATGGTTAATGCAAGAACTAACGACGGATGGACCGCCTTGTGTGTCGCCGCTAAGAACGGCTATGTCGGGTTGGTAAAAGTGCTTCTTGACAGAGGGGCAGATGCCGGCATCAAAGTAAAGGACATCTACACGCCGTTCAATTACGCGGTTTTGGATGGACGCAGAAAGACCGCCGAGCTTTTACTTGCTGCAGGGCCCCAAAACAGTACGACTTCTAGGGCTCGGTGTCCGGGATGCGGCTCGAATCGGCAGATTCTCATTAGTGATCCGTTGTTTGTGTCAGATCGACAAAGACGGAAAATCTTCCGCTGTTCAGTGTGCGGAGCAATCTGGGCGAAGAGAAAAATCGAATGGCGAAGTTCGCTTAAGGGCGTATTTATCGCTGTGGCAGTGGCTTTTTACGGCTTCGAAGCGTTCCGTGACCGGCACGGTATTGCGTTTTTGCGGATTGCGCTTGTTGCGTGTTGGATTTGGATTGGGATCAAGGAATTCTCAAAGTCTTCCGAGCGGTCGCGCATCTGGGTTAAAGGTGCGTCCGAGAGTTCGGCGACGGATTGAAGCCGCATGGGCAACAGTGCGACATGTGAGTCAGCGGAAGCGGCGGCTAAGTCCGAATGACATATTTGGTCGAGCTTCAGAATAGCAACGGCTTGTGTTGAGAGCCGCTATTCCCGCATACGGGCTCCCGCGACGCCACCGACACAAAACTTTTCAGAATCCTTTCTGCCTGCGGAACTCATGAACCACTTCGGCTGGATCGCGATGCTGTTCGTCAACGGCCTCATTCATGGCCCGCACGTCTTCCGCTGTGACTTTCCCGGCAAGGGCGGTCAGGGCGTTTTGAATCTGTGGCCAGCGCTTTAGTGCATCGTCGCGCACCAGTGGAACAGCCTGGTAGGGAGGGAAGTAGTGCTTGTCGTCTTGGAGCACGGTCAGGCCCAATGCCTGGATTGGTCCGTCCGTCGAGTTGGCAGCGATCATGTCGACTTGGTGATTGATAAGCGCGCGATAGAGCAACCCCAGGTCCATCGTGCGCGGCGCGCTCGCAAAACTTAGTCCGTAAGCTGTGCTCAACCCTGGCAGGCCATCCGGGCGCTGTTCAAATTCATAACCCACACCAAGACGCCACTTCTGCGTGTACTTTGCGGCCTGGCTCAGCGTCGTAAGATGTAATCGCCGCGCATCGTCGCCGCGGGTCACCATGGCGAAGGTGTTCTCGAAACCGAGCGGATCTGCCACTGTGATGCCGTATCGCGAGGCATAAAGCTGTCGGACTGTGCGGAGAACGGACTCGGGATCGCGGTCGACAGGCTGCTTGAGGACTGCGGTGAGCGCAGTGCCGGTGTATTCGACATACGCATCGATGCGTCCCGCAACTAACGCCTGATGGCAAATGTAGCTGCCCGCCAGATAGAACCGCCGTTCAACTTTCAGATCGGACTTGGCTTCAATCTCTTGCGCCAGCAGTTCGCCGAGGATCACTTGCTCTGTAAAATTCTTCGCCCCAACAACGGGATAGCTCGACCGCGGAGGAGAGCACGATGTGAGCAGCGCGCACATCGTGATAGCAACGATAACAGAGAGCATGCGCATCATGAAGTGGGGACCTTGAACCAGCGTTCGAGTTGGCCGAGCGCAGCATCAGCCAAAAGCGCGAGCAGGGCTGCGGGGATAGCCCCGGCAAGAACAAGACGATTATCAACCGACGCAACGCCACGAAAAATGAGTTCGCCAAGCCCGCCTGCGCCCACGGCCGCTGCAATCGTTGCAATGCCAATGCAGGTAACGGTCGCGGTTCTAAGGCCTGCAAGAATAAAGGGTGCCGCAAGAGGAAGTTCAACCTTGAAAAAACGTTGTACGTCGGTGAGTCCCATGGCGCACGCAACTTCAATGATGGAGCGGTCAATGCCTCGGATTCCCGCGTAGGTATTGCGCAGAATTGGCAGCAGCGCATACGCACAGAGCGCGACAATTGCAATGCGTGCGGCGCGTTCCCCCAGCCATGGCAATGGTAAAAGGAAGCCGAACATCGCGAGGGACGGAATTGTTTGCAGAATGTTGGTCAGCCCGATCACTGGCTTAGCCCACTTCGGCGAGCGGGCGAGCCAGACGCCCGCAGGCACGGCGATTGCGGTGGCTAATAACATGGCCGCTCCGGTGAGCCAGAGGTGTTCGACGGTCAGTGTAGCAATTTCGCTACCGTATTGCTCAAGAAAACCAGCGCTCATACACCTCTCTCCGGGAGCCGGGTTTCCGATGCAGCATTGTGCCAGCCGCGATGGAAGGCACGCACATAGGCTTCAATCGCCGGCTCGCGCGATGCGATGAACTCATTCGGCGAGAGACAGGCGAGCAGCTTGCCGTCGCTCAAAAGTATGATGCGGTGCGCAAGATAAAGCGCCTCATCCAGATCGTGCGTCACCAGTAGAACCGTCTTCTTCAGGCGGCTTAGCAGGCCGCGAAGCATGTCCTGCATCTCTGCACGTGTCAGCGGATCAAGCGCTCCGAACGGTTCGTCCATGAGAAGAAAATCGGGCTCGGCGGCCAAAGCTCGGGCCAGGCCGACACGCTGGCGCTGGCCTCCGGAAAGCTGGTGCGGAAAGCGCTTCGCAAAGCTAGGAGGATTGAGCCCGACGACTTCAAGCAGTTCATGACTGCGGCGTAAGCAATTCTGCCGAGTGCGTCCCTCCGCTTCCAAAACTAGACCAACGTTACGTTCAACGGTGAGGTGAGGAAAAAGGCCCGTCTCTTGAATTGCGTAACCCATGTTACGGCGCAGCTTGATGAGGTCAAAGGTGCTAATGTTTTTGCCGTGAAGCAGAATCTCGCCACTCGTCGGCAAAACCATACGATTGACCGTGCGGAGCAGCGTGGTTTTTCCCGACCCACTCCGGCCAAGAATGGCGGCGGTGGTTCCTTCTTCGACCGAGAGCGAAATCGTGTCGAGCAACAACCTCCCTTGCGGAGTCGCAAAGCAGAGGTCGCGGAATTCGATGGCAGCGCTCATGGCTCTCTTCCACAGTGTAAAGCGTAAGCTCGATCCATAGGTCTGCGCCGGAAGTAATCCGGACGGAGGGTATCGGCAGTGCCATTACAAGTCAGTATCGTCAGTACAAGACTGGGAGTCATAATTAGATTGTCATGAGTAATGCGAGTTGATCCACGCAATGATAAGCAAGAACATGAAAAGAGCGCAGCATCTCTGAGGTTTGTGTTACTAACTACCCGTACGAGATTCTACCTCTCGGCTATCTGTGTCCAACAGGGCAACTGCCAACTGTTCCTTGACTAATAATTGCTGATTCATCATGCGAACGTTATCCAGGGATTCCTCTGCCGTAAGCAACCATCCGCCGCCCTCCTCTCCAGCCAAGTTTCAGCCAAAATCATCGCCGCTTGGGGAAAACTCCAGAGAAATGAGTTAGGCTGGTAAGAAGGTTCACTAGCGGGGGGAGTTCTATGTTCGACGTGGGGCAGAAAGTTACAGTAATCGCAGGCAACGGCATTGCATACGACGGAGTCATTCTTGCGCGTGCGGCGGGCGACAGCGGGCCAGGAGCCTATAAGGTAGCCTTGGACGGCAGCGGCCCCGAGCAGTTAGGACAGTGGCATAAGGCCGGCGACGTTTTCGTGCGCGAGAAATCGGACGACGCGACGCAAGACGTATGGGAGAATCTCGCGGGCCGATAACTTGCAGGCTTTCGCGCAACTCTATCTTCCTTGCTCGTTCCCTCTCACGCGGAGTGCCCCAGCGCCGCAATGAAGGGGTTCATGTCTTCAACGGCTTCAGTCACTACGCATTGGAGCCACAGCGTATGTTATAGTTCCTGGCGGAGAAAGATATGACCCTCGGACAGTTCCTGGGCAAGCAATTTATTCGTGTCATTGAGTGGAATGAGCCGGAAAACGGCATCCTAGCCTATCGCTATCCAATGCAGGACCAGGAGATAGAAAATGGTGGCCGGCTCACCGTGAGCGAGTCGCAAATGGCCGCCTTCGTCAACGAAGGCAAGATCGCCGACGTCTTCGGCCCCGGCCTGCATACGCTCAACACGCGCAACCTTCCCTTGCTCACCGATCTGATGAATTGGGACAAGGCCTTCGAGTCTCCCTTCAAGTCCGAGGTCTACTTTTTCTCCACCCGCCTCCAGACTGACCAGAAATGGGGCACGGCCACTCCCATTACAATCCGCGATAAAGAGTTCGGCGCCGTCCGCCTGCGCTGTTACGGCATCTACTCCTATCACATTACCGATCCACGCATTTTCTTCAACCAGATCAGCGGCACGCGCGACAGTTATCTCGCCGCCGAGCTCGAAGGCCAGTTGCGCGACACCATCATCGGCAGCATGACCGAGGTCTTTGCATCGAGCGATCTCTCCTTCCTCGACATGGCCGCCAACCATACCATTCTCAGTGAAAAAATCGTCGAGCAAATGAAACCGTCCTTCGCCAAGCTCGGTCTCGGATTGGACCAGTTCGTCGTTGAGAACGTCTCCCTTCCTGAAGAGTTGCAGAAGGTCTTCGATCAGCGCATTGGCATGAACATGGTTGGCGATCTGGGTCGTTACACGCTGTACGCAGCGGCTGAGTCGCTGGACTTGTCTGCGGCCAACACCAGTGGCGCAGCCGGCATGGGCATGGGCCTCGGCGCGGGCGCTGCCGTTGCACAGGTATTGTCCAACGCGCTCAAACCATCGATGAACGCTCCGGGTGCAATTCCATCCCAGGCGCCCGCTCCTGCTCCGGTTCTTATCGCTGCTTCAGCCGACTCTGCATCAGCCGTCTCCGGCGCTTTCAAGTTTTGCATCGATTGCGGAAAGTCCATTCCTCAACCCGCGAAATTCTGCCCAGACTGTGGGAAGGCCCAATGAACTGTCCCTCCTGTGGCGCGCCCATGCGCCTCAAACCGGATATGGACAGCTTCAAGTGCGACTACTGCCACAGCGTCTATTTTCCGGAGAGGAACGACGACGGAGTGCAAGCCCTCGAGGAGCCGAGCGGTCAGGACTGTTCGCTCTGCCAGGCTCCTCTTGTCCATGCCGTGCTAGCCAAGATGCGTATCGTCTACTGCACCCGATGCCACGGCATGTTAGTCGCCATGCAAGCGTTGGAGAGTCTGGTCGAGCAGTTGCGGGCAGGGCAGGGAAGCGAAGCTATTCCCGCCGCGCCGGACAAAGAAGATTTGCAGCGCAAGATCAACTGCCCTCAATGTCATCGTCCCATGGATGCCCATTTCTATGCCGGCCCCGGCAACGTGGTCATCGACTCTTGCGAGGAGTGCTGCCTCATCTGGCTTGATCGCGGCAAGCTAATGCATATCGTGCACGCATCCGATGTTCGTACTCCATCCGAGTCGCAGCTATCAGCAGATTTCGATTCGACTCCGGCGAGTGGATGGACTGGACCCGGCGAGAGAGCCGCCGGCGACGTGATCGTCGACAGCGTTATCGATTCGCTATTCAATTGAAAGCGATGCGCGCAGCCTTGCAACCACATCGAGTAAGAAAGTGAAAATATGGATTCCGACCCGTCTTTTGCCAGTGCATCAATCATTCCCAGCGAGCTTATGGGGCGACTGCCGCGCAGAACGCGCTTATCGGGGGATGGTGTTTGGGAAGTCATCCTCTTCACGGTAATTCTGGCGTTCCCCGCCTTTATTGCTTGCATGGCATTTACTGCTTGGTTCCAAGTAAACCAGACAAGAGATGCGTTGCGCCGCGAGAGTAGCGAAGTTTCTGGTGTGGTCACTCAGATTAAATATGGGAAAGGCTACCGGGTTTACTACACATTCGTCGTAGATGGTAGATCCTTCACAGGTCACTCTGCCATGCCGAAAAAGATAGGGGAAAACTTACGGGATTCAGATCCTTTATCTATCCTTTACCTTCCCTCGAATCCCGCCGTAAACCATCCTGCCGCCTGGGAAGATTCTCAACCAATTTGGATTGGATTTATTTTCTTGGCCATCGCGTTAGCATCGGCATTTATGTTTTTGAAGACTTTGCGGGAAGAGCGGCTATTAATCGCCAATGGTAGGCCTGCTATAGCACTAATCACGAAAACTTCCTCCACTAGAAGTGGATATTTGGTAAAGTAC
This sequence comes from Occallatibacter sp., assembly GCA_049518535.1. GTDB lineage: Bacteria > Acidobacteriota > Terriglobia > Terriglobales > Acidobacteriaceae > Telmatobacter. The sequence goes on along the minus strand of JBEKRS010000025.1, from coordinate 28,144 downwards.
GATTTTCGCACCGCGGATGGGGTGGTAATTACAGGAAGCAGTGGGTATGGCTTCTTTCCAGAAATTGGCGCTAATATCTGCGTACTCTATCTTCAACACGATCCATCGCGCAATCAGCTTTATCCATTCCGCTACTACTGCGTGGCGCAATGATCTTCTGCCTTCGAGCCAGCGTTAGCTATGGCTCCCTGCGATAAAAGAGCTGTCAATTGAATTTAAATCTTAGAAATGTGAACTTAAAATCAATAAATTTAATATTTCCACTTGACTTTATTAAAATAATTGATTATTGTCCTCATTGTAGTCAAGAATGAGGTCGCGACCCGATGGCTCCAAACTCCAAATCTGCCTCTGATTGGCAAGACCTGTTGCGCATGGCCCAAGGGGCTTCGCTGGTCATCGAGCGCATCCGGATTCCGGAGAAGCAGATTGCCATCGAGGGCGAGTTCACACTGCCTGAACTGGCCCGCCTTGGCCTCGACGACCAGGTTTTCATCACGGCATTTCTGCGCTCCCACGGTTCGATCAAGGAGATGGAGCAGACATTCGGGGTCAGTTATCCCACCATCAAAGCGCGGCTCAATCGCATCGCCAGCCAATTGGAGTTTGTCGAAACCGACCCCTCACCATCCCGCGCGGAGGTGATCGAGCGGCTGAAGAACGGCGAGATTACCGCCGACGAAGCCATCCGCGCACTGGAGGCCCTCAAGTGACTCCGAACATCGCCATCGTCCACATTCAACGTCCTTACAGCCGTGGATTCCGGCTTTGGGTTCCATTGTTCCTGCTGTGGATTCCCGTTCTTTTGCTCTCGCCGTTCATCTTCTTGGTACTGCTGGCGGGCTGCATCGCCGGCAAAATCAGCGTCTGGCGCGCACTCGCGGTCTTCTGGGACATCGTGTGCAGCCTGCCCGGAACCCATGTCCACGTCAGCGCGCACGGCACACAAATTCTGGTTCGAGTCCTATAGCGGTCGCAATGCAAACCGGCCGCTGCCTAAACTTCGCATTACTGACCAACCATCAGTAGAGAGGAATCGTATGAACGAGAATCGCCGTCAAATTTTGGAAATGTTGGCCGCGGGAAAAATTACCGCCGACGAGGCCGAACGATTGATCGCCGCAATGGAACCGGACCCAAGCGCCGCCGTGGGCGAATCCTCATCTTCCTCATCCGGCCCCACCGTCAAGACTCGCGCAAAATATCTGCGTGTGCTCGTCGAGGCTGATGAATCCATGACCGGCATCAAAGGTTCCACCTCGGTCAACGTTCGCGTGCCCATGCAATTGCTGCGCGCAGGTGTGCGTCTAGCCAGCCTGATTCCCGCTCAAGCCCATCAGCAGCTCGATGACGCCCTCAACCGGCACGGCGTGCCGTTGACACTTTCGCAAATCAAGCCGGAAAATCTCGAGGAGCTCATCGACCACCTTGAAGACCTCACCGTAGATGTCAACGGCAAAGAGGGAAATGCAACCAAGGTGCGAGTCTTCTGCGAGTAGGCACAACCCTTGATTTTGTCCCGCAGTTTCTGAGTCATCATGCTCGCCCAATGAAACGGAGAAAACACAATGACAACACTTGCAATGCCCAAACCACGCCAGGATAGCGGCATGGAAGGCATGGTCGCCAAGTGGTACGCGGCCAACACCGCTGAGATGATGAAAGAATTTGTTGAGCTTGCGCGGCGAGTTTCCAGCCAGCTCCCGCAAGGCAGCGCGGTTCTCGAAGTCGCGCCGGGGCCAGGATATTTTTGCATCGAGCTGGCAAAGCTTGGTTCCTATAACATCACGGGTCTCGACCTCAGTCACACCTTCGTCAAAATAGCAGCAAAGAAGGCTGCGGAGGCAGGCGTCAAGGTGGAGTTCAAACAAGGTTCGGCTTCCAACTTGCCCTTCCCCAGCAATAGTTTCGATTTTCTCCTCTGCCGCGCGGCCTTCAAGAACTTTGCGCAGCCCGTGGCCGCCTTGCAGGAGATGTGCCGCGTGCTGAGGCCCGGAGGCCGCGGCTTGCTCATCGATCTTAAGGGAGACGCTTCGCCTGAAGTGATCAACCGCCATGTGAATAGGATGGCGTTATCCTCGGTCAACAGGATTCTGACCAAGCTGGCATTCAAGGTGATGCTGCTCAAAAGGGCATACACCAAGGGCCAGTTTCAGCAGATGCTGGCGCAGGCAAACTTCAGCAAGGTTGATATTGTGGAGGCCGACATTGGCCTCGAGATTTCAATGACGAAATAACTCCCGGCAGAGGAATTTCGTGAAGCCGAAAATCAGACCGCCGCATTGAATCACAATTTTGCACAGTGGCTCAAGCTCGGCGAAGCTGCTTTTGCGTCTGCATGGGCACCACCTGCACAGTCACGTCGCGAACCTCGGAGAGAAAGCGGTTGATCACCGAGCCGCCCAGAAAAACATCCCAGCGCGAGCGGGCAGACTGGCCAAAGACCACGTGCGAGATGCTCTCCTGCTGAGCAAAGCGGATCAGCGCGTCAGAGACATTCTTGTCGGTGAGCGAGACGACTTGCGCTCCCAGATCGCGTGCCATGCGCTGATATTCTTCCAAGCGATGGTAGGCTTCGGGGTCGCCATGGCCTTTGTCGCTGTCCGGTCGAGTGACGTATACGGCGTACCAGTTGCTCGCGAGGCGGCCGGCGATGCGTGCGCCCACGCGTAACAGGCGCTCCGTGCCGGGTCGCGTACTCAGGCAGACCATCACCTTCTCCGGAATCGGCGCTTGTTCCAATCCCTGAATGCGGCGGTACTGCGAGGCCTGGTTTCCCACTTGCTCCGCGGTAGTGCGCAGCGACAGTTCGCGCAGCATATTCAAATTGCCCTTGCGGAAAAAGTTAGCCAGTGACTGCTCCACTTTTTCCGCTGCATAAATCTTCCCTTGGCGCAGGCGCGAGCGCAGCTCGTCAACCGTCACATCTACGTTCACCACCTCGTCCGCACGCTTGAGGAAGTTATCCGGGACAGTCTCGCGGATGATCGTGTTGGCCGAGCGGTTGACGGCGTCGTTCAGCGTTTCCAGATGCTGGATATTGACCGCGGTCATTACGTTGATGCCGGCATCGAGCAGTTCCAGCACATCTTCGTAGCGCTTGCGATTCTTGCTTCCCGGAACGTTGGTGTGAGCCAGCTCGTCCACAACCACCGTATGCGGATGGCGCGCGAGGATGGCGTCTATATCCATCTCTTTTAGATTCACACCGCGATAGGGAATCACGCGCTGCGGCACAATCTCCAGATCGCGGATGCGGGCCTCGGTATCCGCGCGTCCGTGCGTCTCGACCAGGCCGACTACAACATCGATGCCCTGCTGGTGCTTCATCCGGTAGGCATCGCTGACCATGTCGTATGTCTTGCCTACGCCCGGCGCTGCTCCAATGTAGATGCGAAGCTTGGCGGCATCCGGTTTGCGTTCCAGTGTGATCTCTGCCATGCGTCAGCCCACCTCGACGGGATAGCGGACTTCAGCCACGGCCGCTACGGGAAGCGTAAACCGGAAGGTGGTTCCGTGGCCCAGCCGGCTCTCGACGGCGATCTGACCGCCCGATTGCTCGACCAGCCGCCGCGCCAGCGCGAGGCCCAGTCCGGAGCCGCGTTCGGAGAAAGTATTGAAGCGATCGAAGATGTTGCCCAGCCGGTCGGCCTCGATCCCCCGGCCGGTATCGCGCACCGTGAACTGTACAAAGTCTTTGACCTCTTCGGCGGTCAGCAGTATCTCGCCATCCGCCGGCGTGTAGCGAATAGCATTCGACAGCAGGTTGTCCAGGATCGAGCGCAGCGCACGCCGGTCCGCCTGCACAAACGACAAATCTGCGTAGGCTTTGACATCTACGCGAATGTGTTTCTGCGCCGCGTCGTCGCAGAAGCGGTCGCGGGCCTCATTCAGGGCTTGCAACGGACGCAGCCGCTCGAGCGTGAATTCGCGCCGCCCAGCGTCCAGCTCCGACACTTCAATCAAGTCGCCCATCAGGTCGTCCAGCTTCTCGCTCTCGTGGCTGGCCGCGGCCACCAGCTCCGCCTGCAAAGGGAGTAACTCGCCCCCAAATCCCTGGCCGAGAGCGTAGAGGCCGCGGCGCAATTGCAAAAGCGGGTCGCGCAGTTTGCGGCTGGCCACGCTGATGAACTGCGTCTTGAAGCGGTCAGTATCCTGAAGGCTGGTTACGTCTTCCAACGTGGTCACCGTGCCCAGCAGCCTTCCTTCCGAGTCGCGCATGGGCGTGGTACGCAAACGATAGCTCCGCTCCTGCTTGCCGATACGCATGGGAAGCATTGACGCTTCGTCCTCGGTGGCCACTGCCTTCTGCATGGCGACCGCGTTGCGGATGGCGCTCAGAATCTTGTCGCCGCCCGGTGTATTGGCGAGCGCCATGCGGTCGGTGGCTGCTTCGCCCAGCAGATCGGCGGCCGCCTGATTCACCTTCAGTACGTGCCCCTTGCCGTCCGTCACGATGATGGGCTCGAAGATCGATTGCAGAACAGCATCGGACAGTTGAAACTCCATCTGCCGCCGTCCGGCATCGGAGTCGCGCAGTTCGCGCAACCGCACCGCGATCCGGTTCAGCTCCGCGGCAATCACCCCAAAGCTGTCGCGGCTGCTCCATTCCACGCGGTGCTCGAGGTTGCCTTGCGCGATCCCGCGGGTATCGCGCGCCAACTGCCCAATGGGCCGCAGCACAAGATAGGCCGTTCCCACCTCGACTACCACCACCGCCGCCACAATTATCCACGCAAGGCGGAGCTGTCCTGCCGCCGCCAGAGCGTTGTGCGCGGTCAGCACCAGCCCTGCCACGAGGACGGTAACCAGCAGGCAGCCGAGAATCAGTCTCTGGGAAAGATTGATCATGATCCGGTCTCCATGCCGGAACAGTGGTCAGTTCAAAGTGAACAGTGGTCAGCAATTACGGCATCTTGGCGAGAAGCCAAAACCGCAGGCGGCTAACCTTTCAAAATTAACATGAAACAATACATGAATTGTACCGGCGTGGAACCGGCTGCGGCTCCCTGTCTTTAAGGTATCTGGCACACTGACAGGGCATCGTTGTGCCAGCGGCAGGCCAGACCAGCCGGCTGAGGGTATGACACCAGCACCCAATCCACGCCAAACTCCGCCCTCAACCGCTCAAAGTCCGCAAGCTGAAAGCCGGACCATTTGCACGGCGCGGCTCCTGGTTCGCAGCCCTGGGCTCTTACCTGTCCCGCCCAAACCTCGCCCAGTTCCGGAACCTGTGTCACCACGGCCGTGTCTTTGATGTTATCGGCTAACTGGCTGCGTTCGGCCAGTGCGCGGAAGCTATGATAATCCTCTCCCGGCGCGGCCAGATACTCCGGGTCAAGGGCGAAATACGCATTGGTGGGAGTGTTCTGACGAACCCAGCTGAAGGCCTGCAGCCATGGGTTGGCCGAGTTCCGTCCAGGCATTTCCAAGTGCTCGCTGCCGCTGAACAGCATCCGTTGCGATACGAACATCCCCGCATTGATGGCCACGAGAAACACCGCCCACCGCCAGACGCTCGCCTTCAGCAGGTACTTACCCACCAGGCAGCCGCCCAACAGTGTCATGAAGACATAGATCAGTTGGAGAAAGCGCATCGGCTGTAGCGGAGCAAGCCGGATCAGGCTCGGAATTCCCAGCATAATCATCGCCACGGTTAGTTGGAAGATCCCATAGAGGACGACGGCCAATGCAAGGCGCGACAACAGTTTCTCGCCTCGTTTCTGGGCAAAGCGCCAGAGCAGCCAGAAGAGATAGAGAGGCGCCACTGCGCCCAACCACTCATACCATTCCCAGCGGAAGAGAAACAGGGAGGAGTGCGTCTTCACAGCCTCCCGCCAGGCGGGCGTGGGCGACTCGAAGATCCAGCCCAAAGGAACGAAGGACGCCACGGTGACAGTCGCGACCCTTGGCTCCTCCTTGCGCCGCGAAAACAGCCAGTCGTAGAGCGGTTCCAGCGTAGTCACGGTCAAAAAGATGCAAAATGAGACGCCCATGGCGCCCATGATGGGATGCAGCACAAACGACAGCAACAGCAGAGGAACCGCCTGCCAATGCTTATCCGCCAGTATCCGCGAAATCGCCAGCAAAATAATGGCCGTAGCCACATTGCGCGGGTGCAGATGCTGATCTACCAGGTAAAGCGCGGTTCCTGATACCGGCAGCGTGAACATGGCTGTAACCAGCGCAACTCCAGCCCATTGTGCTCGCGCCTCTTTGAACAGCATGCGCGCGATCACGAAGCACGCCCATACGACCAGTACGATCGATGCAAACTGTAACAGGAACTCCATCGTAGCCACGGAGATTCCCGTCCAATGCACAAGCGATGCGACCCATTTGTCGAAGAATGTGGCTTGAAGTTGAACCCGGAAGAAGTTGGCGTCGTGGGGGTAAAGCGCAGGATTTAGATTGCTTTTTATCGCAGCTAGATAGACACCATCGTCTTCGATTCCGGGGTGGTAGCCCATCACCGTTATGCCGAGCATCGCGAAGAAAAGGGTCAACAAAATGTTGACCGGAAAGTTGCGCTTCAACCGGATAAACCCCGTATACTCAAGCTCAGCATGTCGCCAGCAGTGATTAGTTCATCCTACACGCCGGAGGACGGAGCGGTAAAGCGCCCTGTGTCGATCACAGGCTCCCAGTTGAGTGCCCACCGGCAGCCGGAGAAGCTGGCCCTCACTATTCCTACCCTGCGCGAGGCCGAAAACCTTCCCGGCCTGCTCAGTCACGTCCGTTCCGCTCTTGATTCCGCTGCAATTCCCTACGAGATTCTGGTCGTCGATGACGACAGCCGCGACGGAACCGGAGATATCGTCTCCGCCATCGCTCTCGAAGACCCGCGCGTGCGCCTGCTTGTGCGCAAAGGGGAAAGAGGCTTGTCGGGAGCCATTCTTTACGGCTGGCACCACACCGACGCCGCCATTCTCGGAGTCATGGACGCCGACCTGCAGCATCCGCCTGAGGTGCTGCCACAGTTGATAGACGCCATTCTCGCCGGCAACGATATGGCCATCGGCTCCCGTTACACCGCCGGCGGTGGCTTGGGCGATTGGAATGCTGCCAGGAAGCTCTTCTCAGCTGCGGCCGTCTGGGCGACATGGCCCATCCAAAGGCCGGGAATTCGCGCCAAAGACCCCATGTCCGGCTTCTTCCTGGTGCGCCGCGAATGTCTTGACCATATCGAATTTCAATCCTCCGGCTTCAAGTTACTGCTGGAGGTCTTGGTGCGCGGCCGCATCCACTCCGTCGCCGAAGTTCCGTTTGACTTCGGCTGCCGTGACTGCGGACAAAGCAAAGCCAACGTCAAAGTCGCCTGGGATTACGCCAAGCTGCTTGCTCGGCTCTATGCGGAGAGATTCGGTTTCGGCCGGCACAGTGAATCCTGACGCCTGCTCTGCTTATCTCCCCGGTTCGGCGAACTCTCAGGCCACGACAGGGACCACCTCGGGAGCTTCGACCACTTCCGGAACCTCGACGAGTGCCGCGCGTTCCTCAATCCGCTCGCGCAAATTCAGGATCGCGTAACATCCCAGGATCACAATCAACGGATCGATCGGGCGCATCCTGTATGCCTCCGGATGCGAGAAGTAGTACATCAAGGGAAACAGAAACAAAACCCCGCCGTAACGAATCGCCTCGAACGGCTCACGATGCCAAGCCAGCATCACTCCGAGAAATCCCAGCAGCGTCAATACAGTGGCCACCGGCACGTTCGCCGCATCAAGTGGTTCTCCAGCCAGATAACTGCTGCTGAAGCTCCAATAGCCCGTCCACAGATAGAGAGCGCGACGCGCGCACATCCACGCGTACCAGCCATGATGGTTATGAATATAGGTGTCAGCCTGTTGTGCTTTGTGGGCCATGTAGGCAAGCTCGCCAGCGTTGTATTCGGCCAATTCTGCGGGATCGTGATTGGGGTGAAGGTTGCCGCTTCGCCAATGTTGCGAGTCGCCGTTGTTGCCCAACCACATCTCCAGGCCCATGCTATCGCGCATAGGAATGAAGCGATGGAAGACCACGGCGTTGCGGACCATCCACGGCGAGATAGCGGCGGCAAGAGCAAAAGAGGCAACCATGCCCGGTAACAACCAGCGTCTTCCAGCATGAGCCAGCCGCCATGCGGCCAATGCCATCAGGAAGGGAATAAGAATGAGTATCGACGGCTCGGTAAGACCCGCAAAGCCGGCAAGCAAGCCAAAGCCAGCCCACAATCCCAGCCGCGAAGACCGTTCCAGATCCTGCGCCAGATAAAGCAGCCAGCACAGGCACAAGAGCAGCAGATGCGTTGACCAGGCCCACTCCGCGGAAAAATAGATGCCGTAGGGAGAGAATGCCCAGCCCCACCCTGCCCACAATGCAGCGCGCGGACCGAAACTGCGCCGCGCCATCAGAAAAACCGGAATGCAAGCCAGTGACGATAACAAGCAGTTGAATGAGAGTGCGGCAAGAATCGATGCGGTAGTATGAATGCCAAAGATGCTGAAGATCACGGCAACGATCAGCGGATAAACTGGCGGCATGATCGCCGAAGGCTGTGTCGAGAGAAATGGGCTGCCGAAGCCCTGTCCTGCCAGCAATGCCCGCGAGACATTGCCCTGCTCCCAATGGGCGACAAAATAAGGTTGCATCCACTCGTCATAGACAAAAGGAACCACAGCCAGACGGATGGCCAACGCAATCAAGACCATCCACACATAGATCGGGACTGCGGAGAATACACGCCGGACCGAGGAAGTCATCTGCGAACTCCTGAGTGATAACTCCAGAATACACCCGGATTGGTTGAATTTCTGCTCATAAGTTCTCCGCAACAAGATCGTCGGCCGACTTATACAACGACCAAATGCCCAATGCAAAAATCAAAAGCAAAACCGCAAGCTCCATCGGCACCCAGTCTCCCCAGATCATGTCGATGATGTTGCAGGCAGCGAAACAGCCCGCTCCCATCAGAATCAAAACCAAATTCCTGCGATCGCTCCGCGCCGTCTGCAATGGAGCCGATTGGATCGAACTCGATGCGTGGCCCGCTCTTGATCGCGTCACCGTCTCTTGTCCCAACCGAAGAACTCGCCAGCCAATGAGAAGCAGTGGAATAGTGAGCGGGGCAGTGTCATAGAAAGTGATGCGCGGGTCCAGCAGGATTGTGCCCAGCAACGCGACGGGAATCCACAATTCGCGCAGACGATCGTTGCGGCGAACATGATAACTTGCCGTCAACAGCAAGGTTCCCAATCCTGCGGCCCACGCCAGGTATGTAATCGTTGCGGCAAGCGAATATGGCCTCCTCATCGTCCAAAGCCAGTTCCCAACAAGGCCCGCCGGTCCGAAGCCAAAGCTATGCATCGTGTCGAATGCCAAGTGCACGGCGCGCAGATATTCGTGAAACTGTGCCGGCCACAGCAAGGGCTGTATGACAACGAGCAGGGAGCCAGCCGCGCCCGCAATGCTGGCCTGAACCCATTGCCGTCGGCCCACCAAGACAGGAAACGCAAGCAGAGTCAGCATTGGGACCTTAACGACAGAGGCGGCAACTACGGCCACATAGAACCAAGTCCATTTGTTCCGCTTCCATCCGGGAATAGCGGTGGCCAGAATTAGTCCATAGAGAACGTAGGCGATGTTTTCAGCCACGATTGTTACATCACTCAGTAGTCCTGGAAAGAAAGCTGCGAAAGGCAACAGAAAGATTAGCCAGCGTCGCTCTTCCTCAGTGGCCATTTGATATCCAGCCCTCAATTGGAGCAAAAATCCAGCCGCCGCAACGCACGAGTACAGCGGGCCTAACAGCCAACCGGGAAACATAGCGAGCAAGCGCAGCACGGGAATCGTCAGAGGAGAATAAATATAGATGACAGGCTGGCGATCACCGGCCGCATGAGAAGGAAGATCCTCATACGCCTTCAGGGCCGCAATCCCTCCAGCGTACGCGGAGCCGCCGTGGCCAACCGACTGGATGGCGGTCCAGCACTGACGCACATCCCATCCATAGGGACCAGTTACCGCCATGCCGCCTACGGAGATAGCTGCCACCAGCCACAACACGGCGATCCATCGAGTGCGGTTGCTTATGCGTTTTATTTTTTGCGCAGAGAGGGCTGCAGCGGAGGTAGTTTCAGGCAAGATTGATCCTCGACTTATAGAATGTCAGACGGATTCTGCTCATTAGTATAAGGTCCCCTCCGCTTGAAACAAAGACATCATAGATTCTCGTTCGGCCTTACGTAACTCCACCATGTCAATGAAATACGAACCAGCTTTCTAGGGCCTGTTAACCCTACTCAGGCGTCTGAGTAGGGTTAGCAGGCCCTGCTTACAGAGCCGGCAGCAGCATCCGCAACAACAGAAACCCTCCCACGCCAGCAAAGAACACCAGCGCCATGCGAATGCCCGGTTCGCGATTCACCTCGGGCACCAAGTCGGTGGCAGCCACGTAAAGAGCCACGCCAGCCGAGATAGGCAACCCATACGGCAGCCAACGGGGAACCAGCTCGATGACCAGCACGCCAGCCAGTGTTGCCGTAGCCAACGCCACCGCGGAATACAAGGCCACTGTCCTGCTGCGTCCGCTGGCCAACATCACGCTCGCCATCGTGAACCCCTCTGGCGCCTTGTGCAGAAAAATCGCCAGAAAGATCAGCCAGCCCAGCCAGCTTGAAACCAGAAATCCCGAGCCGATGGCCACGCCGTCAAAGAGCGCATGCAGGCTCAGCCCCGCCATCACCGAGTTACCCGTATGCCGCGAGACAAATTCGCCGTGGTGCGTCTCCTCGCCAAAGTGAAAGTGCGCGTTGATGGTGTGCTCCAACAGATGCACCACGCAGTAGCCGCCCATAATTAGAACCGGCCCCAGCTGCGGACTCAGCCGCAGGCTTTCCGGAGCCATCTCGATCAGCGCGGTGGCCATCAGGAACCCCGCGCCCAGAGCCACAAAGTAGCGCAGATAGCGCTCCACGCCCTTGGCGCGTACCAGAACCAGTCCGCCAGCTACATCGGCCAGCGCCGCAATCGTTCCAAGAATCAGGGAAATCTTCAGCAATGTTTATTCCTTATTGATCAAACCCGAAAAATTAAAATAAGACTCGGTGCCACCTAAGTCGGACCTAACCCCGCACTTTAGACAGGCCAGATCAGCACTATCCGCTGTGCCGGATGTGCATCACGTCCCCATCCTGCACAACGTACTCCTTGCCTTCCAGCCGCAGCGTGCCCTTGGCTCGCGCTGCAGCCTCGGAACCGGCTTCCAGCAGCGTGTCCCACCGAATCGTTTCGGCGCGGATAAAGTGGTGTTCCAGGTCGGAGTGGATCGCCCCCGCTCCCTGTGGCGCCTTCGAGCCTACCGGAATGGTCCAGGCGCGGCACTCGTCCTCGCCTGCGGTGAAGAAGCTAATCAGTCCTTGTAACTCATAACTCTTGCGGATCAACCGTACCAATCCGCTCTCGCGCAGCCCATAACTTCCCAGAAACTCCGCCGCCTCTTCATCGTCCATCTCCGCTAACTCGGCCTCCACCTTGCCGCAGATAGCCGTGGCCCCTGCGTTCGGTCGCTGTGCAACTTCGTCCAGCTTGAAGCGGCTTACCGCTGCCTCTAGATCGTCGCCCAGCGTGGTGCTCTCGCCGATATTCAGCACATAGAGAATTGGCTTCTGCGAAAGAAACATGAAGCCCCGAATGAGCTTCTTTTCCTCGGCCGTCATCTCCAGCTCGCGCAGCGGCTGTTCTTTTTCCAGAGCCTCTTTTGATCGCACGAGCAGCGCCTGTTCCCGTTCTAATTCGCCGGTGCGGCCTTTTTTCAAATCCTTTTCCAGCCGCTCCAGCCGCTTTTCAACTTGCGTAAGGTCGCTGATCATCAGGTCGAACTCAACGTTCTTGATATCGCGCAATGGATCGATGGGGCCCACATGCGGAATTGCGTCGTCCTCGAAGGCGCGCAGTACATGAATCAGCGCGTCCACATTGCGCAGGCTGGTGAGGAACGCCGTCTCCTTCAAGGCCTCTTGCCCGATGGCCGCCACGTCCACAAATTCCACCGACGCATAAGTCGTCTTCTTCGGCGAGTAGAGTGCGGACAGCTTGTCCAGCCGCTCGTCCGGTACTCTCGCCACGCCAATATGTTCCTGGCGCGAGTGGCCACGCTCCTCCAGCCGAGCCTTGGTCAGAATCTTGAACAACGATGTCTTGCCCACCTGTGGCAGGCCAATGATGCCAGTCTTCATGCACGTCCCATAAGCTTCCCGGCAGGATGAAATGCGCATCCGGGAGCCTCTTCGATGATACAGGACGAGGGAGTAGGGAACAGGTATCAGTGGATCCCGGCTATGATCTCGGCCGCAACATCCATAGGCCCGCGCACAATGATGACCGGGCTAACCCGCCGGATGCGCCAATAGATCAGCATCATCTGATGAGCACAGGATGTGGCATCAGGCCCGCGCCGTCTCCGCCCAGGCAACACAAACCACCGTCGCCAATCCAAGCAGCAGGATCGCCCCTTCCACATCTTCGCTCCAGCCATGCAGTTTTTCGAAGTGCACGCGACTGGGGTTGGTGACCTCCGCCGCATCGATAGACCCGCCAGCAGCGATCCGGTCCCGCTCCATCGCCGAAATGATACCGTACTGCGAATAGGCGGTGAGCCCAATCATCAGCACTAACAGGCTCATTGGCGCCAGTACCGCGCGCTGCTTGTAGATGCCCCATGCCGGAGCCAGCGCAAGCAAAGCCAGCGCCACTATCCCCGAGACCATCCCCATCCCGTGCAAAATGCGCAGTAACTCACCCACAATCCTGCCTGCCGTGTGCGTCTCCGGCCGCAGTGTCTCAAAGGTGATGGCAGCCACAATAGGAAAGAATATCTCCGCGCCCAGCCACACGATGAGCGCGAGGTAAAGCAGAGTGCGGAGCAAAGTCTTCATGGGATTAGCTCATAACTTAAAGCTAACAGCGAACAACGCGCCGGCTAAGAAACTGTTAGCTGTCTGCTGTTAGCTATCAGCTATTTTCTCCTCAGCGCCCGCTGTAACACCGTCTCCAGCGCAGCCTTCACCGTCGTGTACTCGGCCGGCGCAAGCGTACCAGCAATCTTTTCGCTCTCCACCGCAAACAGCTCTTCCTTGAGCGCATTCATCAGGGCCGTACCCGGCTCAGGCTTCCGCAGCAGGAAAGCAGCAGCCACCACGAGCAACAACCCCAGTCCGCCCAGAATCCACCACTTATATTTCGACAACGGATCGGGTGTGTTGATAGGCGTGCCGATACCGCCGCCGGGCTGCGTGCCGGGAGTGCTCGTATCGCTATCCTGCGCGCCCATGCCGGCGGAGCCAGGCTGCTGGCCGCCTTGCTCATCGCGCGGCAAAGCGCCGCTCCCTGAAACCGTGAATTCCAGCGGTTTGCCGGGCTCCGCGTTCTTAGCCACGAAGGTTTGAAAGCCGGGATCCTGCGGCGAGGACTGGAAAACCGATCCCGCGCCCGAAGCAAATGTCATGCTCTTGGGTAACATCACCCACAAGGTTCTGGCCGGTATCGATACTTGGGGATGGAAGGTGAAATGCCCGCTGTACGGTAACTCGTACTCGAGTTGGAAGAGTGTGCCTTTCTCGCCGTCATCGGGTTGTATTGGAAAGTTGAAGGAGTAGTGACCCTTGGGGCCGTCAGGGTCCAGCTTGAGCGAGGTGGGCAGCCCGCTGGGCCGCTGTGCGCTCACACCGTCCACCACCGCCTCGGCCGGCAGCACAATCTCAAAGGTCCGTGAGCTCCACTGGGTGCGCAGCGGTGCGCTCGTGTTATGGACCGAATAGCGCTCGATAACTCTAAGTTGCCCATTAGTGCTCTCGACAATCCCCAGCACGTCTTCATCGATGATCACTCCATCGACCTTGGCTGCCACATCATAAACTGAAATGTCGCCCGGAGCGTTGCCCTCGGGTGCGCCGATGAAGTAACTCGCGCCCTGGTGAGTTACCCGCACCAGGTAATTGCTGCTGCCGGGCTTGGTCAGCGAGTAATGCCCGCGGGCATCGGTGGTAGCTTTGGCCACTTCGCCCATGCCGGATTGCACATCCACCAGCACTATGTTATCGCCCGCTGCGGGCTTGCCGGTCGTCTTGTTGGTCACCGTGCCGGTGATTTGAGTTGCCTGTGCCAGAGCGCCTGTCAACAGCAGGCCTACGGCAACGGTGCAAGAAACTAACAGGGTCGATTTCATGATCGTAAAAGAATCCTCTTATCAAACGTCGCGAATTGACTTATGCCCGCTGCAAAAACTCAATCTCGGACAGTAACTGTGCCGTTTCGTTTTCAAGTTGCGCTCGCTGAACAACAAAGTCCTCTTCAGGATACTTGCCCGCCTTAAACTCGAAGTTCAGATCACGCAGATTTTCGTAAAGCTGTTCCTTGCGCTCCTGCAGATAGTCCAGCCGCGTCTTCTCGCGCTGTCTGGCGAAGATATTCTCCGGCCAGAAAGTGTAAAGAAACAGCGCAAACATCAACAGCACTCCGGCAATCAGACCTTCTAATTCCGTCATCGCTCATATCCCTCCATCATTGCCCGAGTCAGTCTCCCGGCGAATCCTTTGCTTCAAGGCATCCATCTCGGGATCGGAGATCGCGACCTCCGCATGCGTCTTGTCGATCGACCATCGACGAACCAGCAGAATCGTCCCCAGCAGCGCCGCCGCGAAGACTGCAAACGGTGCAATCCAGGCCACCAGGTCAAAGCCGTGAGTGGTAGGCGCGGCCAGCACGATCGCCCCATACTTGCCAACGAACGACGACAGAATCTCATCGTCGCCTTTGCCGCTCGCGATACCCTCGCGCAACTCATTGAGTTCGCCCGTCGAGTTAGGACAGCCCACATGATTGCATTCGCCCAATATCTCAGCGCATCCGCAGGTGCACATCAGCCGATGGTTCAGATCGTTGTAGCGCGAACCGGCATCCGACGCACCCACCGAAAAGCAGACGGCTACAGCCAATGCGCCCGCCTGCAACGTTCTTGTCCAGAAAGTTAAGTGTGCGGAAGCACCGAAAGCACGCCTCATGCATGGCCTCCTCTGAGCGTAGGCTCAACGGCAGCCGTTCGCACCGCAGGCACGCGCAGAGCGGCCGTGGCTGGACTCAAACTCGGAACCAGCGCCACAACTGTACCGAAGACGATCAGCACAACGCCGGCCCAAATCCAGCTAACCAGAGGGTTCAGGAATGCCTTTATAATTGGTTGGCCAGTGTCCGGGTTAGTGCCTTCGTAAACCACATATAAGTCCCAGGCGGGAATCGAATGGATCGCTACCATCGTCTGTGGCTGCTCGCTGGCCAGATAAACCCGTTTCTCCGGCGTCATCTGGAATAGCTTCTTGCCATTCTTGTAAACATCTAGCAGCGCGTATTCGGAGTTGAAGTTAGCGTTCGAGTCCTGCGTTGCGCCCACGCATACCAGCGTGTACGGGCCAATCGACATCGTATCGTGCAGCGCCATTTCGCTTTCTATATTGCGATTGAAAGCTGCGCCAGCCAGCCCAATGACCACGATCACCACGCCAATATGGATGAAATAGCCTCCATACCGGCGTGTATTGCGGCGAATCAGCAAATAGATCGCCGAAAAATAATTCCGTCCGCTTTGTTTGGCAATAACTCCTGCTCCGCGCAAAAACTCCGAGCAGATAGCCGTCATCACTGCCGCTGACATCGCAAAGGCCACCAGCGCGTAGAAATTACCCTGATCGAACGCGCCGTCCTTCCACGGCTTCACGCCCACCGCGAGGCAGACAATCACCGTAGCCCACAGCGCGACTACCGGCAGAACAAAGTTGCGGCGAATGCTCCTCAGCGATGTAGATCGCCACGGCAGCAGTGGTCCCACACCAGTTAGAAACAGCAGGAACAGGCCGATGGGTATGGCTTCGCGGTTATACCACGGCGCACCCACCGTAACCTTGCTCCCCTCCACATACTCGCTCAGAATGGGATAAAGCGTTCCCCATAAAATCACAAAGCAGGCAGCCAGCAGCACCAGATTGTTAAACAGAAAACTGGACTCGCGGCTGACCAGCGATTCGATTCGGTGTTCGCCCTTCAAATGCCCGCGCTGCAAAATGTAAGTGAAGAGGCACACCGCCAGCACCATCCCCATGAAGACCACAAACCATGTGCCGATCGACGATTGCGCGAAGGCGTGCACCGAACTCACCAATCCAGCGCGCGTCAGCAGCGTCCCCAGCATCGTTAGCAGAAAGGTGGTGAAGATAAGCCAAACATTCCAGCTCTTCATCATGCCCTTCTTCTCTTGCATCATCACGGAGTGCAAAAAAGCGGTTCCGGTCAGCCACGGCATGAAGCTCGCGTTCTCCACAGGGTCCCATCCCCAGTAGCCTCCCCAGCCCAGCACGGCGTAGGCCCAGTGCATTCCCAGAAAGATGCCGCAGGTCAAAAACATCCAGGTCACCATCGTCCAGACCCGAGTAATCTTGATCCACTTCTCGCCCGGATAGCGCATCATCAACGCGCCCAGAGCAAAGGCAAACGGCACCGAGAAACCTACGTAGCCCAGGTAAAGCATCGGCGGATGAATCACCATCTCCGGGTATTGCAACAGAGGATTCAGCCCGTTGCCGTCCGCGGGGACAGCGCCCCTCAGCAGTGCAAAGGGTGGCGCGGCAAAGCACAGCACCGACAGAAAGAAAACCTGGATCGCGGCCATAATCGCGCCGGCATAAGCGTAAAGCTTCACGTCCTGCTTGTGCGTCAGTCGCAGCACAAAACCGTAAGCGCCCAGCAGCCATGCCCACAGCAGCAGCGACCCTTCCTGCCCGCTCCACATTGCAGAAAACTTGTAAGCGGCCGGCAGTGCCCGGTTCGAGTGCTCCAGGATGTATGTGATCGAAAAATCGTTGGTAAAGACCGACCACACCAGCGCGAAAGCTGCTGCGGTGACGGCCACAAATCCAGCGATTCCCGCCCGCCGCGCCGTATCCGCCAGCCGCTCGGGCGAAACCTGAATCCACGCAGGCTGCCCCGCGGCAATCCACCGTAGGGCCAACGCCCCGGCCAGCAGATTGTAGGCGGCCAGCGCCAATGCGATGAGAAGAACAAAACTACCGAACGCTGCCATTGGGTCTCCACGATGATTCTCGCACGCGAGCGGGGAGCGTCGACGGCCTCCCGGCGAAGCAATTCTCAATCCATCATAGACTTTCCGGTTGTGATCTGTCTCACGCTTTTAGCGGGATTTCGGGCAGGACCTGCCGTTCATCGAGATTGTGCTATTGTCTGGGAGATGATGAGTCCAAAGGCTTTCGCCGCCTTCTGCTGCCTGAGTCCCGCACTGTTGGGGCTCAATCTCTTCGCTCAGCCAGCAACCGTTCCGGTGACGATTACTGTCACTGATCCCACCGGAGCCGTGATTCCAGGTCAGTTCTCAGGCGTCACCACGGTTGCGGAAGTCAAACTCATCCGGCCCTCTGACTCTGCACAGCCAATCATGTTGGCGGGTCGCAATGGTCAATTGGCCGTTCAAGTCGAACCGGGCAAGTATGAACTCTCAGCAAGTTTTCCGGGATTTAAAACGGCCACCCGTCAGGTCGAGGTAACCTCAGAGCCGAATCAGGCTCTCACGATTGTTCTTCCGATTGGTGGTTGCACCGAGTGTGTTGCGGTGCAAGGTGCTCCCGTTTCGCAACCAGTGCAGAAGGTAAAAGACCTGCCATCCCCCAAAGAGATGCCGGAAGAATGCCAGGAGGCCGCCACTAAGTGGGACATAAATGACCCAGAGAGGGCAGGCGTGCCCCGTTTCTTCTCACCGCATAGCAAGGTCAGCTACGGAATCTCGTTCCGCGGATCTGAGACCCAATACTCGGATCGTTCGCCGGCGTTTATGTACATCTGGATCGATAACGGTTCTAATTCATCCCTTTGTCTTGGCACCTGCTCGCTGTTCGCCACCTGGGACGTGGACGTTTGGAGCGCCTCCCATCAGCGAATGCTCAATCACCGGGAGCAGAAAGACCACCAGCTCTGGCCGGAAAAATTCTCCTGCGGAGCCAATGTGATCATAAATATTCCCGCGCACGGTTGTTCCATCGTCGAAGGGCTGGAGTTGACCAGTTGGTATACCCTCCCGCGCGGATTATATACCGTAAGCGAGCGCCCTGCGGAGGATTGGGACAGGCCGCCCAAAGACAAAAAAGGTCTCAGCTTCGTGATCGGCAACTAGGGCCTTCTCATGGAAGACCCTAGTGTCCCGAGTCCAATATCCCTGACAAAACATCGACTGTCATTCCGAGCGAACGGCGCCCCAAGCGTTTTTCAGCTTGGGGGTGGTGAGTCGAAGAATCTACTTTTGTTCTTCGACGAACTTCAGACTCACCACATTAGCGCGGTTTCGCTCTAACCGATCCGGCCAGCAGCCTCGTCGGCCCATTGGATCGCCTCGTTATAGAAACGCGCCAATTCCGGCTCCGGAATCCCGAACTTTTCTTCGACCGATGCGCAACCTTCCCAATCACCAGACTCAAAGCACTCCAGCCAGCTCAGCGGACCGCGTTCAATCACATCCGCGCCAAGCAATGCCTCGCGGATGGCGGGCCGCATCGGCAGAATCTCAGCGATGCTCTCCATCTTGGCCTTCAGAATTGCGGGAAGCAGGCTCACCAGGCCGACAAGTCCTTGCTCGTCGGAGTCAAGCTGCCACAGCTTGGACGCCAGCTCGCAGAAGCGCGTCCTGTGAAGCGCGAGGCGCAAAAGTGCGGAGTTTTGTGATCCCGCCGCCGCCCCGCTGATAGCCAGAACCACAAGGTGACGGAACAGCTCCTCGCCCACAATCAACAGCGCCTGCTCCAGTGAGCTGATCTCTCCGCGAACCGCATAGAGCGGGGAGTTGACCAACCGCAGCAAACGGTAAGCCAGCGATGCATCGCGCCGGAGCAGGTGGCTCGCCGCATGAATATCGACCGGACTGCGCTGAACCACCGCCAGCAGCTCCAGATAAACCTGCATGTTGGATGGCGAGCGAACCAGCGAGCTGCGAACCGGGCGGCAGAAATAGTAGCCCTGAAATAGCGTGAAACCCTCGGCCTTGAGCGTCTCGAAAACCTCCTGCGTCTCCACCCTTTCGGCGATCAACTGCGCTCCTGTGTGACGCACCATGCCCACCAGCCGGCGTCGTTCGTCTGCCGACTCGCTCAGCGCATCGATCTTGATAAAGTCGGCCAGTTCCACAAGCGGCGCAATCGCCGGGCTCCAGACAAAATCGTCCAGCGCCAGCCGATAACCCTTAGCGTGCAGATCGCGGCAGGCCTGGATCATTCGCTCATCCAACACGATGTTTTCCAGGATCTCAAGAACCGCGTTCTGCGGATTCAGCACCTGAACAAGCCCTCCCAGCAGCGACTCCCGGGTGCAGTTGACAAAGACCGGATACCCGCTCGAGAGTTGATCCACGCCGAAGACAACCGTGCTGTCCAGCATGATCCGCGTCGCCAGATTGCCGTCGTCAAAGAATCGGTCCTCGCCCCCCGAGCGGAAAAGCAGCTCGTAGCCGAAAAGGCCTCCTTTGGCATCCAGAATTGGTTGGCGCGCAATGTGACTTGCAGACACTGCCACACCAGACGTGGCCCCCAACGCGGCCCGGGACGTGACCCCGGACGCAATAGGACCAGCCGAAGTTTCGAGGCTCTTGAGGTTCATTGGCATCCCTGAACCATCTATCGGCCGTTTCGCGAGGAAAGGCTAACAAATTTCAGTTGCTCTTTTTCCTCTTTATCTAAAGATGCACGTCTGCTGGCCGATAAATGGACACATGCGAGCACTACGGATCTCCCATACGATCTATCTGCTGCTCGGCTTCGCCTTATTTGCGGGAGGCTCGGCGTCGACCTATTTGATGATTCGCTGCGCCGGCGTCAGTACTGGTTATACGGCCATCATTCAAGGGGAAATCGCCCAGGCGCAACAGGTTCGCGTATTGCAGCTCAACTTCAAAAAGCAGGTCCAGGCGTGGAAGGACATTTTGTTGCGCGGCAAAGATGATGCTGCCCTTTCGAAATATGGCACAGAGTTTCACTCCCTGGCCGCGCGAGTGCAGGCCGACAGTGCCACGCTCGCCACACAGATACGCGACGAGCAGGCCCGTGCGACCTTGGGAAGTTTTCAGCAGCAGCACCAGTTGCTCGATAGCCAGTATGAGGCAGCTCTGGCCGGTTACACGGCTAACCGGGATTTTGCCCAGGCCGATACCGCCGTAAAAGGAAAAGATCGGCCGCCGACCGACACCCTCGATCAAGTGGTTGGCCGGCTCACCGGAATGGCCGCGTCTCTGCCCGCCGAAGAGGCAGCGCGCTTGAACCATGAGCAGACTCTTCTCATCGCACTCCTGGCGTCAATATGGGTTTTGCTGGGAGCGTTGAGCATCGCTTTTGCTCGTTCCTTGGGATTCAGAATGGACCATTGCGTCCAGTTCGTTCGCCAAATCGCCGCTGGAGATTTGACTTTCGCAGTGCCTGAGCAGGGTCGCGGCGACGAGCTGGGGATGCTTGTCGATGCCATGAGCCAGATGTGCGATCAGCTGCGCAAAATGGTTGGGAATATTCAATCCGTTGCCGGCGCTCTTTCCTTGAATGCCGAGAGCGTCTCCAGTTCCTCGGTTCAGATTGCCGCTGCCTCATCCGAACAAAGAAATCAAACATCGCAGGTGGCTGCCGCGCTCGAGGAGATGATCGCCAGCGTGCGCGAGGTGACAACCCATTGTCATGAGGCGGCTAAGAATGCCGTCCAGACCGGCAGTCTCGCTACGGGAAGCTGCCAATCGGTTGAAGCCGTGGCCAGTGAGGTTCGCGACATATCCACAGAGGCCCAAAGCAACGCAAAAACCGTTCATGAACTGGGCGAACGCTCCGGGCAGATCAGCAATATCGTCAACCTGATTCAGGAGATCGCCGGGCAAACCAACCTGCTTGCTCTTAATGCCGCCATTGAATCGGCGCGCGCCGGAGAACATGGCCGTGGCTTCGCCGTGGTTGCCGGCGAGGTCCGGCGGCTAGCCGAGCGCACCACATCGGCAACCAAAGAAATTGCCGACGCGGTCCAGTCCATTCAGCAGGGAACTCGCGATGCCGTCGAGCACATCAAAAATAGTTCCGAGCGCGTCGAGAAAAGCGTTCTCTCAGCCGATGCTGCGGTCCTGTCTCTAGGTGCGTTGGGCTCCGGTACCGCTGAAGTGCGGCAGCTCATCGAACAGATCGCCCAGGCAGCCGAGGAGCAGTCGCAGGCCTCAGCCTTGGTCGGCCAATCGATGAACGAAATATCCCTCAGCATCAATGCCTCGTCGGAGGGCGCCGAAGTTAGTGCTCGGACAGCCAGCGAGCTGGTCAATCTTGCCCGTCAACTCAACGAGCAGATAAGCCGATTCAATATAGGCGAACAAAAACGCGAGCCCTTCTTAGTTTCACGCAGCCGCGCAGCATAGTTCCGGAAACATCGCACCTCACCCAAACAAAAACTCCTTCTCTCGCAGTTCCTTGATCGAATCGCGCAGCTTGGCCGCCTTCTCAAACTCGAACTTCTTTGCCGCCTCGCGCATTTCAGTCTCCAGCTTGGCAATATAGCTGTCGAGTTCCGCCTGCGAAGTCAACTCCGGCAGCCCCGCCGCCTCTTCCACTACAACCTCGCCGTACTCGGCCTTGAGAATGTGCGCCAACCCCATATCCATCGTATTGATAATCGACTGCGGAATAATCCCATGCTCCTCGTTGTAAGCACGCTGAATCGTCCGCCGCCGATCCGTCTCATCCATCGCCCGCCGCATCGAGTCCGTGATCCTGTCCGCATAAAGAATCGCCCGCCCCTGCAAATGCCGCGCCGCCCGTCCCATCGTCTGGATCAGCGATCCCGCCGAGCGCAGAAACCCCTCCTTAT
The DNA here is from genome assembly GCA_049518535.1 of Occallatibacter sp. GTDB lineage: Bacteria > Acidobacteriota > Terriglobia > Terriglobales > Acidobacteriaceae > Telmatobacter. Next base: position 6,235 of record JBEKRS010000025.1, on the reverse strand, counting down.
CCGCGTCCAGAATCGCCACCAGCGAAACCTCCGGCAGATCCAGCCCCTCACGCAGAAGATTGATCCCGATCAGCACATCGAACTCGCCCTTGCGCAGCCCCGCCAGCAACTTCACCCGCTCCAGCGTCTCAATCTCCGAATGCATATACCGGCAGCGCACTCCCACCTCGGTATAGTAGCCGGCCAGGTCCTCGGACATGCGCTTGGTAAGCGTCGTCACCAGCACCCGCTCGCCTCTATTTGCGCGGTCGCGAATCTCCGCCAGCAGGTCATCAATCTGTCCCTTCACCGGCCTTATCTCGACCTCTGGATCGACAAGCCCCGTAGGCCGAATCACCTGCTCCACTACCACCCCCGCCGAGCGCGTCAGCTCATACGGTCCCGGCGTCGCCGACACATAAATCGTCTGATGAATCCGGCTCTCAAACTCCTCAAACTTCAGCGGCCTGTTATCCATCGCCGACGGCAGCCGAAAGCCGTAATCCACTAAGTTCTGTTTGCGGCTCCGATCCCCGAACCACATCCCATGCACCTGCGGAATCGTCGCGTGGCTCTCGTCGATGAACAGCAGAAAATCCCGTGGAAAATAATCCAGCAGCGTCGGCGGTGCCTCGCCCGGCAACCTTCCAGAAAAATGCCGCGAGTAGTTCTCGATTCCGTGGCAATAACCCATCGACTTGATCATCTCTAAGTCAAACCGTGTTCGCTGATGCACCCTCTGCGCCTCGACCATTCGCCCCTGCGCCTCAAGCTCGGGCACCCACGTGTTCAACTCCGTCACAATCGAATCGATCGCCTCGGCCCTCCGCTCCGGCTGAACCACGTAATGACTCTTCGGATAAATCGGTAGCCGCGCATACTTCTGTTTCACCGTCCCAAATAGCGGATCAATCTGGCTAAGACTCTCTATCTCGTCTCCGAATAACTCGATCCTGTACGCGGTTTCGTCATAAGTCGGGAAAACCTCGATCACATCGCCGCGCACCCTGAATGTCCCGCGCCGAAAATCCCCGTCATTGCGCTCGTACAGTATCTCTACCAGCCGCCGCGTAATATCTTGCCTGCTGATCTTCTGCCCTTTTTCCAGCAGCAACAACATCCCGTAGTAAGCCTCAGGCGAACCCAGGCCGTATATGCAACTTACTGAGCTAACAATGATCGAGTCCCTTCTCTCGAACAGAGAACGCGTCGCCGACAGCCGAAGCTTATCTAACTCTTCATTGATTGTTGCTTCCTTCTCGATATATAAGTCACCCGCAGGAATATAAGCTTCCGGTTGGTAATAGTCGTAGTAACTCACAAAGTATTCCACCGCATTGCCGGGAAAGAACTGTTTGAACTCGTGATAAAGCTGCGCCGCCAGCGTCTTGTTATGCGCCAGAATCAGCGCCGGCCGATTCGACTGCTCGATCACCTTGGCCATAGTGAACGTCTTGCCCGACCCGGTAACTCCCAGCAGCACCTGATGCTTCTCTCCCGCCGCCAGACCCTCCATCAGCTCGTCAATCGCTCGCGGCTGATCCCCCCTCGGCTGATAGCTAGTAACCAGTTGAAAGTCCATGGCAGAATTATACCCCAAAGGCGAAGATCAAGCGAATATACGCACTGTCAAATTCTATATAGGGTCATAAAATGTCTACTAATGTATTACTATATGAACGTGCTACACTGATTTTACATGAGGACCGAGACAAATCCGGATTGGCTGCCGGTCGTTGATACTGCAACGCGACGGCCCGATGTGGTTCAGAGCGAAAGGCACGAAGAAATGCCCCCTGTGGTGACTGTTAGGGTACCGAGGCGGTCGGCAACACGACGTTGGGGGGAGCAGGACGCGAGGCTTTTTAGGGAGGGTTGGCTGAGTGTGCCGACGAAGTTTCTTCGGTCTTACACCGCTCTAAATCCTCCACTTTCTTCAGGGGAGGCACTATTTGTACTTCAGTTGATGACATTCAAATGGGATGACGCGGCACCGTTCCCGTCATATGGGCGCATTGCGAAGACGATGGGGGTAACGGACAAAATGGCACGGCGTTATGCGCAGAGTCTCCAGAAAAAGGGGTATCTCATGCGGCAGTATCAAAAGCGGGCACCGAACAAGTTTGATCTATCGCGGCTCTTCGATGCACTTGCGGAATTTCGCCAAGAAACGACGAGTGAAGAGAATAACGAGGAAGTAGATGTATTCGAACAATAGTGATTTTGGAGCCGTTCTGGGCGACTCCTTCTCACGGGATTGCATCGCCCAGACCAGTAGTATCCCTTCCAATAGGATACACGCTGCGCACTCCAAAGCCTGCGGGGCTCTCACTCCTCCAAGCGGTGAGGGCTCCGCAGGGCGGAAAGGCAATGGCATAGGGAAGAAAAAGCAAATGAGGCGAAGTTTTAGCGAAACTATGCTATGCTGTTGAATGTATCAAATCCCCTCGAAAGAGCGGGCGGGGCGGTTGATTCAGGGGAAAGCCTCGATAGCACATCCAACCAAAGCCTAAATACCCGTCGCACGGCGAAGACGGGATAGTGGTTTGAGGTCCAGGACGCCACCGATTCGGCTCTCTGTAGCGAGAGTGGACGGTCGAAAGGGAAACATGAGATTCACAAATCCACAATGCGAGTCACCCTCCATCGCAGCCAGCGCCAGGAACATTGGTAAGGCTATTCGTATTAGACGAATGGGCGGGAACAGGTCTGGTATCGAGGGCCTCGCAGCGTGGTCAGGGTTCGGCCATATCTCAACTTACAGATCACGCCTATGCAGGTCTGAGAAGCGAGCTAAAGCCGTGAAAATGAAGCGTATCAGGCGCTTTGATGCCTATAGGAAGTCCCTTTCCTCTGCCCGTGTGCGCACCTACTTCGTCTATAAGGCTCAAACGGAAGACCCCTACCATGCACGCGGCATAGGCTGGACATACGGGGCCAGCGGATTGGTGAGCCAACGGGCGTTTCGGCAACGGAACGAGCGGCCTAATCCAGAAAGTCGGCACAAATGACCTGATTTTTACATCTATAATTTGGCCCGTAAGTCCTTTGTTTTACGGTTGAAACCACTGCTACGCGTAGCGGGAAGCTACGGGTATGCCTGATTATTCCTTCCTTTTATCTCTAAACATCGTATGATAAGCAAAGCCATATGGCATATAATACCATCAATGACGTAAGAGACGTAAGATGAAAGCCGAACTCCTCTTTCACCAGCGCATCTATTACGACGATGGTGCAATCGTGGAGATGGTTCTCTGGCACGTCCCGAAACCAGTTCTGCCGTCCACTCACGGTCTGAAGTACTCGCTCTTCTATGGTCGTTCAGGGATCCGGGAGGTTGGGTATGACAACGAGCGCGGCAAAGGCGATCATCGGCATTTTCGGGACGTCGAAACGGCTTACGAGTTCAGAACTGTCGAGCAGTTGATGGCCGATTTCTGGCGCGATGTGCGGAGATTGCGAGGAGTCCAATGAGCGAAGTGAAATTCACAGTCGGCGGCGCGATGGAAGATGAAGCCTCGCGCAAATTTATAGACGCATGGCATCGCGCCGAGCGCGGCGAAACCTTCCATGAACGTCATCTGGCCTTTGAAAGCTGGGACGCCCTCGCCCGTGTCCTCACCAGCAAGCGGATGGAATTGTTACGCTACGTCCGCCGCCACAACGTCACCAGCGTCCGCTCCCTCGCCAAGGAGCTAAAGCGCGACTACAGCAATGTTCATGCGGATGTGAAGGCCTTGGCAGGCGCCGGACTGCTTGAAGCCACGGCCCGCGGCGTCCGCGCCGACTACGACGCCATCGAAACCAAAATTGCCATCTGAAATCGCTCGGTCCCGCGCGTCCCAGCGTTCCGCTTTTGCAATTTGAGAAAGATCCGCCTTACATCAAATCTGTTTGCGGATAATATCCCTCCCCAGGCGCACAATAGGAACAGTCAGTAGAGCGTGGGCTTTACTGATAGCTGTCCACTGTAAAGAAAGACCGGAGAATCCATGAAGAACATCCTGACGCGAGCGTTCGTGTACCGCGCCGCCAGCCCGGATTCGCCGAGAGCCGAGGCACCCCCCCTCCCCCCCCCCTTTTTTATTTTCATTTGACCGCTAAATTTTGCAGATAATTATCAACCTATCTAAGAATTATTTCCGACAATAATACGGGCGAAGCGGCCACTTACTCCGCTTCGCCCGTATTATTGTCGATTATTAGTTGACCGTGCAGGCAGTCCCATTCAGCGAAAACGCCGTGGGAATCGCGTTGGTGCTGCCGTTCCAGGTTCCGTTGAATCCCATGCCGGTGTAACTCCCTCCGGCAGGAATGCTGCCGTTGTAACTCTCGTTAGTCACGGTTACATTGGCGCCGCTCTGAGTTTCCACGCCGTTCCAGAGTGACGCAACCGTCTGCCCGTTAGCAAAGGTCCACGTCAAAGTCCAACTGGAGATGGCCGTCGATCCCGTATTCAAGATCCCGATGGCCGCTCCGAAGGCGCTCGAGTTTTGCGGTGAAATCGTATAGTCGATGGTGCACTTTGTGCCAGTGCCTGTTCCCGAGGAACTGACGCTGACTGTGATGGTCGTGGATGCGGTCGTGCTCCCCAAAGTCCCTTTGATAGTGACCGCAGCCGAACCGATGGTGGCAGAGCTGCTAGCCGTCAGCGTAAGCACGCTCGAACTCGTGGACGCTGTAGGACTGAACGAAGCAGTTACACCGCTGGGCAGTCCAGTTGCAGTAAAGGTTACGCTGCCCGTGAATCCGCCCGAATCAGTTACCGTGATGGTGTCGGTCGCGCTGCTCCCCTGAGTTACAGACAGCGAGGACGCGGAAGGAGCCAGAGTGAAGCCCGCTGCCGCCTTGGCATTTACGGTAAGTGCAATAGTGGTGGTTGCCGTCGTGCTCCCGGAGGTTCCGGTGATGGTGACCGTAGCCGAACCTGTAGTGGCAGAGCTACTAGCTGTCAACGTGAGCACGCTTGAGCTTGCGGACGACGCGGGGCTGAACGAAGCAGTTACTCCGCTGGGCAGCCCAGTTGCGGTAAAGGTCACGCTGCCGGTAAATCCGTCTTCATCGGTAACTGTGATCGTGTCTGTCGCGCTGCTTCCCTGAGTTACAGACACCGAGGACGCTGAAGGAGCCAGCGTGAAGGTCGGCGACGATGTTCCTCCAAACCATTGCGGAAGTACGACAGTTCCGGCTGGCTTGCCGTACATCACCCAGCTTTGGTCATCCGCGCCCGGAACTGGAAGTTGCAAATCCCACCAGAAAACGCCCTTCATCCAGGAAGACTGCGCACTGAAGATATCGAAGAATGCCGTGTAACAGTCCTCCTGCTCGGTCGGGTCGTAGCCATTGCTAATCTGAGCGTATGGCTCCTCGTTGGTACCCTCCGAACTTTCGTAGCCAATCTCGGTAAAGACCACCGGCTTGCCATATTGACTATTGAGATTTTTCAGGGCAGCGACAGCATTGAATCCCGCGCCGGTGATAGTGCTCGTGCTATCAGTCCATGCCGATTCCAGTTGGGCCACGGTCGGATTGTCTAGATCGGTGAGACCGAAGTATCCATCCACGCCGATGATATCCACAAGACTCCAGAACGAGACCGTGCTGTACTCGTCGCCGGCTCCGGTAGCATTGGCGCCATACATGATCGGCCCGCTATAGTCGGCCCGAACCGCGCTAATAAGTGTTTCCCAGAACGACAGATTCGCCGATACGCTAAGCGACTTGAGTTCGGTGCCTATGCTCAAGGCATCCACGTTGTTAGCTTTTGCCAGCTGCGCATAGTGGGTAATGTAGGCTTGGTAACTCGTGAACCACGCGCTGATGCTACTCGGAGCGAGTTCGCCTCGCCAACTGGGATAGCCGACAATATCCACTTGCGGCTTGAGGACGACTTTAATTCCCAGGTTATGATATTGCTCGATCGCGGCAACTATCTGGGCATCGGTAGCGCTATCCGTGCTGGAAGCGGCGATGGTTGTTCCAGTGTTGCTCTGAACGAACCATTCAATGGTAATTGCCACATAGTTGGCGTGCGTGCTTTGGACAAACGAGACATAGGTGCTGTCACCGCTGGTCCCTAAATCGGAATCGCTATATACAGCTCGTACGATGCCGTTGTATGTGAACCCAGTCTGCCCCAATGCCTTCGGTATAACGCCACCGAAGCTAAGTCCGGCTATGGCTGAAAGGATGATGCACAAGCGGGCAATGTAAGTTGAAACAGGATGTGTAAGCTTCATGGCTTCACCCCCGT
>JBEKRS010000024.1:0-71138 GCA_049518535.1 Occallatibacter sp. | reverse complement strand
TATCATCCTTTTCCTCTACGCCGCATGGGCGTCATTACCTGAGGTAAGAGCCGGATGCGGGAAATCCGCTCGTCCGGATCCGTGCGGGGGGTATGGAGAAATCCGTATCCCTACCGCGACTGCTGATCAAGCGGGTAGGAGTCTTACTGAGCTCGACTTGCCGCACCCCTCCGGTCCCCCCATGGCCCTCGAAGGATGCGGGAAGATGAGAACTGGCACAGCTCGACCCCGGTTCCCGCGCTGGCCGTATAGACTCACTTTTGTCCGGGAAGTTGCGCTCAGCGGAGGTTAAAATTCAGTCCTGATCTGGATCTGGCGGGGCCGCGATCTTCTTTTTGCGCGGAGCACGGCGGGAGGCGGGTTTGGAAGCTGGTTCGGGCGCGACCGGCACTGGCTCCATGGTCGAATCCCAATAGAGCAGGCGGGAGCAACTGTCGCAGGTGAGCAGCTCGCCTTCGCGGAGCTGGTTCCAAACCTGGGGACGGACGCCCATGCGGCAGCCGTTACATTGCTGGTTTTGAGCGCGGGCCAGACCCGTGCCGCGCGAGCCGCAGAGGCGGTCGAAGCGGAAGAGCAAATCGGCTTCGACGAGCGGACGGAGGGCTTCGCGCTGAACGGCGAGGGCGGCCTGCTCGCGGTCAAACTCGGCTTGGCGAAGGGCGATGCGGGCGCGGGTTTTGTCGAGGGCAGCGGCGAAAGACTCGACCTGGGCGCGTGCGGCGGTGAGCGCAGCTTCGTGGGCTTCGGTGCGTTCCAGGCTGGCGAAGTCCTCTGCTTCCAGACGTTCGGCCTCGGTTTCGGCAAAGTGCAGCTCGTGCTCGATGGCCCCGACCTGCTCGGGGGTGGTCATGGTGTCCTGCTGGGCACGATAGCGGGCGGCCTTCTTGCGGTGGGCGTCGATATCCCGGTCGAGGCCGGCGCGAAGGGATTCCTCGCGTCGAAGGGCGGCCGCGGCCTCAGCGGCTTGTCGCTCGGCGGCGGCCAACTCAGCTTGCGCCTGCGCGATCTCCGCAGGCAGGGCGCTGGCGGCCTTGGTGAGCCGGCTGCGCTCCAACTCCACAGCCTGCAACTTTACGAGGGTTTCAATTTGCGATTCCATCCGTTCTATCAAGTCTACGGCATTTACCTTCTATTAAGAAATTGGGGGTTGCGGGACAGCGCCGAGTTCGTGGATTCCCAGGTCCCAAGAATGCGGCCCTTCGACAAGCTCAGGGCAGGCTCTGGGAATCCAAAGCGCGATCTTTCCTCGTCATGTTTATTCAGATCCGCCTACGACTAAATACATTCGCGTCTTCCCGTCAGGAAATAGAAATTCGTATCTCTGATGGTATTCGTAGTGGGCGCTGGGATCAGCTGCGTCTGGTGGTGATTCGTCACGGAGCAACTTAGCCTTGTAGTCGCCCGTGAGAAGCGCAGCGCCCACATAATCATTGCTGTTCATTTCGTATTTCTTCCCATCGATAACCACGTTCAGACGTTGTCTTTCCCAGCAATATGGCTTGCCAAAGGTGTCATTGCAAATGGAGACAGGCCCGAGGACTGGACGTGAATAGATACTGTGTAATCGGCTGGATTTGGTTTGCCCCAAGCCATTGCAGGCGCTAGAAGCAGAATTGCGAAGAGGCATTTCATCCTTACTTTTCTCCGCCGTCCATGATTGCAGGCTGGGGCGTCGGTGCGCAAACTGCTCTAAAGAGAGCAAGCAGCGCGCAGTGCGACAATGGAATCCAATTGGAGATGAGTTTGACTTCAGTTCGGACAGGATTCTGGGGCAGGCATCGGTGGATGAGATGGATTGCGGGCGGGTTTCTGTTCGTGCTGGTGGTTGCGGCCGTGCTCGTGGAGCTGGCTCTGCATCGGGTTGAGCCTTACTTGCGCGCGCGAATTGTTGAATCGCTGGAGAATCGCTTTCACGCTCGGGTGGAGCTGGACAGCTTTCATGTGTCGTTGACTGGCGGGTTGTGGGCTCAGGGCAAGGGTTTGCGCATCTGGCCTCCGGCACAGGTGGAGGGAGTTACGGTTCCGGAGGGACAAGGCGAGCCGTTAATTCGCCTTGATGAGTTTCGCTTTCATGCGCCGCTCCACTTGAAGGCCGGCCAGCCGATTCATATTCCGATGGTGGTGCTGAAAGGGCTGAGCGTCCATCTGCCGCCGAGATCGCACATGCAGCATATCGGCTGGGGGAACTTAGACAGCTCTGGAACCGCGGCTTCAGGTGAGACGAAGAGCGTCACGCCGCTGGTGAGTTTTAAAGTGGATTCGATGGTGTGTACCGGCGCCGAGCTGGTGCTCGAAACCGACAAGCCTGGAAAGCTGCCGCTGAGTTTTGCTATTGCATATTTCAAAATGACAAACATCGCGGCAAGCGGTGCGATCCACCCCGAGGGCGAAAACCTGCCTGTGGCGACCCCGGCGATGAAATTTGAGGCCGAGTTGACCAATCCACGGCCCAAGGGAACGATCAAAACCACAGGCAGCTTTGGACCCTTGCATGGAGCGGATCTTGGCGACGATCCGCTGAAGGGAGATTACCGCTTCGAGGACGCGGACCTGGCCAGTTTCAAGGGGATTGCAGGAATCCTCTCTTCGACTGGACACTACGAAGGCACGCTGCGCGACCTGACGGTGGATGGCACGACAGACACACCAGATTTCCGGCTGACGCATTTTGGCAATGCCATGCCGCTTACAACGCGCTTTCACGCGCACGTGGACGGAACCAATGGCGATACGTGGCTGGACCCGGTGGACGCGACATTGGGCCACTCGCATTTTACGGCGCGAGGTCAGATTGTGCGTGTGCCGGGGGCAATGGTTGGGGGCGAGCGAAAGGGCGGAGGCCACGATATTGCGCTGACGGTGGATGTGGACAAAGCGCGGATCGAGGATTTTCTGCACCTCGCCAGCCGGCCAGACGCGGGTCATACAAGCAAAGTGCTAATGACCGGCGATGTGAGAGTGAAAACTACTTTGCACATTCCACCGGGACCGGTTCCAGTGCATGAACGGCTGGAACTGAAGGGCTGGTTCGCGTTGGACAAAGCGCAGTTCACGAGCGAGAAGGTTCAGGGGCGCGTCGCGGAGTTGAGCCTGCGCGGCCAAGGCCGGCCGGATGAGTTGAAGACCGCCGATGTCTCGACCATATTTTCGCAGATGCAGAGTAACTTCGAGTTAAAGGGTGGAGTGGTCACGTTGCCCGCGCTCGACTACACCGTGCCGGGAGCGAAGATCCAACTCAAGGGCACGTATGCACTGGAGGGCGGCGCGCTGAACTTAGCAGGCACGGCGAAGATGGAGGCCTCGGTCTCGAAGATGGTGGGCGGCTGGAAGGGATTGCTGCTCACCCCGGCCGATCGCTACTTCAAGAAGGATGGCGCGGGAACCGAGGTTCCCATTCACATCGATGGAACGCGCGAAGATCCAGATTTCGGAATCGATTTCGGTCGTATGAAGTCGCCGGAGAAACAGTAGAGTCAAGGCGCAGGCTGCGTAATTTAATTGTTTGGCAATCGCGTATAATTCTCCGTTGCTTCCAAATGAAGCAGCGGAGGGGTTTGAATGGACGTGATCTACCTTATTCCGGTTGGGGCATTGGCTCTCATCGTTATCATCGTGCTTTTGAGCAGCTTCTTCACCGTGAACACGGCTGAAGTTGCCGTCATCACGCGTTTCGGCAAGTTTCTGCGTGTCGCCGATCCAGGCTTGAACTGGAAGCGCCCGTTCTTCGACACCGTCGCGGGAGTTGTGAGTCTGCGCGTCAATCAGATATCGCTGACCATGGAGACCAAGACCAAGGACAATGTCTTCGTCACTATTCCAATTTCGGTGCAGAATCGCGTGCGCCCGGAGAAGGTTTATGACGCTTACTACAAACTCGCAGACCCGACGGCGCAGATCAAGAGCTATGTCGAGCAAGTGATTCTCGGCCACGTTCCAGGCATGACTCTGGATGAAGTCTTCGCCTCGCAGTCGTCAATTGCCGCGGCGGTCAAGCAGGAACTCGACGCCGACATGGCGACCTTCGGCTTCGAAATCGTGAATGTACTGGTGACCGATATTGTTCCCGATCAAAAGGTCAAGTCAGCCATGAACGACATCAACGCCGCGCAACGCGAGCAGGTAGCAGCCAATGCCCGCGGCGAGGCGGAGAAGATTCTAGTGGTCAAGAAAGCGGAAGCCGAGGCCGAAAGCAAAGCTCTGCAAGGCCAGGGAATCGCGAATCAGCGCAAGGCAATCATCGAGGGCTTGCAGAATTCGGTCGAGCAATTCCAAAAGGCCGTCGAGGGCGCGTCGTCGAGAGAGGTGATGCAGTTAGTGCTGGTAACTCAGTACTTCGACACTCTCAAATCTATTGGCGAAAGCGATAAGACCAACACGCTGTTCCTGGCGCACTCACCTGCGGCGGTGAAGGAAGTCTCGGACCAGATACTGGAGTCCATGCTGGTGGCGCAGCGAGCAAGTGTCTGAAGATCGGCCTCAAGGTTAATCCCAGCTATCGAGTCGACACCTAGTTGAACTCTAGCGTAATAAATGTGGCGGGAGATGTTCCGACGTTTGTAATCGCGTGGTCCATTCCGCGTGGTACCCAGCGGACGTCTCCCGCTCTCATCTCGAACGTAGCTGGCAGCTGCCCCTCAACTGCATCACGAAGATTCAGGTCGGAGATAGCAACTATAAGTCTGTCGTAACTCTCAGTGTATGGCTCCGTCCGACCGCTAGCGGCGATGGTCATGGTGTATCCGCGCATCAGCGTGGCTTCAAACAAATAGCCGAAAGCAGCATCGTGAAAGCGAAAACCGCCCATGGGCACCGTAAAGCCAGGGCCGCTCGTCTTTACGGCTTCAATGACCAACACATCCGCAAGCTCTGAGGAGTTGTTTCGTTCTGCAAGAATGAATCCGCCCTTTGATGTATGCAGCTCTCCAGCATCGAGTCGCGTTATTACAGGTTGACGGCCTCGCACCTCATTCCCGAGCGTCACCGGACGCAGACTGAGATACGCGTAAAGCGACTTGTGTCGATGCGGTAGTGTAACTTCGCCTGGCCGCAACTTCAGCTGGTAAACGCGGACTTCGCCGTTTTGCAGCAATAGCGTATGGTGTGGCTCCTTACCGATTTCGACCGCCTTAACCTCACCGTCCTGAGCCTGAACCAACATAACGGAGAGTAACAATGCTGCTAATAAAACAGTAACAGCCTTCATTTTGAAAATTGTACTCTGGCTCGTCGAGAGTTCGTGAAATGGTTACAAAGTTCCAGTCGCGCATGAAAGTCGCGGTTCCGTCCCCTTGACTCTTGCTGATTTTAACGGGGGAACAGGAGCCAGGCCACCCGTCTGCCAATCTTCGGTTGTCTTAACAGGAGAAAGCCCGGCCCGGACGAAGCTGGCGCGTCCGGGCTGGGAGATGTTCAGGATGGGTCATCCGGTAATGGTGATCGTAATGCTATTGGACTTCACTATCACAAAGTTACCCTTGTCATCTTTGAAATCGATGTCGGGGCGGGAGACCTGAATAACATACTTTCCGGGCCTGTCGAGTTTGTAGACCCTCTCCATCTGCACCTCATCGATATCACTTTCGCCTGACGGAATTCCTCTCGAATAGTGGCTCGGCGTGTCCATCTCCGGGTGCTGATGCACAACTTTATCAACAGGCTTCCCATCTTCGTCCCTCACGTCGAACGAATTGGACATATTGCCCGCATCTCCGTACCATCCGGAGCAGTCAATGGTATGGTCCGTTATGTTCGTCATTTTGACAGTAATCCATACCTTCGATCCCACGCGGAACTCGGAAATACTCTTGTTACGCAGTTCCGCGCTCAGGGTGAGTGTGAGGGACGGCGCGGTCTGCGGGGGGTTCTTAATTGTTCTAACGTGCATATCATGTTGAGCGGGCGTAGTCGATGGTGCCATGTCCTGACCTTGTGAAATGCAAGCCGCAAACGTCAACGCTCCGACGAAGAACAGTGCGCGAATAATTGAAATTTTCATTCCTCGATCTCTTGTGTTGATGCCCAGCCAGCAAATTCCGCCCGGACGCTGATGGCACGTCCGGACGGAAATGGGAGGACGGAGCTCATCCCGTAATGGTGATGGTGATGGGGCTGGACCAGACGACGAGGGGTTCACCCTTCTTATCTTTCAAATCCACCTCTCGGCGAGAGACACGTATAACGTACTTGCCAGGACGATCGAACTTGAAGACCCGATCAATCAGAATTGAACGATCAACGCTCTTTCCTGGAGGAATAATACAATTATAGCCAGCAATCGCTCCACGGCCTCTTGGCTTTTCCTCCGCCGGTTTTCCATCCTCGTCTGTAGCTTCGTATTGGTAGGAGCTGTCAATCCCCGTCCATTCTTCAGAGCAGTCAATCTCATGTTTGGTCAGGTTGGTCTGCGTGATTGTAATCCTCACCAGCGATCCAGACCGAAATTCAGGGGCCTTAGCGCGCAGCGTCAATGAAAAAGTGGGGTAAGTGTCTTCCGGGTGCGGTGGTGTGCTTTGCAAGTCACCCTGAGCGCTCAGCGTCTGGAACGCAAAGGTGAGCATACCAATCAAAAGCGTGATTCGTAGATTCTTTTTCAGCATATTCGGCTCCTATTCCGGGTTGCAGGATGAAATGTCAGAGATACCGTTCCAAGAGGGGTATCCATACTGATCATTGTCTGTTGCTTGCGATGCCTGATATCCGCCGTTGTCTCCGTGGGAGGTCGTATCTGGCTTCTCCCACTTTCCTTTCCCGATTGGCGGATTCTGTTCTGTCGTGGCTACGAAATGCCATTCCTGGTGGCCAATCGGAACCGGGATGGATGCTGTAGCTGTCCCTGAAAGCTGATCTGGCTGCCATAACAAATACATTGTGGCGTCGAAATCTCTCTTGCCCGAGGTGTATTTGTTTGGGAGCGACATGCCCGGTCCATCGTAGGCGACCGATGGTGCATTGGGATACACGCCAGGAAACGGATAGTGTCCGTCGAGTACCATTTGGTACGGTCCGCAGGAGTGTGGCGTGGAACCATTCCATGTGAGCGTGTCAGATTGGATGACCTGCACAAACATGTATTTCCCCCCGGATGCCCCAGATGCGGTCAGGTTTATGCCTGGGGGACCCATATATGATCCAGAGCATTTCACTGGCAGATAGTTGAGGTCGCCGTAGAACATGAAGGATTCCTTGGCCTTTTGGCCGCAGACAGCGAGTTTGTTCACCTTGCCCTTGTCGTATGGTTCGGTCGTAGTCAACGTGATATTTGGCTCCGTTGCCTTGAAGGTGGCCTGCGCTTGTGGCGAGGTGCAAAACTGATTGCCGCTTGGGTCCGTTGAGCAGTAATCGTAGGTGACATTTAGCGGGTCACCCTTGTAGAGCCAGTAGAAGCTTGTGTTTGTGGTATCGAGGTCGGTCTCGTCCACCGAGATTCCGTCGTCGTCGTCCTCATGGTATTGCTTGATGTTGGTCCCTGGCACAACCCAGGTGCTTTTGCTGACGGTGAAACCGCCGGGGAGCGTGGCAGGAGTTGTGGTCAGCTCGACGGGCTGGCCGACGATAACGGATTGGTTCTTTGCTGTGTCTCCGCTGATCGTTTTGCCCAGCCATTTAATAACGGGTACGGGAAGGACCACGGGAGCTGGATTTGCCGTGGCGGTCTGCTGCGTGCCGTCGGTTGAGGGGTTGGTGACAGTCACGGTGGCGGTCTCAGCGGGCGCCTTCTTGGAGACATCGACCGTTGCCGTGATCTGGGTGTCACTGACGACCACGGGGTTCGTGAGTGTAACGTCTGTGGCCGAGATAGTTAGTTTTGTAGGTCCACCGGGGTCGGAAGCTTTGAAAAAGCAGGAGCCGGAAATGGTGATCTGCTGCTTTTGACCGGCCCACCAGCCGTCGGGAGTTACCGAGGTGATGGTTGGCGTGGCACAGTCTATCTGGACCGTTATTCCTGTGTTGCCGGATTGATCGGTGCAAGGGCTGCCTGCTGCGCCGGGTGCTGGAGCGGGTTTGGCGGCGCTGGCCATCATGATTGGACCTCCAATCGGCCCGATCGGCTGCTCGCTGCCCAGGGTGACACAAGCTGTCTCGGTGGGATCGCTGGCGGGGGGCGCAACGGCGCTGGCGACCATCTTTGATGCGTTGGCGAAACTGGCGCCGGAAAACGGAACCGAGTTATCATTCGCGTCCGTTATGTTGACCTGCGGCGCGGGACAGTCAGTCGTGTTTGTGAAGCCGGATCCCTTGATGGCAACCGTGTTATAAGTCTTTCCAGCAAACCAGATGTCTGGAGTTACAGAGGTGATTGCGGGAGTGGGGCAGACGGGTGGGGGCGGCGGTGGTGGAGCTGAGGGCCCGATCTGAACCGGAATTTCAGAGAACCAAGGGTAGCAGTACAAACAAAATACTTCGACAACGACTTCTTCGTTAGGCGCGCCGGACGAAACTGTTGCTGTGAACCTGGCGTGCGTTGGATCGTAGTTGTCGAGAGCGGATATGGTCACGTAAGGGTCCGGCGGTCCAACGTCATTTGGAAGAACGGCCGGGTAGACAGGCCAATCGAAGACCTGGACGAGAGAAATTTCGCAGTCCTCAGACGCTGATAGGGGACCGGGATCACCGCCCGAGGTGGTGACTATGTTTTCCCCCGGAAGCCAAGTGGTAGAAGATAGGCCGATGGCAGTGAAGGGGCAAGTGAAGGTTGTTTGTGCGTGGCAGATGGTGGGAGAAATCAACAAAACAAGCATGACAGGGTAGAGGAGTGGCTGAACAACTGCCCTCCCCAAATCACCCAAGGTCTTGCGCATGGGTGCGGTCCTTTTGGTTGGCTACGGAATGAGTTTGAGAGGTGGCTTGGGGGAATTGTATTGCAGGCGCGGCGATTGCGACAGGGAGCTTTTGAGCTGGTTTTCTGTTACGAGTGGGGGTTACCGCAGGGGGTAAAGGCCATCGATTTTTAAGGCCTTTTTCGGCACGACTGAAAGTCGTGCCCTGATACAAAACTGATTTTCGAGACATGCGCAGTAATACAGTTGCATTTCTTTCAAGTTCTAGAGGAGCAGCAAAAGCCGGGGCCTGAAGGCCGCGCGAATTGGCACTTTTTCAGAAAGCTAAAGCTCCCTGCTTCCACCGCAATCGAGAATCTCCGATTTATAACTGCAGTATTAGTCAGTCTTAGTTGGCGTTGTTGGTCAGTCGGCGGAGGCTGGCACTTTGGGCTCGGCCTTCGCGATCAGCTTTACCGGGTAGTAGGCGTTGCGGGTGTACTGCTTGACCATGCGGTTGGTGTTGAAATATGAACCGTTGAAGGCCAGAGTGGTGCGCATGAGGCGACCCCACTTTTCCGGTGCGTCCAAGTAGAGCGGCACGATGGCGGTTTCGAGTTTGTGGTAAAGCGAGATGGCCTCGGTGGCATCATCCGCACCGTCTTCGATGGCCCAGCCGGTGACGCCTTCGATGCAGCCCTCGATCCACCAGCCGTCGAGAATCGACAGGCTTGGAACGCCGTTAAGCGCGGCCTTCATACCGCTTGTGCCCGAAGCCTCGTAAGGCCGGCGCGGCGTATTTACCCACACGTCTACGCCCGCTGTGAGCATTGCGCCCAGTTCCCAGTCGTAGTTCTCCAGATAAACGATGCGCAGCACATCATTCGAGAGCTTGGCGGCTTCTTCGATGACCTGCTGGATGAGCGCCTTGCCGGGCTCGTCCTGAGGATGGGCCTTGCCGGCGTAGATAATCTGCAAGCCGCCGGCAGCCGTTGCAATTTCCATCAGCCGCTTGGGATCGGCAAACAAAAGAGTAGCTCGCTTGTAAGTGGCGGCGCGGCGCGCAAAGCCGAGCGTGAGCACCTTGGGATCGAGGACCTGATTGGCAGGTAGTCCGGTGTGCGTGGCAACAGCGGCAAGCAATGCTAACTTGTTGCGGGCATGAGCGGAGATAATTTCCACTTCGGGCAGGTCGATGGCGTTGCGCAGATAAAGCATGTCGCGCCGCCACGAGGAGAAATGCGCATCCATCAACTGCTGGAAGGACTCGGAGACCCAGGTGGGCGCATGAACGCCGTTGGTGATGGAGTCGATATGAAACTCGGGAAACATCTCGCGCGAGACTTTGGCATGCTGCATTGCCACGCCGTTGGCATAGCGTGAGAAGCGCAGGGCAAGCAGCGTCATGTTCAACATTCCGTCGCGAAAACAGCCCATCTTTTCCAGGCGCGCTGCGCGGTCGCCGCCGAGGATGCGAATGGATTGCTCGGTGGAGAAGCGGTCGTGTCCGGCCGGAACCGGGGTGTGGGTGGTGAAGACGCACTTGGTCCGCACTTGCTCGATGTCGGTTTCAGTGGCTGCGCCGAGCGGTCCGCCGCCAAGCTGGCTTTCGAGCAGGCCCAGCGTCAACAGCGCCGCGTGGCCCTCGTTCATGTGGTACACGTTTACACGCTGACCTAGAGCATGCGTCATCCGCACACCACCCAGGCCGAGCACTATTTCCTGCTGCAAGCGGTAGTTGGTGTCGCCGCCGTAGAGGTGATCGGTGAGGCCGCGATCCCAGCCCGAGTTACCGTCCAGATCCGTGTCGAGGAGATAGATTGGCACCACATGCCCGTAGCGCCCCACCATGTCATAGCGCCAACAACGCACTGTCACGATGCGGTCTTCAACCAAGACGGTAACGCGCGCCTTCTCTTCGGTGCAGAAATCCGACGGATTCCACGGCTGGATATCTTCGCTCTGCATGCCGGTTGCGTCGAGGTGCTGCTGGAAGTAGCCCTTGCGATGCACCAGCGTGAAGGCCACGAGGGGAATGCCCATATCGGCCATGGAGCGCAGGGTGTCTCCGGCGAGAACGCCTAGCCCTCCGGAGTAGGTGGGCATGCGAGGGTTGATCGCGATCTCCATGGAGAAGTAAGCCACCAGGCCGGCGCCTGGGAAGGTCTCGTAAGAAAATGGCTTGGATGTCGGTTGCATGATTTTCGTGCCTCCACGGCGCTTCCAACCCGAGAAGCGACGCACTGGGAATGGAGAATGTTAATGCGATCAGCCGGGCAGGGGCAAACTCACCCGGTCGTTATTGGGGCAACTTCATCCAATTCTAACAAGGAAAGCTCATGAATCCTATGGATCCCGCTCATGGTCCGCTATGGGCGGTTCCGGAGGCGGCTTAATCATGGTTAGGTCTATCTCATACAAGATAACTCAGAGGGCAGATTTCTTCTGCCTAAAAAGAATCCGACGCCGGGTCTCTGGAGAGTCGCGACGGGAATTGCAAAGGCATCTTACGGCAAACGGTGAGCGGCTCCCGAGGCGTGACAGATGTGAATCTCGGGCTTGATACCGGTTTTGGCGGCGTAGCGAAGGGCGAGTTCCGCTGCAAAGGCCTTGGCCTGGGTCTGCGTCACCAAATTGATGGTGCAGCCGCCAAAGCCTCCACCGGTGAGCCGAGCGCCGATCAGCCCCGGCAATTCCTGCGCCAAAGCCTGCATGGTGTCGGCCTCGACACAGCTGCCTTCGAAGTCCTGGCTGTAGCTCGCATGGGCCTCGGTCATCAGGCGGCCCACTTCAGCCATGTCACCCTTGATCAGCGCCTCGGCGGCGGCCACCGTGCGCAGGTTTTCAGTGACCACGTGGCGGGCACGCTTGAGTGCGTTGGGCGTCATCTCATGACCCCATCGATCGAGATCCTCAACCGTCGCATCGCGCAGGAAGCGAACCTCCGGCCGATGACGGGCGATGACGGCACATGCCGCTTCAACCTCGCCGCGCCGCGTTTTGTAGTCGCCCCCGACATTGGAGTGTTTCACCATGGTGTTGGCGATGACTAACGCAACGTTGGCTGGAATGGGCGCCAATTTAAAGCTCAAATCGCGGCAGTCCAGGAGCAGGGCATGGTTTTCTTTGCCGTTGGCGGAGATGAACTGGTCCATGATGCCGCAACTGGCGCCGACGAATTCGTTTTCAGCGCGCTGGCAGAGCCGGGCTAGAACCGGCCCCGGATAACTGGCCCCAATCAGCGAGAGAACGGCCAGCGCCGTGGCGACTTCGACAGAAGCCGAACTAGAAAGACCCGACCCCAGCGGAACGTCGCCCCACAAACTCAGACTGAAGCCGGGGATCTTGTGACCTTCTCCAGCGAGAATTGAGACTACGCCAAGCGGATAGTCGCTCCAGTGCTGGCTGGCCTTGGTGGGAAGCGATGCCGCATCGAAGGTTTTTTCTTCTGTGTAGTTCTCGGAGTATATGACGATTTTGCCATCGGAGCGCGGCGAGATCCCGGCCAAAGTGGCGAAGTCGATGGCCGCGGGCATCACAAAACCTTCAGCATAATCGGTGTGCTCGCCGATCAGGTTGACTCGGCCCGGAGCGGCAAAAATAGCTGGTTCCGCTTGGAAGCGGGCAACGTGCAGTGAGCGCAAAACAGCAGGATCGTGCATATGGGATCACTCTCTAGATGGATTCAATGTCAACAATCATGGGCCAGGAAAAGCTGTGGCCGGGAGCCAGCACACGCGACCACGGGCCAGTTTGCGCCAGGGAGTCGACGGGTGCGGTGGCAGGCTCCAGGGCAACGCAGGTCTGCTTCGGGCCGGGGCGTTCCGGCCATCCGCCATAGCAGATCCAGAGCCCGAGGTAGGGTGTGGCTGCAGGATCGAAGCTGACCTTGACGCGGACTCCTGCCTTTGGCCGCTCAAGCGCGCACCAGTTTTCCGCCGCGGATAATGGTCCGGCAAATAGCTTGTCGCCAATGCCCGATTCGGGTGGTTGAGCCACGCGCAAGTCGGTTTTTCCGCCAGCTGCCAGAGTGGCGATGGGCCAGGCGACTCGGGCACCGCATTTTCCCAGGCGGTCGCGTGCACAACCTTCCAGGTGCAGCTCACGGATGGAATCGGGCAGGACGATTCTGTCTCCCGCTTCGACCGCGAACAGTGGATGCGCCGCCCAAGACCACGGAAGCGAATAGCTGCCGGTGTTGGTCAATTTGTAGTCCAGGCTCAGCCGCCAGCCCTTGGCCGTTTCGCTCAGCGCAACCTTTCGTTCGAGTGTAAGCGGCAGCGAAAAGCACTCTCCGCGCAGCGTGATGGAACTCGCGCTTGCGTCCTCTGACGCTTGTTTGCTGACTTCCATCCAGGCCACTCGCCACAGGTCTCCGTGATCGGGAACCGCGGCGGGACCGGCGGCGGTCTCAACAGTGCAATCGGCTACCGAAGGCAGGCACTCGTCCCAGCCGCTGGCGTCGCTGGCATCGAAGGGCATGGTGCGGGTGCGTGGCGCGTAGGCTGCGAGTGGGGCTTGCAGCAACTCACAATCATTGACACGGATGGAGGCGATTTTGCCGCCGAGGTGGGGCAAGCTCGTCAAGGAACAGCGGCCAGCGCGAATGAGAACGTTTTCTTTCGCGGATTCAATCCTACAAGTTGCCTCAGCCATTCTTGCTATTCTCCCATCTCCTCTGCGCAGCTCGCCGTCAATCTTTCCCAGATCCTGGTCAGCCAAGCCTCGTGTTCGGGCTTCATCAATACGGAGCGCAGGCAGGTGACCATGCCCGGATTGGCGATGTTTACGTTTCCATCCGCCGCTTCAAGCTTACTCTCAGGATCAAACCAGGACAGCGGCAATTGTACAAGAGCCAAGTGCAAATCTCGTTTGGCGCACGCGGCCAATATACTTTGCGCCAGCTCCGAGGAATGTTCCGACGTATCCCCGTTTACCTTCCATACCACAATATCAAGTTCAGGCGCCCCGGCCACAAGCGCCTGGAAGCGCCCGGTCTTATCCTGCCGCAGCCGCCGGTCGAGTTCCACGGCAGCTGCCCGGCCACATGCCAGCCCACGGGCAAACTCGCCCCCCGGCTGGAGCGGCAAAAGCCGTTGCGTCGCCCACAAAGCCACTGCCGCGGCGCCTGCCCGCGAACACTCCAGGCTGATCTCGCCTAGATGTAACTGCTTTGAAGTGAAGTAGGTATAGGGCGAGTCGTGCTTATAGAAGCGCCCCACCGCTGGATCGCGAAACAAGATGCATCCGCATCCATAGGGTTGCAGCCCGTGCTTGTGCGGGTCGACGACGATCGAGTCGGCC
The DNA here is from genome assembly GCA_049518535.1 of Occallatibacter sp. Lineage (GTDB taxonomy): Bacteria > Acidobacteriota > Terriglobia > Terriglobales > Acidobacteriaceae > Telmatobacter. The sequence continues at coordinate 57,078 of JBEKRS010000024.1, read as the reverse complement.
TGGTCAATGACTGCATACGCCCGGCGTGCCGGGTTATCTAAAGCCTCTGGAATCAGCCTGAAGTAACCTCCGTAGGCGGCGTCCACATGCACGCGAAAACCGTAATGCTTGCGGAGCGCCAATACTTCATCGAGCGGGTCGACGGCACCCAGCGCTGTCGTTCCCAGCGTCACCACCACCGTACCCACATCGCCCTTGCGTAGCTCGATCTCCAATGCATTCATATTCATGCGGCCGCGCAGGTCGGCGGGAACGCTGGCATATTCCAGTTTCAGGACGGCAGAGATGCGCTGGTGGGTGTAGTGTGCTTGCTCGGAGCCGACGATGCGCTTGCCAGGTGCGAGCTGCCCGGCCACCCACAGCGCTTCCAAATTGGCCAGGGTGCCGCTCGAGGTCAGATGTCCCAAAAATTCAGTCCAGCCAAACATTTTTGCAATCTCGCCGACGGCCTCAATCTCCATCTCCGAGCTGGCCCTGCCGCCGTCTCTCGCGTGGTTGTTTGGATTGATGGTCATGGCCAGCGCATAGGCGGCTCGCGCCATCGGATGTGGCGGCTTGAGCATCTGCCCGGCATAGAGCGGGTGAAAGTAAGGATAGTTATCGCCGAGCCGGTGTGCGACGAGTTCCAGCACCTGCGCCATCGCCACCGGGTCGGGCGCAGACTCGAGCGCTGGCTCAAAGGCAGGCAAATTCGCGAACTCCATTTCAAGCAGCTCAGTGGCGCGGTGGAGCAGATCGGGGACCTGATCATGCAGCATGGTAACCTCCGACGGTAACACGGCATGGGTACGATATAACGTATTCTAATTCAATGAGTTCCGGAATTGAGAAGGAAAAATATGTAGCGTAACGCCACAAATTTCGCACTTTTTTTGAAAACCAATGGTACACTGCTGTCAGCGTTAGAGTCGAACCGGGCGTGAGCAGCGCTCGCCCAACCAAGCAAGATTCTGCCAGTGGTCGCTCCGATTCCATCCAGCGCAATTCAATCCAGGAAACACGATCAAATGGAACAAGGTACTGTGAAGTGGTTCAATGATGCGAAAGGCTTCGGCTTCATTTCGCGTCAGAACGGCGAAGATGTGTTCGTGCATTACTCTGCGATCAATTCTAGTGGTTTCAAGAGTTTGCAGGAAGGTCAAGCCGTGCAGTTCAACGTGGTGAAGGGACCCAAGGGCTGGCAGGCTGCCGACGTGCAACCGCTCTAAACCCAAAAACCGGATCAAGGCAGAATCTAGCTGACTCAAGCCAGGGGCTGGGAGCAATTCCAGCCCTTCTTTGCTTTCTAGGCCACAATTACGACACCATAGGAGTAGGATAAGCGCGAGCACTTCTGTTCAGTTTGGGGAAGTCTTGTATGGTTCCATGGCTGTCGTAAGGATCGAATCGAGCGACTCGACTGCGCATCCGGGTTTCAGAGCTGAGTGGTGGACACCGCGACTCGCCTGGCCCTTGGTAGCTGCTGCGGCAGTTCGCTTGGCGCTGTTGGGCGTCTCGCTTGCACGAACCGGAACCAGCGGCCTTATAATCCGTGACACAGACAGTTATTTAGAGCCGGGGCGCAACCTGCTGCTGCATGGCCGCTTTATTGCGGACGGCGTGCCGGACCTGCTACGCACTCCGGGGTATGCGGTCTTTTTTGCCATCACCAACCTCGGCGGCATGACCACATCGGCTCTGGCAAATGTGATTCTTTCCGTATTCTCCGTGATTCTCGTTTGGAGGCTTGGACGGACGGTCTTCGACGATGACCGGATCGCGCTGGTCGCAGCCTGGATCTTCGCCTTTGAGCCGACTTCAATCGCCGATTCCGTCAGCCTGATGTCGGAGACTTTATTTCTCGTGTTCTTCCTTCTCTCCCTGGAACAACTGGCTGAGTTTCTGCGCACACACAGTTTGCGCGTGCTTGCGATGGCTGGACTGTGGCTTGCCGCAGCGACCTTTGTGCGTCCGGTAACTTATTACTTGCCGGTTGCATTGGCTGTGGGGTTATTTCTAGTGTTGGTCCGTGTCCCAGGCAGTCTGCGCTGGAAGGCGCCCGCGGTGCTGCTCATTAGTATCTTGCCGTGGCTGGCTGTCTGGCAGTTGCGTAACTGGGTCGAGACCGGCTACGGTGGGTTCTCGAGCATTTCGGATGTAAATCTCTACTTTTTTAATGCCGTCGAAGTAACAGCCCGTGTCGAGCACAGAAATTTTATAGACGTGCAAACCAAGCTCGGTCATCACTGTGAGAAAGATTGCGGCGGGCAGCAGGACTATCTCTACCAACCGTACCTCGCGCTGCATCCCGATCAGCGCGGATGGAACCAGGGTCAGCGCTTAGCCTACTTGCATTCCGAGGCTGTTCGCATTATTCGAGCGCATTACGGCATTTACCTGCGCGCCTGCCTTGCACACTTGTTTGACACGATATTCGACTCTGGAACGAGATCTTTCAGTCGCATACTACATCTGGAAGACTCTAACCGTGTCGATAGCTTAATCGTCAATGTTGGCCCGATAGATGGGGCGCTCGTCCTTGCCAAGGCATATCCTTGGGTAGCTGCTGAGAAGGCGGCGTTTGTAATCGTACTGCTGGGAGTCTACCTGCTTGCGGCACGTGGGGCGTTTCGGGGCGGTATTGATAACGCGTGTTTATGGTTATTGCTGGGTACGTCAATCTATTTCCTGGCCGTCACAGGAATGGCGGCTGGACCGTTTGGATCAGCGCGTTATCGGCTGCCGGTCATGCCCACCGTAATCATTCTTGCAGCTGCGGGAGTTCAGCGCACAAAGAAATTAGAGCAATAGAGAGGTACGACATAGCCCGCAGATTGCAGATCGGCAATTGCGCGCATCGAGTGCTTGCGATTGGTCCTTTAACAAAGGAATCGGTTAGTCTTTAGGGGAAGATAATTGATAGCGTAACGAACAAGCCTCTTTGCCAGTAGGCTCCTTCATCTAAAGCGGTGAAAGTTTGTGACGGAAAACAGAGCGATCATCATCGGAGCAGGCCCTGCCGGTCCGACTGCCACCATCGAGCTACGGCGGCGTTCCGGAATCAAGCCCATCGTGATTGCCGCCGCGGCGGTTCGCCTGGCGCTACTGGTTGTCTCGCTTGCGCGAACCGGGACCAGCGGCCTTATAACCCCCGACACAAGCAGTTATCTCGAGCCAGGACGCAACCTATTGCTGCATGGTCGTTTTGTTGCGGACGGCGCGCCTGACCTTTTGCGTACGCCCGGTTATCCGCTTTTTTTTGCCATCACCAGCCTCGGCGGCATGGCGACCACGGCTCTGGCAAATGTGATTCTTTCAGTATTCTCCGTCGTTCTGGTTTGGAGGCTGGCGCGGACGGTCTTTGGAGATGACCGCACTGCACTTCTCGCAGCCTGGATCTTCGCCTTTGAACCGACTTCGGTCGCCAATTCCGTTAGCCTCGCGTCAGATACTCTATTCCTCGCGCTCTTTCTCCTCTCTATGGAAAGGCTCGCTGAGTTTCTGCGCAGGCACTGTTTGCGGGCGCTTGCGATGGCTGGACTGTGGCTTGCCGCGGCGACCCTTGTACGTCCGGTAACTTATTACTTGCCAGTTGCATTGGCTGCGGGGTTATTTCTGGTGTTGGTCCGTGTTCCAGACGGCCTTCGCTGGAAGGCGCTGGCCGTGCTGCTCATTAGTGTGCTGCCGTGGATCGCTGCCTGGCAGTTGCGTAACTGGGTTGAGACCGGCTATCGCGGATTCTCAAGCATCACGGAGGTAAACCTCTACTTCGCCAATGCAGCCCTAGTGACTGCCCGTGTGGATCACCGGAGTTTTGTCGATGTGCGCCGCGAGTTCGGCTATCCTGACGGAAAAAATTACAGCGAACAAGCTTATCTTTATGAACCTTATCTCGCCCAGCATCCTGAGCAGGCCCAGTGGGGCCAGGGTCAGCGATTGGCGTTCATGCACTCCGCAGCTTCCCGTATCATCCGAGCGCACTATGGGACCTACTTGCGCGTGTCTTTCATTGCCTTGTTTAAGACTATGTTCAGCCCTGGCACAGGGTCCTTCGATCACCTGTTGCATCCAGAAAACTCCAATCATCTCGATAGCTTGATTGCCTATGCTGGTCCGGCGGAGGGGGCGCTCGCCCTCGCCAAAGCATATCCTTGGATTGCTGCCGAAAAGGCTGCTTTCGTGAGTGTATCGTTGGGACTTTACCTGCTTGCTCTGCGAGGGGCCTTCCGCGGCGGCATGCATAGCGCGTGTCTGTGGTTGTTGCTGGGAACGTCGGTCTATTTCCTGGCCGTCACAGGAATCGCGGCTGGCCCGTCGGGATCAGCGCGCTATCGGTTGCCGGTTATGCCCATCGTATGTATTCTTGCGGCTGCGGGTGTCCGGCGCACAAGGAAAATTGAGCAGTAGACAGATACGACATCGCCACTGACCGTAACAGGGATGTTGCGCGGATTGAGCACTTGCGATCTGTTTCTTTGCGGGAGGATCGGTTACTCTTTAATGGAAGATAATTGACAGCGTAGCGGACAAGCCCCCATTTACCGGTAGGCTCTTCATATAAAGCGGTGAAAGTTTGTGACGGAAAAGACAGCGATTATCATCGGAGCAGGTCCTGCCGGTCTGACTGCTGCCATCGAGCTACAGCGGCGTTCGGGAATCAAGCCCATCCTGATCGAGGCCGGCCAGCAGGTCGGCGGCATTTCGCGGACCGTTCGCTACAAGGGCAACCGCATGGATATTGGCGGCCATCGCTTCTTTTCAAAGTCTGACCGTATCATGCGCTGGTGGCTAGACCTGATGCCTGTCGAGGCTGGCCGAAGCGAGGACGGCGAACTGCGCTATCAAGGTCAGCAGCGCGATCTGCCCGCGACTGCCGCGACGCACGATCCTCAAACTGAGGACCTGGTCATGCTGGTTCGCCAGCGCAAAAGCCGCATCTATTTCCTGCGCCGTTTCTTCGACTATCCCATTAGCTTGAAAGCCGCAACATTCCGCAACATGGGCTTGATTCGCACTGTTCGTTGCGGAGTCAGTTACATACGTTCGGCACTGCTTCCTCAGCGCGAGGAGCGCTCTCTCGAAGATTTCATTATCAATCGCTTCGGCAAGCAACTTTATCTCACCTTTTTCAAGTCGTATACCGAGAAGGTCTGGGGCGTGCCGTGCAATGAGATCAGCGCGGAGTGGGGTGCGCAGCGCATCAAGGGACTCTCGTTGAAGGGCGTGGTGACGCATTTCCTCAAGAAAAACCTTGCTCCAAAGCGCTCCGGTGACATAGCTCAGAAGACGACTGAGACCTCGTTGATCGAGAAGTTTCTCTATCCGAAATTTGGCCCTGGCCAGCTTTGGGAATATGCGGCCGATTTGGTTCGCAAGAGTGGTGGTGAAATCCATTTCGGAATTCATATCGACCGCATACATGTAGATGAAGGTCGAGTGGTTTCTATAGAAGGCAATAACGAAAAGGGGAAAAAGATCACTTATGCGGGAGATTACTTCTTTTCGACCATGCCTGTGCGCGACTTGGTTCGCGCTATCTCGACGCCCGTCCCCGCCGAGGTGACTGAAGTTAGCGAAGGCCTCATGTATCGCGACTTCATCACCGTTGGATTGCTCGCCAGCAAGCTAACTGTAACGGAGAAGGATGGCAGTCCCCTCAAGGATAACTGGATATATATTCAGGAGCCCGATGTAGTAGTCGGCCGTCTTCAGATCTTCAACAACTGGAGCCCATGGCTGGTCGCCAACCCCGGCAAGGTTTGGATTGGCTTGGAATATTTCTGCAACGACACCGACCCGCTGTGGAAGCTTTCCGACGATGAGATGGTGAAGTTTGCCATCGCCGAAGTCGCCAAGATCGGCATTCTTAATGCCGAGGATGTAGAAGACTCGCATGTCGTCCGCGTTCCCAAGACTTATCCGGCGTATTTCGGCAGTTATAGCCGCTTCGATGTTATTCGTAACTACCTTGACGGATTCGAAAATCTATTCCTGGTGGGTCGCAACGGCATGCATAAATACAATAATCAGGACCACTCGATGCTGACCGCAATGACCGCCGTCGAGAACATCGTTAACGGCATCGCCACTAAGGACAACATCTGGGCCATCAACACGGAGCTGGAGTATCACGAGGAGAAGCCACCTGCGGTGGGGCCAGTCGCTCGCTAGCCGCTCGCAGAAGGGTCGATGGCTTTCCCCTGGGCTGTCCGGAGACCGCATTTAACGATGAAGCCCCGGTCATTCTTGCCCCTCTATGCGTGCCGAATCGACTCTGCGTCGGACACATCCGGCTCTCTTCGGTATATCCTGAAATGTTACCGCGGAACCAGACTGGCCCGCGGCTAGAAGTCCCAGGACCCTACTACCTATGAGCACGCAGACAATCGCCGTACACTTGCCCGACGGAGCAATTCGCGAAGTGCCTGCCGGCACGACGCCCTATCAGATCGCCAACGACATTTCACCGCGACTCGCCGCAGCTTCCGTAGTGGCGCGTCTGACGCCCATTGCCGGCACAGCGAAGCAAGACACCGCCGCCGATGGCCAATCGGAAGCTGCAATGTATGCAGCCGAGGACGCGGCCGCCCCGCGCCTTGTCGATTTGGCCACGCCGCTTACCGCTGACACACGCCTTGAATTGGTGAAAGAGAATGACCCCGAGGCGCTCAAGGTGGTGCGCCACTCCGCCGCGCATGTACTGGCTACGGCGGTGCTGGAACTTTTTCCGGAGACCAAGCTGGGTCACGGTCCGGCTACCGATTCCGGTTTCTTTTACGATTTTTATCGCGATAAGCCCTTCACGCCTGAAGACCTTGCGCTGATTGAGGCAAAGATGGCCGAAGTCGTGGCGCGGGACGAAAAATTTGTTCGCGAATATGAGCCACGCGAGAAGGCTCTGGAAGAGTTCGACCGCGACGGCGACTTCATGAAGACTCACTTCGTGACGAAGTTTACAGAGCCGGGTTCTCAAGTCAGTTTCTACCGCAACGGCAAGTTCATTGACTTTTGCCGCGGCCCTCATGTGCCCTCGACCGGTCGCGTCAAGGCTGTCAAGATTACGAGTCTGGCCGGCGCTTATTGGCTTGGTGACGAAAAGAATCCTCAGCTCCAGCGCATCTACGGCACGGCCTTTTTTTCCCAAAAGGACTTGGACGCTCACTTCGCCCGCCTGGAAGAAGCGGCCAAGCGCGATCATCGCCTGCTGGGCAAGCAACTGGACCTGTTCAGCATTCAGGAACTGGCCGGCGCGGGGCTGATCTTCTGGCATCCCAAGGGCGCCATCGTCCGCAAGGCGATGGAAGACTGGATGCGCGAGGAATGTTTGCGGCGTGGCTACCTGCTGGTTTACACGCCGCACGTGATGCGCCGCGAGCTGTGGAAAGTAAGTGGCCACGATGGCGTTTACTCGAAGGACATGTTTCCGCCGATGAAGCTGGACGATGCCGAGTATCGGCTGAAGCCGATGAACTGTCCGGGGCATATTCTTATTTACAAGAACTCTCCGAAGAGCTATCGCGATCTTCCGCAGCGCTACGCCGAGTTTGGAAACGTGTACCGGTGGGAACGCTCGGGAACCATGCATGGGTTGCTGCGAGTACGCGGATTTACTCAGGACGACGCACACATCTTCTGCACGCCGGAGCAGATAGAGGGCGAGGTTATCGCGTGCCTCGACTTTGCTGAAGCTGTGCTCAAAACCTTCGGCTTCCAGGAATTTCGTATTGAGCTTTCTACGCGCGACCCGAACAAGGCGGGGGATTTTTTTGGCACCGCAGAGGACTGGGCAAATGCGGAAGGCGCGCTCAAAAACGTGCTCAACAAGCGCGGCCTGACCTACAATACTTTCCCTGGCGAAGCGGCTTTCTATGGCCCAAAAATCGACGTGAAGCTTGTCGACGTGCTGGGGCGATTGTGGCAGTTATCCACGGTGCAGTTTGACTTCAACCTTCCTGCGCGCTTCGAGTTGGAGTATGTCGGCGAGGACGGCGAGCGTCATCAGCCGGTGATGGTTCATCGCGCGCTCTTTGGCTCGGTTGAGCGTTTCTTCGGCGTGCTCATCGAGCACTACGCCGGAGCTTTTCCGCTGTGGTTGGCGCCGGTGCAGGTGGGCTTGGTGCCCATCAGTGAGAAGCATCACGAGTACGCTCGCAAGATCGAGCAGGAGTTAAAAGGGGCGAGCCTTCGCGTGGAAGTGGACGACCGCAATGAGAAAATGAACGGCAAAATCCGCGACTTTGCCAACCAGAAAACGCCTTACATTCTTGTCTTTGGCGATAAAGAACAGGAGGCTGGCGCAGTTAGCGTCCGTACTCGCGGGAAAGGCGATCAGGGTTCCGTGCCGCTGGCGGAGTTCATTGCTAAGTGCAAGGCGCTGGTGTTGGGGCAATCCACGGAACTGTAGGGCTCATTTTATCGGCGTTAAAGGTCTTGGGAAGGGCGCAGTCTACGATGATCGCTAAGCACGTAGTTAATCTGGCACTGAAATACCTTGATGAGACCTTAGCGAAAAGCGAACTTCCAACCCTCATTGTGATGTTGGAATATGTGGACTACTACGATAGGTCCATTATGGTTCTTGACGAAGTTAATCAAATTTTTCGGGAGCGTCCCGGGCTTTGCGTCCAGCGAGTTGATGGCAAAATTACCTTCACGATGACCGAAGGAGATCGTGTAATCTCAGCTGAAGATCTTGGACAATCTATCCACGCCTACGACGTAGACTTTTGGGAAAGATACAGGAAACTCAAAAAGGAAAAGCCACTACATCATGGGAAACATGAATCTGAAGGCCCTTTAAGTCCTGAATAGTCCGCTCTCATCATGCATTGATTGCCATGCCCTCGACGGCACCGTAGGCGTCTAGGAGCGACTCTGTCAGGGTGGGATGGGCGTGGATGGTGAACATTAGTTCTTCCACTGTGCCTTCTAACTCCATGACCGCGACGGCCTCGGCGATTAGCTCCGTGGCTTGGGGACCGAGGATGTGGACGCCTAGAATCTCGCCATACTTTGCGTCGGAGACGATCTTCACAAAGCCATCATGGTTGCCAAGGATGGTGGCCTTCGAGTTACCCGCGAAGGGAAACTTGCCCACCTTGACTTCGTGGCCCTTTTCCCTGGCCTGCGCTTCCGTTAACCCGGCTGAACCGATCTGCGGCTCGGTGTAAGTGCAGCCGGGGATGCGGTCGCGGCGCACGGGGCGGAAGGTGCGGCCGGCAATCTTGGCCACGGCAATCATGCCGCTCATCGAGCCCACATGCGCCAGTTGCGGCAGTCCGGCTACGATGTCGCCGATGGCAAAAATACCGGGCTCGGCGGTTTCCTGAGCTTCGTTGACCTTGATAAACCCGCGTTCCAGTTCAATCTTCGTCTTCTCCACGCCGATATTGCTGGTGAGGCCAGCGCGGCCCACACCCACCAACACCTTTTCGGCTTCTTTCACCTGCGTCTTGCCGTTGGCGTCGGTAAAGGTCACCTTCACGCCGGTCTCGGTCTTCTCCACCTTCTCGACCTTGGCGCCGGTGTTCACATCGATGCCGCGCTTTTTGAAGAGGCGCGTAATCTCTTTGGAGATTTCTTCGTCTTCGACGGGAACCACGCGCGGGAGGAATTCGACGATGGTGACTTCAGAGCCGAAGGTGCGGAAGAGGGAAGCGAACTCCATGCCCACTGCGCCTGCGCCGATGACGATGAGGGATTTAGGGACCTGGTTCATGGCGAGAATTTCGATGTTAGTGAGAATGCGGTCGTCGGGCACGAGGCCGGGCAACATTTTGGCTTCTGATCCGGTGGCGAGGATTACGTTTTTCGCCCGGACCTGGCTGGTCTCGCCGCTTGCAGCTTTCACGTCGACGGTGTGGATGCCGTTCTGTGCGGGGCCGGTGAAGCGACCATAACCAGAGACAACCGCAATCTTGTTCTTCTTCATCAGGAACTCAAGGCCTTTGACGTGCTTGGTGATGATCGAGTCCTTGCGCTGGAGCACTGCGGCCCAGTCGAGCGTGGGCGCACTAACTCCGCCAATGCCGAAGTCGGCGGCGTGTTGCAGGTGGTCCCAGATTTCGGCGTTGAACAAGAGGGCTTTGGTCGGAATGCAGCCCACATGCAAGCAGGTGCCGCCTAGCTTGTCGGACTTCTCGATCAGCGCCACCTTCAGCCCGTATTCCGCGCCGCGAATGGCCGCCGTGTAACCGGCCGGTCCGCCGCCGATGATTGCTACGTCATAAATCATCTCTTCCACAAGGAACTCCATTCCGGGTCGCGCATCATGCCCCGCGAGGACCGCATTTCATCGTCTAGTTTAATCGATGCGGTTGAACCCCAATTGGCATCTGCTCTGCTGTAAGTCTCAACGGCGGGACGCTTACTCACAGGCTCTTTTGTACCAGTTCGGCCGCCGCGCGCAGTGTCTCCTGCTCATCGCCGAAGCCCGCGATCCAATGGACCTCAGGCTCCCGCCGGAACCAGGTCATCTGACGTTTGGCGTAGTTGCGATGGCCCTGCTGGGCGGCAGAGACAGCGTCTTCGACGGCCCAAGATTCCTGTAGCACGAGCAATGCCTGACGATAACCGAGGGAGCCGAACGCCTTCACAGGCCCGTAACGTTCGAGCAGGCCGCGGGTTTCTTCGACAAGGCCTGCAGCGAACATTGCCGTCGCTCGCCGGTTGAGCCGGTTATAGAGGCCTTCGCGCGGCGGGGTGAGTCCGATGCGCATAAGCCGAAATCCGGTGAGCGGGTCACGGGCCAACGCTTGGTTGCTCAACACATGGGAAAGCGGCTTCTGCGCCGCAAGGCAAACTTCGATGGCGCGAATCAGCTTGGGTGCGTCGTTCGCGTGAATGCGCGCCGCAGATGCAGGGTCAAGTCGCAGAAGCAGCCTATGCAGCCAAGCTTCGCCGTGACGTTTTCGGCTTTGCTGTAGGCGCGCTCGCAACTCCTGTTGACGCTCCGGTCCGGCAAAGAGTCCCTCGGTTAACGCGCGTAGATAAAGCCCTGTTCCCCCGGTTACGATAGGCAGCCTGCCCCGCTTGGCTATGGCAGACAGCGCCGCACGCGCTTGCCGGCTGTATTCGCCCGCGGTAAAGGGCTGATCCGGATCGGCAACGTCGATAAGGTGATGCGGAACCTGTGCCCGCTCGTGACTTGTTGGTTTGGCCGTGCCCAGGTCCATGCCGCGATAGACGGCCACCGAGTCGCAACTGACAATCTCGCCGCCGAAGCGTTCGCCGAGAGCCAGCGAAAGCGCCGTCTTGCCGCTGCCCGTAGGCCCGAGCAACAGCACCGCCAAGGGCTCCGTCGCAATGCCGTCGTCCACGGTCTGCGCAGGACTCACGGCCGCCACCATCCCGGTGGAAAGATCCATTTTGGATTGGTGCGCAGCAGCCATACGAGCAGGATGGCCGCAGCCACCAGCACCAGCCCGAAGACCTGATTGCGCCGGTAAAGCCGCAACTGCTCCCATCGCCGCGTCTTCTCGGCTACTTGCTGAAGGTAAGGTTTGATCCGAGTCTGCACCATCGTGCATCTCTCCATCTTTCCATCTTTCTGAGGGCTGGTGCGTTTCTGCCATCGCGCCAAGCATCAGTATAGGGGGAGCGGGGACTGGCCGGCTTCCCCGGCAAGACTCAAGTCATGTACGAGGGACATGTCAGGACGCATGACGCGCAGCCTTGGGATACATTGATGGACGCCTATGCCACTTGATTGATCTTGGCGGCGACCGGCATAAGGTTTGCACGGCCGGGTTCCCGTGGTAGTGGGCGCCTATTTCGCAAGCCGTTTGGAATGGGAGAGAGTTACTCGAAACGTCGCACCTTCGGCCTAAATCCGCATATACTTTCTTGCAAGAGGGAATCGCCATGGATGCGAATGGAAGTGCTGCTGTCGTCTCTCCGACTCTAGACGAGTACCTCCGTAAGAGACTCAAGCCCACAGAGGGTGCGATCCCTCATCTGGCTGGGATCGAAATGTATGGGAACTCGATTCCTGCGGCGAATGCGGATGGCGATCTCTTTGAGTACATCAACTTTCAACAACGTTATAACATCGACGCTCGTATAGAACGCGCAAATGAGCTGTCAAAGAAGTATTTGGAGCCGCTACCAGATGGCTCAAAGCCGCGCAACATCGTTGATGAACATTTGCAGTGGTTGCAATCCAGGCCGGATTACGCCCCGGTTGACGCGACTAACTACAGAAAGGCAAAGAGCTCAGAACAACTGCGGATTGCCGAGAATCTGCATGAGCTCTATACGACTGCCGGGGTGCTGTTGGTCGATGCCCAGGGACATGGAAGCATTGCGGCCAAAATTGCTTCGACAGTGCACGACACCTTTCATACGGCCATGCTTTGTGAACTCGACGCGAACGGAAAAACAACGGCTGACCTCTTCGAGATAATCAATCTCAGGCTTGCACAGTCCGTTGCCGCAAGAAACGCGTTGGGCTGCGACACGGAGGACATTTCTCGCGAGATTGCGACCATGGTGTATGGGGAGATACGTCCTAACGGGCTTTTTCGCTTCGTAAATTTCGGCCATCCGCCGCCGCTTGTGTTCTCTGCGGAATATGGAAAATTCATGGAGATTCAAGAGGCTTGCATGGTGCAATTCCCGGCGCTTGGTCTCGAAATTCCCGAGGACCATCCAGATCGGAATAGATATGTTTCTATCGTGCCGCGTACTAATCAAATGACTTCGTCCGACTTGGATGAAATCACCTTGATGGGTAAAGGTTACATTCTTTTCCTTTATACCGATGGCGTCTATGACGGCGATGATGAGTTGGTGAGACAAGAGATCGAAAAGATTATCCAGGAGCACAAAGAGAAGCCGGCAAAGGAAATCTGTAATACGATTCTAGATTTTGCGCTGCGCAATGACGATCGCCTGAGACAGATCGAGGAGCCCGACCGCATCGACGATAAGACCGTGTTTATCATCAAGAGAAATTAGGATGCAAAGATTTGCCTGCGTGCTTAAGGTCAATGCGCAAGGAGGCCAAATCCAGAGATGGAACGCGTACGCTTATTCCGAAGCGAAGGCAGCTTCGAACTCAGCAAGATTTGGAATTGATTGGTAAACCTCCTCAGAGGACCATTGGTACACTTCTGGATTGAGCCATCTTGACGCATGCGTCCTGAGATATTTCTGGGGAAGAGGGGGAATGCCACATGTTGAAAAGAGAGTATTGATCTGATCGAATTGCTGATCGGTGGAAGCGCCAAAGAATTCCTCGAAGAGGAAACCGGCTGTACAGATATTTTCTCGCTTGAGAAAAGCGGTCCTGTCGGCAAGCGCCTCCCGATCCCGCTGGATCGCCTCTTTTGCCTTCTCGATGTCGATGGGAAGCAAGCACACATTCCTGAGCCGATCGACAAAATCTTGCCTTGTGCCAATCCAGAAGCGCAGTGTTCTGCTCAACTCAGCTGAGAGATAACGCTTCGCAAGATTGCACCGGTTAACTTCGATCACCAGATCAGCGCTCTGCCAAAGACGCTGTTGTAGCTCGGGACGGCGGGTGAATGGCCAGCCCACGCCCGCCTCCCACACATGCTTGATGATATTCCATTGATTCCAGGCAAACTCGAAAACTTGATTTGTATCTGCGGCAGAGATGACGGCTTGATGATGGCGGCCCTCGTAGCGCCTTGGATGAAAGGGTTCAATGATAACTCGTGTTTGTGGATGAATCGCGAAGAGACGCGCCAGCGTGGTAGTTCCAGTTCTGGGAAGTCCGTCAATGAGGATTCTCTTCATCGTGTTCGATGTCTTGCCTGCGTGTGGAATCTGCCCTGTGATTGTTTGAGTATCATACTCGCCGCATCATAAAGGGTATCCGAGAGGAAGGGCGAGCAGAGGTATCTCGGAGACGGCATCCAGGTTGAGAATCTTCGTGGCTTGCCCAGTAACGACGCCAGCAACCGGACATGCGGCCAGGCCCGTGCCAATTGCCTCAAGCCAGATACGATTGATCATGGCCCCGGCGCGGACCAGAGTTGCCCGGTAACCATTGGACCCCATCAGAGTGCATGCGAGAGGGAGATCGCCGACAGCCCAAATCGCCGCAGGCGCAGCGGCAAATGCACGAGTGAAATATAGCTCATTAAATGCCATGAAGTCATAAATGGATTTTTTTACGATCAAAGCGCTGGAGGTCAAATCGTAAAGATAAGAGCCAGATTCGAGGCCGCCGACGTTGCGCGCCAGCAACAGCAGACGCACCGCCTGCGGCGGCAATGCCGGCGAAATGTATTCAGTCAGATCGTAGGCGCGCCGCAGCAGGTTCAGGATGTCTTCTTGCTGGACTGGCGAATTATCATAATGGCGCTGCGACCTCCGGAGTTCAAAAACACTCGCCAACGGGGGGTTGTGCGTCCAGCTCCAGTCTGCGCGCGGTGTGACTCCGCGCGCTCGCGCTGGAATGGTCTTCACGTCGTTGCCGCCAGCGGTCTCCGTGCGCCGGCATAACTGATAGACATCCGAAAGGAGACGTTCTTCGGAGAAGAGCGCAGAGACGCGCGCCTCTTTGCTGATAAATTCTGGTTGCGAGGAACCTGTCAAGCTTGGCAAGATCGAGGCTGGCAAACCGCGACCCATCGCCTCCTGGGACGGCCACAGCGCAGTGATTCCCGTGACTTGTTCGTCCATACTTAGTAAGTTCAACTCGCTTTCAACCAGGTTGTCGGGCCACTCGGCCAGAGTGGACACTGCAACGCCATGGGCGCGCGCGGCCATCAAAAACTGGAGCTGCGCAACCCCTGCATCGAGATGCATAAGACGGTAGGCTAGTGTCGAATACTTCTGCAGCAACCGCCAGAGCGATCCATACCAAACCAGCAGCGCGGCGGGCGGCGGCCCGTCCGTTTGACTAATGATGCGTTTGACAAACTGCGCGACCGGAGTGGCTCCGGCTCTCTTCTCGAGCGCGGCGAGACTGCGGTTGTGCCCTTCGAACAGGTAATATCCCGCGTCCAGACCTTGGACATCCCGTGCGACAACGAATAGCTCGACTGAGCCGAGATTGCCTGCGGTTGCGTGCCGTCTCTGTACTTTATACGCGCCGCCGCGCTTCTCTCCAAGCGCCTCGCATAAAAGACTGGATAATTGAGCGAAGCTCAGCGACATGGAATCGTTGTTTGCCCGATTCGTTGCACATCCAGTGTTCTGTTCTTCGACCAGACCGATATGCCGGCTCTCCGTAAAACTTTTCGGAAGGTCGGGGTTGCTGCACACAAACTGCTTGTAGCTAGTCTCGAAGGTGTAGCCTAATACGCTACGCCGGCTGCGTCGGATCGAAGCCTCCAATGCGCTCACGACGGGCGAAATGACTGCTTCACGGTTTTCTTTTATTTCGCAGCTTTGGCACCTGCTCTGCATTAGTGGAAGGATCTCCTGCGAAACGCCGGACACCTCACAAATGCGCCTTCCTCGCCCCTGCGAGGCGTATTCCGAGATGCCAAGGATGCTCCATAGAATCTCAACAGACGCCAACGCTGCAGTCGCCATCCATGCGGAAGATCGTTCCTCTTCAGAACCGAACGGCTCCGATGGGGGGTGATCCACGCTGTTGCGCCAGCAGCCATAACAGCGGTCCGTAGAGGAAAAGAGCGGACCCACATCCGTGACTGGTGCGAGTGGGTGCAGATAGATAGGAAACCACAAAACTCCCTTGGCCAGAAGATCCGCACACCAACGGTTCCAATCTTCCTGCCCCTCGGTTTCGGCTCGCGCGATTCCAACCACAACAATCCAACGATTACCATTTGGTTCAATCATGTTGCGCAGCGAATCGATTGCCTCTTCCAAAAGTGTGACGGAGCGCAGGCCGCATCCGGTCAGCGCATGGACAAGAGCAGACTGCTCAGTCTGAGTGCTGCTGGTGCCCGCGACAAGTACACAGGTACGCGCGAGACGGCCGAGCAACGTGCTGGTGGAAAGCTCACATCTGTGCTGCACTGCTAAGCGCCGTATGAAGGCATCTATATTGGGCGGAATCTTTTCCTGAGGTTGGGGGATGGCCGTGTTTATCTCCAGCAGATGCAGACTGTGCAGAAATCTCAGAACTGCTTCCACGTCGGCGACGCTGGTACCAGGCAGTAGGTCGGCAATTTCTTGCAGCGTGTGCAAGCCATCGCAACGCGCACAGACTGCTTCCACCAGATCCTTCGTGACCGGTGCAGAATAAGAGCGCTCCCGCACCACTCCAGCGGTGAGCAGTCGGTCCTTCAATGCAACCACGATCTCTTCCTGCAAAAAACGCGGCTTGCGAGTGTGCTCCATATCTGTTCGAAATCCTCCCATTCACTCGTTAGCCGTCACGTAAGGCGCTAGCTCGCGGCGCAGTTCGTTGCAGCGGTCATGCTCAATCCCGCAGCGAAGGCAGCCACTCACTGGCAGTAATCTCTCCTCGGTCACCACAGCTCGCGCGAAGCTGCAATGGCGCACAACTCCTGCCTGGATTCCATACGTCGTGCCTAGACAACTGTGCTGAATCCATTGTGCGGCCAGGTGAACAAACGGCGGGAAATATCCAGCGGAACAATCGGAGGGATTCTCGTCGAAAAAAGTACGCAGCAGCAGATCGCCTTGCTGCGCAGGAGAGTTCAAGAGAGTTCGACTCGCATGGCACACTGCACAGGACCCGGGCGTCGCAAAATGGTAGTGCGCTAAGCTGATCCCCGTGGAATCCACTGTCAGTGAGAGCATGGGAATTTCATGATCGCGACTTAAGCGGTCAAGGTGATCGACAATTCCCGTGGCGGCATTTCCTGATGCCAACACAACGAATTGCGCGGATGCCAGTTGGTCGGCCGCCGGTAGATCCTCAACGCCTATGGGAATCATATTTAGATTAGCGCTCTGTAATTCGTGCCCGACTGCCTTACCGAACTCGCCGAGTGCAACGAATATTATCCTGCGCAAGTTAATCTCAGAGTTCAGCATCTCAAATCCTTTATTTCAATAGAACGGTTGTGGCCACGGATTGATCTCCGGCTCGGAATGAGCGGGAAAGCCCAATCGCTGCGGTAGTTCGTAGAGACGCGGGTTGGCGAGAAAACGCGCAGCATAGCTGAACGAGATCGGCTGAAGTGCGGGAACCAGGACTCGAACTACGCGAAATCCTACACTGCGTGCCTCTTCACCGGTCAGATCTGCGACATAGGCCCGCATGCGTGCCTTTTTCAAAGCTTGAATCAAACTCTTAAGGTCCAGTGTTTGCTCTGTGGGGCGCAGTGCAAGCAGAGTGCTCAATTTCTGACTCTGTGCAGAATTCAAGAGAAAGTCGAATGCGCTCCCCACCTCGGCACGCGACATCAGTGAAGCACCGTGGTGCGTGGCGTGGAAATCATGCCAAGAGTCCGGGTGCTCGCGTATCGTGCGAAAGCCCTGGCGACTTACCGTCAGATCGCGAAGCGCTTTGGTCAGCGCCGTTTCAATTCGATCTGCGGCAGCACACGCCACCATGGTGGAAACCTCGGCGTCCTGCGCGGACCGGCGCAGAGCATACACAATGGGCACGCCTAGATCGTTGGTCGCGTTGTAGAAGTGAAACTCGAGGTGCCGCGATGAGCTTTCATAACTTTTCCAATGCGGCATCAGTTCGCTTGGGATTACGTCGACTTCTATCCTGGGCAGCGCCATCTGCTGAAGCCATACGATGCTGATGGCATCTCGTTCCAGCAACTCAAAAATCGCCGAAGCGACTGCCTTTTCGTAACTGATGTGAGCCGCGCAACCGCTGGTGCACTGCAGCCAGAAGCGCTCCGCCGGCAGTGTGGAGAGGTGCGTATGCACCATTACTGCCGGAAGAAACACATCTTTACCACAGTGCAAATCGATCCCCTTGGTCCAGTGAATTTTGGCGTCAGGGTCGGGACGCACTAGGCGGCACTTGGGGTGTTGCAACTCTGCCGCGCTACAGACAGGCAAGCCAGTCAAGTCGAGGGCTAGCTCTCCTAGTTCGTGTGCTGACGCAAGGGTAAAGCAATCTGGGTGGAAGGAAGCTGCACTTATTCTCTCTAGCATCTCAGCCAATGCCGGAAGTGCGGCAGCCTCAAAGGTGCTCCCGGTTCCACAGCAAGCCATCGAGACCGGGCCGCGCCCGGGGTCAACAGAGGCCTCTGAGGGTTCCGCGAAGCATACTTTGAATCTTCCCGTAATCGCCGGTATTTGAGGCTCGTCGCCGGGCATCCTTAGATAGTGAAGATTCCGGGTCACGCCGCAATGAGGTTGAAGCAGGTTACCTAAAGGCTGAGCCATTCTAACCGCCGAGGCAAGAATCATTCGTTTCGCTATCGCTAATCCCTTTGGCGATATAATCATAACATGATAGCTAGTCCTTTCCTTGCAGCCCACTTACAGATCAAGGACTATCATCGCTGTTATTCGAGCCTATTCATTGGTCATTCTTATGGAATGCAATTCTAGCTGAGGAATGCAGGCGAGGAGTGCACATGGACAAGCAAACATCGGAGGCAGTTACCAGGACGGCTTTTCGCCTTCTCGACAATGACAACCGTCTGAAAGGTTTGCTTCTCTTTGGGTCGCGGGTTTTCGGGAATGTTGATGCCCGGAGCGATTATGACATACTGGCGATCACGAATCTTCCTAGATCCTCGGAGGTGGTTGTGGAAGATGGGATGGTGCTGGATTTTATATTCGGCACGCCCGGCCAATTCAGGCGAAGAATGAATCTCAGAACCAGGGACAACAATAACTTCACGCTAAATAACTTTGCGGAATCTATCATCCTTTATGATCCACAGAATGTCGCGAGCAGACTGCAGACAGAGGCAAAAAAGATGTATGTCGACGGTCCGGTGCCGATGACTGTCGACGAAGCCTTGGACACGGCTCATGCCCTGCGCAAGATGCTGCGCGTGGTCAAAAGTCGAATCGAGCGCTCGCATAAGTCGTCCGAAGAAAATATGCTAAATATCTTACGACTCGATGAGATTGCTTCCAAGGCGGTTTATGCATTTTTTCGGGCGGAGCGCAGATGGACTCAGGCATTCTTCAAGGTTGTTCGCGAGCAACTCATAGGCTTTCCCGAATTCCAGCATCTCTGGGAACAGCACGTGGCGACGTTCTCGAATGTGGAAGAACACTTGCGGACGGGAACGGCGCTGATCGACTCAGTGTGTGCGCGGCTGGCTCAACAACGAGGCTTACATCGCGGGCCCGAAGAATCCCCAATGAACCTCGGGAACGTCGACATCCTGGACGAGTAAGACCGCTTGTCCTTTTTGGTGGCCGGCGTCAAGTTCGATGGAATAGATCTTGTCATCGACACGATACAGTACTTTTTTAGCATCCGCGAAGATGACTTCACTGTCCTCGTGCCCGGTGATGATCTGAAAATGCCAGCTGTCGTGCGGGTTGTCCAGAATCAAACGGCCTGGCTGCACAACATGATTGCCTTCATCGGGACCTCCATCGGCTTCAAAGTACGCTTCGGCTACGTTCGGCAGTTCTTCAGTGTTAAAACTGCGCTCGGCTTCGCGGCCCGGACTCGCAATTTCCTTTCCAGCCGTTTGGGTAACCGACCAGCTAATCCAGTTTCCGAACAGCTTTGGCGTATTTGCATTTCCCTCGACATTCAATACGCGCCAACTCTTGGACGCACGGTCAAAGACATCAATCCTGGACTGTGTAGCCGTCATGATGGCTGTGGCATCGCTGCCGGTTAAGACCGCATGGGCCACCAGGTAACTTTCATTCGCCGCAAGAACGAAGTTATGCGCTTGAGATGCAGGAGCGATATCCGGAGCCTGCGGGGCGAGAGCAAAAACATCATGCCCGGCAAATTGCAGCGAGAACTTTTGGCCATTATGCGCCGTGAGGGGTGATTCCCAGTTGTATGGGCCTGCGATGCTCTCGGTCGTGAAGGCATCGCCGTAAGCGTCTGGCGGCGCGACCGATGACGATGCTTGTCCTCCACCGCTCAAAGGTTGAGTTACAAAACGCAAATCCGCAAGCGTCGGGCTCGATCCGATTTTATTTTGGAACACGGGGAAAATTAGCCGGTCATCCCCATCGGCAATCGTGGCGACGACCGCGCTCGGCGCGTAAGGGTATCCATACTGGCGCGTAAAGGGAATATTGATTTTCTTTTCCGGTTCGGACTTATCGACCACTGCGATTGGCGCTCCGGAGAGCGGTTCAGGAAGGATACAAAGCATACTTGCCGCATTGATGACGGCCGCAGTCGATGAGGTTGACGGCATTACTACGCGCACTATCGCCAGCTTCTTATCGGCAATCCTGTAAAGCCGCGCCGGAAATCCAGGCACATTGGTACCGGAAGCTGGAGTGGCGGCGAGAAGAAACAACTCGGTCTTACTTTGCTGTGAGACTTGAGCCTTTGCTTGAATTAGGAGTAAAGCAATTAGGCCAACAAAAACACAACGTGTCGATCCTTTCATTCTCATCCTCGTTAGTTAATACGCACTGGCGTTATTGCACAGATCCTTGAAGTAAGAGTGGGCGATCACCCAGCTATAGGTATTAGTTGCGGCATTGCGTGTCACCTTGGTGAAGCGCGCATTATGTCCCGTGTTATAACCGTCGAGCTCGTATGCCCACAGCAGATGGGCTGCATCCTCGATCTGACAGTCCTGGGACAGATTAGTTACACTTTGGGGAGGATAGGGCTGAAGCTGATTAAGCCCCGCAAGACTCTCGTCGCTATACCAATGATCGATGGCGGACTGCTCAAACGGAACCAGATGCTCCGCGACCCCGTCGGAAAGATTCGCCCACCAGTTCCAAAACATATCAAATTCCTTGACCGCTGCCGGAACTACATGTCCAGCACTGTTTATGGTGTGGTCGTCGATCTGGCCCACACCAATCCCCTCTGGGCAGCCGCAGGTGTCATTTGGAAGGCCGGCATTTGCATATCCGGCTACGGCATTGAATTGATGGTACTGACCGGGTGGATTGTGTGTTCCCTTTCTTCCTCCGGCCGCTGCCGACTCCAAGGAGAACAGATGCTCCAGCCAAAGAACCGGGATCTGCGGAACATAGTTATTCACCAAAGTACCGAGAGCGGCATCAAACTCAAGGTTGCTCGGGTTAACTCCGTAGACATTCAAGGTAAAGGTTCCGTTGATACTGGAATCAGAGTCCAGGTGCCAGTTGATGGTCAAGGTACCGCCATAATGCGCGCCGCAAAAGTCATTCCATTCGATTGGGGTGACTTGTTGGTTGCAGATTACGGTTCCGCTAATCGGTGGCATACTCGTATTGTCGTAGTCGACCGGCGCTGGAAATTGAGTAACATGGTTCTTGCCGCTGGCATCCCGGGTGTTGGCCGTCTCTCTGAAGTGGTTCCCGTCATAGGCGATATTAATCGTATAATCGATCTGCCCGCACGGGCCGCCCCTTTGATCGTAAGCAACGCCAAGCGCGGGCATGGATGGAGTGTAGTAGAGATCTGGATTGTTCAAATCGGCGGATGGGTTTGTCGAGGTGATATACACCGTACTGTTGTTGGATATTTGCGTTCCGCTATCGAAGACAGCCAGACTCTGCGCCGCAGCGCAGGGCACAAACGCGCAGAGTATCGCAGCGACAAGAAGCGGAGCGAACAACTGTATGCCGTCCACTCGCTCTCTATGCCTATAGTGCCGTCGGCCCGCATGTCCTGGTGTGTGAGTCGTGCACAGAAACATTTTTCCCCCAATCCGCTCCTCGGCTCCGAGGAGGACTATTCGATGATGTCCGCTTCTACCGGTTGACGCAGCAACGCGGTCATTTGACGCCGTGCCTTGGCAACACCCTGTTTCTGCACAAGGCGGTTGATACGGGCAGCTTCGAGCCCTTGGGCCAGCGCATACTGTTGTTTGTAGTAAGTGGTCGCGTCCGCGGTGGGCGTCTGGCGAATAGCGACACCCGCAGACTCATGCGCTTTGAGCTGCTTCGCGATAGCCTCCGGTTCGCTTGCGTTCCCCAGAGCATTTTGCGCCAGTTTCCATTCCGCCCTGCGCCCATCGCGGACTGCAGTATATTTTTGAAACAGCCTGCTGGCATTGGGTCCGCGCATATGGTGATTGCTGAAGACTACGGCATCCACGGAAACGTTGGAGTACGGAGTTGTCTCACCCTCAGTCTCCTTCAGCGGATACTGAACCATGAGTGGTAACGCCCATTGGAAACGCGAAGGAAACTCCAGATACGCTTTGGGCGAGTCCATCAGAAAGCCCGGAGCAACCAGCCGCACCTCGTTCGGCGCAAAAACCGTTCCGTTCCGATCCACTCCGGGATACTCAGAGAGCGGATCATAGAGAAACTTCACATACTCCGATTCCGTAGGCAATCCAGGCCGTTCAATGCAGTCGAAGCGAATGCTGAATGCTCGCACCGGAACCCCGGAGGAGTTTTGGACCAGAGCCATATACGGTTTGGCCGCGCTGTATCCTTTGAGCGAAGAAAGGCCCGGATAGTACCGGCTCATCAAAGGTTCGAATTCTGGCGACGCCGGCTGGACAATCGTCAGATTGCCCTCCGTACCGGACTCGGCTGGCAACCGCAGGGCGGCGCCGCGACTAACAATCGAACCACTGACGCAAATCATCACAGCTAACTGCCACCTTTTCCATTTGCTGTAATTGCGTGAAATGCTCATGGAGTCTCCAAATCAAACTTTGTGATTTACGGCACTGACCTGAACCCGGGCTGCTGGCACATTCACAATTGCCTCTAGCATCGTTTGCGCCACGGGGAGATTGTGCCTGTTAACCACCTTGAGCAGATGGCGTGCATACTTTTGCCGGGTCTTAGCGTAGATCCTCGGATGGCCAGGTTGAACCTTGGGAATCGCACGCTGGATATGCGTTTGCAAAACCTTGCTGATCTCCGGCCGTTGATAACCCTGTTTGAGCAGCTTCAGAATGCTGGCTGCTTCATCCTGCTCGGCGCGGGAGCGGGAGAAGAAGTGGCGTTGCAGACTCACATCCTGCTGATCGCTGGCCGCAGTTACCAATTGCGCATGGGGGTGAACTATCGAGCGGATGGTGGCCTTGCTCGACATCCCATCCGGAGTATGCAGGAGATGTTTTGCAATCTCGCGGCGCGAAGAGAGTAACTGACCGGCTAAGTTATTGAGCTTGCCTTTTTCCCTAAGCGTATTAAAGGAAAAACTCGAACAGACAAATAGCGGCGTTACGATGAAGTAGTCTCCGGCGCGGAGAATCGTTCTGCGCCCGGACAGATCCCGCCCCTCCCGGGAAAAGCCCGCGCGCGTATCCAGCCTCTTCCGGCTCTGCACAGAGTAGTGGAAAGTATGGCTGTGCGTATTGCCATTTTTCATCGGGATCTGCCAGTCGATAGCCAGCCCACGCACATGTCTTGCCGTCGTATTCTGAAAGATGATAGTGTGCGGCATCAGCGCATTGAATGCTGGCATGGAGTCATAACCCGCGAAATGCGCATCGAGCAGTGGTTTGAACTGTGGATCGTCTTTGCCCAAGCCACGCACAGGCCATCCTTCTGCCTGTGCCTGCGAAGGGGCCGCCGGAAGAGCGTTGGCTGTGAGCGTGGCCATTGCCCCGTATAGAACTTGCCTGCGAGTAACATTCTTGTAGCCATCCATGTCCCACCTCACCCGTAATAGGGATCGCATCCGCCGCACCCGCAACCACCACAACTACAACTGCAGGGCTGCGGATTCTCCAAAAATCCTTCGCCGCATGAACAGCAGCTGTCGCAACTATCTGAGCAATCCGAATCAATGGTGCCGTCCGCGCCCGTGGTGTCCGGGACGAAGCTGAAGGCATCGGAATCCGTGGCATCGCTCCAAGGTCCGTCGTAGTCCGCAGCATCTGTCGTTGCATCGTTGGTGATAGCATCCGCGGAATCACCATCGGAGACAGTGTCATTGGGTGGGTGTATACGATCAAAACCGATGCCGTCGTCACGGATAGGTCCGTCACCGATAGGTTCTCGGATTAAGGGTGATAGCGCCAGACTCTCTGGATTGAGAAAGCTGAGCCTCTTCAACATCGAGCACCGTCCTAGCTTTGGGTATCCTCTAAAAAGCGGCCCATAGGTCGCCGGATCAACGGACGCAGAAATAAGCCTGTGTTAAGGCCTATTTTTGCGCCATTTGATCCCAAATGTTCTAAGACCTGGACTGTGACAGACTCCAGGAGTTATGCGCGGCTCGTTGAATTCGATCTTGCTTTTTGGGGAAGTACAGCGCAAATTACGTTTCCACATTATCGTGGAATCCAGAAAAGTGTCAAGAAATATATCAACTTGACTGATTTCTTTCACTCCAAGGTCCATAAACATGAAGTTACGGCCCGCGAATTACTTAAACGAGGGTAGGTTACTATAACATGGAGTCTTGACAGAACCTGTTACCTCCAGCATGATCGATTTGCACGGGTGCCGGAGACTTCGCCGGCTTCTTGCAGGACGATAACTATGAAGGATTCGCTGCCTACAGACTTACTAGGCTGGTTGCTTTCTCCCCTCTCCACGCAGAACTTCATTCAGGAATACTGGGGCCAGAAGCCTCTACTTCTGCAACGAAAGAATACGCCGTACTACAGTCCCCTGTTGACCGACAGCGACCTCGATTATGTGCTGCACGCAGCCATGCGCAGACGGGGTAATGTTGAGATTCTCAGCGGAGATGGCCGTCCTCAGTCTGTAGGCGGGGTCGAAGGGGCAGTTCGTTCGGTACGGCAGGGCCTGTCTCTGCGGGTCAACGCGATCCAGCGGTTTTCTCCTGCCCTTGCCATGGTTCGCAGTGCGCTAGAACAGCGCTTCAGTTGCACGGTCAATATCAACATGTATCTGACGCCAGGAGATGGCAAGGCTCTGGGGAAACACCTCGACACGCACGATGTCCTGGTGGTGCAGATTGGCGGACGAAAGCACTGGCAGCTCTTTGACGGTGGTAGCGTTGACCCGCTTGAGTACTTACCTCAGTTACGCGGCGAGTCTAAGCCGTATCAGAAGAAGTTTCGCCTCACTAATCCCCAGGGTGCAGCCGAATCCAATGTGACACATGACTTCCGGCTCGAGGCAGGTGACCTTCTTTATCTGCCTCGCGGCTATCAACACGCGGCGCAAGGAGAGCTGGGAACCGTCTCCTGTCACCTTACCATTGGCTTCCAGGTGCTCACATATCTGGATATGCTGACGGTTGCGCTCGCCAGCGCGAGCAGCCAGCTTCCGGCCCTGCGCAAGTCTCTGCCCGCGGGCTTTTCCTGGGCTCCGGAGGCACAGGCGGCGGCCGTGGGTGAAGCAGAAAAAATTGTTGCACAGTTAACGTCCGCCTTGCAGCCGGAGTCGGCGTTTCGGGAACTGGGACGACTCTATACGCGAGGTCGAGACCAGTTGACCACTAACCGCCTTTTGCGGCCGCGCACCGCAAGCGACGAGATCGAACTCGAAACCCGGCTTCAGAAACGCACGGGGATCACCTTGGGAATTGATCGGGAGGGCGAGAATATTCGTCTGATGTGGCGGGAAACAGCTCTCACGCTGCCTGCCAGATTGGATGCCGCCTGCCGCTTCCTCATCGAGAACACGCAATTTCGCCCGTCGGAGATCACCGCGGAAATTTCGGACGAAGAAAAGCTGGCATTCTGCCGCGACCTGGCGGAGTTGAACCTGCTCTTTCCAGCCGGGCGCATGAGACGACCTGGCGCGGGAATGCTGTCGCCAGGCATGTCTGGCTGGCTACCGATTGATTATGACGTACGGGAACGCGTCCTGACTTGGCAGTTCTTCGACCATCGCCCGCTTGGCGAGCCTTTCTTTCGCCAGTCCGTTCGCAAGGCACAGTCTGACTATCCAAACCGGCAGCGGAGGCGCACACGTCTGGCGCAGTTTTCCCCCAACACCGAGGGAACGCGGCTGGCCGGTTTCATCTTTCACATTTCGCGCTGCGGCTCGACACTGGTTTCAAACGCATTGCGCTCCCTCGGCGATGTGCATATAGTTTCCGAGGCCGAGCCTGTTAACCAGGCAGTTGCCGCTCTGCGCCACGCGCGGGAAAGTGGCGACCGCGGACAGATTGAATTCGCCCAGGGATCTCTGCGGAAGATTGTCGAGATCTTCTGTGCATACGGATCGAGGCCTCTTCCTACCGTTTTCAAGTTGACCAGCTGGAACATTCTTGAGATTACGGAGTTTCGCGGACTTTGGCCCGAGGTACCTTTTGTAGTTGTCGTCCGTGCTCCGGAACAGGTGGTGGTTTCATGCCTGGGTACTCCCCCAGGGTGGATGAACTGGAAGGACCGGCCCGGACAAGGGGACAAAACTGCTATCGACTCTGGCAGGAGCGATGCTATGCAGGAAGAATTCTGCGCCCGCATGTTGGGTCAATTCATGCAGTGCGCGCTTGCGGTTTGCGACGATCGGACCATGGTTGTAAACTATGCCGAATTGAACACTGGTAAGCTCTCTGAAATCGCAGCGCACTTCGGTTTGGAGGTGAATGCGGCGCAGCTGGAGCAGATGCAACAATCCCTTACCTACTATTCGAAAGATCCGACGGTGAGCAGAGTTTTCACATCGGATGAGGCAGAGAAGAATGCCGCCATTACAGCAACTATTCAAACCGCGTCGGAAACTTGGGCACAGGGACCGTATGAGGAACTTTGCAAGAGGAGTTAGACCCACTATTGCCATTGGTGGCTAACTCATTCGGCCTGGGATTCCACTTAATGTGCACCATGGGCCATAGGCCGTCGTGATCTCGTACAAACGCGTTGACTTGCGACTCAATCCTAGACAGGTCGATGCTTTTCTTTCGTGCCTGTCATAGATACTGCGCTGCCAGATGGATGGTAGATCAGTAAACTGGTTGACATGTTTAGAAACTTCTATTCGATTCCACTGCAGCGATTGACGACACCTCAGTTGCTGGATCAACGAGCAATGAGCGGCATTGAGCGCCACAATGCAAACGGTGTCGAATAGTTTTAACATCTGGGATACAATGGCCGCCATGACAAGGTGGGCAATATCGATTGTGTTTTTCTTGATCGCTTCGTGCAGTCTCGCGGTCGCGGCACAGCCCAGCAACAACGGTAGAGCGAATCCAATTGTGGCTGCTTTGCGAGCAAGGAATTATACAGCCGCACTCGATCTACTAACTCCGGCATTGCATCAGTCCCCAAATGATGCGCAGTTGTGGACCTTCGAGGGTCTTGCGTATTCCGGACAAGGACGAAAAACCGAAGCTCTCGCTGCCTTTCAAAAAGCTCTGAAGATTTCGCCGGAGTACCTTCCAGCGTTGGAGGGTGCCGCGCAGCTGGAGTATGAGGCCGGGGGCATTGAGGCGGAGGCTTTGCTTCGGCGCGTACTCAAGCAGCGTCCCAATGATCTAACTGCACATGCTATGTTGGCTTCGCTGGCCTTTCGCAGAAATGACTGTGCGGAGGCGGTAACTCAATTCGAGCAATGCGGTCCCCATCTTGAGTCCAAACCTTCGGCGATGCGTAGATACGGGATTTGCCTGGCAAAGCTCGAACGCTTCGACAAGGCTGAAATGGTCTTCGAACGGCTGACGGCGCAGGCCGATGGTGATCCGCACGATCTGGAGCGGCTTGCGGCAATCCAGCTTGCACTCAATCGACCCGCTGATGCAGTCCGTACGCTTGAGCCTGTTCTGTCGAACCACCCCTCGGCTGTCGCGCTGGCGCAGGCGGCAGAGGCCTACGAGGACCAGAAGGACACTCCGCATGCGGTGAGCCTTCTGCATCAGGCCATCGTCGAGAATCCGCGCGACGCCGATCTCTATTTGCAGTTCGCCGACATCGCCTTTGTGCATCAGTCGTTTCAGGTCGGAGTGGATATGCTCACTGCGGGACTGAAGGCGATGCCCGATTCAGCGGCGCTCTATGTTGCGCGCGGAGTTTTATATGTGCAACTCGCCGACTACGATCACGCGGACGCCGACTTCGAACAAGCCGAAAAATTGGATCCGCAAATGACCGCCGGCCAGGCTGCCCGCGGAATGGTCGCCGAACAGCAGGACGATCTGGACAAAGCGCTGGCGGTGGTGCGGGAGAAGTTGCGCCAAAGGCCCAATGACGCCATGCTGCTCTTTGTGGAAGCAGACATTTTGGCCGAGCAAACCCCGACGTGGGCAGTGCGGAGTTCGAGCGCGCCGTAGCGGCCGCGCGACAAGCCTCGGAATTGCAGCCGGAGATGACAGATGCGGAGGATCTTCTCGCCAAGCTCGACCTGCAGGCAGGAAACGATCAGCGCGCGGTCGATGAATCTCGCGAAGTGCTGCGCCGCAAGCCCGACGACCAGACCGCGCTCTATCACCTGATTGTAGGGCTGCGGCGAACGGGACACAAAGACCAACTGCCGCCGTTCTTGCAGCGGCTGGCGGAACTGCGCCAGAAAGCGACTCGCGAGGAAGGCGAGCATAACCGATATAAGCTCATCGAACAATCCGACGCGAATAACGCGACCGGAAAATAGGGGATTTTAGGCTGTGTCTGGGCCGCTACTAAAACTAAAATTAGATAACATGTCCAAAAGGATCTTATGAAGATTACACGTCGCTCGTTTGTCTCTGCCGAAATAACGGCGACGGCACCTTTACCGATGTGACGCGCGAAGCCGGCTTGTTAAGTCACGAAACACGCTGGGGCGCCGGGTGCAGCTGGGTTGACTACAACCGTGACGGCCATCTTGATCTCTTCGTATCTAACTACATCCGCTTCGATCTAGCCAAAGCGCCCGTGCCTGGCGCAGCATCCACCTGCAACTGGAAGGGGGTCCCGGTTAATTGCGGGCCTCGCGGTCTGCCCACCGGGCGTCATCTGCTCTACAGGAACAACGGCGACGGCACTTTCACTGATGTGACCAAGGAGAGCGGCGTTGCCACGGCCACCGAAAGCTATGGCATGACCGTTGTAGCCGCAGATTTCGACGAAGACGGATGGACCGATATATTAGTGGCCTGCGATTCTACGCCCAGCTTGCTGTTCATGAACAACCACGATGGCACATTCCGCGAAGAGGGTGTGTCGCGCGGCGTGGCTCTGAGCGAAGACGGCATGGAGCAAGCCGGCATGGGCGTGGGCATTGGGGACTACGACCTCGACGGCCACCTGGATCTATTCAAAACGCACTTCATGGGTGACACGGCCGGCATCTATCGCAATGACGGGACAGGCAGCTTCGATGATCGTACGCGTGCGGCAAAGATTGGAGTGGAGACCCGCTACGTAAGTTGGGGAACCGGATTCGCCGACTTCGGCAATGACGGGGCGCCGGACATCCTCATCGTCACGGGGAGCGTCTATCCAGAGGTCGAGCACATCCTGCCCGACTATCCTTGCAAGACTCCCTGCATACTTTTCCGGAATCTTGGCAACGGAACCTTCGAGGAGCTTAGTAGCCAAGCAGGGCCTGGAATCCTCGAGCCCCACTCGGGAAGGGGCTGCGCCTTCGGGGACTTTTACAACGATGGCGACGTCGATGTTTTGATCATCAACATGAACGAACCGCCGACCCTGCTCCGCAACGATGTCTCCGGCCAAAAGAATTGGATCAAGGTTTTCCTTGAGGGCGTGAAATCGAATCGAAGCGCCATCGGAGCGCGCGTGCTCGTTCACTGCGGAGGCAAGGTGCAAGCCCAGGCAAGGGTGAGCCAGTCGAGTTACTACTCTTCCTGCGATCCGCGCCTGCACTTCGGACTTGGCAAGTTGAAAACTCCGGCGTGGCCGAGTTACCAGTCGCCGGCCGTAATCTTGTCACATTGACCACATTCGCTCCCGGCGTTTCAGGACTGGGAACCACGGGCGGAGGCCAACCCGGTCAGGCAGGCACACCGGGGTCTGGCGTGGATAACTACTCGACCGAAACTCAGGTGGACGCAAGTGCCAACGGTCAAGGCCAGATGTCTAACATGTACGTCATCGACGGTCTTGACGTAACCAGCGGCATTCGTCAAAGCGTACTGAATCTGACACCCAACCCTGAATCCATTCAGGAAACCAGCATCCAGGTCAACACTTACTCTTCGGAATACACTCGCGCCAGCGGCGTAGAGGAGGTGATGACCACCAAGTCCGGCTCCGATAGATTCCACGGCTCGGTCGCTGACTGGTACGACACCGAGCAGATGTTTGCCAGGACACACTTCTCTGATTCAAAATACCTGTCTTTTCACGGCAACAACATGTCGGGGGCGATCGGCGGCCTGTGATTCCGCGCAAACAGTTCTTCTTCTATTTCGCAATTGAGCCTCTGCGCGAGTCGCTCGCGACAAATTCGTCGATCAGCTTCGCTGACCCGGCTTTTCTCGCCTGGGCCAAAACCAACTACCCCAATACGGTCGGAACCGGTGTGCTTAATACCTACGTTCCGACCAACGTGACCGGCATATCGGTATACCAGACGGGCGCGTCGCTCTTTCCAACGACTTGCGGCACAGTAGCTGTTAATCCCCTGCCACCATGCGCTCTCCAGATAGCAGACACCGGCAACTTCAGCGCGCCGCAGATCCGCAACGGAACACAGCATTTCGGGCGCCTGGACAAATCGTTCAAGAACGACAGAGTCTACGCCAGTATCTACCGGACAGTGCTGAACTATGGCGCCGCATCGGCAATCCCAGCCTTCACCGCTCTTGATAACAATTGGCAGATTGCCAGCCAGGTCAACTACGAACACACCTTCAAGCCAAACCTCATTAATGAAGCTATCTTCGGATTCAACCGCGTAGAGGGCACGCTGGGCAGCGGAGCTCAGAACTACACCGTTCCGTCGATTGCTGTGACGGGAATCAGTACCGACGATGGCCAGGCATTCGGAACCGGTTTCGCCCAAGGGGACTTTATTCAACACAACTACCACTGGCGCGATGTCCTCACCCACGTGCGCGGCACGCACACGCTGCGCTTCGGCTACGAGGGCTGGTACGGCGACGACGTGGAGCCATTTCCAGGTTCGTACTCTCAACCCACGTTCAGCTTCGATAATCTTCTTGAACTGGCCCAGGATGCTCCTCACACCCAGACCCATACCATGTATAACCCGGTTACCGGGGTCCCGCAACTTTGGTCGTGGGATGCGGCCGGACGGACGTGGGGACTGTCCGCAGAGGACACTTCGAAGGCAAGCAAGAATCTGACGCTGACACTAGGCCTGCGCTGGGACGATAGCGGCAACCCATGGTCGAAGAGCACCTCGACCATATTCGGCAATTTCTACCTTGGACTTGGTCAGACTGCTCAACAACAGATCGCGAACGGATTTGCCAAGGCGACTCACAATGCTCTGAATAACGCCGTAACGGATCTGTTGAGCCCGCGTCTCGGCTTCGCCTGAGATGTTACTTGAAAAGGTAATACGGTTGTCCACGGCGGCATTGGCATCTTCAACAACTGGCTCACTCAGGCCAACGTGCAGGAAGAATTCCGCGGCAGCCCGCCGGGAGAAGTTATTCCGACTTTCACCGCCGGAACATCGACACCACCCATATTTAATCTGGGAACAACATCCAAACCACCGTTTGGATTCACTTTACCGGCACTGGTAGGATCGCCTATCTGCCCTTCGCTCGGACCCGAGGGATGTCTTGATTCGCAGGGCGGCATCGTGGGCGCCGAATTCCCTATCGGAGGCATCAATCCCAATCTGCTATCCCCCAAGGTGAATATCTGGTCGGCGACCGTGGAACAGAAGATCGGGAGAAATTACGCTGCCAGCGTGGGCTATTCCGGGTCGCATTCTTATAACTTGGTGGGCGGCGGCAACCATGCAGGGTTGGTCAGCTACGGAGCGGACATCAACGCCTTTGCCGGCGATCTGTTCACCAAGCCCGCGCCAAGCCGCCTTAATCCCAGCTTCGGTGCGATCTCCTATGCGAACAACGACCGCTACAGCAACTACGAAAACATCTTCTTCGAATTCAAGGGACGGTTTGCGCGGAGCGGCTTCGTTGATGCCTCGTATACGCGTTCTGAGTCTAAGGACGACTCCGGAGTGTACCCGGCCGAATCCACTCCGTCAACATATTACGGTCCATCGCAATGGGATGTGCCAAACCGGATCTCGCTCACCTTTAACTACGAGATTCCTGGCCTGGCGCAGGGCAAGGGTGGTGCGGGCATCTTGACGTCGGGGTGGGGCGCCAGCGGAACGAGCATCTATCAAAGCGGCTACTCAACCATGATCTATACCACCGCTCCGTTCGCTCCCATTTGCAAGGATGGAACCATCCCCTCTAACACCGCGCCCTGGTGCACAGCTGCCAATCCGGCCGTCTCTTACGCCCCTGGCAGCGGCGATTACAACGCCGATGGCGACAACAATGACTTTCCGGACACTGCCAGCTATAGCGAAGGAAGCTCTAAGAGCGCGTTTCTCAATGGCGTCTTTACTTCGAGCCAGTTTTCGTCTCCGGCGACCTTCGGCAACGATGGCAACGAGAAGTTCAATCAGTTTCGTCAACCTAACTTTATCGAAACGGATATGAACATCTACAAGCAGACGCGGCTGTTTGAAGGAGTCGACTTCCAGATCCGTTTTGAGTTCTTCAACCTGTTCAACCGGGTAAACCTCACCGGGTTCGATAACAACCTGGCTGATCTGGGAGGTAACTTCGGCAGGGCGACTTCGCAGCAACTGCCGCGTAACTGGCAGCTTGGCGGGAGGTTCACCTTCTAGAGTCCTGCTGCAATCCAACTAACAGGCCCTGCTGCTTTGTAAGAGGTGGCGGGGCCTTTCTGTTCACGAGCATTCGTTACGATGCGACCTCATGATAGAGGCGATAAATTTCGTCCCCGATCGATGCAAAAGGCTTGAGGGTAAGATTCCCCGAATCGGTTCTGGCCTGCCAGGTGCTTGATCCCTTGGATATTCTGTCGGCTCCTAGCAGAGCTGCTCGTTGGACATTCTTTGGAATTTCACCAACGCCAAACAAGGCTAGCGGTCCGTTCACAGGCGCGACGAGGCTGGGATGCTGCGGGTCCACCGCTTCAAGTGTGGTTATAGAATCAAACTCGACTTCGATTCTATCTCCAATTTTCCATGTGCCATCCAGTCGAGCGAATTGTCCGGGGATCAGATCGGTGGAAACGCGGCGGCCATTCACCGCTACCATGGTCTTCGAACCAACCCAGCTCGGAATCCGCAGATAAATCGAAAACACTCTCGGCTTGTCCGTTGAAACATCGATTTGCGATGACAGATCGTACGGATAGTTGGTGCGCTGAGTGAGAGTGACGCGCACGTCTCTGTAACTCCAGGTCGCATGCGATGGTGTGTACAAATTGACATAGATGCCATCATGATCATAGAAGTACGAACTAATTCCATAGTCAGCTGTAAGTTGAGGAAAGGCTCCGGAGCAGCACGGCCACTTATCCTTGTAATATCCCTTGTTTGCAAATCTGTTGTTATAGTCGGAGTAATAAAAGCTTGTCCCATCCTCTTTAAGCGGCTTTGCACCCAGAATTGTGTTATACAAAACGCGCTCCATGCTGTCACCGTAGCGGCTATCGCGGGTGACTCGCAACAGATACCGAGTTATCTTGAAGTGTCCGTAGGCGCCGCAAGGAGTTTCAAAGCTATAGTGGGTGTTCTTCAGGCTTTCCCCCATTTCACCGCTGTCCGGTTTGCGGAATAACTCGTCGGGACCCCATCCGCCAACTGCAAAACTCTGCGTAATGCGCAGAAACTCGAAGCCATTCTGCGCATCATGCAAATGTTTCTCGCTCCCAAGTACGAGATACGCTTGCATCGCGCTGCTGGAGGCATTCACATGGCTATAGACGTGCTCGCCGGGAAGTACGTTCTTTCCCGCAGCGAGCGGATCGAAATACAGGTCGTCCTCAAGAAAACGAATGGCTAGATCGCGATAACGGCTGCCCGCGCCGCGCTGATAAGGCAGAAAGAAATTTTCTGGTAGAGTGTAAGTCTCGTCCCAGCAGTACGCCTCATCCTTCTGCGGGAGAGCATATTGTTTCGATCGCGACAACGCTTTACGTGGTAGGTGCGGCAAGACAGCATCGGTCGCGGCGTTCAGCACATCTAGAGCCGCTTCATCGGCCGCAAACTGATGCGCGTCGATCAACCCGCAGCTCGTTTTGTCATAGGTATAAGCAGGCAGATGATAATCGTCGTAGAACTTGGTGGTGATGGTCGGCGCCAATGCGCACACTAATCGCTGCACCTTGGCTTGAGTCGGCTTAGAGCCGGTCACCGCATAAGCTCGCGCCAATCCTGAAAGATATTGTCCAAAACTATGACCGGGTATAAAGCCGTGAAAACTTCCGTGAGGGTCAAATTCCTTCGAGTTATCGTACCACCCTCCCATATCTTCTCCCGGCGCAGGTTGTCCTGCTCTCTCCCGAAACGGCTTTAACAACATGTCTTCGTCGAGTGCCAGAAAGAGGGCGTGATTCGTGTCAGATTGCTGGCGCATGGGTCCTTCCAACAACTCTACCTCACCATACTCGAACTGGTTGAGAGCCGGAGCGATGGCTACATTGGCGCCGGATTCACCGGCGGTACGCGCAGCTTGCGCACGGGTGATTGAAGCTAAGGCCGCTGCGGCTCCCGCTTTCAGAAATGTTCTGCGGGCGTGCTGTATCATGGTTATTCTCCGGAAGCCTGTTAGTAGTTCGTGGAATCTCGATTTGCGGGCTCACCCATCCCCGACTAGAGGAGATGATCGACCCTCCCGCAGACGAGATTGACTCTAGTACATTAGCTTTCGTTCGCGAATGGGGCAGATGTACCATGGTTTCGGCCCATCGTCGCGCTATCTCTCGCTTCCACCCGAGGCGCTTACTATGCGCCGGTCGAGTTCGGCAAGGAGAACGCGATCAAACTCGTGGGGTTCGATCAAGATTTGTTGCCTCCCGTTCGCACTGGCGGCATCGATTCAGTTGTCGTCCAGAATACCTATGAAATGCCCCGCTTGGCCATGGGCTCATGGATCGCGAACTGCACGTGCACGGCTCGGCTGGAGGCTTCGAACTGCTTGTGACTCCGGTCCTGATGACCCGAGATAACATCGATTCTCCTGAAATCCGCCAGATCCTCAACCTTTCCTGTTGGACGGCGCGATGTTTCGATTCCTCACGAAGCGCAAGCTTGCAATCGCCGGTGTGATCGCCGCGTCCTTACTCTTGCTGGGGATTGGCGGCGTGCTTGTTTCCCGATCCATTACTCACCGCGGCCCCTCTCAAGCCAACCTCAATGCACTTGAACGTCGAGATGATTGGCAGGCATTTGGCGGCACGTGGCAGTTTGTAAACGAAGCGATGCGCAATAACTCCGATGAACGTGGCGCTAAGTTGATGAATTGCTCCGTTTACTGGGCGAATTATATGGTTCGGGACGATGTTCTTCCGCTCGGTCAGTATGGCGACTCCGGTCTGATTATCCGCGCCAGCGACGAAGAGGAAGGAGTCGACGCTTATCACGGCTATATGGCGGGATTGCGTGATCTGGACAACACTTTGATTCTTGGCCGTGCAGACTATGGCTGGCGTGAGTATGTGGCCAAAACGGTCTCTCCACGTGTGTACGATCAGCAATGGTATCATCTCAAATTTCTGGCCTATGACTGTATCCTCGCCGTCTGAATTTGTCGAGATCCAGGGCCGTCTTGTGGACAAGCAAACCGGCTCCGGCGGTGCGTTGACTTTGACTCTTGACGATGGCAGTCAGTCCTTTTTGGCAATCGCCGGTGGCGCCGGCAGTGCATCGAGCTTCCGTCTCCTGAAGGACCAGAGCCGTCTTCGTTTGCGCGGTATCTGCGCCGTCGATCAGGCGTATACCCACAACCTTACTTCTTTTGCAATTCTTCTGCCGTCCTTCAGTGATGTCGAGGTCGTCGAAGGCTCTCCCTGGTGGAGCGCGGGCCACATTATTGCGTTTATCATCGGCTTTCTGATTCTTGCCCTCGCCGGACTGACCGTCTATATCTTCCTCGAACGCTGGCGCCTTCAGGATGTGCTCGAGGAGCGTGAACGCCTGGCTCATGAGATGCATGACACATTGGCGCAAAGCTTCGCCGGCCTTGGCTTTCGACTCGAAGCTATTTACGATGAAGCCGGCGAAGAATCGAGCATTCTGCCTCAGCTTAATGTAGCCCGCAATATGGTGCGGAACAGTCATGAAGAAGCTCGCCGTAGCATTGCAGCGCTGCGTCCAGAGCACCTGGAGTCCATGGGGCTGCTTCGCGCTCTTGAAGACTGCGCTCGCCGCATGATCAAAGCCAGGTCTGTTATTGCTGTCAGAACCGTCAGTGCTGGCAGCGAACGGACTCTTCCTTTGCGTATCTCCGACACCCTTTTTCGTATCGGCCAAGAATCCATTGCCAACGCTGTCCGTCATGCGCTCTCTAACTGTCTTGTTCTTTCGCTTATATATCGGAAGACCTCGGTAGAGCTCATTGTCGAGGACGATGGTTGCGGATTTCAGGTCTCCAGCGAATCTGCCGGATTCGGAATTCGCGGCATGGGCAAACTGGCCGATAGCATCTCGGTGCGATTCACCATCCGCAGCACACCTGGAAAGGGAACTGCGGTACACGTCCATGTTCCACTTCCGCCTTCATTCTTGCGGGCATATTGGCAGCGTATACCGTTGCGCCTCGTTTCTGGAGAACGATCTCATGAACACACAATTGCCTAAGTCACCTACTCGGGTCCTGATCGTGGACGATCATCCCGTTGTCCGCGTCGGTCTGGCTACGCTGCTACACAAAGAGACAACTTTGAAGGTAGTAGGCTCAGCCCATAGCGCCGAGGAGGCGCTCTCGCTGCTTGATCGGTTGGCCATCGATCTCATGCTTCTTGATCTGCGCATGCCGAAGATCAGTGGCATCGATATGCTGCACATGCTGAAGGGGCGCGTCAACTCTCCCGCGGTTGTAATTCTTTCCAGCTACAAATACGAGGACGAGATCTATCGTGCAGTTAGAGCTGGAGCCAGCGGTTATCTTTCCAAAGATGCTTCACGCGCGGAGATTGTCGCCGCTATCTCCGCGGTAAGCGCTGGGGGTAAGTACTTTCCGGATGGAATTGCCGCGCGCATCGCCGAACGCGAGTCGCGTTCCAGCCTGAGCCCGCGCAAGATAGAGATTCTGGAGATGGTTGCCAAGGGTTTCACCAACAAGGAGATCGGGCGAATACTAGAGATCAGCCACTACACCGTCGGTAATCATATCAATCACATTAGCGCCAAGCTCAATGCGGGCGACAGGACCGAGGCAGCGACAGTGGCGCTTCAGCAGGGAATCATCGATACTTCAGGCTGAAGTTACTTCGACTGAGGCGTTCCGGTTGCTGCATCCGGCGGAGGCTGATAGAGCCGGTACTTATTCTCCGCGCTCTCTGTCTTTCTGGTTTCCGCCAGGCAACTTGAATGAAGCCAGAGAATTGATCCATAAGTAAGTCCAGCCGCGGCGTAGGATGGATTCCACGCACGCAGCTGGAGTTGTTTGTGTATGCCGCAGGCTCAGGTTGATCTATTTGCGCTCCCCCGGCGCAAATCCGAAAGTGATTGACACGGAGAAGCTGCGGCTCGAGATGAAGGTCGGGTTGTCGTTGGCGCTGATCGGGGTGGGGCCATTGGTGATGAAGGCATCACAAGGGTTGGTGGCAGTGGCAGTTGTACTGGTGCATGCGCCACCGCCGTTAAGGAAGATCATGTTCGGCGATCCACTCAAAGTGAGGGCAGTGATATTGTGCTGGTTAAGCAGGTTGTTGCCACCCAACTGGATCTTGGTCTGGTCGAATATGGAGCGGTTCCGAACGGTGTAGTTGACATAAGAGTCGAGGGTGCTGAAGGCAGCAATTATGGCCTGGTTATGATAGGCGCCAGCGTCCACGCGCTGCTCGCCGACGCGCTTGTTGAAGATGCCGAGATCCAGACCGCGGCTTGTGTAGGTCAGCCCCTGCATTTCCGTATCGGCGGGAGTCTGCTGCACCCACAGGCCGCTCGGAGCCTTTTCATAGACAGGAGCTGTGAGTTGCGTCGATGTGGTGTTGGCGTTCAGTTCACCCTCGTAGTAGGCATTTGCCGCAGTCGCATTGAGATAGAGGTTCAGCCCCTTGGTCAGAACCGCGGTGGTCTCGAACTCGAGGCCTTGGGTGATGGAACTCGGTTGCAGGTAGTTGACCGTTTCCGAAGTGGTGGGATCGATGACGCTGTTGTAGCTGTTCTGGAAGCGGACGCGGTAGGCATCGCCATCAAGGGTGATGCGGTTGAGTTTCAGCACCGTGCCCACCTGGTAAGTTGTGGACTTCTGCTGCTTGGGCGGCGTCAACAGGCCAGGCGTGGGAACGCTTGCCGAAGGAGTGTGGTTATAGTCGTAGACGCTGCTGGGAGGGATGATGCTGCCGGTGGCCACCTGTATGTAGCCTGCCCAGTTGGGCTGGAAGCGGTAGTTGAGGTCGAGCGAGGGCAGGGTAGAGAAGAACGTGCCAGTGTCGGTAGCAGTAGCAGGGCAGCCGGTTGTTTGTCCGAGAGGGCATAGGTTGCCGACGGTCTTGCCGTCGTCAGCCTTATGAATCACGTCGTAGGTGTAGTAGGCGAACTTAGTCCCGGCCGTGACGTTGAACTTCGGCGTTAGATGGAACTCGTATTCCGCATAGGGCTGATAGGAGTCGGTGTAGAAAGTCTCGTCGAAGTTGCCGAGTGGCTGATCGGCCCAGTGGTTGAGAGGATCGGATGGATATTGGTGGCGGCTGGTGCGGGCCCAGTCGTACCAGATTCCTCCGCGGAAGACTCCAAAGTTCGATGTCTGGGACAAAACCGCGGTCGTACCGTACTTGCGATAGCTGTTGTACTTATCGATAGCGCAAGGGAGTTTTCCCTTGACCTGCACGTTGCAGGCCTGCGCGAGTACGCCGTTGAAGTAGAGCGAGTAGGTGTTCGCCGCTCCCGACGTGCCGGCAGTTGTCTCCACCCAGACGCCTCCTTGAATGGGGGTCGTCAGCGGCGCTGCGGTCCCTTGCACAACGAGCTGCGACGTTGCCAAGTCAGTAATTGGTGCCTGGTTGGTGAAGAGCTCGGCGTTGTCGTAGTTGTAGGTGTAAGGCTTGACTTCTAGATACCAACCTTTGCCAAATTCGGTCTTGAGGCCGACGTATTCGAAGTCGGTGGGCACCTGGTAATGGTTGTACTGGTAGTCAAGCCAGTTTACTGGGTCGGAATTGTTGACCATCATGAACTTGTAGCCGTAGCCCACATCTGGCACCAGTCCTGTGGTTGAAGTGTTGACCGTTGCGCCGGTTGCATCTTTCGTTGTGGCGGCACAGAGGGTGGAGTTGCCGGCAGGCGCGCCCAGGGTCTGGCAACGGGTCGGGTTCAGTCCGTAGGTGTTGGCGGTGAGCTGAATGACGCCGCTGAATCCGGTGAGCACGGTCTTGGGCGAGAACTGGTACTGGTAGAGAAGCGAGCCGGCGTTGCGTGTGTTGAAGTTGAAGGTTTGGTATCCGTCGGAGGTCATGTGGTGCACGTCAACGAAGAGATTTGATTTTTTGGGGCTGCCGAAGAGTCCGAAGCTGCCAGAGTTGTATGAGCCTTCGTAGAGCTTGGTGTTCCAGGTGCTGTAGATAAGAGTGCCGCGAAGGTCCTGCTCGCTTGTAAGCGGCATCGACAACAAGTGGATGGAACCGCCGAAGGGCGTGGGGCCGATTGTAGATGCCGATCCAGGGCTGCGGTCGAAGTCCACGCCACCTATCCATTGCGCAGGGAAGAAGGCCCAGGAGTGATGGGTCGGGGTGTTGGTGTCGTAGAAGGGCACGCCGTCGAAGTCGATGTCGTAATCGCCGTCCGGGAATCCGCGGAAGTAGGTTTTGCTCTGGCCGAGACCGACGCCATCTGAGCTGGTGGTGAACGTGCCAGGGACGATCTGCACGATTTCGCCGAAGTCGGCGACGGGCGAGATGAAGTTCCGGATGTAGGAGTTGGAGATGAGCGATTGAGCGGACCGTTCTTCAATGAAGCCGCCGCTAAGCGCGGACTGAGAGGCGATGGAATCGATGCCAGCGTTGACGATTACCTCCTCGGCAACCGTGTTTATACCTAGCTTGAGTCCGACCTGCTGGGTTTGGCCAGCTGTAACGACGAGTCCGGTTTTGGAGATGGGAGCGAATCCGGGAGAAACTGCCTCTACGGTGTAGGCGCCCCCTGCCAGGCCACCAACAGAATAGAATCCATTGGCATCTGTGTAGGTGGTCCTTGTTACGCCGTCCTTTTCATTTTTGACGGTGACTGTGGCAGGAACGACGGCGCGTCCCTGGGCGTCAACGACAGAGCCTTCGATTTTTGCATTCGATTCTTGTGCGCGCATTGCAGCGCCAGTGAACAACACGAGAAAGGAGAGTGCCACGCAGAGCACACGTTTCCGTGTGCTCGCAAACGAGTGTGTCAAGATGACCTCCACATAAGGTTGGAACTGGATTTTTGTTGCCTCTGGGGGAAACAACT
Organism: Occallatibacter sp.; assembly: GCA_049518535.1. Classification (GTDB taxonomy): domain Bacteria; phylum Acidobacteriota; class Terriglobia; order Terriglobales; family Acidobacteriaceae; genus Telmatobacter. The sequence continues at coordinate 16,653 of JBEKRS010000024.1, read as the reverse complement.
AATCGAATGTTGGCTGTAGCTCATGTGAAGCTAACAACGCGATGTGACAGCTAAATTACAGAAATGTTGCGCTGAGGTTACAGGCTGTGGAAAGCGCGATTACTCCAAGCTGGCTCAACCGGAGAAGACGGGCGCAGTGGCGGGAAGTGCTGTCAGTCGTCAATATGTCTATCTATTTTCTAATCATGTAGATGAGCCATCAGTTCTTCGGCTCACTCTTCAATGTGTTCCTAGATGGAGACTGAAATGTCGTCATGGCGCCACCGAAAGAAAGGCTGAGTAAGCAATCCCATCGTTGGGTTTCGTATGTTCTCGCGATAACAAGCACGCGGGCGATACCCGCAAACATTTGCCCGCGAAACGTTGGAATAGAGTCATCAACGGGATGGATCACTTGGGTCTCCCGTTTCTCCCGAAGCAGAGATATAGGCAATGCGATACCGGACCTTCGCGCTTCCGACAGGCGGGTAATCGTTGACGGTTGTTGCCTGGATCGGGCCGGCAACACGGAGCCAACTGCCGGCCGGCACGTCCTGGCGCTCGACGACCACACTGAGGCCCGGAGGCGCCTTATCGAATTGAAGTGTCACGCCCGGCGACGGCTGGTTCAGTGTCTTTACCAAAGGCGGAGCCGGTTTGGGAATCGCAATCGAGCCTGCACGAACGATGGCTGGGTCAGTAGCATCGCTGCGATTGCCGGCTGCGTCAACGGCCACCAGGCGATAGAAGTAGGTATTGCCCGAGCTAACGTAGAGGTCCTGATATTGACGCGCACTGCCAGGGAGCGGATCGCCGAGGACGATTCCTTGATCAGCGACGGTGCCGGAACGCAGTACAAGGAATTGCGCAGTACGCTCCTCGGGCACGGCGGGCACAAAGCTGAGAGCCACCTTGCCGTTGGCTCCAGAGGCGCGTGTAATTGTGGGCGGCCCAGGGAGCGAGCGATCGGCCAAGGCAACTTGCACAACATTACTGGGAGGGCCCTCGGCGTTGTCTAGCGCCACGGCGTGAACGCGGTATTGCAGCTTCGTGCCAGAGGCACCACCGATATAGTCGTCATATTGCGGCTCGGGAACGGCCAGGGAGTTGAGACGAACCCAATTGGCTGTGCCGGTTGCGCCGCTGACGGTGCTACGCTCTACAAAATAGCCGGCAACGGGGAAAGTAACTGCCGACCAAGTAAGGCGCACGCGGGTCTGGCCAGCATCGGCGGCCAACCCGTTAACGGCAGGAGGACCACCGGGATTGGCAGGGGAAGCGGTGGCGGAAAACGAAGGCGGCCCAAGATCGCCGCGCGGACCGATGGCGCGAACCCTGTAGAAGTAAGAGGTCCCTCCGCGCAGATTGTCGTCCTCGTATTCTGCGGTGCTGGGCGGCAGGGCCTGCGTCATCAGCGTCTCCCATGGGCCATTGGCCATAAAAGAGCGCTCCACCACATAGCCAGCGAGATTGGGCTTTTGTTCGTCAGTCCATGTCACAACAATCTTGCCGGGCAACGCGCTGGCCTGCACATGCGCCGGAGGAGCGAGAGCTCGAAAGTCTGGAAAGAAGATGCGAATGGGCGCAGGCAGGCTGCGGCGGCTGAAGATATCGATAGAAAATACCTGGTAGCTCGCCATAGTATTGGGCGGCGCGTTGCGGTCGACAACAAGCGCGAGCTTGGGGTTCCATTTTGTGCCCACGACAAACGGCTTGACGCTGATGGGGCTGCCGCTGCGTTCGACGACGCATGCAATTGCGGGCAGTGCGCGATTTTCGGCGGGAGGGTTCCACGAGAACGAAACACCCATTTCATCGACTTTCGCTTCGAGACCGTCGGGCGATGGGGGCAGAGGCGTGGCTTGTGCGCCATCGACCGCAGGTGAAACGAGCTTAACCGCTGACGGATTTCCCTGCGCATCCAGTCCCTGGACGGTGTAGGCTCGCGCTCCGGGCGCAACGTTGGCGATAGTGGCGTAGAGTCCGAGTGCGCGCGCGTAATTGAGGTCGCTGAAGGCGCGCAAGCCAAGCAGGTTGATCAGGTTCCTCTGCTGCTTTTTGTTCTGTGCAGGGGCAGCGAGAACCGCAGGCAAACGGCGGATGGTGTCGGCATCTTCAATAGGCAAAGCAGCGAGCGCAGTGGTATCGCCCATGACGACGTGCGCGACCAGCACATTGCCCGAAGAATCCGTGATGCGCCAACCGCCAGCGGGCCATTTGGAAGCGGGTGGAAACCACAGCAACTGAATGTGGCCCTGGCCATCGGAGACAGCAAACGCAGCGCCGCTGTTTTCCTGGGCCGCAACCACCCCAAGCGCGGTGAACAACAAAGCAGAGATAACGTAGATGTTGCGTAACAACTTCTTCATAGATGCACCGAGAAAGAAACGCTGCCCAGTGGCCAGGGCAGGCCGATTGAAGCGCTGGCGTCGATGTCGAGTGGCATTGCCTCAGCGTGAATCTGCGCGCTGACCCAATCAGACACGCATACTCCCGACACGCACACACCGGCGCTTGCGTTGGCCGAGAAGTCCCCGGAGATGTGCGGCTGCGGCGTGATGGCAACGCCGGCGTCAATGTCACCTTTCACATAGGCTGAGGCTACGGAACTGTCGCCAACATCCAGATCCACATTGATGCCGCCGCCCATGGCAAGACCCTGATCGGACAACATTACATACATGTTGGCGTCCGAGACCAGGAAATGGCCTTGAATACGCGGGCCTTCTTTCTTGCCGGCATCGATATGCCAGGGACCGTTGCCAAAGTGAAGATCGACAGCGGCGTTGTTGGCGCTATTCCCCAGACTGAGCGAGGCCAGGCCGTTCATAAACGAGAGCTGCCCCCACAAGCGGCCGTCGAAGTTGCCTCCGGCGTATTGGAAATATCCCTGAAAGTCTCCATTGTCGTTGTCGGGCGGCTTAAGCAGCCAGGCGTGAAAGTCCATGCGCGCTCCGGCATTCTGGCCGGTGGCCTTGATGGTCAAATCGCCGTCGAGCGTATAGGTGAAGTGATCGGGCATGCCCACCCGCATCCCTGCATAGAAGAGAAACGAATTGTCGTAGACGGGAGTGGCCGCATTGAGGTCGCCCGTATTCGTGAAAGCATTGAGCGGGAAGTTATGGCCCATGCCTCCGGAGATGGAGTAGAGGTTCATGATGGGCGGGACCGGGACGATGGGGATGCCTGTATCACCCAGGCCGATAATAGCTCGCGTCAACCAATAGTCGTGTCCAATGCCGTAGCCGAGGCGGAATTGCGCCGTGATGGGCGGACCGCCCAGTTCACTTAAATCCACTGAGCCGGAGTACTCGCTGCCGTCGGAGCCGCTATAGACGGGATGGACCTTTGCGTCGGAGCTTGGCTGGCCAGAGGGGTAGGGAACGTCAATCGTGAACGGAGAATTTGTCGGGCCTTTTTCGGAGATGTTCGTGCCGGATTCGTCGAGTTCATAGTTCACCTGCATGGGGGCATCGGCCATGACCTCTGAAAGGTGAACGTTGGTGCTGAACGACGCGGTGAAGATCTGATCACCGGTAAAGGGGACGGCGATGTGCGCCGAGACAAGATCGACGGGCGTCTTGTCGAGAGTAGAACTGCCACCGAGCGGCACATCGACTGAGCTGGCGCCATTGGCAAGATAAGCGTGGCCATTCATTCCAAAATAAAAAGGTGTGAGTGGGATGGCTGTGAAGGTTTTGCCTTTGGCGTTGAATGTGTAGGTTGTCGAGGTCTTGACGGCCCAACCGAGTCCCTCGACTTGAGTGAATTGCAGATTCTTCGCGGTGAACGCAATGTTTCCGTAGGTCTTGGTTACGGAGGGAGCACCGGAAGGGAATGTAATTGTGGCCTGGTTGCCGCCGCCGGACTGGAGCTGTCCGTCGCCGGTGATGTGGGTGTCGAGCCATGGGACATAGATGTCCATGCCGTGGTAGGTGGCCGTGAAATCACCCTGGCCTGGCGCTGCGGTCGCGCTGAGACTCTGAAATCCGACTGTTCCGTCCTCGTAGGTAGCGTGGAATGGACCGGTTGTGAGGCTTCCACAAAGTCCGCCGGCAACTACGCCCCAATCGGTGACGACAGGCTGCAGTGCGGAGGACTGAACCAAGCCCATAGTGTATGGAGTGATGGTGAGCGCAGGGAAACGCACGCCCACCCAGTCGCCTCCGCTGAGTCCGCCGCAAAGCGGGTCGGCGGCATCGCCATCGTTGTGACTGAGATCGATACGCACATTATTCGACTGCATCTGAAAGGCGCTCCAGCCGATCATGGTGCTAGGCAGTGTGAGGCCGTTTTTGATCCAGTCGCCGTTGGCATGGAGTTCGGATGTCAGCCCGCTCCAGGTTTGCGGTTTTTCAACTCCGGGCAGACGCAGCGTGTCGTCGGCCAGTGTGAGGCTCAGTGTTGCATCCACTTCTCCCTGCACCGCACCGCCGGAGGACGATGTGTGACCCTGGATGCGATCGATGGTTCCTGTCACGCCCGGTACCGTGCCAAGAAGCGCCATTCCCGGCGATATATCGATCGTTCCTGAATCGACGTGGGCGCCGTCGGCAACATCCCAATTGGTAAAGGTGATGGGGATCGGCGGATAGGGATCGTAAGAGTTGCTCGATTTGTTGGCAAGATGAACGATGAGGTTTCCGGAGCCGGAGTACTTTGTCCCCTGCTGCGTGATGTGGCCCTGAATGTCCTCAACTTCGAATGCTCCGCCACTGGTGACGGGGAAGAGAAACTTGCAGGGCTTGGACGGATCAGACTGAACCACCTCGTAGTGGCGCACTGCGGAGGCGACACTCGAGTCCGCCTGCGGTTTGCCCGCAACCAACTTGATCACGTTTTTCAAAGGCTCATTGACATACTGCACCGCGCCCAGTCCGGAGACGCTCTGATTCGAACTCGACAGAATGCCTATCTTCAGCGGTGGCAAATTGCTGCCGGCTGGCGGGGAGAGTGTGGTGAGAAGCGACTGGGCCTGCAGAGCGGCGTCGGCATCGATGCCTTTATTGCCGCCGGTGATCTTGCCCAGAGCTTCGTGAACGCCGATGGAGAGATTCGGCAGCGTAGGGTCGGGCGCCAGCTCTGCCTGAACGCTCACAGAGTGCATGCCAAGCACTTTGGTTGAAAGGGGTGATGGTGTGTCAAACGGCTTGCTTTGCGAAACGATGATCTGCGGTTCGGCCTGGCCCGGCTGAGGATGCGCAATGAGCTTTCGCGCCTGCGAAGGGCCCAGCTCGATAGGCTGCTGCATAGTGACGCCGTCCACGTTCCAGGTGATCAGAGCTGGTCCATGGCCATAGTAGCCGATGTACGATTCCGCGACGGCCTGATCGTCGCAGGTGCTGCATGTGGCATTGGCCGTGACGCTGCCAGGACGCTTCGGTGCCTCCTTCAATTCCTTTGTGCCAACAGTTGGCCCAAGCGCAGACTCACGCGGCTCAGCGAGTGACGGCACAGGGGCCGATGACTGCGCGGATGAATTTCGAAGCGTGTCCATTTTGTCGGCGGAGGGATGAACGACAGTTTTAGGTGGCCCATTATCATGGCCCGGAAACGTGGGGTCGGCGATAGATTTCAGATGCAGCGGCCCATCGGCGGCAAGATCCTCAGGAACGGTAAGGGTATTTTTCGTGCAGAAGATCATGTAGGCGCGGGAGGTGATGGCTGAGAGATCGGGACCGGCAGGCGCACTGCTGGCGCTTGTGGTCGCGAGGTTCGAGCCCTGCTCCAGAACAGCGTGGAATGCGTCGCCGATGGAGTTTTGCGACGAAGCCCCTGCTCCGGACGAAGCCAACTTGCTGAGGGTTGCCGCCTGAAGGAAAGGCGAGCCGCCTGGGCCATCGATGCTTGCTGCCAGCAGCGCAGCGTTGACGTGCTGCGCATCCGCCTCAGAAAGCTGGAAGACGCGGATGATGAAGGTGCCGGTGTTGTTGTATGGATGGACGAGGATACCCTCGGCTTGTAGTTTGGCCGTCGTGCCGGGGTTCGGGGCCGGCAGCGTCATCCCTTCGCCGCGATTCCAGTTAGTCATGTTGGGATCGGCGGGAACAGCGGAGATGGACTGGATCGTTCCGTCGCCCCAGTCGACAAAGAGATTGTCGAATGCCACATGTCCGACTTGGCCAATGAGGCAGTTGCTACATTTTGAACCGGGCGTGTCGATAAGATTCGGATGGGCGGCATAAGGTGAGTCGGTGAGATTGAAATTGCCGGTCACTACAAAGCGATCGCCGGCGTAGTAGTTGGGATCGTTGCCGGTTTTATCGATGTCTACTGCCTGGAGTCCCGCCCCCATGCCCCCTGAACATGCCATCCCCGTGGGAGCCTTTGGACGGTTGAGTGGCCAGCGATTCGAAACCTCCACTTTGATGTCGGTGGTCTGAGGCTGACTCGGCTGCGATGCTGTCGCAACCTGCTTGGCTATTGCGCTATTTTGCGAAGAATTGAGTACATTGTTCGCCTTTGCCGGTGGGCTGCTTGCCTGAGGCGCGACACCGCTGGTGTTGTATGTGTGATAGCCAACTACCTCCCATTGCAGATCTCCTTCAGCCAATTGCGGGCTGGCGCTGGTAGGAGCGGGGGGTTGATAGATCTTGACTCCGTTGATCACCGTATAAGTGGGTGTACTGTGCGGCGAGTATTGATAGCCGGCTTTCTTGAGCGAGACGTGCTCTAGCACCTGCGCCAGAAAAGCAGCGTCTGGGCGGTAGTAAGTTGGAACAACTTTGACTGTGCTGCCGAAGAATGAAAACGACCCGCCGTTGATCTGCTTTGAGCCAAGCAGCGTTACGCCATCCTGCGCATAGATATTCAGCACGTAGTAGTCGGCAAGCCCAGGGTTCTGTTCGTGCCATTGAAAGCGCGCGTCGTCGTCGAGCTCCGGAATACCATAGTGTTCTTCGATCTCACCTTCATACTGATCGCCCCACTGTGGAGAGTCGAGAACAATCTTGCCCATGGAGAAGGTTTGCAAATTAATGGGCGTGATCTTGAGTGCAGGTGGGGGACCGGAAGTGATAGTGGGTGCGAGGACGTCCAACATCCGCCGCCCGGTCGCTTGTTGGTGCTCGGGCGTTGCAAGCGTAATGTCGCGTCCGCCGGGGAGCGCTGTGGCGAGCGCGCTGACGGTCACGTGAATCTCCGTGCTGTTCACATAACGCGCAGGCCCCGCAGCCATGACCGCCGCGGGAATCCCTGCGCCAACGCTGAAGGTGATCTGCGTTCCTGCCACAAAATTCGTTCCCTCAATAGCAACGTCGACATTCTGGCTGCCAGCTGTGATCTGGCTTGGAACCAGGCGCAGAATCTGCATGGGAGCGGCAGCCGGACCAGAATTTGCTGCAGGCGTCACGGTGAAGGTATTGGGCGCGGGCGTACGGAGATTGCCTCCAACAAGCGTGACCGAGCGCGGGCCCAGCGGTGCAGTCGCGGCGATGGTAATTGAAGCTTGTACTTGGTTCGCATTGATCAGATTGACCGTGCCAATGGTGAGTCCTGTCGAAGGGGTGAGCTGCAAATTCTCCTTAGGTGCGAAGTTAGCCCCCGACAGCGTGAGCAGAACCGTCGTTCCCTGCTTGCCCGAGACCGGCGTCATCTCTTTGATCGTTGGTGAGGCCGGAGCGCAGGCAGCTAACGCCGTTGGCGGGCAGCCTGGCTGCTGCGCCGCGATCACGGTAAATGGAACCGCCGCGCGCATGTCATGATCGGCATCCTGCAGATCGATCTGGTAGCTGCCAGTAGAGGCGGTGGAAGCGATCTGAACCTGCGCAACAATCTGCACGGGGGACACAAACTTGATGCTGGCGACAGTGAGACCTTGCGACGGAGTGAAGAGGACCTTGGGGGTTCGCGGAGAAAAATTTATGCCAGTGAATGTGAGTGTGACGGTGGTTCCTTGCGTTCCCTGCGTGGGGCTATACGAGGTTAGAGACGGCCGTCCCTGCGCCGTTGACGTAACCACGGCGCACCAGGTCAACACCAGAATTGCGCAAACGGCGCGACCCAAGTTTCGTTTCGACGGGGACCGCATTGCCCCAGCTTGCTCCCGATGCAACCTCGTGTTATTTCGCGGTGCTTTCATGCATTCCCCTTAGAACGTCCGCTTATGCGCAAGCGTGTAGGTCCAGATTGCGACAAGTTGCGTGGTGGGTGTGTTGGTGTGGTTCACATCGTCGCGATTCTGGTTGTAGCTACCCTGCGCGGAGAGCGTGCTTGTCTTGAGCCAGCCGGGCAGTGTCCATGCCAGGCGTCCGCCGTATTGGCCGGTCAATGTGTTGCTGGTGAAGACGCCGCTTGCTAGTAGCGTGCGGCCCTGCACAACGCTGATGAGAGGAGAAAGCTGCATGCTGGGATGCTTCCACACGAAAGCCGGCTGCACGTAGATGCTGATATTGCGCGTGTCGCCAATGGCCACTGGATCGGCTGCAACCCAATTGAAGTTTGCCTGCGCGTTGCACTGGAAGAAGCTTTTCGTGACCAGGTTTGCGCCCAGTGAGATCGACGAGGTGATGGCTCCGGCACCTGCCTGGATGTTGTTCCGCAGCCAGTCGCGGTTAGCTCCCGCGTTCAGTGAGACCATGCCCACATTGCGAGTCAGCGTCACGTTGCCGGAGACATCGCGCTGGTCGGCGCTTCCGTTTTGCGATGCGGGCTCGCCCTGCAAAGCGGCCGGGATAGTACCTGTTTCCGTGATCGACTGATTCGAACTCACGCTAAGGTTTGTCTTAGCGCCAAGCGGCTTCGACCAAGTCTCGGTGAACGTGTTTAGATCAAGCTCCGGCGTAGTGACCGGCTGCACGTTGTTCTGCAAAAAGCTATAGGTAAGTGCGAAGGTTCCGGCCTTTGTAGGCGCGTTAGCCGAGGCGTCTACACCACGCAAATTCGGATTGCTGGACTGCGTCAAGCTGGGATTGGCCGGGTTGCCGAAGTTGGAGCTCAGGTCGCGGAAGCTCACGCTGAGCGCGGCTTTTCCCGCAGTGCCTGAGATGCCGCTGCGCCAGGCACGCCCAAAGAGTGTCTTCGAAGTGGGATCGGAAAGATTGGCGTTGTCGTAGCTCCACGCATACTCCGATTGCCATTGCCACTTCTTGCCGAGATGAAGGTTGAGCAGCCCGCCGTAGACATCGCCGCGCGAGGCGGAGGCCACAGGGTTGGGGACAACAATAGGATTGCCCTGCGAGTCGAATTCCACCACCGTGGGTGCGCCGACGTCTCGCGCGCCGAGCCACATCAGGCGAAACTCAGCCCACTTGGGAAGCGGCGCTTGCCAACTCGCCCCCATCAACCGCTGATGGAAAGTAATGCCTGCGCCGCCGCCCAGCGCTTCATCGTTGGTGTTGGTATAGAAGCCAAGTTTACCCGCCGGTGTGGTTAATGTAGCCTCAACGCCCTGGCGTGGCGTTGCCGCGGTAACAAACTGAGCATCGGTATAGAGAGCAGGCGAGACGACGCCGAAGCGGAGACTCGCGCCCCAGCGCCCGTTCTTGCGTTCGACCTGCGCAATGTAGTCGTTGACGCGGCCCTGACTCGTGCGCTGCGGCTCCGGATTCAGAATGGAATTGAGTAATCCGCTACCATTCACAGTAGGTTGCCACGGATTCCCTTGCCAGACCATGCGATCTGCGAGAGTCAGATCGTTTGAGTCGGGTGGATTGGAACCTGATGCCCACTGCGTGGTAGAGCTGATTTGCATGTCGATCTCACCGCCGGATTTCTGTTTCGCAGGAGTCTTGGCTGTCGCGGGTCCGCGCGTCATCGCTGTGAGGCCAGACGACGTGGAAGGCAATGGAGCAGCTTCCGCGTCGGTACCGGGCTGAAATGGCGAAGGGCCCACAGCGGGAGTTGCAGAGGCAGGGACGGCTATTGTGAACTTCCAACCGGAAGCCTCGTTGCCAACCGTGAGGCTTACGTCGTGCTCGCCGTTGGCCAATGGTAGCTGCGGAGTGTACGCCACTTGGGTCGTGCTGACTTGCGCAAGCGATGTAATGTCGATGTCGTCCATCGCTAGGCTGATGTCGGCAGGATTGACAGGCGACTGGAATTGGACCGAGACTGCAGGCTCTGGCTGAGTCACGCTGCTATTTGGCGGTGGCGCTTCCCTCGCAATTTGTGAGGAAAGATCGAAGTAGCCGAGTCGTCGCGTGACCGTCAGCGAAACATACTGTAAGGCAGCGGCTTTCGCCGGCTGTTTAATGCGAGCTGACGGCGGCCCTGCAACGCGAGGCTCGAAAAATCGTTGCGCCGGCCCCGAAAACAGAAAATCGCCCCAATGCGAATAGACATCCACTCGCCAGAAATAGGCTTGACCAGGAACAAGATGGTTTTCTAAAGCATGCAGATCGAGCGATTCCTTGTCGGTGAGATAGCGGCGCAGAATCTGGCTGCCTTCCTCATCGCTACTGAGCGTAACTAGATAAAACGCGCCGGGGTTCGCCGGGCTCCACGCGAGCAACGTGTTTCCTTTCGCACTGCGAGCAGGGACCGCGCTTATCGGGGACAATGCGCTATCCGCGAGGTGCACAATGAGACGCAGTGGCAGCGGCTTGCGGGATACGCCTGCACTGTCGACGACGCGAACAGTCCAATAAAGATTGCCCTCGGGCTGCTGACCCCAAATGTCCGCCGGAACCTCCCAGTGATTGTCGTCTGCATTGAACCAAGTGGAGATCGAAGAGAAGTAGGGTTCTGTGGAGAAGCCTACCTGGTAACGTACAGCGCCCGGAACAGGAGCCCACAACAATAATGGCGGCTCTGTTGCACGATAGCCCGCGCCGTACACCGGCGCAAGGAGCTTCTCAAGCTGCCAGCCATCGGGATTAACGATAACCGTAACGGGTCGCGTAGCAAGCTGACTAGGCTGCTGCATGCGTAACTGAAGTGTGTGCCCGCCCAGAAACCAGGAAGGCAACGGCTGCCGGGTGCGCACTGTGGCACTCTGGCCAGCGACCAGGTTGACGGCGAACTGCTCCACAACGCGGTTGTCCCACAGCCATTGGCCGATGATCGTGCCAGTTCCGGCACCCGAGAGTATGGCTTCTCCATATAACTCCCCGCCCAGGGAGATCAATGTGCCGTCGCGTGGATGGAGCAATGCGATATTAAGCACAGAGACTGGGGCGGCGAAGGAAGACGACGAATGGACCTGGAGTGGCTGTGTAGTGCCGCTACTTAACCCGTTCGGTCCAATCAGAGTTGCCGTAGATGTCCCATCGGTGTTTCGCACATCGATAGCGCGCAACCCCAGTGCAGCGGTTGGATTCAGACTGATGGTCGCGGTCATGAGCGTGGTTGAAATGCGGTTTACGCTGAGCACATCAACATCTGCGGCCTGCGTATTGCCATTGGAATTGCTAAGGCTAGTGAGCGATGGCGAAATGACGACGGTCGCACCGGCCCTGAAGTTCGTACCCTGCAAAGTGAGTTGAACGCGGCCTGCCCCTTGCACTGCCTGGCCGGGGGCGGCGCTAAAAAGCGTGGGTGCTGGCAACGACGCGAGGGAAACCCCGAGAGGGGATGGCCCTGATGTACCTCCCGCTGCGGTGATCGAGGGATTGAAGACGGTGATCTGATCGGTACCTTGCGCAGCGATATCCGAGGCGAGGATGGTTGCCGTCAGTTGTGTGGTGTTGACGTAAGTGGTTGCCCGGCCGTTTCCATTCACCTGCACCACCGAACCCGCATAGAATCCCGTCCCGCTAACCGTGAGGGTGAAACCTGCTCCGCCTGCGGTCACATTGGAAGGGCTAATCGAGGTGATAGTGGGCACGCCCTGCGCATACGCCGCAGCAGAAGTCCCGGCCGCAAGCAGGACTGCCAATACGAGCCGGAGGGGAAATGCGCCGCGGCGCGAGTTGCCAGTCAATGGCGATTCGAGAGCCAAGAGGGTGGACACGTTTCTTCCTTTCGTGAAACCGGCGAGCCATGCCGAAGGAGATGCTCTATACCTACATGCGAAAAATAGGGAGGAATTTGCAGCCCCTACGGAAAAAATTTATTTTTTCATTTGAGAGAGGCACCACAGTTCCACGATCCAGAGGCTGCGCCGTCGTCGGTAATAAAGGTGCCCGACCTACGATCGGCGTGAACCACAACCGTGCCTAATCCGAAGAAAGCATGAGTCTTGTCTGGATAGCCCGAGATCAGTACCTTAATGTAGGCACCGGGGCCGCGATACGGCGTCATGTTCATTCCAATGAAGCTTCCGCCTGCTGTCGCCGGACCGATATTGAAGCTGAGCACACCGCCAAAGCTGGCGCCGACGGTGCCTTTGCCGTCGCTCTCGCACGAGCCGCTGTTCACTGTAACGGATACCGGCCTGTCGATTTTTGCGCTGGCCTTGACGGGCGGAGCCGAGGGGCCGCTACCGCATGCAACACCAAAACAAATCGAAAGCGTCAAGGTGCAAACCGTGCTCGTTATGCGGGAACACCTGCTCGGCATCGACAGCTCCGTCCTCGTCCAGCCTGAATATGGAGCAGTAGTCGCCGGCGCAGCGAGGGTTCGCGTAGGCCGGTCGAAACGATGCTCTACTTCTACATGCGGAAAAAGAGGCTAAACCCGACGGGTGATCGGAATTCTTTTTATTTGTTGGCCGCAAGCTCTTTGGCAGCTTGCTGGTCAGAATACTGCAGGTCTTTTATGTAGCTCTTGAAGGCGGGATTTCCAGGACCGGCAACCGCAGCCTCCTGCATGGCCTGATGAAAGACACCGCGTGCTTCGAGATATTTCTTTTGCTTCGCCAGCATCTTACCCAGCTCAAGCCAGTTCCAAACTTCGTAGTCCAGCGCCCTCACGTCCCCCGGCGCCTCGACTACAAGTTGTCGATAAATAGATGCCGCTTTGGTGCGCTCCGCTACCGCTATGGCGTAGTCGCCTTTAAGACCATCCACATAGCCCAGGTAGCCGTATCCAAAGGCCAACGTCGTGCGGAAATCGCGGTTCTCAGGGTCGCGTTCCAAGAGTTCGTTTGAGGCGGCAACGGCGCGGTCGAGCAGGGGCAGCGCCTCGCTATACCGGTGGGCGTCGGCGAATGTGTGGGCAAGACGAATGGCGACCGCCGACATGTCGCTAAGCGCCTCGGCATTTGCTGGGTCGGCTGCTGCTGCTTCACTGGCTATAGCCCAGGCTTGCCGCTGTGTAGCGATAGCTACTGGAAACCCCAGCTTCCTGTCACTCGCAAGCTGACTCTGGATTGACCCGACGGTCGTTAGAGCAATCATCCTATTTCGCTTCACTTCGGAACTGGTGGAGTCTTCCGCAGCGAGTTGGCCGTAGAGCACAGCCGCGCGGCTGCACATGTCCATTGCACCGTCATAGTCATGCAGCCGTTCCAATTGGGTACAGGCCGCTCGATAGGAGCTGCCAAGCGAGATGCGATCGGCACGGCTATGCGATGACTCTGCCAGAGATGTCTCAATCGCCAGTGCGGTTCGCATATACTTTTGTCCCGACGCAAAGTCTTTGCCATCAATTTCGAGGGCAGCTTTGTTCAGCATTGCGGATGCGAGCAGGTGCTCGGCGCGGTTATCTTTCGGTGCCGTCTGTGCAATCTTCGATGCGAGCGAAAGTGCTGCCTCAGTGTCGCGGCGAAGTCCGTCCTCGTCACCCGTTCGCGATTCAACACCGGTCAGCTTGTTTTCAATTTCTGCCAGCGTCATCGCATCGCTCAGCGAGCCAGATGTCCCGGCGTGCAGCGACTCTAGCAGACTCTTTGCCTGCCTGTATCGGTGAACCGCATCGGTGGCATCGCCCACATTGCCCGCCCCCGGATTACCGAGAATATCGCCCAGCTTTTCATAAGCAGCCGCCAGTTCACGCGTAAGTCCAGGGTCGCCACCGGCCTCATGCGAAAGCCGCTCCAGATACTCTTCCGCCGTGCGAACCGCCAGCAGCCTGGCCTTTGTGGCGCCGGCAACATTGTGCATGGCCCCTTCGATGTCGAGTAGCGATACATTGGCAAGATGGCGGACATCGTTAAAACGCCGCTCGGCTCGCCGCGCTTCCCAGGTGGCGATGGTGGCAATAGCCGCCAGAGCGAGTATCGCCAGGACAGAAGATGAAACGGAAATCCAATGCCTGCGAATGAACTTCCTCGAGCGGTAAAACGCCGTGTCACGCCTGGCTTCCAGGGGCCGCTTGGCAAGCCAGTTTTCGATGTCAGCCGCCAATCTGTCTGCGGAACGATACCGCTCGGAGGGCTCGGGAGCCATGGCCATGCACAGCAGATCGTCCAGCTCGCGCGAGAGACTGGGACAAATCTGGCTGGGACGCTGTACCGGTTCTTCCGAAATTACTTTCAGTGATTCAAGAGGGTTCTTTCCTTCAAGCTGGTGAGGAGGGACTCCCGTCAGCAGCTTGTAGAGGAGAGCGCCGAGCGAATAAATGTCGGTAGCTGTGCTCACCGGCTCGCCGCGCGCCTGTTCGGGACTGGCATAATCCGGCGTCAGCATATACGCGGCCGTATCGCCGCTTGAGGCAACGTCGTCAAGCATCCGGGCAATGCCAAAATCAAGGAGCCGTGGATTCCCGTGCTGGTCAACCAGGATATTGCGCGGTTTCAGGTCGCGATGCACAATCAGGTTCTGGTGCGCGAAGTGAACCGCATCGCATACCGGTAACATGAGTCGAAGCCGCTCCTCCACAGAGAGGTTATGTTTCTCGCAATAGGTGTCGATAGGCTCGCCGGCAACATAATCCATGGCAAAATAGGGCAGCCCCGATTTTGCCGTACCCGCATCGACCATGCGAGCTACGTTGGGATGTTCAAGCCGGGCGAGGATCCGGTATTCCTGCTCGAGCCGCGCTGCCGTCGCTTCACGATTAGGGCCGCCGTAAATTACCTTGATGGCGACCTGCCGCGTGAACTTTCCGTCGGCGCGTTCGGCCAGATAGACCTCACCCATGCCGCCATGACCGAGCACAAAGAGAATGCGATATTGACCGGCGAGGTCGCCGGGCCGGAGCGCATGACCCTCCAAAAGAAACGCAGCCTCGCGGGAGATCGCACCTTCCAACAGATTCTCCGCAAAGCCATCGCAGTGCAGAAGAGAGTCCAGTTCCTGCCGCATTTCAGGATCGGTGCACTCGCGGGCGAGAAACGCCTCCCTCTGCGCCGCAGGCAGTTGTACCGCCGCCTCAAAGAGGCTCTCCATCTTGGAGTTCACGTGCGCAACTCCTTGCAAAGCCATGCCTGCGCAAAGCGAAGCTCACGCCGCACGGCGTTGACCCCGATGCCAGTACATTCTGCGATTTCTTCAGCAGTCATTCCACCGAAGAAGCGCATCTCTATGAGTCTTGCCTTTTGCACATCGGCGGAGGCGAGCCGTTCAAGCGCTTCATTCACCTCCATAATCGAAGCCGCGGGGACACCTGCAATAGCGGTGTCTTCGAGCAGTGGCAAAGTCTCTTCTCCGCCTCGTTTAGCGGCCTGGTGGTAGCGCGTATGATCGACAAGAATCTGCCGCATAAGGCGCGCCGCGATTCCGTAAAACTGTGCGCGATTGAGGAATGGCCGCTGCGGTTGCCGCATGACACGCAACCAGGCCTCATTCACCAGTGCGGTTGGTTGCAACGTGAAGGCATGCGACTCGCGGCGGAGATAGCTACGCGCGATGCGCCGCAGCTCCCGATGAACGTGGGAGGCGAGTTCGTTGAGGGCATCGTCTTCGCCGCCGACCCAACGATTCAACAGAAGTGTGACCTGCGGTTGCGAAACACACGCATCCGCCTTCAATGGCTCCCGACTAGGTGAGGAGACTGCCATATCGAACCCTGCTCTCACCTGCGCAATGCAGGAACGGGGAAATCGAGCAACACCTTCAACGTCGAACCGCCGCCCCTATTTAGGACTGGCAACGTCGAAAACCGCAACCAAGGCCAGACATGCCGGAATTCTATCATTCGAGAGAGTTTTGTTCATTCCCAAAAAATGGAAAAAGTCGTGATCGATACAGGAATCCGAGGTGTCTCACTGAGCGCGATGAACTCCACTCCAAGACCATGCAAATCCTCCTAGGTTAGGAAAGATCGGTTGCAACAGAGTCGAAGATGGTATTACGGAAGGGGCCAGTGCGAAAGCGAGGAGATTGGCTCCGCGGGCGTATGACGGCCAACTCGTCAACTACCTTGCAGCAAAGAGCGATTGGCTGATGATCGACAGCTGAACCGGCGGCTTCATGACCGCCAGATTTTATCAGTGTCAATCCCCCGTCAATGAGACTCTGGGGCCGGTGGCGGGGTCTCTACTCACGATGATACTTAGAATGATTGCCCCGTAACTTATTTATTCTAAATATAAAATTGTGGTGGCCAGAGACGCTACCGAATTGGCGTCCTAAAGCCTCAAAACGGACGCGATATTCGCAAAAAATGGGTATAATTCGCAGACGATTCCGCGTCGGCTCGCGAACATCCGGTTGGAGTAGCCCCCAAAGTTGCCCCGCAACATTCAACCTGGACTGCCAGCCCTTCGAGCCGGAGAAATCCCGAGAAATCGAGCCAAGGTTCATAACATCGCCCAGCTTTACCCTGCCTTTCTGATGGATTCCTTATAACCGGCCTTCTTCTATGAGACGGCTGGTGCTGTCAAGGTTTTTGTTTTTGCATTTGTTTTTTCCTTAGTGGCGTTTTTGCCTTTGCTTTTGCTGGTTCTCGTGTTTTGCATTCATCTCGGGCTTC
>JBEKRS010000023.1:0-71240 GCA_049518535.1 Occallatibacter sp. | reverse complement strand
CGACTTGACGGCGACGTTCATGTTGCGCATCGGGAGATAACTTACGGGCATCTTCGCGTTCCATACTTCTTTAGACGAAACCAGAAATGATAAGTGATAGTATTTATTTGCCGAATCTATAACAGCCGTCCTCGCATGGTAATTCCTCCGTTTGCTGTTGGTTGCAATCATTGTCGCGCAACTGCCCGTCAATGACCAACTCCTGTTCTCTGCCCCTGATCCCTGCTTCTCCGTTACAATCAAAAGGTTATGATTCGTTTCTCGACTGCCGGGGAGTCGCATGGGGAGGCGCTGATTGCGCTGGTCTCGGGACTACCGGCTGGGGTGCCCGTTGATCTCGACTTCGTGAACCGCGAGCTATGGCGGAGGCAGCAGGGCTACGGGCGCGGCGGGCGCATGAAGATTGAGACCGACAAGGCCCACGTGCTTTCGGGAGTGAGGCACGGCAAGACGATCGGCGCTCCCATTGCGATCGAGATCGTTAACCGCGACTGGAAGAACTGGGAGGCGAAGCTGCCTGTAGAAGCCGGCGATGCTGCCCTGCACCAGGCTGTGGCCTCGCCGCGGCCGGGTCACGCGGATCTGGCCGGCGCTTTGAAGTACAACTTTCCTGACGCCCGCTATGTGCTGGAGCGGGCCTCGGCGCGCGAGTCGACAGGGCGTGTGGCGGCAGGAGCCTTTGCCAAGCTGATGCTGCGAGCGCTGGGCATTGAAGTGGCAAGCCATGCGATCCGCGTGGGGCGCGTCGAGCTGGAGCGCGGCGCGCGATGGGAAGAAATTGCGGCCTTGGCGACCAAAGACGAAGTGGTGCTAGGTTGCGTGGACGAGGCGACCGAAGCGCGCATGAAGGAAGAGGTTGAAGAGGCTGCTCGTACTGGTGATACCGTGGGCGGCATCTTCGAGGTGGTGGTGCATGGCGTACCTGCCGGGCTGGGCACCTACGCCAACTGGGACGAGCGGCTGGATGGGCAGCTCGCCGGTGCGGTGATGAGCATTCAGGCGGTGAAGGCAGTCGAGATTGGGCGCGGCGTGGTGGCCGCTGAGAGCTTTGGCTCCGCGGTGCACGATCCGATTCATTACGCAGCCGAGCCGAATGGCCACCCGACCAGGTTTACTCGTCCGCAGAATAAAGCCGGCGGTATCGAGGGTGGCGTTTCAAACGGCGAAGACGTTGTGGTGCGCGGCTACTTGAAGCCGATTTCGACTCTGCGCAGGCCGCTGGAATCGGTGCGCTTCGACACGCGCGAGGCCACAAGCGCGAGCTACGAGCGGAGCGATATTTGTGTAGTGCCGGCAGCGGGGGTGGTTGGCGAGGCTATGGTGGCGCTGACGATTGCGCGGCTGGCACAGGAGAAATTTGGCGGCGACTCGATTCTTGAATTGCAACGAAATTTTGTGGGATACATCGAACAGATACGGAGCTATTAGCAGAGGCCGATGATTCTAAAGATTGTTAAATACCCTGATCCGGTGCTGTCGAGGCCGGGTGAGCCGGTGACCGACTTTGATGCTGATTTGCGCAAGCTGATCGCCGACATGTTCGAGACCACCTACGCCGAGCAGGGCGTGGGGTTGGCAGCGCCGCAGGTGGGCGTGTCGAAACGTTTGACCACGATCGACCTGAGCGTGGGCAAGGAGCCCAAGGACAAGCTGGTGCTCATCAATCCCGAAATCATCTTTCGCGAGGGCAAGGTGTATGAAGAGGAAGGCTGCCTGAGTTTTCCGGAGATTCGCGAGAAGGTGGTGCGACATGCCAAGGTGCGCATCCGCGCGCAGGACGAGACGGGCAAGTGGTTCGAGATGGACGGCGAGAATTTGCTTTCGCGCTGCTTTCAACACGAGATCGACCACGTGGACGGCATGTTGTTCATCTTTCGCATGAGCGCGCTGAAGCGCGACATGGTGCTGCGCAAGATTCGCAAGATGCAGCGCGATGGCGTGTGGTAGAGCGATGAAGTTGGTGTTTTGTGGGACTCCTCGGTTTGCTGTGCACACCTTGGAAGCACTGCTCGCGGCAGGCTACGAAGTTGCATTGGCGGTCACGCAACCTGACAGGCCTGTGGGCCGCGACCGGCAAATCAATGCTCCGCCGGTGAAGGTGGCCGCGCTGGCTGCTGGCATACCGGTCAAGCAGCCGGAAAAGATTCGCGACAACATAGAGTTTCGCGGGCTGGTCGAATCCATTGCGCCGGATGCGATCGTGGTGGTGGCTTATGGACGCTTAATTCCGCCGTGGATGTTGGCACTGCCAAGGCTGGGCTGCATCAATCTGCACGCTTCTCTTCTTCCCAAGTATCGCGGCGCTGCGCCGATCCAGTGGGCGGTTGCGATGGGCGAAACGGTGACCGGCAACACGACGATACTGCTCGAAGAAGGCTTGGACACCGGCCCGATTCTCTTGCAGCAGGCGCTGGCCATTGGACCAAACCAAACTGCAACCGACCTCTTCGACGAATTGGCCAGAGGGGGCGCGCCGCTGGTGGCGGAAACGCTGGCCGGCCTGGCCGATGGGAGCGTCAAGCCCAAGCCGCAGAACCACGCTGGAGCCACTTTTGCTCCGTTGCTCAAGCGCGAAGACGGGCGCATGGAGTTTGCCGTGCATACGGCGACGGAGTTGAAGAATCGCTGGCGCGGCTTTCAACCATGGCCTGGGGCCTTCACCGTGCTTGATGGCAAGAAGCTGATCGTTCATCGCATGGAGGTGGCGCTTGGTTTGCAGGTGTTAGGCCGGGCCGGAGCTGACGCTGTTCTTCCCGGCCAAATTCACATTGAGGACCAGCGCCTGCTGGTGGCCTGCGCCGGGAAGAGTTGGCTGGAGCTGCTCGAAGTTCAGCTTGAGGGCAAAAAGCGGCTTGGGGCTGCGGAGTTTTTGCGCGGGGCTGGATTCGGCAATGAGCTGGCTGCCGGTGCGCGGCTCGGAAATCCGGCGCAATGATGGCCCGGAAGAAGACAGGCTTGACGAAGGCCGCGCCGAAGAATCGGGCGACGGAAATTTCAATGGCGCGCAAGGCGGCTTTCAGGATACTTTTGGCCGTCGAGCGCGGACAATCTCACAGCGACGATTTGTTAAGAGGCAAGGCGGTCAACGCGCTCTCACCGGCCGATCGCAACCTGGCAACGGCGCTGGTGCTGGGTGTGTTGCGCTGGCAGATACGGCTGGACCATCAACTGCGAGACCTGCTGGCGCGGCCCAATGCCAGGCTCGATCCTGAGATTTTGATTGCCTTGCAAATGGGAGCGTTTCAGATTCTGCACATGGATCGAATTCCCGCGCGCGCGGCCATCGATGAGAGCGTGGAGTTGGCCAAGCAGGCGGGCCATCGCTTCGCCTCCGGGATGGTGAACGCGGTGCTGCGGAAGCTGGACGCTTCGCGCTCTGACTATTTCCTGGACGAATTGGCGTTGGCCCAGGCGCATCCGGCTTGGATGGTCGAGCGCTGGGTGGGCTTCTACGGGCTGGAGGTGGCGCGGACGATCTGCCGCCATGGGCAGAGCCAGCCTATGTTGACGTTACGGCTGGTTGATGCAATTTCAGATGGACAGTTGCCGGTCGAGGTTTGTGGTTTCCCATCCTTTCTGCTTCCTTTCGCGGAAAGGATGGGGCACCCGAATGTTTCGACAGAACCTCGTCTGGCTGGCGTTGTCCTCGAAGCGGGTGAATTGCTTACGGCCGCGCGGACGGTTGTTGTCGGCGATGTGAGCGCGGAATTTTTGGGGAACGGCGCACGGATTCAGGACGAAGGCTCGCAACTGGTGGCCGAGTTGGCCGGGTGTTTGGCCGAGAAGGCCGGCGGAAAAGTGAAAAACATCCTCGATGCCTGCGCAGCTCCGGGCGGAAAGACTTTGATTCTGGCCGAGCGTCATCCGGAAGCCCGCATCGTGGCCTGCGAATTCAGTGCGCCGAGATTAGAGCAGTTGCGGAGGCGATTGGCGTTTCTCGGCGACCGAGTGGAGTGCCGATTGGCCGACGCAACCGCGCTGACGGAGGATTCGGTTTTCGATCTTGCGTTGGCGGACGTGCCTTGCAGCGGAACCGGAACGCTGGGACGCAATCCGGAGATTCGTCACCGTCTGCGCCTCGAAGATCTGAGCCGCCAGGCTGAACGCCAGCGGGCGATTCTGGCTGCGACGTTGCGCGCTGTTCGGCCCGGTGGGCGCGTGATCTACTCCACCTGCTCGCTGGAGCCGGAAGAGAACGAGCAGGTTGTTGCTGCTGTGCTGACGGCAATGCCGAACGCTGGTCTTGTTTCGCTTGAAGATCGGATTGGCGAGCTGCTGGCCGATGGCATTCTCTTGGAGAAAGGCGCGGAGAGGCTGCACGGCTCACTCACGGCCGAAGGCTGTTTGCGCTTGTTGCCTGGAGCATTTCATACCGATGGATTCTTTATTGCGATGATAGAGCGGACGGTTTGAAGAGCCTTACACGATTGCAGTTCTATAGATGGGCTGACTGGATTGGCAACCTACTCGGTCGCTAGCCGCAGTTCAGCGTAGTCGCGTCCTAGCTCCACGCAAAGGGCTTCCACTACCAACTCGTGATCGGCGCGCTGCGGCAGACCGGAGACGGTTGCGCTGCCGACTACTCCGGCGCCGGCCACGGTCAAGGGAAACGATCCGCCATGCACGGCGTAATCGGACAGCGGCAGACCTTGTTTTTCAAAGAGCGTTTCATCCTTGGTTTTCAGGTTCAAACCCACGGCATAGGAACTGCGATGGAAGCGCGCCACCACGTTGCTCTTGCGCCGCACCCATTCGGGATTGTCGGGCGTGGTGCCGTCGAGGGCCGAATAGAAGAGCTGCTGGCCGAAGCGCCGTACATCGATGACGACTGCCTGACGGCGTTCCATGGCCAGGGTCCGGATTCGGACGCCTAGATTCCATGCCACCTGCGCATCCAGGCGCGGCAGCACAAGTTCACGCTGCTGCAAAGCGACTCGCTCCAGGTCTTCGCTTAAACCCATTCAGGCTTGCCTCCATACATTCCAGCATCGCGGCGGTATTCGGGCCGGCTCGAACAACTTTTCGCGGATGACTGATTTTCTTACTTCGCCACGGTCAGCATTACCAGATCGCTCTGCTCGACGCGTGTGCCGGCGTGGGGCTGTTGGGCCATCACCGAGCCCGGCCTTACGGGAAGCACGGGCGGCGCGTTGCCGTTGCCGATTGGCGCTACCGGCACATCCACGAAAGTGGGCGGAGCGGACTTGATGCCTACCTTGGCGAGTTCGAACTGCGCGCTGACCACGGGCATGCCGGTGAGGTCGGGCATGACAAAGCCGTCGGGGGCTTGGTCGTCTGGAGCTGCCACCAACAGGTTGATGCTGGGGCGCGCGATGTCGTGGGCGTGGGCGGGCGGGTCCTGGGCCAACACCGTTCCCTCAGCCGCCTTGCCGTACGGCAGCCGCGCCGTCACTCCCACTTCTAGGCCCACGCGCCGCAGCCGCAAGGCCGCGATGCGCTCATCGGAACCGACGGTCTCCGGCACTTCCACCATTTGCTGCCCCAGACTCTCGGCCACGCGAACGTGCCACTCCCGCCGCACCACCGTTCCCGGCGGGGGCGACTGCGAAAGAATGTGCCCAGCGGCCACGTCTCCGGAGTAATAGCGATTGTCTACTTCCAGATCGAGACCCAGCCCGGAGGTTTGGCTGCGCGCATCTGCCACGGTCATCCCTTTGAGCGAGGGCACAGATACTTCAGCGCCGTGAATGGCAAAATTCATGGTGGTGACGGCCGCCAGCAACGAGACTGCCACGAGCAGCATCACCAGCGACGCTATCTGGAAGAAGTTGATTACGGGACGGTCCATTATGGCTCGGGTTCTCCTTCGGGATAAACGATTTCATACTCGACCTTCGCCGCTTTGTCGAGCATCTGCGAGACGGTGCAGTACTTTTCCGTGGACAGCGACACCGCGTCCTCGACGGCCTTGCGGCTCAGCTGCCCGTGCACCGCATAGGTGAGCAGGATGTGCGTGAAGACCTGCGGGGCAGTATTAGCGCGGCTGGCCGTGGCCGTCACGCGAAGCCCGGTCAGGGGCTGGCGCTTCTTTTCCAGGATTGAAACCACATCCACACTGGTGCAGCCGCACAGGGCCATCAGCACGGCTTCCATGGGGCTGGGGCCGTGCGCGTGCGCGGGATCGGCATCGAAGACCACCCGGTTACCGTTCTCCGCAATCCCCTCGAAGATTTTGCCTTGCTTCCATTCGCTGTGCGCAATCATTCTTTTTGCCTCCTGCCAATTGTTAGGACCTGCTGACACGGTTCAAATCCCCGTTTCTTGTTGCTCTCAATGTAAGGGCTGAAGGCCATAACCTTCAACAGCAAACTGAACGCCGGATTGGCCACCGCACCTTTGTTAAGAGATTTACCCGTTTCTTATAGGTCATGTAAAGCCCTGCGAAAGAACGTCGTTTCCAGTTAGCGAGGGCCATAATTCAGAAACTGGGCGAACGCGGCGAATACCAATAGGAGCAGGACGGCAAGCTGAAGGCTGAGCTCTTTGGCGAACGCCGGGCTGATTTGTCCCGTCTTCATCTGCTTACCAATCCCGAAGCGCAATGACAAGATAGCAAATGCAGGCAGCAATACACCAAACTGAACGAGGAATGCAGATAGAGCATCAATGGAATGTCTCGGCCTGATCCATAAGCGGAGGATCAGATCCGCCTCAAAGAGGCATGCAATCAGCAATACCAGGATGAACATGCCATTGGATTGGGCAAGAATGTGTTTGTGCTTGATGGGATCGTATTTGGAATCGCCCTCAACCATCGGTCTTTCCTCCTGGCTCCGGTAACAAGGAAAACGTAAGTTGGGGAGTGGGAACCAGTATACAGCCGGACGATTTAATTTTCAGCGCAAGTTATCGGTGACGGGCTCGGGGTGGATGGTGACCCGGTCCACTTCCGGGCATTCCAGCTTGAAGCGGTCTTCGAGGGCGGTGATGGCCACGTGAACCCGTTGCATGATGAGGTCATCGGGCAGCGTGCAGTGGCAGGAGACGTGGATGTGCTCGCCTGAGCGGCCGACCAGGATTTCATGCACATCCACGATATCAAGGATCTGCTCAGCCGCGGCTTGCATGGCCTGCTCGATGCGGCGATCAGCTTCGACCCGTTCTCCGGGTGGCTCGATGGTGGCTGGCTCGCTTTCGATGTGGGTCAGGACGGCGTCGATCTCAGGAACCTCGCGCAAAACTTCCGCTTCAAGGGAGCAGACGAAGTCGTGCGCTTCAAGCAGCGGCAGGGTCTCATCGAGCTCCAGATGCTGCTCGACGCGCAGCCGTCCGTGATGCGACTGCACGCTCAGCTCGTGGACGCTGACGTTGTTGCGCGCGGCCACCGCTCTGACCCTGTCAAAGATGCTCTCGGCCCTTGCCTGGCGGGGCACGGTGTGGATAACGACGTCGGCTTCTGGCAGGGTGCGATGGACGACCAAAGTAGCCGCGCGCACCAGATCGCCGGTGTGCTCGAAGGTATAGCGACGGGGCAATGCGAGGGTCAGGTCGGCAAAATAGTTGGCTCCAGCGCGCCGTACTCGCGCCTGCTCGACGGAGAGCACGCCCGGCACACGCGCGACTTCTTCGATCAACTGGCGGCGGGTTTCAGCGGGAATCTCATCCGCCAGCGCACTCACGGTCTCGCGGCCCAATCGCGCTGTGAGGCGCAGAATCAGCAGCGAAACGACTACAGCGGCCAGCGGGTCAGCGTAACGCAGTAGGGCGATGCCGAAATGCATGCCCGTCCAACTTGCACCCAGGCCGCAGAGCACTGCGAGCGATGACCAAATGTCTGAGGCAAAGTGAAAAGCGTCGGTGGCAAGCGCGGGCGAGCCGGTGCGCTCAGCTACGGCCCGCAACTGACGCGAGCGCCAGAAGTCAACGGCGATCGATGTTACGACGACAGCGACGGGCCACACCGAGTGACGCAGTTCGACAGAGTGGTGGATGATCCGCTGAATCGCCTCCCAGATGATCCATGCGCTGGAGGCGGCCATGAGGATGACTTCACCGAAGGAGGAGATGTTCTCGAATTTGCCGTGGCCGTAGGTGTGGTCCTCGTCGGCGGGCTTGTCGCTGACGCGCACGGAGATGAAGGTGAGCGTGGCGCCAACCAAGTCGAGGCCTGAGTGGGCCGCGTCGGAGAGTACGCCGAGAGAGCCGGACAAGAGGCCGGCGGCGAGCTTCAGCAGCGTCATGGCCGAGGCCGCGAGCATCGAGTAGAATGCCACGCGCTGCTTTTCAGCGGAAAAAGCGGCCAGATTTGTCACGGCGGAAGTCATCGCGCTTTTAGGCTACAGCGTCGCGCACAGCCGTGTACAACCCGGCAATGCCGAAGGTGTACGGCTGCCACGCACATCGCTCATAGCCTGTGGTATGCATCAGCGCAAGCATTGCAGGCGGGGGTGGGAAGTTGCCGACCGAAGTTGGAAGGTAGTTGTACGCTTCGGAATTTTCTCCAGCCACGGGGCCGCAAATTGCACGCCCGATGGCTGGCAGCACACGGTGGAAGTAGACCGCGTAAGCCTTGCCGATGAGGCCTCCCGGCTCGCTGAACTCGAGAATTCCCAACTGGCCGCCCGGTTTCAGGACGCGATGAAACTCGCGCAGGCCGGCCTCGTAGTTGGCTAGATTGCGGAAGCCGAAGGCAGAGACGATCAGGTCGAGCGAGCCGGAACGCAAGGGCAGATGCAGCGCGTCGGCTTCGATGGGCACCGCGCCGCAACCGGCAAATTTTCGCGCGCCACGGTTCAACATTGCCTGCGAAAAATCTGCTGCGAGAATGGGCCGCGCGCCTTTGGGCCGGCGCTTCAACAGGGCCATGGTCATGTCACCCGTGCCGCAGCAGATGTCGAGAATGGCTGCGTCTGGATTGGCGAGCAGCACGCGAAAGCGCCGCGCCGCTCGCCACCACCACAGCCGGTCCACATTGGCCGAGAGCACGTGATTTAGAAGGTCGTAGCGCGGCGCAATGGCGTCGAACATTTGACGGACTGCCTGGGCTGCGCTGGCTTCATCCTGCGTGCCGGGCGGTTTGGCTCCTGTAACTGGCATCAGGCCTGCCGCTCTTGGGCGCGCGTCTGCATATAACTCACGGCGGCTTCTAACTCGGCTGGAGTTATGTTTTCTACCACGCCCGCATCGCCGATTCCCAGCGGCAGTACGAAGCGCCTGACACCGCCTACGTTCTTCTTGTCGCCGCCTGTGGCCGCTACCACTCGTGCAGCGCGCAACTTCAGCGGCGGCAGTGGCCCGTAGAGATCAATCAAACTCTCCAACCGCTCGAACTGTATCCGCGAAATTGTTCCTCGCTGCCGGGCTAGATAGAGCGCGGCGACCATGCCCCATCCCACCGCCTCGCCGTGCAGCAACTGCTTATAGCCTGTGGCCTGCTCGATGGCGTGGCCAACAGTGTGGCCGAAGTTGAGGATCATGCGCAGGCCACTCTCGCGCTCGTCCTGATTTACCACTCCGGCCTTCATGCGGATGGACGCAGCAATCACTTTTTCCAGAGCCTTGGCATCGCGTCCCAGCACGCCGTCCGCGTGCTCTTCCATAAAGCGCACCAGCGAGCGGTCGCGAATGATGCCGGCCTTTACACTCTCCATCAGCCCAGCGCGCAATTCGCGGTCGGAGAGCGTGCCCAGCACTGCGATGTCGGCAAAGACGGCAAGCGGATGATAGAAACTGCCTACGAGATTCTTGCCCTCGGGCAGATTCACGCCGGTTTTGCCGCCTACGGACGAATCCACCTGCGCAAGAAAAGTGGTGGGAACCTGAATATAAGGGATGCCGCGCATGAAGATAGCGGCCAGAAAGCCGCCAACATCGCCCACAATTCCGCCGCCAAAGGCAATCAGCAGGCTTCCGCGATCGCCACCCGCCTCCGCCATCTGTCGCAGCAGGCGTTCCACGCTCTTGAGCGTTTTGTGTTCTTCGCCCGGTGGAAGAAAGAGCGCAATCGGCGCCTCGGCAAAGGAAGCCTGGAAGGTCTCGCCCCACAGCGCCCAGATGGGCGCGGAAGTCAGCACAAAGACCCGGCGCGGCAGCCTGCCGTGAACCCGCTCGATGCGCTCAGCCAGCGAGGCAAGTAGGCCGCTGCCCGCCATCACGTCGTACTTCGCCGAAGGTGTGTCTACTCTTATCGTCTGCACTGTACTTTTATCTTAAATGCCAACGCAGAAAATTCGTTAAACGGCCCATCCTTTCACTATCCGAGCCAGAACAAGGGAATTAGTCCCATTGCGGCTAGAGTTACCAGCATCACGAGGGCCTGTATGCCGGTTTTGCGGTCGGCCAGGCTATAGGCGTAGATGCCTTTGATGATGTTGTTGCTGGAAGCGGCGATAGCTACCGCGGCTGCTGCGACAGGGAGTGCCGTCAGGGTGCCGGCTGCCTGAGTCAGGCCCATGATGAAGGGGTCCACGTCACTAACTCCCATGATCGCTGCCAGAGTATTCACGCCTGCCGTTCCGAGATACTTGACCGCTAACTGGGTAGCTATCAGCATGGCCAGAAAGAGCGCGGCAAAGAGAAAGGCCGTGAGCAGCTCCAGCGGATTTTTGGGCTCGGCCTCGCGTTGAACTTCCTGCGTGTTCTTGTCCGCGATGCGTGTCCAGAGCCATCCGAAGCCAACTCCCAGAGCGGCTACCAGAAGAAAAGGTATGTAGAGAAGGAGCATCAGTTGGTGATTAAAGAGCGCCAGAAGGATGACGATGCGCAGATACATCACGCCGCAGGCAATGAGAATGCCGCCGGCGAAGAGATGGGGACGCAGTTCGCGCTTGGCACGGCGCGCCATAACGACCGTTGTGACTGTCGAGGAGTAAGCGCCGCCGAGCAGAGCCGAGAGCACCACGCCGCCCTGCCCCTTGGTCATCTTTTGCAAAACATAACTCAGATAGGAGATCGTGCTGATGGCGACAACTACAAGCCATGTTTTGAAAGGATTGATGTGGAACTGGCTGAATTCCTCATTGGGCAAGATTGGCAGAATAACTCCGCTTAGCAACAGAAACTTCGCAAAGGTGAAAATTTCGTTGGGAGCAATGCGCGCGGCGAGCTTCTCCAGAGCAACTTTCAAGTCGAGCAGCAGCAGGCTGGCGACGCTGAGTGTGGTGGCAATCCAGAGATGGTTGTTACAGATGAGCGCACCGACGAGAAAAGTCGCCAGACCGGACATTTCGGTGGTAACTCCGGGAGCTTCGGAAGCGGAGAGCTTGTGCCAGTAAGACAGGAGCAGAAACCCGGCGACGACCAGAAAGCCGACGGCGAGGGGCAGCATTTGCGCTCCCGAAATGAGAGCCATCGAATAGCCGATCAGACCGATCAATGGAAAGGTGCGTACTCCTCCGAAGGAGTAAAATCCCGCTGCCGTCTTGCGCTCTTCGCGCTCCAGTCCGATCAGGAACGACAAGAACAACACCAGAAGAATTTGCATGGCTTCCGGCGGTAGCCGGTTGTAGATCTCCATTCGAGTCGAGCCTCCGAAATTTTCTCTTTTTGCGGCCGGCTGGATGACAATGACTTATCTGCCGGTCCGCTAACAGTCTGCTAGACAGCTTACACTGTGTTACGGCTAATGTAGCCCCCGGTGGTAGCCTAATCCCTTATGACAGGATCGTCTCAAGTGGATTTTCTGGTGATGGGAGCGGGCGTGGCGGGGCTGCGTGCGGCCGTCGAGTTGGCGCGCCATGGCGATGTTCTGGTGGTGACCAAGGAAGCGGTGGCCGAGTCGAACACCCACTATGCGCAAGGCGGGATCGCGGTGGCGATGGAGGGCGACCAGGACGTCGCGCTGCACCTTGAGGACACAATCAACGCGGGCGATGGGTTGGTATACCGCGAAGCGGCGCAGGCTCTGGTGGCCGAGGGGCCGGTGCGCGTGGCGGAGTTGATCGAGTGGGGCGCGAACTTCGATAGCGAGGATGGCGAGCTGCTACGCACGCGCGAGGGCGCGCATTCATTGCCGCGCATTCTGCATGCCAACGGCGACGCTACGGGCGCCGAGATCAGCCGTTCACTGGCGGCCTTTGCCAGCGTCCACAAGCGCATTCGCTTTGCCGAGTGGACCACGGTCACAGGATTGGTTGTCGCCGATGGTCGCGTGATCGGAGCCGATTTGCTGGGCCGCGAGAATCGCCCGGAGCGCGTGGGTGCGCGGGCTGTGCTGGTGGCTGCGGGCGGCGCTGGGCAGGTCTACTCCGACACCACTAACCCTGGTGTGGCTACTGGCGACGGCATCGCGTTGGCTGCTCAGGCGGGCGCGGCGCTGGCTGACATGGAGTTCTATCAGTTTCATCCCACAGCACTCTCGCTCGCTGGCGCACCGCGCTTTTTGCTGTCAGAGGCTCTGCGCGGCGAGGGCGCGGTGCTGCTGAACGACCGTGGCGAGCGCTTCATGGAACACTATCACCCGCTGCGGGAACTGGCTCCGCGCGACGTGGTGGCCCGCGCGATTACCCGCGAAGGCATGGGCGCTACGCCGGGCGAATCACGAGTGGTTCATCTCGATATGCGTCACGTCAAGGGGATCGATCTGCATCATCGCTTTCCTGGCATCAGCACGTTTCTGGCCCGCTATGATTTGGACCTGGGCCGCGATTTGATCCCTGTGCGACCGGCGGCGCATTACCTGATGGGCGGGATTCGGACGGATCTCTTTGGCCACAGCACACTGCCGGGACTTTATGCGGCGGGCGAGGCAGCTTGCACGGGCGTTCACGGGGCCAACCGGCTGGCCTCGAATTCGCTGCTCGAAGGGTTGGTTTTTGGAGCGCGAGCGGCGCAATCGATGCTCGACGACGACTTGCCGCAGGAGTGCGGCGCAGAGATGGCTCTGCCGTATCCCGAGCCGTTGACGGCGGAAGAAGAATCGCGATTGGAGACGATCATTGCCACGCTGCAGGCGTCGATGTGGGCCTATGCTGGTCTGCTGCGCGAGGAGTTCACGCTGCGTGAGGGTTTTGCTGAGCGGGAGGCTTGTGCGGAGGATTTGGCGCGGCTGGCCAGACAGGGTAAGAGCAGCCGTCGACTGGCTGAGGCACAGGCTTTGAGCAGCGTGGCCCACGCTATTTTGGCATCGGCTCTGGGTCGTACCGAGAGTCGGGGTGCGCATTTCCGCAACGACTATCCGCGGCGCGACGACGAGCGTTTTTTGAAGCATTCGGTTCTGAAGGACGAAGAGCCGGTTGTTTTCGAGACTTGGTGATCTGAATGGGGCGGCGGACACCGGAATGTCCGACCTTGAGTTCCATTTTGGTTCCCGGCTTCACATATGGCCTCATCTTGCGCGGCTCACGGGCCTATGATCCTTGATAGAGGGGATCTGCGCATGTTGCTAATGTGGACTGGCAATCTGAGCGTTGGCGTTAAGGATTTTGACGACGACCACAAGCGGCTGATCCGCATGATCAATGAGCTGCATGGCGCCATTCAGGAAGTGGACGCCACGGGAAAGATTGCTGAGGATGAAATCGAAATCGCTCTGCACAGATTAGAGAATTACTTCAAGTATCATTGCCTTCGGGAAGAGCGGCTCATGGAGCAGACTGGATATCCTGAGCTGAGAGAGCACAGGAAGGAGCACCAAACGTTTTTCGCGACGGTCGAGGAGATGGTACAGCGCTTTCGCGGTAGCAGGGACCCAAAGCAAGCCACTGAACTCATGCAGTTCATGTACGACTGGCTGACGGATCACATCTTTGTGACCGATAAAAAGTATACTTCGCATCTGAACGCCAAGAGGATTTTCTAAAGTCAGCTACTTGCTGCTGGGGTTTCTCCAAGAGGCCACCGCGCAGACCGCTAGAATTGCGCCCATCGCGGCCAGCGAAAGGGTGATGGGCACTTCGATCCAAGGGGCGGCGAGCATCTTGAAGGCAACGAAAGCCAGCATTGCGGCCAGCCCGTAGTGAAGATAGCGGAAGCGGTTGAGCAGGGCAGCCAAGGAAAAGTAGAGAGAGCGCAGGCCAAGGATGGCCGCGATGTTCGAGGTGTAGACCACGAAGGGATTGTGGGAGACGGCCAGCACGGCAGGGATGGAATCGATGGCAAAGAGCACGTCGGTGACTTCGACGGCAAGGATGACTGGCAGCAGTGAACCGCGTGCGGGTTGCATCATGCGAATTAAATTGCGAATGGCCGCGGGCGCTGGGGGAGCTGCGCTAGCCGAGCGGCCGCGGGCTGGATGGCTGCGAATGAGCCGCCAGGCCGCGTAGAGAAGAATCAAGCCGAAGATCCAGGTGATCCAGTCGAAGCGCCGCAGCAGCGTGATGCCCGTAGCGATGAAAAGCGCGCGCAGAATGACCGCTCCGGCCACGCCCCACAGCAGGGCCGTGTGCTGGCGACGCGGGCCGATTTGCAAGCCTTGAAAGATAACCATGAAGACGAAGAGATTGTCTACGCTGAGCGAGGTTTCGATGGCGTAGCCGGCAACGAATTCGAGAGCAGGTTGATGGCCTTTGACGATGGCAATCCAGGCGGCGAAGGCGGTTGCAGCGAGGACCAGAACGGCCGTCCAGAGCCAGGCAAAGGCTTGCGGGCGCTCTGTCGCACGCCGGGAGTTGGACAGCAGCGAATCGGCCACCAACAGCGCCGCTACCACTGCATGAAAGCCCAGCCACCAGACCCACGAAACACCTGCGAACATATGTGGATGGTACAGCAATGCAGTTGGGCGATGCCTCAAAGGATTTGCTGGACGAATCTCGCGACCACTTCCGCGATTTGCAGGGGTTCTCGTTGAAAAAGAAGGTGAGGTCCATCAATTCCAGCCGCAACGGTCTGAGGTTTAATTCGCAGAATCTCTTCCAAACACGACGCAGGAACCAAACGATCTTGCGTGGCCCGCAGGTAAAGTATGGGTATAGCGACTTGAGTCAGTTCTGCCAGCGCGTCACAGTCAAGAACGGCGCGAAAACGGGCTAGCAATACCTTTGGCTGTACGGATGACACCGCGGCTTGTACAGCAGTAAGCAGTGAAGGGGGTGCGGTTGATCCTACGAGCAAAAGCTTAGTCACAGATTTTGGTATAGCAACACCAAACAAAATAGGTGCTAAAAACGAACCAATAAAACGCAGCCATCCATGCACCGGGCTTGTGGCGAATCCCGCACAGAGAACCAGGCCTTTCAAGTTCGGCGGATTCATCGCGGCGTATTGAATAGCCAGTGGCGTCGAAAATGATTCGGCGACGAGTACAAACTGCTCTGATTTCGGAATTGATTTCCGAACAAGATGCATCAACTCCGAATAGGTCAGGCAAACGTCGGGCGGATAGCTTACGATTTCCGTTTCGAATGTGTCGGAAATAGCTTTTACGAAATCTGCGAACAGACTCCCGGTTCCATCCATTCCTGGCAACAGGAGGAGTCTTTGTTTCATCTTTGATCGATCAGCCGGATCGTCTCCATGAAGACATCGCCGTCGATAGTTAGGCTTTTGGCGCTGATCTTGTCCATGGTGTCTTTGTCGGTGTGGTGGTAGCTGTTGTTTGGGCCGTAGTCGAGGTCGATGATGTCGATCGAGGGGACGCCGCGCTGGACGAAGGGCAGGTGGTCGTCCGAGATCTCCTCTACTTGCTTGAAGAAATATTTCTCGTAGCCAAACTTTTTGGCCGCCTGCCGGACCAACGCGACTAGCCAGTCTGCGTCGCGGCTCTCCTGCTGAATGTCGAGGTCCTTGTCGCCGATCATGTCGGCCAGGATGAAGGCCTTGATCTTGGCGAGGGTTCCGTCACGCTGCCACTTGGCGGCGAGATGCTTGGTGCCGTAAGTTGAGTCAGAATCAGACCAAGCTTGAATGGCCTCTTCGCCGTCGTCGAAGAGGAGCCAGACCGAGTAGCCGTCGAGCTTCTTACCGCCGGCGGTCTGCGCACGCAACTGGTCGGCGATGGCCATGAGTAGGCCGGTGGTCGAACCGCCGTCGTTGGCTCCGACGAAATTAATATTGCGAAGCGGATAGTTGGTTTCGTAGTGGGTGGCCAGCACGATCACGCCATCCTTCTTGCCGGGGAAGCGCACGATGAAGTTGCGCATAGGGACCGGGCCGATGGGCGTGGAAGCGGTGAAAGTATCCTCTTCAAGCTGATCGTGCTGAAAGTGGCTGCGCACGAAGGCTTCAGCTTTGAGGTGATTCGGGCTGGTGGGCCAGCGCGGGCCGATAGCGACAAACTGGCGGGCGTAATCGAGAGCTTTAGCGCCGTTGAAGTGCGGTTGGGCGGGAAGGGCGAGTGGGATGAGCAGGAACAATCCGAGAACAACTTTTCTCATCAAGAAAACCGATTGAAAGTTGTGGTTTCCCACCCTTGCGACAAAATTACAAGAAGCAGGTCCTTCGACTCGCTTCGCTCGCTCAGGATGACAACAGGATTGATGGGCACCCGGAATTTTCGTCGCCGCCTTCTTCAAGAACGAGGGAAAAATCATTTTGCGGCCTCCTTGGCTTCTTTCTTCTTGCGGCGCGAGGGATGGACCCACCAGGCTACGCCAATGCCCACCAGATAAAGCGTCAGCATGGGGATGGCGTAGATGCACATGGTCCAGGGGTCGGGGCTGGGGCAGATGACGGCTGCCACGATGAAGACCGCCAGAATCGCATAGCGAATGTTCTTCCAGAGAAAGCGCGGGCTGACGATGCCGAATAGCGCCAGGAAGAAGATGAGGATGGGTAACTCAAAACTGATGCCGAGGCCGAGGATGATCGAGAGAAAGAAGCCGGAGTACTCCTCGATGGTGACCATGGGAGTGAAGTTTTTCCCGAAGTCCACGATCAAGATCTTGAGCGCGCCGGGCAGAACGTAGAAATAACCGAAAGCCGCGCCGGAGAGAAACAGGCTGACAGTGGCCGCCATGAAGGGAATCACGAACCGGCGTTCCTTTTGGTAGAGCCCCGGCGCAATGAACAGCCAGACCTGATACAGGATCAAGGGCGAGGCAAGAATCGTTCCGCCGACGAACGAAACCTGCAAATCCAGGTTCAAGGCATCCATGGGGTGGGTCATCACCAGGGACTTGCCGATGTGGTTGAGAGGGGCCTGGATGAAGCCGACGAATTTGTCGTGAAAGGCCCAGGCTACGGCGAAACCCAGAGCCATGTAAATAGCCGAGCGGATGATACGCTTACGCAGTTCATCCAGGTGCTCCATCAGGCTCATGCCGGGCAGTTCGGCGCGTTGGGTAACAGCGGCCCGCGCCAAGCCGATTGCTTCCGCGGGATCAACCATGGGGGGCTTGCTCCGGAGTTGGGGTGGTCGCGCTTGCGGGCTCGGTGGCAGGTTCGACCTGAGTTGCCAGGCTGGACGGCCGCGCCGCCGGTACCGGTTCGCCGGTTGAAGGTGGCTGAATGCGGGGATAAGGTTCGTCCGCCGGGGCTTCGGGAGTGGTTGCGATCACGGAAGGGTAGACGCCTTCGCCCGGGTAGGGGCTTTCAGACTGGGGCGTGGAGGATGCGGGGACGGGCGCGATGGTCTGCGCTGGAGCAGCGAGCGCCAGGGCGCGCATTCGCTCCTCTTCCTTCTTGCGCCGGTCCTCATCCTCGGCCTTGCGCAACTCATCTTCCATCTGGAATTTGAAGTCGTTGGAGGCCTTGCGGATCTCGTACATCAGCTTGCCGATCTGACGGCCAATCTCCGGCAGCCGGCGCGGTCCGAAGACTACCAGGGCCAGCACCATCAGGATCAGCGAGTTCTCGAATCCCAGGTTGGCAACTTCGATTGGTGGAGGCATCGTCATGAAGAATAATGATAACTGCCCACGCTGGCGGGAACAATCGGGGGCGGGGGTGGGATTCGGTTGCGGACGGACGGCTTCGTCTGGGCCACAGGCGATTTGAGTCAACTGTTACGATTGCGTTACACTGGATTCAGCAATGGTTGTGGTTTTGCCGGGTGGGATTTTCCTCGAATCCGCCGGCACGATACCGCATCCAAGCGTGAAAGGGTTGCAACAACCCCGTGGATGGGGGCCCTTCTGACGGCTCCGGCGTTAGGCCGAGGATCTTCAGGAACGGTTAGTGCATCCACTGCAGCCTGGTTAGCTTTCAACATCCCCGTTCGCTGCCCTCAAAAAGGGCGAGCTGGACTGAAGGCGGAATACAGTGAACCTTGTACTCGACGATCTGACGGCGGCCTCGCCGGAGGCTGGCAATGCTTGCAGCCTCGAATACTACCTGGCGCTTCCCGACCATACGATGGACGGACGCATAGCAGAGGCTCGCGCGCGACTGGGATTGACAACACTCATTCTCGGCCACCACTACCAACGTGATGAAGTGATCCGCTTCGCCGACGCCACTGGCGACAGCTACAAGCTTTCGCGCATTGCCGCTGAAACCGACGCGAAGTACATTATCTTTTGCGGCGTGCACTTTATGGCTGAGAGTGCCGACATACTGGGCCGCGCGGGGCAGCAGGTGATTCTGCCTGACCTCAACGCGGGTTGCTCGATGGCGGACATGGCTGAAATTTCTCAGGTGGAGGCTTGCTGGGAGGCGCTTGAGCGCCTTGGACTTGCGGACGAGATGGTTCCCTTGACCTACATCAACTCGACGGCCGCGATCAAGGCCTTCTGCGGCGAGAACGGCGGACTGGTCTGCACTTCATCGAACGCCCGCGCTGCTTTCGAGTGGGCCTTTGCGCACGGCAAGCGCATTCTCTTTTTGCCCGACCAACATCTGGGGCGGAACACTGGCCATGCCATGGGCATTCCGCTGGAAGAGATGACGGTGTGGGATCCGTGGGGATTGCAGGGCGGCCAGACAAAGGAAAAGCTGGCGGCGAGTCGCATCGTGCTATGGAAGGGACATTGCGCGGTTCATCAGCGCTTCCTGCCCAACCACGTGGATGCGGTGCGTGCAAAATATCCTGGCATTCAAGTTATCGTGCATCCTGAGTGCCGTTGGGAAGTTTGCCAGAAGGCCGACGGGCTGGGCTCAACGGAACGGCTGATCGCGTTGGTGGAGCAGGCTCCCGAGGGCGCAATGTTTGCCGTGGGCACGGAGATTCATCTGGTCAATCGCATGGCGCAGCGTTTTGCGGAACAAGGTAAGCGCATTATTACTCTCGATGATACTGGCTGCTTGTGCACGACGATGTATCGAATCAGTCCACAGCACCTGGCATGGGCTTTGGAAAATCTGGTCGAGGGCCGCGTGGTCAACCGCATTCAGGTGCGTACTAGCGTGAAGCACTGGGCTAAAGTTGGTCTGGACAGAATGCTGGAGGCGGCTTACAGATAACAGTTGGCGGCACTCAGTTGAGAGCGGAGTGCGAAAGCTGTAAACTGAGAAGTGTTAGCTGTGAGTTTTGGCCATGAGGACTTTCACACTCGACGAAGCGCAGTCTCTTCTCCCGGTTCTGGAGTCGCTGCTGAAGCGCGCCCTTGAAGGCAAGCGATCGGCCGAGGAGGCTGAGTCCGAGCTTTCCAGTTTGGCGCGGCGCATCTACGTTGCCGGCGGCATGAAGGTGGACGTGGACAAGGTGGCCAAGCAGCGCGCCGAGATGGACGCGCACGTACAGCGGGTTCGTGAGAGCATCGCTGAGATTGACTCGATCGGCGTGCAGGTGAAGGACTTGGATGCCGGACTGCTGGATTTTCCTTGCCGTCTCGACGATCAGGTGGTGCTACTCTGCTGGCGCATGGGCGAGCCGGCCATCGAACATTGGCACACGGTTGAAACCGGCTTCAAGGATCGCCAGCCAGTCGACGAGCGATTCCGGCGCCGGTCGGCCTCTGGAGATCGACCCAACTGAGAGATCGCGGCGCAAGACGGTTTCCGAGGTTCGCTCTTGA
This sequence comes from Occallatibacter sp., assembly GCA_049518535.1. GTDB lineage: Bacteria > Acidobacteriota > Terriglobia > Terriglobales > Acidobacteriaceae > Telmatobacter. Next base: position 51,447 of record JBEKRS010000023.1, on the reverse strand, counting down.
ATATATCCTTAGTAACGAATCCCCTTGCTATTCGTGCGCATCCATTCTAGCAAGAGAAATTATTTTGCCACGCGGTTTGATTCATCAGTCCCTCTGCGGGCACGCAGGAGAAGGCTGATTTTTTCTGCCGCTTCATTCAACTTCATCACCAATTTCCGAAGGAGTCCAAGAATGCTTTCCGTAGGTGCAAGTTTTCCTAGCTTTGAACTGTCCGCCGTCATCAATAGCGATATGAAATTTCCTACCCTCACCGACCAGAGTTTTGCCGGCAAGTGGAAGGTCTACTTTTTCTGGCCCAAGGACTTCACATTCGTTTGCCCCACGGAGATTGCGGCATTCGGCAAGCTGAACGCGGAGTTCGCCGATCGCAGCGCGCAGGTACTGGGCGCGAGCATCGACTCGGAGTTCGTTCATTGGGCGTGGCGCAATGAGCAGCCTTCGCTGAAGAACCTACCCTTTCCCATGCTCTCCGACATCAAGCGCGAACTGTCCGAGGCGCTTGGCATTCTGGACCCCAAGGCTGGTGTCAGCCAACGCGCCACCTTCATCGTGGACCCGGAGAACAAGATTCGCTTCGTTTACGTGACTGATCTCTCGGTGGGCCGCGACCCGAAGGAGGTTCTGCGCATTCTCGACGCTTTGCAGAACGGCGGGCTCACTCCTTGCGGTTGGCAGAAGGGCGAAGAGACGATCAAGGCCTAGAGCCAAGATCCCAGGTCGCCATAGAAATGTGTCTGTCTATTCTTCGGCACCCGCGTTGCGCGCGGCACTAAAATCTTGCGCGCGGGTGGCGAACCCTTGGCGAGGCTAGGCCGGATAGTGGAGAATGCTTGAGTTCAGCAAATCTTGTTGTTGATTGCACTCTGGCTTTGTTCCATTGACCGCCAGCCTCGCAAGCGTTAGGAAGACCGAATGCATTCTGTGTGGTTTGGCGAATTCATGGGCACGCTGGTGCTGATTCTGTTGGGCACCGGCGTGAATGCCGGTGTGACGCTGCGCAAATCTTATGGGGCGGATTCGGGCTGGATGGCCATCACCACGGGATGGGCGTTGGCTGTGCTGTGCGGCGTGATCGTGGCGCAGGCCTTCGGCAGTCCAGGCGCTCACTTGAATCCGGCCATCTCTTTGGCTGTTGCGGTGGCGAGTGGAGATTATTCGCAGTTGGCGAGTCTGTGGTCGGCGCAGTTGTTGGGAGCCATGAGCGGCGCTGCGTTGATGGTCTTGCACTATGGGCCGCACTGGAAGCTGACCGACGATCCCGCGTCCAAGCTGGGCATCTTCTCGACCAACGCGGCGGTGCGCAGTCCGGCGTTCAACATTTTGAGCGAGGTTGTGGGCACGGCAGTGCTGGTGATCGTGGCCAGCGCGATTGGTTCGCGCGGCGTATCGGTAACCGGACCGGCGGCAGGAGTGGGGCAGTGGCTGGTGGCGAGCTTGGTGTGGGGCATCGGCCTTTCGCTGGGCGGGACGACGGGATACGCGATCAATCCTACGCGCGACTTAGGGCCGCGCATTGTTCATTGGCTGCTGCCGATTCCCGGCAAAGGCGGCTCGAATTGGGGTTATGCATCCATTCCTATTGTGGGACCACTGCTGGGCGGGGCGCTGGCGGGGGTGTTGCTGCGGTATGCGCATCTGTGATGAGAGGCGTTGAATGAATCCCACATCTCAGCAGCGAGATGTGGGGAACCAGCCGTTCAATTAGCTCTGAGAAGCTTGACTCGTGCCTGTGAGCCGTTTATCTCGGGCTGCCAAGTGTGAGCGATAAAACTTCCGTTGACTCCCTGTGGATTACTCTCGTTGTAGTCTATGAAGATATAGGTCTCACCCAGAAGATGGTGGCCATACGGCTCCAAATAAAGGCCGAAGGCTTCTATGGCATTGTCGTTTGTGAACCCGCGTTTTTCAGTAGAGAATATCATCAACTTGAACAGAGATTTGACAGCGAGTAACTTTTCAAAGTCTTTTTCAATAGGCTGACGGCGATATTTTGTGTCATCGATTTCACTTTCGACGACCAGCACGATCCTTTAGGGGATTTCCTTCTCTTCTGCGATCATATCCAAAGTCAGAAATTCACTCGCCGTGGTACGGGGCCCTGCGGGAGAAACACAAAACTCCTCGGAAGAAATTCGGCAATGTAGGTTTGTCTTGATCCAAGGCGTCTAATCTTCCCTGCGGTCACTCTTCGGTGCCGCAGTGTCCGGATTCTGTAGGAGTTGAACCAACACTTTTGCCGCCCGAAGTCGCTCGTCGAGGTTTTCCCCAGGCAATGACCGACAGGATTCAGGAATCTTCCATAACTTGGACATGGCACTGGGCCTCCTTTGCACGCAGTTGCAAGCGTCCTACTCCAGATAAGAAGCCACGACAGCCAACGCGGCGATGGCTGCGGTCTCGGCTCTCAGGATGCGCGGGCCGAGCGATGCGGCGCGCCAGCCGTTGGCATCGAAGAGCGCTTCTTCTTCTGGAGCCCATCCGCCTTCGGGGCCGATGGCTATCTTGAGGGTGGGCGTCTCGGTGCCGGCTGCTGCCACGGCTTCCTTGAGTGCATGGCGCAGCGTGGTGGTGCGTTCCTGCTCGGCCAAAACAATTTGCGTAACGCCGGAAGCGGCGAGTGCGGCCTCCGATACCGAATGGATACGCGCGACGAGCGGCGTTGGATCGAAAACGACTGGCACGTCAGAGCGCCGCGACTGCTGCGCCGCCTCATGCACGATGCGCCGCCAACGCTCGGCGCGCTTTTCAGCAGCCTGGGCCAGATGCTTCTCGGTGCGCCGCGCAATCACCGGCGCTAGGGCGGCCACTCCCAACTCGGTAGCCTTCTCGATGGCCCACTCCATGTGATCGAACTTGTAAACGGCCATCACCAAGGTAACGGGGAGCGCGGGATCAGCCTCGAGTTCAGCGATCAAATTGAAGCGGACCTCTTCTGCGCTGACTGCGGCCACCTCCGCATGAAAGACGTGGCCGCCGGCAACTACGTCGGCTTCCATGCCCGGCTGCGAGCGCAAGACGCGGGTCATGTGTTCAGCCTGCGCGCCCACCAGAGTTGCGGTGGCTTCGTCCCAATACTCAGCGATCCAACGGCGGCGTGTCACGGTTTCCTCTCTTCCTCGCGTGTATCAGTTTAATCCTTATCCCCAAAAACACTTCAGGGGAACGCTTGAAGCGTTCCCCTGAGGTGTTGCCTTTTGGTTGGAGGTACCGCTACTTCTTCTTCGCGGCCTTCTTTGCCGCCTTCTTCGCGGGTGCCTTCTTGGCTGCTTTCTTAGTTGCCATTTGCCTATTCTCCCTTTCAACGATTTTTCGATCGTTCCTGCAATTGTTATTGCAGTTGAAGAATGTATAGATTCATGAGAGACACATGTCAAGAGAAAAACGACATGGTGGTGGAAAAATAGGCAACAATTTTTTTAGAACGGAACTGAATGTTGCATGTATCGGATCAGATCAGGTGGCTCGATTTGATCAACGCGAGGGTTAAACCGGCAATCAAATCGTGCCAGCAATGCGCAAACATGCCCGCGCGCAGGCTTCGACGATAGAGCGCAAGCATGCTGAAGAGCACGCCGAAGATGGCGAGCAGGACCATTGCGCGCGCGCCTTGATACGCATGAGCTCCACCGAAGACGACTGCGGATGCAAGCACGCCGATCACAACACCACCGCGCGCCCAGCCGATGAATTGGCGCTGCAGGTAACCACGAAAGACGATCTCCTCGACAAAACCGACGAACAGACAGAGCAACGTCCAGGCGATAATTTCTTTTGAACTCGCGGGCGCCAATTGCTCCAGGGCGCGCAACGCTTCGAGCCGCGAAGGGTCGTCAGTGAGCGCTCGTCCGGTTTGTCCAGCTTGTCCGGCGGCATGATTTGACGTTGGGGAATGTGTGAGCACGACTTCAGCGCCTGTCCAGGCTGCGGCAATTGTGCCCAACACTATTAAGGAGGCGATCCAGAAAACCGCCGCGAAGCCCAAGTCGGCCGCAAGGGATCGAATGTTGAAGGAGAACGATCCGAGCAGCGAGCGCAGCGGAGTTTTTCTGAGACGCAGACCGAGAATGACCCAGGCGAAGATGCTCGCCTCCATCGCCGCCGTGAAGCCATAGGTGTGAAGGCGGTTGATCGGGCCGTGCTCAGCCGAGAAGCGCGATGCGCCGTGAATGGAAAGCGCGACAATGCCCACGATCAACACGATAGTGTGCCAGGCGGGCGCAATCGTAAGCGACACAACAGGCTCTGGCGACGGTGCGCTGATCGAATCGTCCTCTGGAGTTGTCACGGCAATCCTTTTCGAGATAATAGCGAAGAGAAGGGATGGGTCAGCGGTTCAAGGCTTCAGCGCCGATAGCGTTTTTGTCTGTTGGAGTCAATTTTCATCCTTCGCACTAACCGTCGAAGAGATGCGCCTCGCAAAAGAAAGGTTTCTTCAGGGCTTCAGAGGTCCGATGCTATTTGTATTGTGATGAAAATTTGTTTGACGAATCGAAATAGTCGCTTCATTCGTTCCCCTATGTCGGACATAACGGGGGCAAATGGAGCTTTACGCTGGAGCCGGTGAACGATGTGCGTGATGAGGAACCAGAGTGGGATCACCGAGCACTGAGAGATATACGATTGATGATCTGCAAGATGCACTTCATGCGATTGACCTGCGTCTATAATCCGGTCTTCCGATTTGCTTCGCGCTTCATGGTGAGACACCCTGCAATGCTGGACGCATATCTGAAGGGGATAGGGGAGGCCGTGAGCCAAGAGGTGCAGATCGAGAATTAAGGAAGAGGATAAAACGGAGGGAGATGGTGGAGCTGAGCGGGATCGAACCGCTGGCCTCCTCGTTGCGAACGAGGCGCTCTCCCAGCTGAGCTACAGCCCCACGACTTCATTATCTTACCAGTGATTGGTGTTTCGTGGAAGAGTAGGGTGGTGTCCAGCGAACGCTGCGGGCACCGGCAAGTCGCGATGTGCCTTAGGCAAGATTAGCGAACATACGTGTATGTACCGCACACGTCCGTCGAGTTCGCGAGGGCGTCCATGGTGAACTCGGGCGCGTTGGCTCCCGAGAAGAAGGCAACCTGCATCGTTTTGCCCGAAACATAAGTGGCCATCCACTGTGTGTCTTCAGTTCCACAAAGCGTGTTGTGATGGAGGAAGCGCTTGGCTGCCGGGACCGTGAGCCGATACAGAGTTCCGGTGCCACCAGCGTTTAGGTCTGCACCAAAAGCTGAGCTTACTTCGGCCGGCTTGAGGCTTCGTATCTGGGACATCGGGAATGCTGTGAAGTTGATCGTGACCTTCGAATCGGAGATTATGAGGTCGCCGGTGATGCTCTCCGCAGTATTGCTCGCGGCGCGCCAATAGCCCTTATTCTGTGCTGCGCCGCTGAGAGTGCAAGCCATGAGCAACAGTGCGGTACCGCAGACTAGAAGTGCAGGTTTCATACTCTGAGCATGACATGCATGGGCGGCTCAGGCAACCAGAGCAAAGGACATGATTTAAGATGCGGTCGCAAGCTGCGAAGGATTGATCGCGCGATACCTTCGTATTTTCGCAACTCCACGAAAAAAGCAAGGGCCGAGGCCTGCGCCCCGGCCTCGCCCTACTGCGACCTCGACTACAACTGATTCATGTTGGCAAGGAACTCGGCGTTGTTGCGGACTTTTTCCAAGCGGCTGATTAACAGCTCCATAGCTTCGACCGGGGAGAGCGGGTTGAGGACTTTGCGCAGAATCCAGATGCGCGAAAGATCCTCCTTGGGGATGAGCAGCTCTTCCTTTCGCGTGCCGGAACGCTGAATGTCGATGGCCGGGAAGACGCGCTTGTCCACCAACTTGCGGTCGAGAATGATTTCCATGTTGCCGGTGCCTTTGAATTCTTCAAAAATGACTTCGTCCATGCGCGACCCGGTATCAACCAGCGCGGTGGCGATGATGGTGAGGGAACCCCCCTCTTCAATGTTGCGCGCCGCGCCGAAGAAGCGCTTGGGACGCTGTAAGGCATTCGAGTCGACGCCGCCTGAGAGCACTTTGCCCGAGGGGGGCACGATGGTGTTATAGGCGCGGGCGAGACGAGTGATGGAGTCGAGCAGAATGACTACGTCGCGTTTGTGCTCGACCAGGCGCTTGGCCTTTTCGATGACCATTTCGGCCACCTGTACGTGGCGAGCTGCTGGCTCATCGAAGGTGGAGCTGATGACTTCACCCTTCACCGAGCGCTGCATGTCGGTGACTTCCTCAGGACGTTCGTCGATGAGGAGCACGATCAGTACCACTTCAGGTTGATTGGCGGTGATGGAGTTGGCGAGCGACTGCAAGAGCATGGTCTTGCCGGTGCGCGGCGGGGCGACGATGAGTCCGCGCTGTCCCTTGCCGACGGGCGTGAGCAGGTCCATTACACGGCCGCTGATGGCCTCGCGTACCGTCTCCAGCTTGATGCGTTCCTGAGGATAGAGCGGAGTGAGATTGTCGAAGAGAATCTTGTTGCGCGTCTCCTCGGGGGACTCGAAGTTGATGGCCTCGATCTTTACCAGAGCGAAATACTTCTCGCCCTCATGCGGCGGGCGAACGTTGCCGCTGATCGAGTCTCCGGTCTTCAGATCAAATTTGCGAATCTGCGAGGGCGAGACGTAGATATCATCGGGGCCGGGCAGATAGTTGTAGTCAGGCGAGCGCAGGAAGCCATAGCCGTCGGGCAGAATCTCAAGTACGCCCTCGGCAAAGATGTGGCCTTCCTTTTCGCTTTGTGCCTGGAGAATCTTGAAGATCAGATCCTGCTTGCGAAGACCGCTGGTGCCCTGGATCTCCAGGGTGCGTGCGATACGTGTTAGTTCAGTGATGTTTTTTTCTTTTAGTTCCGCGATGGTCATGTTCACCTGCAATAAGGGAGGATGTTTGTGGGAGGAACCGGAAGGGGGAAGTGCTCCGGGAAACAGATGGGCGGGATTTCAAAAGCTAGCAGCCAGTTGCGGCACATTTGAAGCATCTGCCGAATTCAAGCGGAGCGACGAAGACCGGGAAGCGGGGCTGCTTGGAACGAGAAGCCGCCTGAAAGCGCTGCCTGACTCAACTATACCCTATGGGAGGCGATCAGGCGGCGCGGCGGGTTTCGACCGGCTGTTCCGCGGACGGCTCAAAGGCCGTCGCGGAGCCGGGATTGGTGGTTTGGAAGCGGCACAGAACTTCATTGGTAGTGTCTTGCAGCCGTGTATTCGGCTTGTGCAACTTCCGGGTTGCTTTGCTTGCCAGTTGACACAACTGATAGCGATTGGACACATGAGAAAGTGCCCCAAAAACTAAATCGGAACGCATTGCGAATCTCTCCTTCAAAAATTGCCTGTTCTGCCGGAACGCAATTGGAGCAAGTGGTGCAACGGGGGGCCAATACAGCGCGGACACCCCAAATCCACCCCTAAAACTTAGACGCACGAAGTAAGCGTAGAGTTCAAAATCCTGACGCACCTTCGCACAATATGAAACAGGCCTCAAGCCGTATCAGGGATACAGATTACTGCCTTGGGAACCATCTGTCCTGCATTCCCGTTCCGGCTAGATTCAACACGCACCGGTGCATCAATGAATGAGCCTGGGCTCAAATTATGATGCGGGGAAATAAAGGTGTGCGCATACTGCCGCACTAGAAATCTGCCTTTTTTGGATGGCACTCATGAATGTATAACGAGATTGCATTCAGGTCAATAATTTTTTTAGACAATTTTGATTTTTAGCGGCGGCGGTAAGAATGACCTCTATTTTAACCATAACGCTTTTATAATTAACTAGATAGAAATCAATTCCATATGATGGGGCGCTCCGTCGCAGGATTTCGCATTGGTCAAAAGAAGACACCCCCGCGCATTTCAGGAACCTGCCTGGTTACCTATGTCCGATCATTTCAGGCCCAATAGCTGCGATCCAGGGTGCGGTATTGGATGGCTTCGGCGAGGTGGGCGACGGTCAGGTGCTCGGCAGCTTCAAGGTCGGCGATCGTCCGGGCGACCTTGAGAATGCGGTCATGGGCGCGGGCGGTCAGGCCCTGCTGCTGCATGGCTCGTTCCAGAAGGGTTTCGGCGTCGGCACCCAGTTCGCAGTAGGTGCGGATCTGGCGGGTAGTCATCTGCGCGTTGGAATAAATTTTCTCGCCGCCTTTGCGGAAGCGCTGCTGCTGACATTCGCGAGCGGCCAGCACGCGGGCGCGAATCTCGGCCGAGCCTTCGATGGCTGCCGATCCGCGCAGTTCCTTGTACCTCACGGCAGGAACCTCGATGTGAATATCGATGCGATCGAGAAGCGGGCCGGAGATCTTGGCCACATAGCGCTGAATCATGGGCGGGGTGCACTGGCATTCGCGCGACTTGTCATTGAAGTAACCGCAGGGACAGGGATTCATGGCAGCAGCCAGCATGAAGCGTGCGGGGAAAGTGAGCGACATGGAAGCGCGCGCGATGGTGACGGTGTGGTCTTCGAGCGGCTGGCGCATGACTTCGAGCACGTTGCGGGGAAACTCGGGCAGCTCATCGAGAAACAGGAGGCCGTTGTGAGCGAGCGAGACTTCGCCGGGCCTTGGCATGATGCCGCCACCGATTAAACCCGCATCGCTGATGGTGTGGTGCGGCGAGCGGAAGGGGCGCTGAGTGACGAGGCCTGCAGCAGCGTCGAGCACGCCAGCGACGGAGTGAATCTTCGTGGTTTCAAGAGCTTCTTCGAAGGTAAGCGGGGCGAGAATCGAGGGCAACCGCTTGGCGAGCATGGTTTTGCCCGAGCCGGGCGGTCCGATCATGAGAATGTTATGGCTGCCGGCCGCAGCCACTTCCAGTGCGCGCTTGGCCGTCTGTTGGCCGCGCACATCCTTGAAGTCGACATTGAAATGCTGTAGCTCACCGAGCAGCGTTTCGGTGGAGACGCGATACGGCTCGCGCTGAATGACGCCTACGACCATGGTGTTGAGTAGCTCGAGCACGTCGAGCAACGAAGAGGCGGGATAGACGTTGACGCCTTCGACGACTGCGGCTTCGGCGGCGTTGGCAGCGGGCAGAATCAAGTTGGGAATATTCTTTTCGCGCGCCAGAATGGCCACTGGCAACATGCCGGGCACGGCGCGAACACTGCCGTCGAGGCCGAGTTCGCCGACCAGCAGGAACTGGCTCAAGTCGTTTGTGTGCAGCGCGCCATAGGCGCCGAGGATGCCGACGGCGATGGGCAGATCGAAGCCGGAGCCTTCTTTCTTGAGGTCGGCAGGCGCGAGGTTGATGGTGATGTGCGTGGGCGGAATCAGGTAGCCGGAGTTCTTGATGGCAGCGCGGACGCGGTCGCGGCTCTCGCGTACGGCTGCGTCGGGAAGGCCCACGGTATGAAAGACATCCTTCTCTGCGACCACGCCGCTATAGTCCACCTCGACATCAATGAGGTTGGCGTCGATCCCGTAGACTGCGGCACTGTGGGCTTTGAAAAGCATGGAGGAGGTTCGTTGCGAGTTTAGCAGACGGGAGGGTTGACGGGCTGATTGGCCATTCAAAAGTGGAGGACTATAGGTTGCCGGTTTTTGCCGAATGGGGAGCTATAAGTTACCGGTTTTTGGTCAAATGTGAAGCTCCAGGTTGCCGGTTTTGGAAAAAGTGGAGATATGGGACGCTTCAGTTCTGGGCGAGTGGGGACTCCGGACGCTCTGAGGAGCAGACAAACGGCTGAGAATCCTTCAGTAGTGAGCAGGGGGAAGCGAAGAAACCAGGGAAGATTTTGCGAGTTATGGTTATTTTTTCGGGGAGATTCCTGACTGTGCGGGGTGGAGTTATTGAGTGAGCAGGTCGGCGGGGCTGCAGGAGTTTTATAAGTTGAAAGGCGCGACTCCCTTCGACTTTGCATAGGGCTGACTCTGGGTAACCGGTATCCCGTCAGCACCCTTGGAGTTTTGCTGACTGTGCGCTGCTGCCGTTATGCTTTCATTTCACGCTAGGGTCTGTTCTCATTAGTTGTACCATCCATAAAATCTTCATTTTTGCGACGTTGAAGAGGCGTACCCTATTCACCAGACCGCGTTACGGATGGTAGGGATGTTTCTGTGAGTTCGAGGCCAGGCAAACTTGAATCGGCGGTTCTCTTCTTCGTCCGCTTTTTGGGGCGTGCTTTTTCGCGGCGAAGTAAACCGCGCACTGCTTTGCGTGGTCGTGCAGAAATTGAGCGTACTGCTTGTCTGTCACGTTGACGTGATTCGTAACCCACCCATAGACGAATCCGATGAGTTCCAATGCATGCTTCGGATCGGAACTGTCATGGAGTCGCAGCTTCAAGTTCCCAAGCATTTTTATTAAACCGGCGTGCTCAAGCTTGTGCAGGTCCAGATCGGGATATCCGGTTTCTTCGAGCAGTTTCTCTTCATCGGCGCAGTGAGACTTGCTATAGTTTTCCAGCCGGTGCATTGCGATTTCGATTTCTATCGACTCGACTTTGCCGCTGACCGCAGACTTAACCGCAAACTCCAGCTCATTGAGGATTTTGAGTAGTTGCCTGTGATCTTCGTCGAATTCTTCTATATGTACCGACAGGTGGCGGGTCCAAATCAACGACATAGGAGTATCTCCTTAAGGAACGACCTGGGTGCTGGAAAACGCGCGAACAGTCTTGTCAATTTGGTGGCATGGCTACCTGCGAAGACAGGACCGACCGAGGGTCCGCGTGAAGAGTTCATCGGCTCTCTCCGGAAGAACAATTAATTAATTTGATTGAACTGACAGCTTGCAACTCGATTGGAGGTCAAGGCAATGGGAAATGAGATGCATGGCCAGGTGCACTTTCGCACATGCTTGCCTCCAAGTGAAGGGCTTGCATGAAGTCGCCCGATCTGCGTTTAGCCGTCGTAGTATGGTGCTTGACCCAATCTGACAGAAACACCAGATATTCGAGAATAGTGGCGTATTCTCCGCTTTCCAGCTTGTCCGCGAAAGCTCGGGCCTCCCGCCAACCGTCTGGGGCAAGGTTCGTGGTCTGCCATCCTTGAATCAAAAACGATTCAAAGATGGGGCACTTAGTGGGAATCCTCTCTGATCCGCATTCCCGCAATGAGGAGGGAACCGCAGCATTCTCCTCATTTTTCCTTCCAACACTCCGATGAAACCTTCAGTAACGCCTATTCAGGACATCCCCTCTGCCCAATCTTTTGACTGCGGTCTGGGTTTGTCGCTGGCGGGCTATGCAAGACAGAAGGGGAAACGATGGAATGGGGCAAGGGAATTTGCAATTTCAGGATCGGGAGCAGATGGGTTAGCTGCCTCCTAGCGGCTGGGGTCGCGGCATTGATCGGAGTAACTCCGGCGATTGCGCAGGTCCAGGACGTGCATCTCCAAATCCACGGATTTGCCACACAATCTTTCGTTGTGAGCGACAACAACAATTATTTGGGCATGAATACCCGCTCGGGGAGCACCGAATGGACTGAAGCCGCGCTGAACGTGAACGATCAGGTGAGCGACAAGCTGCGGGTCGGCGTGCAGTTTCATTACACGCGGCTGGGCGTGTTTGGCGGCGACACTCCCGATATAGATTGGGCCATGGGCGACTACACAGTGAACCGTTGGCTGGGCGTGCGCGCGGGGAAGGTAAAGATACGCTGGGGGCTCTGTAACGACACTCAAGACTACGACCCTGGTTATATGTGGTCCTTGCTCCCTGAACCGATCTATGGCATCGACATTCGCTCCACCGACCTTTCGCAGCTGGGAGTGGAGTTATATGGCGATGTGTCTATTTCAAACAAGCTCGGACAATTGGAATACAGCGCATACTACGGCTATTACTACTTCGCCTCGAATGACGGAACTCTTGAGTCTCTCAAGGAATCAGGAACTAACATAACTGGCCAGCCTTCGGGTAAGACGCCGGGATTCGATCTGCGCTGGAAGACACCGGTTTCCGGCCTGACATTGGGTGGTTCACTGATGATGTATAACGCCCAGGGCACAACGACCGATGGGACCTTCAGTGAGCCGCTAACTTTCTGGTCGGCATACTATGCGGATTACAGCCATAAGAAGTTATTTGCTTCGTGGCAGTATTCGAAGCTCGTTGCGTATACGACCACTACCGTCACCGGCTCAGATCCATCGACGAGCGGTATCGATGAGCGAGGATGGTTTGCCATGGGCGGCTACCATTTGACCGACAAGCTACAGGCAGGCGCTTACTATACGCACGATCTTATAGCATCGGCTCACGATAACTCCGATCCGGCCAACTTCTTCCGCGATTGGGCTGCCTCAGGGAGATACGACTTCAACGAGTATTTTTACGGAAAGGTTGAAGGACATTTCATCGACGGAAACGATGTAGGTTTCTATGGCATCGACAATCCGAACGGGCTTAAGCCCAAAACCAATGTGCTGGTGGCCAAGATCGGATTCACGTTCTAGAGCGGAAAGGAGAACACTTCCATGAGAAAGCAATTGTTCGTTATTTTCTTAGTAGCTACCGCGTCGTTCTTCGCCGTTCGGGCCCAGGCCCAGGTCATCATCATCGCCAACCCGAGCTTTAAGGGAGAAGTGATTTCAAAGGGCGTGCTTCGCGATGTCTTTACGGGCGAGTCGAAATTCTTCAAGGACGGAAGCCGCGCCTTGCCTGTGCTGCTCAGCAAGGGGGCCGCACATGATAGCTTCTACCCTGACTGCCTTCATATGTCTGAGAGCAGCGTGATCATCTCCTGGCGCAGGCAGGTATTTTCTGGAAAGGTCTCGATGCCTCCGTCATTCGACAGCGAGGCGGCGATTGTGGAGTACGTTGCAAAGACCTCCGGGGCTATCGGATTCATCAGCAAAAGTGCGCCTCATGAGGGTGTGAAAGTCTTGAGTATAGATTGACCTCGACGACCCGCGGATAGTTACCGCGCTTCAACGGGAAAATCGATTGCAGGTCTTATCTCGAAAAGCAGAAGCAGGTCCCCTTCGACTGCGCTACGCTCCGCTCAGGATGACAGTTATGTAGCGCTGAGGAAGACAGTTCCATGGTGATCGGAATGACAGTTCTGTGGTGACTTATTGCACTCGGGCTGAATCAATGGTCCGCGGATCGTTGCTGCGCTTGAACTGCGCGTCGAATTGGCGGTTGAAGCGGATTAGTGCTATCCATTGGCCCTGGTCTTCTTGCATCCAGACTAAGTTGCCGTGGAGTTCGTGAGCTATCTCTTCAGGCGGGAGATCGTGGTGGAGGCCGAAGTAACGCTCGTCGTCCGCGCGGCTCCTTGATCCCAAAGTGAAGAAGGACGAATTGGGATCGTACTTAGTGGAGAAGACCAGAGCGGTGGAGTACTTATCGGGCTCCTGGGCGGCGCGGGCAATTTCAGCGGCGGTGAAATCCGCGACAGTATCTACGGCGAAGGGTTGAGTTACATAACCTAACTCAGGGCGAGTTAGCTCGTCGGTAAGTGGCCAGGCGGAGAGCACGGTCGATCCAGAGTAGCGCTTTTCAAGCTCTGCGATTCCGGCTTGATGAAGGCGGATGACACGGGCATAAGTCAGGTTGTCTTCCGGGGCGAAGCCGTAAGGCGGATTGAGAAAAAGTCCTAAGACGAAGGCCACGGCGGAGAAGACGGCCAAGCCATACCAGTAAGGAACGCGGCGATAAAAGGTTGCGACGGCGACTAACAATATCAGCGGATACATGGGCAGCAGATAGCGGGTGAGGAGAGCGCCGCCGAGGACGCTGAAGAGCAGAGCATTGATCAGTAGCAGTAGAAAGATGCGGCGCAGTACGGAGGGCGCGATGGCGGGGCGATCCTTTTTGCCAGTGCCAGAAGCGCTGGGAGCGGGACGTGGATCGAGCAACAGGGCCGCGATGGTCATCAGCACGGGCACAAAGAGATTCATGTGCGCGGTGAGATGGAGGATGCGATGCTCGAAGGCGGCGAGGAAGCGCGGGAGCGAGAGATTGGCCTGTGCGTTGTAACGCAGGTATTCGGGATTGCCGAAGAAGAAGCCGGTCTTCATGTAGTGATAGCTATACCAGGCGGCAAGCGGAAGCAGGCAACTGGCGAGCCATGCGGCCTCACGCCAGAGACGCGAGCGGGCAATTCCTGATACGCGAAAGCTTTCGACTAATGTGACGGCGGCGAGAGTGAGCGGGATGGCGATGGCCGTTTCTTTTGACAACGCGGCCAAGGCAAACCACACGGCTGCGGCCCAGGGTTTGCGCGACTGATAAGTCAACGCTTCGCGAGCGGGTAGGGCGTAGACCAGTCCCCAGAGCGTGCAGGCGGCGGCGAAGATGTCGGCGTGGGCGAGAGAGCTTTGGGCGAACCAGATGGGATAGATGGCGGTGAGTGTTACGGTCCAGAAAGCGACGGCAGGCACGCCGACCAAGCGCATGGCTAGCCGCCAGACGGCCGTCAAACCGAGCGATGCTACTAAGAGCACGGCCTCGCGTGTGACTTCGGGAAGAAAGCCGGAAGCTTTCCACCAGAGCGCGAGATAGATGCTCGGCAGTGGAGGATGGGCATTAGTGAGCGTGCTGACGGGAATTAGTGACCCGGTGCGGAAGAAGTCCCATGCCGCGGGGATATAGTAGCCGGCCTCGTCCCAGTAATAGGGCAGGCGCAAGAGGGTGAAGTGGCTGGCGTAGAGCGCGGCGAAGATCACCGGGAAGACCATCCAGGCGGGCAGGGGCGCATCCCGGCGCGGCGCGAAGAGTTTCATGGAGCGCAAGCGATGGTTCCTTTAATTGATGGGACCTTGCGGGAAGTTATGGCTTTGCGGCTCTAGATTCAGCGTGCCAAAAGCCTGCTCGTATTGGGCAAGATGCTGGCCCAACATATTCCACAGAGCCTTGGCCTGCTGCGGGCTGAGAAAAACCGCGTTGTGATTGCGAATGGTGACTTGATCGGGAGCTTCGCTGGAAGCCAGGCCGAAGACCAGTTGGAAGTCCCAGACGCTGACGCGGATTTGGACGCTATTGGCGTAAGACTCGCGGTATTCGGGAGTCTGGACGATGTTCATTTGTGGTTGCAACGGCGATGGACTCATGGCTTATTCAGATTACTCCGGCGGGGGGCGAGATGCCGAGGGCTACAATGGAAATACCAATCAGCGGATGCCTTCTCCCACTTGACAACTTTTCAGGGGGGATCGTGTCCTAGCCATTGCAGGCTTCGTCGTACCAGCCAGCACGGAGGAATTGTCCACCGTCAACCAAACCATTCACCCATTGGAGGAACTGCTTGATGAAGTTCGGTAAGTCATTAATTCTTGCAGCAGCAGCTGCCGCAGTACTTGTAATCGGAACCATGCCCACTCATGCCCAGGAGCCTGGCAGGCACCCGGCCTATCTGCACGCCTTGAGCGACCTTCGCCTGATGCGCGCGTATCTCGATAAGCTGACTCCGAGCGAGCGGGTCGACGAAGAATCTCAACATGCGATCGATGAGATCGATGCTGCCATCGGTGAGATCAAGGAAGCCGCGATCGAAGACGGCAAGAACCTTCACGACCACCCACCGATCGATGCGGGCATCACACCCAACAACCGCTTCCGCAAGGCGCGCGAGGCGGGAACCGCAGCCTGGGACGATTTGAACCGCGAAGAGGACAATGACTATGCGCACGGCCTGAAACACCGCGCGTTGGATCACATAGAAAAGGCGAACCACATCGTGGATCACATCATTCATCGCTTCGACAGCATGTAATTTTGTGCTCTAAATAAAGTAATGCCCGGGGGCGCGTTGCCTTCGGGCATTGCTGTTTAGACGACTCGCGCTTGATTGAAAGGGTGTGGTGCGAAAGGGGGGACTCGAACCCCCATGGATTGCTCCGCCAGATCCTAAGTCTGGTGCGTCTGCCAATTCCGCCACTTTCGCAGGTGCGAGGCAAATCTTATTTTAGCTTGAACTGCGGGTTAGCTCAGAACAACTAAGAGCCCGCCCCTCTCGGTGTCTTGATTTTGCGGTTAGGACTGGTGTTTTTCGGCCGTATCGACGTTATTTCAGGTTCTTGCTATCATTTATTGCATTATGCTATCATTGTAATCAAAATACGTTGGGGTAGACTCATGCCTGCCGTTACAGTTCGCAATCTTCCCGATGCAGTTCACCGTGCGCTCAAGCTGCGCGCGGCGCACAACGCGCGTAGCACCGAGGCCGAGATTCGCGTGATTTTGGAGGAAGCTGTCGCTCCCAAGACGCGCATCAAGATCGGGTCGGAGCTTGCCGCTTTTGGACAGCACTTTGGAGAAATCAATCTCGATCTTCATCGCGATCAAACGCCGAGTGAGCCGGCTGTCTTCGAGTGATTATTCTGGATACAAACGTGATCTCGGAGCCGATGAAGGCTGATGCGGATCCGGCTGTGGCGGGATGGCTGGACCGGCAAGCCGCCGAGACGCTTTATCTCACGGCTACTAATCTTTCAGAGCTGTTGCTCGGCATTGAACTGCTGCCCGGCGGCCGGCGAAAAAGAGGCCTGAGCGTGGCTATGCGGGAATTGCTCGAAAGGCTCTTCGGCGCGCGATTCCTCGACTTTGATCGGGAAGCCGCGGCGGCTTATGCCTTACTCGTCAGCAGGACGACGGCCAAAGGCTTCAGCATCTCCGTGGCGGACGGCCAGATTGCAGCCATCGCCGTTGTTCATGGATTCACCGTAGCCACCCGCGATACCGTGCCGTTCGTCGCTGCTGGTGTACCTGTCATCAATCCGTGGAAGATTTAGTTGAACAGATCCTTCATCTTTTCGATCAGGCTGGGGGATGCGGGCTTGTTGTCGACGGCTAGCGATTCGGCTAGGCGGCTGATCAGTTCGCGCTGGGCGCGGGTCAGTTTGCGGGGAATCTCGACCATCACTTTTACGATCAGGTCGCCGGTGCCTTTCTCGCTGAGGAACGGGACGCCACGGCCGCGCACGCGCAGCTCGCGTCCGCTCTGTGTGCCCTCGGGAATCTTCAGAGTGACGGGGCCGTCGATGGCTGGAATTTCGATTTCGGTGCCCAATGCGGCTTGGGGAAAGCTGATGGGGATGACGCAGCGCAGGTTGTGGCCGTCACGCTGGAAGAAGTCATGCGCCCGAATGGCGAGCACGACGTAGAGGTCGCCCTTGGGTCCACCGGAACGGCCAGCGTCGCCTTCGCCGGAGTAGCGGATGCGGGTTCCGTCCTCGACGCCGGGCGGCACTTTGACGTTGAGCTTGAGCTCCTTGCTGACGCGGGTCTCACCGTGGCAGACTGTGCAAGGATCGCCGATGACCTGGCCTGCGCCGCCGCAAGCGCCGCAGGTACGGGCTACGGAGAAGAAGCCCTGCTGGTAGCGGATCTGTCCCCGGCCCTGGCACTGGGCACAGGCGACTGGTCCGTGGCTGGAGGCGCTGCCCCGCCCATGACAGACGACGCAGGTCTCGAGGCGGCGAATTTTCACTTCCGTTTCGTAGCCGAAGATGGCGGCCTCGAAGTCGATGGTCAGATCGAAGCGCAGGTCGTCACCACGTTGCTGGCGGGTGGCGCGGCGCGTACTGCCGCCCATCGAAAACATTTCGCCGAAGAGGTCGCCAAAGATGTCGCCAATATCGACGCCACCGGCGAACGGGCCACCGAAGCCCTGGCCGGTTGCACCGACCCCGGCATGGCCGAAGCGGTCATAGGCGGCGCGCTTGTCAGCATCGCTTAAGA
The DNA here is from genome assembly GCA_049518535.1 of Occallatibacter sp. GTDB lineage: Bacteria > Acidobacteriota > Terriglobia > Terriglobales > Acidobacteriaceae > Telmatobacter. The sequence continues at coordinate 33,817 of JBEKRS010000023.1, read as the reverse complement.
CTTGATAGGCTTCGCTGGCCTGCTTGAACATCTCTTCGGCTTCATTGTCGCCAGGGTTGCGGTCAGGATGGTACTTGAGCGCCAGCCTGCGATAGGCGCTCTTCAACTGCTGATCGTCGGCCCCGCGCGATACACCGAGAACTTCGTAATAGTCGGCTTTGGTCACTTTTGTATTTGAACTCATTCGCTTGTCTGCTTCGGGTTGGAGGCGATGCGTACCAGCGCAGGGCGCAGGAGGCGTTCGCGGATTTTGTAGCCGCGTCGAATCTCCTCGGCCACATGCTGGTCAGGGATGTCGTGGCGCTCTACCGAGCCGAGCGCCTCATGGTGGCGGGGATCGAACTCCGCACCCAAGGCAGGAACCGCGCTGACCTGCAACTGGCGCAGAACCTCTTCCATTTGTTTGAGGATCAACTCGACGCCGGAACGCAACTGCTCAGCCGAGCCGGTAGCTTTGAGGGCCAGTTCGAAGTTATCCAAGACGGGTAAAAACTGTTCGACCACGCTGCCGACGGCGTAGTCGCGAAACTCCAGCCGCTCGCGGTCGGCCCGCTTGCGTGCATTCTCAAACTCGGCCTGGATACGAGCCAGCCGGTCGAGCAGCTGGTCGCGCTCGGTCTTGAGCTGATCAAACTCCGCGCGGGCGACGGGCTGGGCATCCCCTGTGTCTTGCAGCGGCATTTCGATTGCGGAATTTTCGGCAGCCGCCTCGGCCTCAGCCCGGGCTTCTTCCGATAAGGTCAACTCAGATTCCTGCTCTGGCATGGTTATATTCATTCTCCGAAGCATCTTGTCTATTTGTCTCAATCACAATTTCCACGGCAAGCGCCGGCTTCTCTTTTTCTTATCGGGAGCGATGCGAGTTCCATTCAGGCATTCTCGCCCAATCATGTTCTAATCGGCGGGAACTTCGAGCAGACGCTCGGAGAGCCCGGCGATGTAGCGCACGGCCTGAATCATCTCCTGATATTGGATGCGGGTGGGTGCGATGACTGCGACCGTGCCCAGGTTTGCGCCGCCCAGACGGGCCGGTGCGCCGATGAGTACAAGGTCCTGCATGGCTTGTGACGCTTCACCGTGTTCAAGGCCCACTACAACACGCACTTCCTGCTGGCGTCCGTCCACATAGGCGGTCAACAACTCGATCAGCCGCTGCTTGGCTTCCAGAGCCAACAACATTTGCCGCAGCCTCTCACGATCCACTTCGGCGGCGATGAGATTGGCCATTCCATCTACAAAAATTGCGGGACCGGCCTCGCCACCGGCCAGCGCGCCCTTGCGGCAAAGCTCTTCGATCGAGGCCAGCATCTGGTGGTAGGCGGCTTGCTCCAACTCAACACGCCGGGCAACCTCGACACGAATGCGTTCGACAAGCCAGCCGCGAAAGTTCTCGTTCAAGTAGCGCGCGGCCGTCTCAAGCTCGATGTGGGTCAGGTCGCGGTCGAGAGCCAGTACGCGATCCTGCACCGCGCCGGCCTGGGTGACCAGCACGGCCAGCACACGGCCCGTCGAAAGCCGCGAGAAATGAATATGCTCGAGCACCTGGCCGGCCGTCGCGCTTGCGAGCGCCACGCCCAGCCCACTGGACAGGAGCGCCAGCACGTGCGAGGTGCGCTCCAGATAATCGTTGGTGCTTGTTACGCCGGAGAAGCTTTCCTCAATTTGTCCGCGGCGGGCATCGCTCAACTGCGACGGCCCCAGCGGGGAAGAACCTTGCCCTCCGGAATCCAGCGATGATGCGCCTTGGGGCATGGCGTTCATGTTGGAAGCCTGCGCGCCAGAAGCTATGCGGCCAGACTGCGTAATCTGTTCGACATAGTAGCGGAAGGCTGCCGCTGTGGGAACCCGGCCGGCTGAAGTGTGCGGCTGCTCGAGCAGGCCCGATTCGCCGAGCGTGGCCATCACGTTGCGAATGGTGGCCGAGCTGAGGCCTTCCTTATTGGAGAAATAATGAGCGACCGTCTGCGAGGCCACCGGTTCGCCGGTAGCGATGTACAACTCGATGATGGCCGTGAGCACCAGCCGCTCCCGCGGACTGACGCGCGCATCTGACATCTTTCCTGCTCTCCGTGTGAGGCATGCCCAGCGGTCTGGCTCGAACCCGCCGGACTCGAATGAAACTCTCTCAACCTTTGATTTTTCTAGCATTTACGCTGGAAAATCGCGAAGCTACCCCTCTTAATTCTAGGGAGTATTGATTGTCGCTGTCAACATGCAGGCAAGAAGCCGCGCCTGGCTATGGTTGGTTGTAATAGCCAGTGTTGGTGCGGGCGGTGAGTCCCGGCTTGTCGATTTGCACTTTCAGGTCGTGATACTCATTGGCGCGATCGGCGCGCGGAGGATCGAAGGACAGCGTATAGAAGGAACTGGCGTCACGGACGCAATTGCCGATTTGGGCCGTCATGTCGTTATCCGGGCCGACGACGCGCCCGCCGCTCTGGACGGCAAGCACTTTCAAGGCGAGGTTCGGGGGACTCGCCCTTTCAGACGTCTTCACCCCTTTCAGAAATTCCTGGTAAAGGAAGGAGTCAACATTGGCCGTACCCTGCGAGATGCTATACACGGAGATGCGCGCTTCGCGCAGCCGCGTGGAAAGCCGGACGATTGCATCGAAGTCATGCTGCTCACTCTTCGATGAAGTTATGATCCTCGGACTATCGAGCATCGGCCAGCCGGAGCTGGCCCAGATGAGCAGCTTTCTGCCCGGCTTTCTGGCTTCATTATCCGCAATACCCATCATCATCCGGATCGAGAAATCCATGCGCTCGATTGCGCCCCAGGCGCCTGCCGACCGAGAGATAGTGCGCAGGTGGGTTTCGAGCTGGTTGACTCCCGCGGCCAGTGCGTTTCCATCGGAGCTAGGCCGGGGTTGGGCTTCTACGCCGTCGTTGGTCAGCATGAAGACCGATACCGGCTGGGCAAGATGTCCGCCATTCTGGAGTAGAAAATTCTGAACTTGCTGCCGCACAAAGGACACTTGTTGGAAGCCGATATTTACGGTATCGATGAGCAGAATGACTTCAACTGGCGGGCCGACTTTTTGAACATTTTCGTCGATGGCTTGAAAGGAGAGGATCGGGTTGAGCTGGTTGTTGTCGAGCAGCTTGAAGTCATTAAGCGCGAGGCCGGATATGGGCTTTCCCGACTTATCGGTCACTACAACATCAAGGTGGATGCGGCCATCCGCGTTTTTGGGCGTGGGCGCAGGCGCTGGACGCGGAGAGAGCGCTGGGACCTGAGTCTCGGGCGGCGATACTGCGCCGGATTGGTCCGTGGATGCCGACGGAGTTGGATTTTTTTGTGCTGAGGAGAGGAGCGGCAAGCAAACAAAAAACGCCATGCAAACTCGCTGAGACAGGTTCATGCCATTTCACCCATTTGAAATTCCATCGGTTTCTTCGCTCAGAAATTTTTCTGCTACGGCTGATTGTAATAGCCGGTATTGGTGAGGGCAGTTAGTCCCGGCTTGTCGATTTGCACTTTTAATTCGTGATACTCATTGGCGTGGTCGGCACGCGGTGGATCGAAGGACAGCGTGTAGTAGGTGCTAGCGTCTTGAACGCAACGGTCGATTTGGGCTGAGAGGTCGTTATCCGGCCCGCGGACGCGTCCGCCGCTTTGGACAGCAAGCACCCGCAAAGCCAGGTTGGGAGGGCTGGCTTTCTCAGGCAACTTCACGGGTTTGAGGAAATCCTGATAGAGGAAGGTGCCGCGACCGGGTTGGCCCGACGAAATGCTGTAAACGGAGATGCGCGCTTCGCGCAATTTGGTAGAGAGCTCGACAATCGAATCGAAGTATTGTTGCCGCTGTTCGGAAGTGCTTTCGATGTTATGCACGTCGAGCATTGGCCAGCCGGAGCCAGCCCAGATGAGCAGCTTTCTGCCCGGCTTCCTGGCTTCGTTCTTGGCGATGGAGGTGAGGATTCTAATCGAAAACTCGAAGCGCTCGATTGCGCCCCATCCTCCAGCCGACGAGCTAATGGTGCGCAGCTTGTTATCGAGTTGACTAACCTCGGCAGCCAGCGCATTGCCATCGACGGAAGGCTGGCGCCGGACATCTACACCTTGATTGGTCAACACGAAGATCGATACCGGCTGTGCCAAATGCCCGCCGTTTTGGCGCAGGAACCTCTCGATCTCCTGGCGGGTGAAGGCGACTTGCTGGAAGCCGAAGTTCACCGCATCGATGACCAGAATAATTTCGGCCGGCGGGTTCGCCTTTTGGATATTTTCGTCGATGGCTTGAAAGGAAAGAATCTTGGCGGGCTGATTGTCGTCGAGCAGTGTGAAGTCCTTGAGATCGAGGCCGGATATTGGCCTTCCCGACTTATCCGATACCACAACATCCAGGTGAATGCGGTCTCTAGTTGTGGCAGGCGCGGGGGCGACAGTTTTGCCGTTCAGCGAGACTGCAGTGCTACCTTGTCTGCCACTTTGAATCGCAACAGGATTGTCTTGTGCGTAGATAGCTTGGAACGAGAGAAGTATCAGGCAAAAACTTGCGAGGCTGAAGACAAATCGGCGTCTGCGCATCAAACCTTCCTCCAACGAAAAACTGTTTTTGGATTCCTATCCGGTAAAGAGCGAGAAAGCAGCCAAAACGTTCGCGGCATTTCGCATTTTGTTACTTCACGAAAATTTCCGCCAATTTCTTTGCACGAAGTTTAACAGCACTAACCGGCACGGGCATAATCGTAATTGAAGGGGTTTGTTGTCATGCGTTCATCTGGAATGTTCCCGCTCGTGGTTCTTCCTCTGGTTCTGTTGCCGGCGCTTTCAGCGCAGACCCAGGGAGCTGGCTCGCCGCCGCTACCGGAGATTCGGCAACTGATGCGCGAGGTTGTGGAGCACCAGAAGACGCTGGAGAAGGTGATTGAGAACTACACTTACAGTTCAACCAAGACGACGGAGACTTTAGACGGAAAAGGCAATGTTACAAAGACGGAGACCGAAGAGCAGGAGATATTCTTCGTAAATAGCCACCCGATTGACCGAACGGTGAAGAAGGACGGCCAACCGTTGAACGAGCACGAGCAGCAGAAAGAAACTGAGCGAGTAACCAAGCTGGTGGAAAAGGCAGAGAAGACGCCTCCCGGTCAGCCGCTGGAAGGGCCGAGCATCAAAGTAAGCCGCATTCTTGAGATTATGGATGTGCTCAACCCGAGGCGCGAAAACTATCGCGGCCGGCCGACGATCGTCTTTGATTTTGTTGGCCGCAAGGACGTCAAGACCCATGGTCTTGCCGAGGATGCCTCGAAGAAGTTACAGGGAACGATGTGGATCGATGAGGCTGATCGTCAGGTTGTGCACTGCGATGCGAATTTCGATGACAATTTTCGCGTGGTTGGCGGACTGGTGGCCAGCATCGAGAAAGGTTCCAACTTTCACTTCGATCAGTCCTTGGTGAACGGCGAGATATGGCTGCCGACGGGTAGCCAAGCGGCCGTGCAGGCCCGTGTCCTGATGGCGATGAAAGAGCGGCAACGCATTACTGAACGCGACTACGATTACAAACGCTTTCATGTTGACGCAGAGCAGGGAAAAGATGCGAAGGCTGTGGAGGGGAAATAGCGGGAGGCTTGGGAGATATGCGTGACGCGTGAGGTGCATAAGAACAATAAAGATATTGTGCTATTATTCTTTCACCAAACGCATCCTGGAAATCGGCGGCGGCTAACTGGCATATTTACCGGGATCAGGCTTCGAACGAATACCAAGCAAGTTTATGTTATTCCCCACAGTCGAGTACGCGTTGTTCTTTTTGACGGTCCTGGCCATTGCCTGGAGTCTGTATCGTTTCCCGACGGTGCATAAAGGCTTTCTTTTACTGGCTAGTTATCTTTTCTATGGCTTCTGGAACTGGACCTATCTTCCATTGTTATTCGGCATCTCGCTTTTCAGCGGGTTAGTGGCGCAGCGCATTCAGCGCAGCCGGACGGCAATCGCCAGGAGGAGCTGGCTGGCCGCGGGCGTCGTAGTTTGCCTGGATACGCTGGTGTTTTACAAGTACATCGGCTTTCTGATGATGACTCTGCTCGAGGTCTGGGGCCGCTTTGCGCCGCCGCCCCGTATTGAGGTCTATTCGCCGTTGTTGCCCCTGGGTATCTCATTCTTTGTCTTTCATGCTATCTCCTTATTGGCCGATTGTTATCGCGGCAAGGTGAAAGAGCCGGTAAAGCTGGGCGACGCACTTCTCTATGTTGCGTTCTTTCCGCAGTTAATTGCCGGCCCTATTCTGCGCGCCTCGCGGTTTCTTCCACAACTGGCGGCACGGCGCGATCCTCGCACCATCTGCGTAAACCGCGCTTTCCTGCTGATCGCGAGCGGCCTGTTCAAGAAGGTAGTTATCTCAAACATGCTGGCCACGCGGCTGGTTGAGCCGGTCTTCTCTGTTCCGCAGTCGTTTGGCGCGTGGGACACGCTGCTGGCTGTCTATGGCTATGCGGCACAGATCTACTGCGACTTTTCGGGTTACACCGATATTGCTATCGGCTGCGCGCTGCTGCTGGGTTATCGGTTTCCTCGCAATTTCAATGCGCCTTATACGGCCACTAATCCGCAGGAGTTCTGGCGCCGCTGGCATATCTCGCTTTCGACATGGCTGCGCGACTATCTCTACTTTCCGCTGGGCGGCTCGCGCAAGGGCGGGCTGCGCACCTATCTCAATTTGATGATCACCATGTTACTGGGAGGCTTGTGGCATGGGGCGGCATGGACCTTTGTGGCTTGGGGCGGCCTGCACGGGAGTTATCTCGTTGTTCATCGGCTTTGGTCGCGGATCGGCTGGCGTCCGCTGGTTCGCTGGCGCGCGACCACGGCGTGGCGATGGATGGCGCGCATTCTTCTCTTCCACGCGGTTTGCGTGGGATGGGTTTTCTTCCGCGCCTCCTCATTTGCGATGGCCTTCTCGGTCTTCAATCGGCTGGTGGTTCCAGGCGTAGCGTCGCTGGCCACGGGGCCCGTTTTGATTGTGCTGTTCCTCGGGTTTGCGGGCCAGTTTATGCCGACGCGTTGGCGCAATGGGTTCGAGATCGAGTTAGGCCGCTGGCCGGCCTTGGCTCGCGGCGGGGTGTTGGCTGCGATCATTGTCGCGATCGAGATTCTGGGACCATCCGGAGTGGCCCCGTTCATTTACTTCCAGTTTTGAGCGATTTCTGTAAGCGATGAAGACCGTAAGATTGAACGATCCAATTCGGCAACTTGTCCTGGTGGTTGCGGGATTCGTTGCGGCCGTTGTGCTGCTTGAATCGGACGGACTGGCTAGCTGGGCTAATCACCTTGAGATCGGCCCGTTGCGCATGATCGCGGTTCCGGCGACCACCGCCGTTCAGCAGGCGCTTCATCCGCTTCGAGTGACCGTAGTTCGCGAGCGCGCACTGGAAGAGCTGGCCCGCTTTGGCTGGAGCGACGACGCGGCTCTTTTAGCCAAGACCGCAAACACTGCTGGTCCGCACGGTCCGGTGCTGACGTCGGGTTGCACGATTTCAACATCGGCAAACGCTCCAACTGCCGGCCTGAATTCTCCGCCGCTTGGCGCGCAGGCGACAATTCTCCCGCCAATTCTCAAAGACCTCCCACGCACCACGGAACTGGCACCGCTGCCGCCTGTCGAGCCTGGCAAGCGGCGCGTGGTGGCGTTGGCTGGCGACTCGATGATGGCGGTCGGGCTGAGCGCAACGTTGACGCGACAGGCTGCGGGCAACAAGAATTTGCGCATCGTCAAGGCTTTTCGGTCCGGTACCGGCTTGGCGCGGCCTGAGGTCTTCAATTGGATGGACGAGTATCCCGCGATGCTCGGCGCGGAAAAGCCCGATGTGGTTATTGTGGCTATGGGCGCCAACGACGGACAGGGATTCGTGGTGGACGGCAAGGTGTTGCCTTACGGCAGCGAGGAATGGCGGAAGGTATACCAGGAGCGGGTCGCCAACTATCTGGCTATGGTGGGAGCGGGCGGGGCACGGGTGGTGTGGGTTGGGCTGCCGCCCATGCGAGTGGCTGTCTACGACGAAAAGATCGCTGGCATCAATCGCATCGCCTATTCGGTAGTGAGCCAGTCGCCACGGGCGGTGTGGTGGAATCCGGTTCCTTATGTAGGCGACGAGGCGGGGAAGTTTCGGGAGTTTGTGACGCTGGCCAATGGACGGACCATGCGCCTTCGCGCGGCAGATGGCATTCATCTTTCTGACGAAGGCGCGGGGTTGCTGACCACGGTGCTTCTGAAGTGGCTTGACCCGCCGGTGCAGACGGCGAGTGGCGGTGCGGTTGGGCAAGTTCAGCCGGCCTTCAGGGCCAAACGGCCGGCGCATCGTTCGGCAGCCTATGCCGCAGCTTGTTGCTGCACCGCGGGGTTGCGCCAAAGCTCGGCCTCGGCCTCGCGGCGGGCTTTGAGAGCGGAGTTTTCCTGTCCGCTGGCGTGGTCCCAGCGCAGCAGTTGTTCGACGGCATCGTCATACTTTCCCGCGTTGAGGTCTTTGAGAAGAGAAGAAGAAGCGAGCCGGCCTGCACCCAGGTTGAAACAGAAATCCACCAGCGCATCGAACTGGCCCTGGGTCAGCTGAACCTTGACCAGGCGCTGAACGGCCTGCTCGGCTTCGCGCACATCCGAGGCCAATATTTGCGCGGCCTGCGGCTCGTCGATGCCATTGGGAAACGACTCGGGGTGCAGCAGCCGGTGGCCGTAACCGATGGTCGGAAGTCCGGCCACATCCAGATAGACGCGACTGCGAAATCCCTCCGATTTTTTAACCAATTCCATTCCCGCGGTGCTGAATTCCATCTCCCCTCCTGTTTTTTTCTGCGAGATAACAACAATTTCACGCTAGCAGGACAGAAGAAATAATCTGCAACCACCTGCGGTGGGGCCAATAGCTCGCTTTTCGCTCGCATAGGCTGCATGCTGGACCGAGTGATCCGCCTGCGGTGGGTCCAACACAACCACCTGCGGTGGGGCCAATAGCTCGCTTTTCGCTCGCATAGGCTGCATGCTGGACCGATTGATCCGCCTGCGGTGGGTCCAACACAACCACCTGCGGTGGGGCCAATAGCTCGCTTTTCGCTCGCATAGGCTGCATGCTGGACCAAGTGATCCGCCTGCGGTGGGTCCAACACAACCACCTGCGGTGGGGCCAATAGCTCGCTTTTCGCTCGCATAGGCTGCATGCTGGACCAAGTGATCCGCCTGCGGTGGGGCCAACAGCCACCTGCGGTGGGGCCAGCCGCTCGCTTTTCGCTCGCATAGGCTGCATGCTGGACCGATTGAAACCCGAATCAGGCGACGGGCAGGCTATCAATGGGCTGCGGTGGGCGACTTGCCGGCCAGCACATCCAACTTGTTGAGAAGGCGGGTGAGGGCTTCGTCGAAGGTGCGGTCGTGGCTCTTTTGTCCGATAGCTCCTTCAATCGATTCAGCCAGCGCCCAGAGCACATAGTGAGTTTTGCGGTCATAAACAACCAGACGGAACATGGGCAGCGGGTCGGACGCGCCGTTCACCTTGCTGCCATTCGATGGGCCGTTGGGTGCGATTAATTGCAGTTCCAGGACCAGGTCGGCTTGGGACGGATCAGCCACCAACTCAAAGTGGCCGGTGGCCTTCAGCGCGGCATAAAACTCGGTGTAAGCCCGGTTGGGGTCGCCCGAAAAAGGTTCTGGAAACAGCCCGCTATCGCTTCCGGCATTGGAGACAAAGACACTTTTGGCTGCACGGATGGCCGGAGGCACGGGGCCAGCCATGGTGTAGGCGGGCTGTTGGGCGAAAGCGGCGACGGCCGAAAAAAGCGCGGCGCATGCGACGGGGCGGATTAAGAAAGCAATGCGGCTCAATGAGATGTCCTCCTGAGAAGAAAAATGTACTGTTTCAGGAGACACGGCGGCGCGGGAAATGTTGTTTCACAGGCAGCGGCGTTGTTCTTCGCGGAAGCAATTGGGAGTAGGGAGTAGCTCCGAAGGCATTAGAGGCCTGGTCGGCGGCATCCTGGATTTCGGGGGTGGATGGAGGGAAATGGCTCAAGCACATAAAGAAAGCGTCAAATTGCACCGTATTTGGTGCAATTTGCAAGCCATAGATAATGAACGAGTTAGGTTGATGCATGGCATAAAAGGGACTTTTAGGAGCGAAATTTCCTCGTGTATTTCTTGACAATGATTGTGTGCAGTAGTGACCACTTAGTAAAATGGGCGGATGGTAAAACGACGGGAATCAAGCAACCCGAGCTCGAAATCTACGCTGCCGATTTGGCTGGTAGCGGGAGCCTGCTCTGTTTTACTGGCCGCGGGATTGGTTATTTTCACGCGGACAGTTGAAGCAGATGCGCGGCCTTCCGTGCCAACCGCAACCGCGCCCCTTGCGGTTACGGTAGCGAGCGCGACGCCTGCCTTGCTTGCGCCGCAGAAACCGGAAAAATCCACACGGACCGACATGCTCCACGGCATTGCCACTTGGTATGGCGGAGTGTTCAACGGCCGGCGCACGGCCAGTGGAGAAGTGTTCGACATGTACGCGATGACCGCCTGCCATCCAACCTTGCCTTTCGGCTCGGTGGTGCGGGTGGTGGATCTCAACAACCGGCGCTCGGTCGTGGTGCGCATCACGGACCGAGGGTACCTTTATGAGGGGCGCATTATCGATCTGTCGTATGGCGCCGCCGAAAAACTGGGGATAACCAAATCCGGGGTTGCCCGGGTCAAGCTGGAAGTCCTCTCTCTGGGCAAGCCTCACAGCGACAAATAAGCAATCGAAAATCTTCAAAGAACAGCAACGGCCAGCCTTGGGGTTGGCCGTTGCTCAATTTGTGCTGCGATCCTGCCATTCGCTGGCAGCGGCGTGCCGGTTACGAGTAGCGAAGGCCATTCAATCCACAATGGGATTGGACGCTGGCCGGACGCGGGGCCTGCGACGGAGCACTGGAAGCGGGGTAAACTTGCGGCATGGCCGCCGGTCCTGCGAGATTGCAGAACGCTGTGAACGAGGCCAGGGCTGCAATGGTGAGGCTGACTCCAAGGAGCGATGCGATGCGAACGATGGAATGCATAGGAGGACCATGCCTGCATAGTCCCGCTTTGGGAGGCCGGCTGCAAGAGTTAACCGAGGGGTCTGCGGGGCTGGCGTTCTGAAAGGGAACGCGTTTCAAATCGGGAAAAAGGTTGCGGCCTTTATTCGTTCTCGGGCCGCTGGTAGGGCTTCTGCAGGTAGAGACGCGCCTCGTTGACCGCGCCCTGGGTATTGTCGTTGGTCTGCACGGCTAGGCGATACTCGTTTACGGCACGGTCGCGCTGACCGGTGAGGTCGAAGATTTTGCCCAGCGCAATGTGGCTCCAGACCTCGGTCCAGCGCGGCTCGTCATCGCCGCGGAGCGCATCCCGGTAGGCATTCACGCTGGCCTGGTAGTTGCGCTGCGTGAAGAGCACCTCGCCGATGCGGTAGCTGGCCAGCGAACTCTGCGAATTGGCATCGAGAGCCTTTTGATACTCGGCCAGCGCGCCCACCAGATCGCCTTGGGCCACAAGTTGCTGTCCTTTCAAAATGGAGATGCGCACTTGCAAATCCGGGGTGGACTTGAGCACCCAATCCTGCGGGTCGATGCTGATGCGGCGCGGGCGGCCAAAGGTATCCACTACATACTGCGTGTCGGTGCCTACAACTTCGATCTTTTGCGACTCGGTTTTGCCATCGGTTTCTATGCGCAACTCGACCGGCATACGGAAGAGGTCAAGATCCTGGCCGATCTCGCCTATGGTGCGGAAGCCCTTGTTGTTCCCGAGGCGGTAGACGGCGTACTTGTCGTTGAACTGCGGCGCGCCGGTGCCGTCTACCCATTGGGCAAAGAAAGCGGTCAACTGCTGCTGGCTCTGCGCCTCGGCTACTTTCTCGAACTCCGACGCACGCATCGGCTTGTCGCTGTACTCGCTCAATGCGCCCTTGAGCGTGGCGAGGAAGGCCTTGTCGCCGATCTCCCAACGCAGCATGTGGAAGATCATGGCGCCTTTTTCCAGGGTCATCGACTGAAACTCTGGCGAGAAGGGACTTAGACGGTTGACGCTCGACAGAGGAATGGTGTCGTAGGCCAGCGCGCCTGCAGCCACATCCTGAATGGCCGCTTTCATGGCGTTTCTACCGCTCTCGTCCTCGACATACATCAGCTCGCCGTAGCGGGCCATGCCGTTTGTGATCCAGGCGTCGTTGAGGGTGCGCGGGCTTACCTCGGAGCCCCACCACTGGTGGGCGATGGTGTTAGCGAGCAGGCGAATGCCGCTCTTGTCACCCACTCGCGAACCGAGGACCGCGGCCAGTTCTGGTGCCCAGACTGCGGGCAATGTGTCGTCCGGCAGTTCGACGACATTCAGATGAGTGGACTCGGCGGCGCCGAAGCTCTCGGTGAAGAAGTCATACTCTTTGGCCGCCGTTTGCGCCAGATCGTTGGCCGACTGCTGGTGGCTGATGGTTAGGTAGACTTTCACATTGCCGGGGCCGGCTGAGACTGGATTGGCGTAGCGGCCGGCAATCACTGTGCCGGGAAAGCCGGGCTTGTCCCATTTGAAGTCGTATTGATCGCCGGGCTTGCCGCTGGCCAGTGTGACGGGCTTCGAGCCGCCTTGAGCGCCGCTGGCGAAGACCCGCATCCCTTGCGGCACGCGAATGTGTATTTCGGCGGTGAAGCGGTCGGTCATGTAGCCGGTCATGGGGAACCAGCGCGCCGGGTAGAGCAGATAGGTGATCGGCTCCTGGATGGCAGCGAGCTTGAGACCCTCGATGGGGCCGTCCTCATTGCCGGTGATTATGCCCTCGTACTCAAAGGTCCAGTGCGCAACCTGGCCTGGGGTAAAAGGCGCAGCCGGGGTGATGCGGATGGTGCCGTCAGCGGAGCGATCCCCGGTGAGCACCTTGCTGGCCTCGTCGGAGATTTTTGTCACCTTCAGCGCTGGGTGAAAGCCGAAGCTGACGACCTCGGCGTTTTCCGGCGCGGTAAAGGTAACCGTCGCTTTGGCCGCCAGATGGTGCGTGGCTGGATCGATCTCGGCGTCAATCACGTAGCCGGTAACGTCAAGCGTGGCTCGCTCCGGGCGCTGGGCAGAGAGCGGCGCGGCAAACATCAGAGCGGAGGCCACGGCGCAGCCCAGCGGAACTATCTTCAACTTCTTACATATCGCAGCAACTATCGCAGCCATCGGTATTGCCTTTCGCCTTGAATCCAATGTTAAAAGCTGGGATTTCATAATTCGATTTTGAAATCCCGGAAGTTGCAGTCGACTGGGTGCCTGGTTCTTGCCGCGCCCTTGTTCGTGTGGCCGGGGTGTGAGACGACGAAAATCAACCGGCCAGATGGATGGTCTCTAGCGTGATTGCCGCTACGCGTTCAATGGCCCCGCCGGATTTGACCTCCGCGCTGCCCGTGGGTTGCGTCTGCAGCAAGCCCCGAATTCGTGCCAGCTCCTCCATCATGGACTGGCGGGGTGGGCCGTCGGGTAGCAGCCGCTGTAACTGTTGGACGATATTTTCCGCCGAGAAGTCGCTTTGAATCAACTCTGGCACGACCCGCTTGCCGGCAATCAGGTTGGCCATGGCGACGTGGGGCACCTTGACCACCCGTTTGGCGATGGCGTAGGTCAGCGACGAGACCCGGTAGACGACGACAAAAGGATTGCCGATCAAAGCCGCTTCGACCGTTGCCGTGCCGCTGGCTACGACCGAGGCGCGGGCGTGAAAGAGCGTGGCGCGAGCATCGTCGACCAGGTGAAGAGCCAAGCCGGCACCGTGCGCCTCTGCCAACAGGCGTGCCTCGTCCCGCTGCGCTGCGTTCAGGGTTGGGGCGAGCGGAATAACGAACTCAAAATCACCGGCTAGTAGTCGCGCCGCTCGCAAGATTTCCGGCAGATGATCGCGAATTTCTTTGGGGCGGCTACCGGGTAGGAGACCAATCCAGGTCCTTTCGGGATTGAGGCCGTTTTCGGCGGCAAACTGCGCGCAGCTGATGGCGGGTAGCGGCAGCTCCGCCAGCGGATGGCCGACAAACTCGGCCTGGACGCCGCGCTCGCGATAGAAAGGCTCCTCGAAGGGAAAGATCACCAGCATTTTGGCGATGTATTTTTGCACCAGCTTGATGCGGTGCTGTTTCCAGGCCCACAACTGCGGGCTGACGAAGAAGATGACGGGAACACCGAGCTGGTGGAACTCTTTGGCCAGCCGGAAGTGGATTTCGGGAAAGTCGATGAGCACGGCGACGCTTGGTGGCCGCTGGCGAATGGCCCGCTTCAGTTTGCGAAACTCGCCATAGATGTGCGGCAGGTGGCTGACGACCTCGGTTAGTCCCATGACGGCCATCTCTTCGGAACGGACTATACACTCAAGGCCTGCGGCGGCCATACGTTCGCCGCCCATGCCGAAGTAGCTGGCGGATTGGCTGGCGGCGGCGCGCTGCTTTTTGAGTGCCTCAATCAGCAGCGCGCCATAGTGCTCGCCGCTGGCTTCGCCTGCCGAGATGAAGATGGTCGGGGACATGACCTGCTCTGAACGCTTGATTGTGCGTTGTTCACCATCATAGAAGGCGGATGCCCCAGAGCCGGAGTCGCCACGGACAGGTCTTCGTCCGTGGGGCGGCGAGCCTGCCCCGAGCCGGCCTACGGGGCTCGCTTCTGCGACCTGGGTAAGTACCGACCTCAACCTGCTGCCCGTACCCAAAGACCCTATTCAGGCGCAAGAAATTCTGCATCGAATGACATCCAAAAATAATTTTCGTCGCGGAGAAAATGCGATAGACTGCCTGCGTAGACTCTGCGGAAACCCTGAAAAAATGAAAACCACATTTACATCGCTACCTGTCTGCGCGGCGCTCTTTCTCTGTTGGCCCGCTCTCGCATTCACCCAGTCAGTTCCCGATCCGGAGGCCCCACCGCAATCGAACGCAGCGCCCCCCGCACAGGAGCCAGCGCCCACTTCGGTCCCGGCTCAAGCGCCCGACTCTCAGACCGCAGTGCCGCCTCCCGAGCCTCCGCCGCCCGCGGCTTTTCAGAACCCGATTCCCGCCGGTCATCTTGCCTTCCTAAAGGACTATGACGGGAAAATGCCTGACGAGCTGCACAAAGACAAGCGCTTCCGCGAGTTGGAGAAGCAGGTTACGCCCTCCACGCGCTATTTTTACCACCGCGACAAGGAGCTTTCTGAGGCAAGAGATGAGGTGTTTGAGAATCAGCCCTTGCCCATCAGTGTGCGCGACGGCCGCTTCGTCATGGTGGGCACGGCGGGCGGTCCCGACGCGCATATGAACGGCCGGGGCTTCCTATGGTTCGATATTCAGCAGGGCATCGGGCTGGGCGGAATTTACTTTCATCCCACAAACGGCGAACCCACACCCACCCTCGCCATCTTTTCCAGGCAGTTGACCGACAACTCGCTCAGCATGGGGCAACTGCCGCCGGATTTCCTTCAGGACTTCAGCCAATGGGCCTCGCTCGCGGCGGTCAAGACCATTTCTCCGCGCTATTTCATCCCCACCAACGGCAAGAAGTACGTTCTGTTGCACGATGAAGACTACTGCTGGCACCCCGAGAATGCGGCCGCGCCGCCCAAGGACGAGTGCGAAGAGATGAATGCCGAGGCCGCGGACGTCGATATGGATGCCGCCTACTTTATGCAGCAGACCCACAACGCAGCCGACGCGACTGCGTTCATGCTGGGCCCCGACCAGGTGGCATGGATCGGGGTACGAGAGCGGACCTGCGGCGCCGGGTTGTCATGCCGCATTCGCATTACGCGGGAACGCACACGGGTGCTGGTGGGGGCCAGGCCGAGGGTGGGAAGGTAAACGGCGGCGGCGGCAGTGAAGCCATGACGGGGTGCAAGAGTCATATTGCCGCCCCATCGGCTTCGGATGAATTTCCTGGCGCAGACAGTCTTCACCAAAATCTGGTATCGTTTTGCGCTGGAGGTAACACCTTGAATATTCGTAAAGTAATTCTGAGCAGCGCACTCGTGCTCGGACTTGCCGCCAGCGCCGTAACTATTGCCCAAAACGTGAATCCAAACAAGCACCCAAATCTGGCTGCCGCGCAGCGTTTCATCGACCAGGCCATCGGCAAAGTCTCTGCAGCGCAGCAGGCCAACGAGTTCGACATGGGTGGCCATGCGGCTAAAGCCAAGAGTTTGTTGGAAGATGCAAATCGCGAAATCAAAATGGCGGCTGAGGCGGCCAACCACCATGACCGCTAGACTCGCTTAACGGTGAGCGGGGTACGTTGACTCCACCCCATGTCGAGGGAGGGCGCAGTCTCTCTTCAGGGTATCCAAAGCCGCCACAATCGGCGACCCTGCCTCGACATGGGCGTAGGTTTTTTCAGGGTGCAACTGACCCCGGCACGAATGGGTGTGCAGTTTATACGGCATTTTTTGGTCAATACGGCAGGATCTATCAACCAATTTCCAGATAAATAAATAGCCATACAGATAAATTAAGCGTTGCGGCGGGCGCGGACGGCGGCGGCTAGCTCGGCGAGCAGGGCGTGGGTTTCCTTCCAGTCAATGCAGGCGTCGGTGATGCTTTGGCCGTAGACGAGTGGCTGACCCTGAGCGAGATTGTCGAGTTGCTGCGCGCCGGCTACCAGATTGCTCTCGATCATCACGCCCATAATGCGCTTGTCGCCCCCGGCAATTTGCGCGGCGACATCATGGCAGACGATGGTCTGACGGCGGTAATCCTTATTCGAGTTGGCGTGACTGAAGTCGATCATGATGCGCGGCGCGAGGCCGGCTTTTTCCATCGTCGCCGCAGTCTCGGCCACGCTCTGGGCTGTGTAGTTCACCGTCCCCCGGCCGCCGCGCAGGATGATGTGGCAATCCGGATTTCCCGTGGTCAAGAGAATGGCTGATTGTCCATGCTTGCTGTGGCCGAGGAAGGCGTGCGAGTGGGCCGCAGAGAGGATGGCGTCGATGGCGATCTGCACATTGCCCGAGGTACCGTTCTTGAATCCCACGGGGCAGGAGATGCCGGAGACGAGTTGACGATGGACCTGGCTCTCAGTGGTGCGCGCGCCGATGGCGCCCCAGGCGACGAGTCCGGCGAGGTACTGGGGGGAGATCATGTCGAGGAACTCGGTTCCGGTGGGCACTCCCATCTCGGCCAGGTCCATGAGCAGGTGGCGGGCCAGGCGGAGGCCGTCGTTAATTTTGTAGGACTGATCGAGGTAGGGGTCGTTGATGAGGCCCTTCCATCCGATGGTGGTGCGGGGCTTCTCGAAGTAGACGCGCATGACGATGCGCAGGTCGGCGGAAAACTCATGGATGGCGTCTTGGAGCAGAGCTGCGTACTCGCGGGCGGCCTTGGGATCGTGGATGGAGCAAGGGCCGACGAGGGCAAGCAGGCGCGAGTCTTGCCCGTTGAGGATGGCGGAGATTTCATTGCGGGAGTCGGAAATGGTGGTCGAAGCAGCCTCGGTGATGGGGCGCTCTTCTTCGAGAAATACGGGGGGAAGGACGACTTTTGTCCATTGAATCCGGAGGTCTTCGGTGGTGTGGAACATGGGTGGTTTCCTTTGGGCGCGCATCCCGGTTCCTGTTCCGGAGTTAGGTCCGGCCACGGCGGTCGAGATCGACACAATCCTTTTAAGAATCTATCAGCTTGAGGCGCAAAGAGATGGCGGCGGGGCGGAGGCTCAAGCGAATTTCCGCCGGCTTGCGTCTACCACAATGTTGAGCTATTAGTGTGCGCGCAGTTTTTGAAGACAAGGGGCGGGTCCAGACGCTACCCTGAAAACGGCTTTTGAAGACGCAGCAGCCTGAAAACGGCTATTAAGGAGCGGCAATGAAGATGGGAAAGTGGACACGGTTGTTGCTGGCGGCGGCGCCGCTTTTAGCAGGTTGCGGAGATTTCTGGCAAAATCCGAGCACTGGCACCACCAGTTTCACTCTTTCCAACAGCGGCAACATCACTGTGGCACAGAGTTCGAGCAGCACCTCGACCATTACCGTGACGCCAGGAAGTTCGTTCACCGGATCGGTTAGCCTTTCTTGCTCTGTGACCTCCGCGCCTTCGGGGGCCACCAGTTCCGAGTACCCGACATGTTCCTTTTCTCCGTCTTCGGTTTCGATCTCCAGCACGACAGCGGAGACGTCCACGATGACGGCGACGACCACTTCCAGCACGCCGCTCGGGGCATACGATATTACGGTTACCGGTGTCTCCAGCGGTGTCTCGGCAACCACCAGCCTGTGCGTGGAGGTGGGTACTGGCACGTGCACCGCCGCAAGCGGAAACAGCGGTGTTTTCTACGTGCTGAACCAGACGACAGACCAGGTTGTCGCCATGCAAATTTCCTCGGGCGTGTTGACTACGATTGGTGCTCTTACCCTGCCGACCGCGCATCCCAATGCCATCGCCGTAGCTCCCAATGGCAACTTTCTGTATGTGAGCACATCCACTGGCATCTATCTCTATACCATTGGATCGAACGGTGCGCTGACTCTGGGAAATAACGGCACCTTCATCTCTCAGGATCCTGCCATTACCATGCAGGTGGACGCAACCAACTCCTGGCTGGTCGATGCCGTCTCTGTCTCGGGCTCGAACACACTGTACGCCATCGCAATCAACTCAAGTACGGGTGAGCTCGCGACCTCTCCAGAGACTGAGCAACATGTTGTTGTGCCCGCTGTCCCGATACAGTTGGCGATCTCGCCCGGTGATTCCAGTTCGTGCACCGACTGTTATGTCTTCGTCGCCATGGGCACGGGCGGAACAGAATTGATCAACTTCAACCCCGGCAATGCAAATCCCTTCGGAGGCACGGGGAATAAGCCCGTGATCAAATCCGGAGGCGGCGACAATACTATAGCCATTGATCCCAGCAACCGGTTGCTTTATGTCGGCGAGTCCAATGCCCTTACTTCTGGGACACAAACGGGCGGGTTGCGAGTCTACACCATTTCGGCTTCCGGAATCACCCCACTCAGCACCCCCACGTATGCAAGCGGAGGGACGGGACCTTTTTCCATTCTGCCTACCTCGGATGGGAATTACGTTTTTGTCGCCAACGATGCGGTCAGTGGAAGCTCGACGGACAACATTACCGGTTATTCGGTGTCAACCACAGCGCTGACCTTGATAGGCACCACAACGGCCGGGCCAACGGGCCAGATTGGACTGGCAGAGGACTCGACCAGTGGCTACGTGCTGGCGGTGGACCTTGCTGGAGATCCCGACCTTCAGGCTTTCACCTTGAGTTCGGGCACGCTCACCTCAGCGACGACCGGCACGACTGGAACCGACCCAGTCGGAGCTGTCGCCATCGCAGCGGCGCCGTAAAAGCCGGCCCAGGATGAACGGCTCACAGTTGGCGACGGTTCATTGTCGGCTGTGAGCTGTTCGCCGTTCAGTGCTATCCTCTAGAGGATCTCCACTGGCTGTGCTTACACAACCCTCCATCCCATTCGTCTCCTCACCGCGGCGCTCGATAGCCACAGTGCTTTCCGTGTTTTTGCTGGGATTCGTTGTGTTTTCTTCGGGATGCGCCCGCTTTCATCCGGAGCACCACGACACGGTCTATGTTTCTGCGCGGCAGATGTACCTGCATGACCGGGTGGCGGCGGTTTCGAACCGCGTGGCCGAGGTGACCAACGGCCAGGCGCTGGAGGTGCTCGAACATGGCCGCCGCTTCGTCAAAGTGAAGACCGAAAAGAACGAGATCGGGTGGATTGAAGAGCGGGCGGTGATCGACGACAAGGCTTTCCATGCCTTTGAACAGATTGGGGTTCAACACAGAGATGACCCGGTGGTGGCTACCGGGACGTTGCGCGACGACATTTATCTGCATCTGACGCCGGGCCGGGAAGCGGAGCGTTTTTATCTGCTGGCGGCCAACGCGAAGGTTCAGCTGCTGGAGCGCGCTACGATTGCCAAGACAGCGCCGGGAGCGGGACAGGCTACCGCGACGGTTGCGCCGAAGACGGCTGGCGCGGCCAAAGCTCCCAACGCAGGCCCGGCTTCCAAACCGGCCACCAAGCCGACTGCACCAGCTACGACCAAGCCAACCGCACCGGCTACAACCAGGCCGGGTGCAACTACGGCGACCAAGCCTGCGACGCACATTCCTGGAGAGCCCGTCGTCGAGCCGCCGACGCTGGAGGATTGGTGGCTGGTGCGTGACAGCCGGGGTCGCACGGGGTGGATGCTGGCCGGCCGGTTGGACGTGGATGTGCCGGACGAGATTGGCTCCTACGCCGAGGGGCAGCGGTATGTGGGCGTCTATGTGTTGAATACAGTTCACGACCCCGATGCCGCGACGCCGAACCACGAGGTTCCGCAGTACATGACCGTGCTCGCGCCGCCCAAGTACGGCCTGCCCTTCGACTTCGACCAGGTACGCGTCTTTACATGGAGCATTCACCATCATCGCTACGAGACGGCTTTCCGGGTGCATCCCATTGAGGGCTATCTGCCGGTGCGGGTCACGCCATCCTCTGGCGGCAGCGCGCCCACCTTCAGTTTCCTGGTTGCCAATGGCCCCGATAAGACGGTTGATCCAGAGACCGGCGTTACGCGGCCGGCGGCTCCGCGAACGATTGTTTACGAGATGGACGACACGCGCGCCAAACGCATCGGCACGGACATGGGGCCGATTCCCGTCAGCCACCAGCCGGAATCTCAGCCTAAGACGGCCAAGACGGGGAAGACGGCGAAGAAAAAAGGCCGATAGGGCAGCACTTGGCGACACTGATCGAGCGATCCTCGCTTCGAGGTGCTATGGCAGAACTGAATAGCAATGAGACCGGGCAGCTCCAGCTGAGCAGCAGGTTTACGAGCGCAATCGACTACGCGCGTGTTCTGCACATCGAGCGGCGCAAGGGAACAGACATTCCATACATGGCGCACCTGCTGGGTGTCGCGGCGCTGGTCATGGGCGAGGCTGGGCACGTAGGATTCCCTGTCACGGAAGATATGGTGATTGCAGCTCTTCTTCATGATGCTGTCGAAGATCACGGCGGAATGGCGCGGCTCAAGGACATCGAGCATAACTTCGGTGCGAATGTGGCGCGCATGGTCGATGGGTTGTCTGACAGTCTTGCGGACGATCCTTTCGACAAGCAATCCTGGTTGGAACGTAAACAAGCTTATGTAAAGAGGCTCAGCGGAGAGGCGGCTGATGTTCAACTCATTTCAGCGGCCGACAAGCTCTACAACGCGAGAGCAATTCTTGAAGACTACCGGAAGATCGGGCCACGGATTTGGGCTCGATTCAAACGTGGGCGGAAGGAACAGATCTGGTATTTCGATGAACTGCTGACCGTGTTCAGATTGGTTGGCGGGAATCGGATTGTTGAAGAACTGGAGCGGGTCGTCGAAGAGCTTAGGGATATATCGGCAGGAGAGATGGGGTGACCACCTACTGTGGGGCCAAAGGTTCAGGGCGAGAGAACTGCACGCCCCGCGGAACTCTTGGGTCTCAGAATCGAGACTTGGAGCGCGCGTCAGTCCATAACGTACAATTTCGGAGAATTCTTGCCTGGCATTGGCGGCGGTTTTCTTGGCCGCAGTTCTAAAACTTCCAAATCGGAGGAGATCGAGCAGCGCTATCGCGTTGATGTTTCCATGAGGAACTCCCCCGCTGTTTATGGCATGACCTACACAGACCTGTTTTACACGCCGGGCGATTCCAGCATACGCAGCCTAACTCTAGAAGGTGAGCAGTCCAGTTTTATATTTCGTGTTTTCCCCAAGGGTAATGCGATCGGAGTTGTGCGGGATGACCAATCTCTCCCCCTCAGCGTAAAGGAGATGGCTCAGGTGGTCATCAAGCGGGCAATCGAGAGGATCGAGTGCCACAGGTCTTGCTCTTGAGGCAAGTACGTCGGTGGTCATAGTAATCACCCGCGCCTGCGTAGTTCTAGTTCGACTACACGCAGCATCTCGGCTTCGGGAGCGGGTTTGCCGGTCCAGATCTCGAACTGGCGTGCGCCCTGCTGGACGAACATTTCTAAACCGCTGATGACCGGAATGCCGCGCTGTTTGGCCAGCTTGAGGAGCGGCGTTTCGAGCGGGTTGTAGACCATGTCGAAGACCAGGCCAGCGTTCAGTTCGTTCTCTGCTATGGGCAGCGGTTGTTTGTTGCCCGCCATGCCGCAGGGGGTGGAGTTGATGAGCACGTCGAAGCGGCTTTTGGCGAACAGCTCGTGACGGAGCGCTTTGGCCTTGGCTTGGCGGGCGAGTTTTACGGCGTTTTCGTGGGTGCGGTTGACTATGAAGACCTCCGCGCCCTGGTCGACGAGGCCGAAGACGGCAGCTCGTGCTGCGCCTCCCGCGCCGAGTACGGCGATGCGCGCGCCCTTTAGCCGCAGGCGCTTTTCGAGTGGGCGAACGACTCCGGCGACGTCGGTGTTGAATCCGTAAATCTTGCCGTCGGCACCGGTGCGCAGGGTGTTGCAGGCGCCGATCCGTGCGCTGAGCGGGTCGGAGTTGGCCAGGTGGGGCAGGACTTCTTGCTTGAGGGGCATGGTGACGGCGACGCCCGCCAGCGGCAGTTCACGTATGAGGGTGAGCAGGTCCGGGAGTGCGCGGGTTTTGAGCGGGATCAGAATCGAATTGAGGTTTTCGCGGCGGAAGGCGGTGTTCTGCATGAGCGGCGAAAGCGAGTGGGCAATGGGGTTGCCAGCCACACCGAAGATGCGCGTGGCATGATCAAGCTGGTCGACGCGGTAGAGATCGCGCAGGGTGCGTGCGGTCATCTGACCGGGGGCGGTTTGGAGTCCGGCGCCGTTCGCGAATGAGGCAAAGGTGAAGGCCGCACCGGCGCGCAGGCCAAGCACGCGGCTGATCAGTCCCTCTTCGCCCATGGCGATGCCCACCACTTCGGCCGAGAGCGACCGCTCTTCGATCAATTTGAGGACGGCCAGGTTGTCGGCCAGGGAGTGGGCGGTCGAGACGACCTTGACAAAATCCGGCTTGAAAGCCTCGATGCGCTGCGCAGCCTGGTCAAGGCCTTTGGTTCGCTTGAAGTCGTGGAAGCTGATCAGGAGCGCCGCGCCCGCTGCGCGAAGGCTGGTGCGCAGTTGCTCCAATTGTCTCGCGGTGGCCTCCTCGGCCGACTCGACTTCAATGTCGACGATCTGGCAGCCGGCTTCGGCGGCCTTCAAAAGCATCTCCAACTCGGCTTTCAAAGACCCTGCGAAGTGTCCGCCAAACTGCTCGCGGCGGCAGGTGGCGATGGCCGTTACATCACGATGCGCGGCGAGGAATTCCTGGACCTGAGGCAGCGCAAGGGCCGGCTTGGGCAAGGAGTCCAGCCGGAGTTCAAGGAACTTGGAGTCGCCGAGCGCGGCTTCAGCTCGTTCGATAAGCTCCGGCGGCGAGCCAGCCTGAATAGCCACGCACAGCTTGCCCACACGCAGCCTCGGAACGGACGGCGAGGGCACGGACAGGGGCAAACTGGAACCAGAATCGGGCGCGGGTGTCATCTGACGCATCTTAAAGGGGTTTAGTCCAAGATGCAACAGCGAAACGTCGCTGCATGGGGAGGGCGTACCTTAGTAAGTCCGACCTGACAAGCTCTCATTTCTGATGGCCGCTCAGACCTTCAAGGCCGCAAGTATTTCGTCGGTAGCGCGGACACGGCCCATGCGAGGAAAGATGCGCTCGACGCTGTTGGCATGGCTCTCGGCTGTCGAGCCAGTCATCGCGTCCTCGGCGAAGATCAGCTCGTAGTTGCGCTCGAAGGCGTCGCGCGCCGTGCTCTCAACTCCGAACTCGGTGGCGATGCCGCAGAGGATGATTGTTGTTAGGTTTCGGCGGCGGAGTTGCAGGTCGAGGTCGGTGCCGTAAAACGCGCCCCACTGGCGCTTCAAAATCACGACGTCACCCGGCTGGCAGTCGAGTTCGGGAATCAGCTCGCTCCAATCGGGCGGCAGCGGGCCGGGCGATCGCCAAGTCTGGTCGGTTTTGGTATGCACGCGGTCTGCGCCGTCCAGCGCGCCGCCCACATGGACCAGAATTGGCTGCGCCCCGACAGCGCGGGCCGCAGAGAGTAAACGCGCGCTGTTGGCGATGACTGCTGACTTTGAATGAGGCGCTCCGCCGGGCAATCCTGCAATGCCTTTTTGCAGATCGATGACCACGATGGCTGTGCGGCGGGGCTCGAGGGTGAGATCGGAATTTTCTTCGCTCATTGTCGTATTCCTTCTTCTGCCGGCTGCAAGTTCTCCGCAGGCAGGATGCCCATCTCCATATAGATTGGGCGAATCTGGCGTCGTAACGCCGGCAGCCGCGTCGCGAACCAGGCCGCGCCCAGCAGAATTACTGCGCCGTTCATAATTACAGTCCACGGCGCTCCGACTGCGTGCGCCATCGATCCGGCCAGCAAGCTGCCAAAAGGCGCCATGCCCATGAACGCCATCGTATAGTAACTCATCACGCGGCCGCGTTTGTCGTCGGTCACAATAGTTTGAATGACGGTGTTACTTGCCGCCATGCCCTGCATCATACCCATGCCTGCGCCAGCCACCATGATCATCGAAAGCCAGAAGACGCGCGAAAGTCCAAAGCCGATCAGTCCCAGGCCGAAGACTGCGGCGGCGATGGGAATCATCTTCGTCAGCCCCAGCACGGTTTTGCGCGCCGCGAGAGAGAGCGCCGATGCGAGCGCCCCCAAGCCCATCGCACCCATCAGGAATCCCAACGTATGCGGGCCGCCACCGAGTACTGTCTTGGCGAAGATCGGCATCAACACCACAAACGGCATACCCATGAGGCTAACTAAGGCAAAGAGTGCCAGGATCGTACGGATAGGTAGAAACTCCGAGACATAAGTCCAGCCAGCCTTCAATTCAATGAGTGTCGAAGTGGCCTTACGCTGCACCACAGGATCATGCAGACGCATCATGAGTAACGACGCAATTACTGCTAGGTAACTGATGCCATCGATCAGAAAGCACCAGCCCTCGCTGGTAGCGTCGATCAACATACCGGCCAGCGACGGACCGATCAGCCGCGCCACATTCACCATCGAGGAGTTAATGGCGATGGCGTTTTGCAGGTCGCGGCGGTCCTCGACCATCTTCACCATGAAAGACTGCCGTCCAGGCATGTCGAAGGCGTTGATCATGCCCTGCATCACGCTCAAAGCCAGCAGCCAGGGAATGGTGATGCGGCCGGAAAGCGTCATCCAGGCCAAAGTGAGCGACTGACCCATGGACAAAGTTTGGGTCCACACCAGTACCTGCCTGCGGTCCAGCCGGTCCACCCAGACACCGGCAAAGGGCGCAAGCAGAAACGTAGGAATCTGCCCGGCGAAACTGACGGTGCCCAGCAAGAGCGCCGAGCCGGTTAGCTTGTAGACCAGCCATCCAGTGGCAACGCGCGTCATCCACGTGCCGATTAAAGAGATGGTTTGGCCGCCAAAGAATAGCCGGAAGTTGCGATGGCGCAGTGCTCGCCACGCATGGGCGATACCGGCTTCGTCGCGCCGTTCCGCTTCGCCGGCGGCCTCGGCAGTTGCGGCTCGCCCTGCTGGGTCAATCCCGCTCAAGATTGCGTCCTCATTCGCAGTTTATCGCGACGGGGCTGCGTGGAATCAGCTCGGAATTATCACGCGCGCGTCATGCGGTGTGCTGTTTGTATCGTTGGTCAAATGCAGGAACGAATAGCGGTGACAAGAACTTGTCTCGAAAAGATAACCTGATTGTGAGCAAAAAGAGACAGGATTTTGCCTCTATTGATATGAGAATTGTGGGAACGCCGTCACTTCCCGATGATACGGCATGATACGAATTTACATTTTCATGGACCTTTTCCCAGCGCGTCATGGCCCACTCCATTGATCACGTTGCTTTCATCGTTGCAGTCGTTCATCAATCGAATGAATTAGTGGCCACGGGTCTATCAACCACCCCCCAGCAGAGGCCGCTGGCCGGAAGGAGGCCTCCCAGATGGTACAGTTTCCTAACCGCGATATTGCCAATCCGTCTTTCGATCCCGCTGCCTTTCTGACCAACGCCGGTCTGGGGCGCAGGATTGTTCAAATTGCACCCAAGCAGACTTTCTTTTCCCAAGGAGATCCTGCCGACAGCGTTTTCTATCTTCAGAAAGGGCGTGCAAAACTTACCGTCGTTTCGTCAGCAGGCAAGGAAGCAACGATTATGCTTGTCTCCACAGGCGAGTTTGTAGGAGAGGGGGCGCTCGCGGCGGTAGCCGGGCTCTGTTTGTCCACTGCCACTGCTGTTACCGCCTGCACCGCGCTCAAGATCAAGCGGGAAGAGATGATTCGCGCAATGCACGAGAGACATGAGTTTTCCGACTTATTCTTGAAATTTTTGCTGGATCGCAGCATGCGCATACAAGCCGACCTGGTGGACCAGCTCTTCAACTCCAGCGAAAAGCGGTTGGCGCGAATTCTGCTTTTGATGGCCGAGTTTGGCAAACCGGGGGAGCCGGAACCGCATATCCCCAAAATCTCACAAGAGACTCTAGCAGAAATGATCGGCACTACCCGGTCCCGTGTCAGCTTCTTCATGAACCGCTTTCGCAAGCTCGGGTTCATCGACTATAAAGACCACATTTACGTACACAAATCTCTGTTAAACGTGATTCTTCACGATCAACTCTCGGACGATAATGTCGAAGAGCAACCTACAGCGGCATTGTTAGAGGATTGTCCGAGTCAGGACGATAGTTTGCTGGCAAGCACTGTAGAAAATTGAACAGCATGACATTTCGGTGAAAGGTAGACTTACTCCAATTGCCTAAGTGAAGCTTCTTGAGGAGGTCAAGGATGCCGAACACGCCCACAACACTTCTCATCGTAGACGATGAGGTATCTATTCGACAGGCGCTGTCATGCGCGGTTACCGAAGCAGGCTATCGAGTAAGATCGGCCGATGGCGGATTCTCTGCATTGCGCGAAATACGGACCGAGGTTCCCGAGCTGCTTCTTTCCGATCTCAACATGCCAAGCATGTCCGGTTTCGAGTTACTCTCGGTGGTGCAAAGGCGCTTTCCGGCAATCCGAACGATTGCCATGAGCGGCTCGTTCTCCGGCGATGAGGTACCTTCCGGAGTTGCTGCCGACGCATTTTTCCAAAAAGGATGCAGCGTCACCGCTCTGTTGCGGATCATGGAAAGACTGCCCCAAATGGAGCGATGCATGCCGCAGCCATCAAGCTCGGACTCGCCCCTGTGGATTCACAGCAATACATTCGACTCCTCGCCGGATGCGTATATTACGATCACATGTCCGGAGTGCCTACGGACCTTTCCCCAATCTTTGGGCACGGGCTATTTGAAACGCAAGACGGAGTGCATCTATTGCCAAAGCTCGATTTACTATGCTGTCGTTCAGCCGGGAGATCGGATGCCTTTGCAGGTCTTCCAGCGAAAGACTTCGACGGTAGTGCGTTTTCCGCAGAGAGCGTCCACAGTTAACTACTGAACCGGGTCCGCCAACAGCAAGGGCTTTATCCCTCCAGCAGTAATAGCCGTGCCGGATCGAGTGTTACATGCCAGGGCTGCGGCTGTGCGTTGAATGTACGCCAGAGTTCTTTTGGCACGTCGGCTTGCAGATGAGGCGGTTCGCCGGCACGAGGCGCGGCGTGCAAGCGCAGATATAACGTCATTTCATGCGGAGCTTCGCTGGTGCCCAGCAGCCAGCAAGGGAATGTATTTTCTCCATTTGCTGCACGTTGAAATGCGATCTGATGCGAACGCAGGCCAACGTGAGTTAGCGCGTCAGAGACTGGAATCGCCGCAGTTAGCTGACAATTCCATGCATCCACGACAATCCGGTTGGCGGCCAGCCGGCGTGCGGGTACGATATTCTTGCAGCCAGTTAGCCGCGCGGCAACCACAGTGCGAGGCCGCTCGAAGAGTTCGTGCTTCGGACCTTGGGCGATCACGCGGCCGCTATCAAGCACCAATAAATCTCTGCAAAATCGAAATGCTTCTTCCATATCGTGAGTTACAAAGATCACCGCGCCTCGATAGGTTGTCAGTGTCTCACGAAGCTGCTCCTCCATCTGCCGCCGCAGATGCGGATCCAGCGCCGCAAAAGGTTCATCCAGGAGCAACGCATCCGGCTCAATGGCCATGCATCGCGCTATAGCTACGCGCTGACGCTGGCCTCCGGAAATGTCCTTTGGATATCTGTCGGCCAACTCGGCGATGTGCATCATTTCGAGCTGCCTGCCAACGCGCGATCGCCGCTCCTGCTCCGACAGCGCGGCTAATCCAAAGCCCACATTCTCCGCCACAGTCATATGCGGAAATAGGGCATAGTCCTGAAAGACGACGCCGATCTTTCGCTGCGCGGAGGAGACGTTGCGTCGCGCGGTGCTGTCAAATAATATGCGTCCATTCAGAACAATGCGCCCGTTATCCGGCGCAACCATGCCGGCGATCATGCGCAATGTCATAGACTTTCCTGCGCCGGAAGCCCCTAGTAATCCCACTGCGCCTGTGCCGGCATTCAAATTTACTTGTAACTTGAAGTTATCCAGCGCCTTTTCAATCTGAACCTCAAGCTGCGCGGGAGACGCGGTCACATCCGTCGTGCGTGGCTGAGGCTGAAACGCTGCGGGAACTGCCTCCATGGATGAAGCGAACCGTTGGCGGACCGGCCTTTGCGTTTTACTCTGCCGATTCAACAATCGAATAATAGCCAGCGATAGCACGACGATCAATGTCACCCACAGAAGCGCAATCCGCATGTCGCCATCCTCAACGGCCGAGAAAATGGCAATCGGCATGGTCTGTGTGCGGCCGGGTATGTTGCCGGCCAGCATGAGCGTTGCCCCGAATTCCCCCAGCGCGCGTGCAAAGGCCAGAACCGTTCCAGCAATGACGCCCGGCGCCGCCAACGGCAACAACACTTTTTGGAAGACCCTCCACTCCGAGGCCCCCAGCGTTCGCGCCGCATCGAGATAGGTGGGACTAACTTGCTCAAATCCGCCCAGGGCCGTGCGATACATCAGCGGAAACGCCACTACGGTCGCAGCGATTACAGTTGCCGGCCACGAAAATACGATGGTCATGCCGATCCGTTCCAGCGCATGGCCGATCAAGCTCCGCCGCCCTAAGAGCACCAGCAGGAAGAATCCGACAACCGTTGGCGGAAGGACCAGGGGGAGGGTAAGTAACCCGTCGATCCAAGCACGGATGCTGCCGTGCATTCCGATCATCATTCTGGCGGCAAACAGTCCTAGAAAAAAAGTGGCTAGGGTGGCTGCGCATGTAGTGGCGAGCGAAATATACAGCGGCGATGGATCGAAGGAAAATGTCACAGTGAGGCCTATTGTAAATCCATGCTTGGGAAGGATAGCTTGGGCGGTGGGCTAGCAAGATACTCGACTAAGCTACGCGCGGCGAAGAACTGGACTTAGGCATCGCCGTGCTCGATGAGCATCTCGCCATCGCCGACGCAGTAGTGGAAATGTAGCGAATCCGTGTAAGCGAAAAAAATGCCCGCGCCGGAGTTTCTTGCAAAAACTCCGGCGCGGGCAGCCGTAGGACTAACAAACTAAAAATTGAAGCGGCCGCCTAATTGCAGCGAACGCGTATTGCCGAAGCTGGTAATCATGCCCAAGGTGCCGTAGTTCGGCGGAGTGGCCGCGAGTTGCGATGCCTTGGCTACCGATAGATTTGGATTGTTAAGCAGCGGGTGATTGAAGACGTTAAACGCCTCGAAGCGAGCCTGGAATTCACTTTCGCGATAGAGGTGGAAAGCTCGGAAGATGCTTGCGTTGACAACCGACTGTCCGGGACCACGGAACTCATTGCGGCGTGTATTCGCGATAACTACAGGAGCGATCTCCCCCGGTGTCTCAGTGGCTGTGTAAGTGGGCTCAAACGGGTTTGAGAAGGAGGCTGGATTGAACCACGGCTTGCCACCGCTCACCGCAGTGCTGCCCGCTACGCGGTTGTGACCACCTTCCTGCTGGTAAGGCGCAATCAATTGGCCGTATAGCGCGCCCATGCCCGGTGTATTAAGAGTGTTGCTGTTGGCGCTTACTGAGAACGGCGCGCCGCTGATGTGGCTTAACTGACCGTTCAACTGGAAGCCGCCGATGATCGCATCTGCGATGCCATGGTTGGCGAATTTTTGTCCATGGCCGAAGGGCAAACTGTAAATACCCCAGATTTGCAGGTTATGAGTACGGTCGAAACCTGCCTGGGCCTTGTTCATGAAGTAGTACGCGGGATAGTTGAAGGTTGTACCACCCGCTCCAGAACCGGCGCCGTTGTCTTCATAGTCAAAGGCGTGCGACCAAGTGTAAACCACGCCTAACGACGCGTTCTTCCCTGCGTTACGGGTCAATTGCGATTGCAGCGCGTCATACATTGAGCTGAAGATCGGCATGTTTATCGTGATGCCGCCAGAGTTATAGCAGATAGGGTTGTTGGCTCCAGAACAAAATTGCTGGTTGATTGTCTCGTTCGCTTGGGTGTTACACGGTCCGGACAAGCCAGTGGACGGATTGTATTGGCCGTTCGCCATGCAAGGGGTCGAACCGCTGGTGAGCGGCGCAGAGTTATAAGGCTGAACTCCGGCCTGCTGACGAACAAAGTGATTTCCGACATAGCCGACATTCGCGACAAACGAGGAACCTAGATCGCGTTCGACGAAGAAGTTCCAGCTTTCGAGATAGCCGCGCCGGAAATCCTTCCGAACAGTATTGGTCCCTGAGCTTACTGGCAGCGAGGCAAAGCCGCTGGTATAGTTTGGAATGACCGGAGTGGGAATGCCATAGGTGAGAGTCATCGGCTGGCCGCTTGCGTAGGCAGAGGTGTTGGCAGGATCGATTGCAATGGTGCCAACCCCTGATCCAGAGTAATTCGGATTTAAGTCTTCGGGAAACGCGTCGCGCAGGTAGCGCATCGCATCTGGATCAGAGGAGAATCCTCCACCAGAACGAATCACTGTCTTCGAATTCAAACGATAAGTAATGCCCAGGCGCGGAGCGTAGTAGCCGTGTCCTGCGTTGATGCCGGCATTTTCTGGATTGCCGCCCACCCCGCCGACTTCGACGTTGCCACTCTGCGGCAGCGTAGGATCAAGGACAAAGACGCCGGTGTGGTTGCGATAGGGCGCGGGATAGATCTCGTAGCGCACGCCGTAGTCGATCGTCATCTTCTGGTTGATAGCCCATTGGTCCTGCGCGTATACGCCAAACTCGGACCAGCGCAGGGAGTTAGGATTGAAGACCTGCGCTGCCGTGGCTACCGCTGGGAGGTTGGTGCCGCCGTTGCTGGGAAGGCCAAGCAGTAAGTCAGCCAAGTCAGTGTATGCCGAGACCCCGCATGTGGTGCCATTGCCGCCGCATGTCATATTACCCGAGAAAAGAAAGCCACCGCGGGGGCCATTGATATTGGCGCCGCTGGTGGGTTGGAAGTGGTTCAGGTCGAAGTGATAATAGGTGAAGCCATACTTGGTGCTATGTTTGCCTTTCACCCAACTCAAGTTGACATCGCCAGTAAATTGGTTATCGCGAAAGAGAAAGGGGTTGGCTCCGCTGGCGTTGCCGAGCGTGTTGAACGTGGAGTTCATCGAGAAGATAGGCTGGCCGTAATAATTAGGCCCGGTGCCGCTGTTGGTGCCAGGAATCTTCAGTACGTCCAGGCCGTAATCCTTGTCTAAGAGGTCAAGCGTGGATTGCGCTCCAGTTACTTGTCGCGTATAGCCAAAGTCGGCATCAAGAACCAGGTTGGAGGTGATTATATGGCTGGCGCCGAGGCCGACATTTTGAATACGGCCAGCCGCCGCTCCGGGCTGCCCGCCGTCAAATGTGCCTCCACCTGCCGATCCCAGTTCCTGCGGATCGTCCACACTGAACGGCTCTACGCTGTACTTGCCGAAGATTTGTGTGTTTTCGCTCATGATGTAAGTGATCTTCGAGTCCGATGTGTTGCGGTTATAAGCGAAGGTGCCACTGCCGACTTGATCGTTAGCCATACCTGCACCGATGAGGGCCTGAGTTGGCGGGGCGACGAGCGCGGCATTGGCTTGAAGATCCGTCATCATGATCTGGGAGGCAAAAGCAATGCGCGACGCAGGAATGGTGTTGATGTTGTTTCCGGTCTCTGAGTACTCCGCCGTGAAACTCGGGCGGTACGCAGGGAGAAGATAACCATTGACATAGTCAGCAGCGGGGAGCGGGCTTGTCGGAGAACCCGGACCTACGGTAGGAGCCGGATCGTAGAGCACGGTATTCCCGACAGCTTCAGAGAAGTTACCGCCGATCATGTTAATGTCCGGAACGGTAAGAGTGTTAGTGATTAACTGGCGTCGAGTAGTGCGTTCGAAATTCTGGAAGAAGAAGAGCTTCTGTTTGCCGGTCAGAATCCTGGGGATGTAGACCGGGCCGCCGATGTTGAAACCGAACTGATCGAAGATGTTCTTGGGGACAGACCCGTTAGGATTTGTGGGAGAGATAAGAGATGCTTTGGTTGCCGTGTAGGCCCGTGCATTGAAAGCTGAGCCTTGATAGTACTCCCACGCGCTGCCGTGGAAATTCTTGGTGCCGCTCTTGGTGGTAATCTTCACGGAAGCACCGCCGGCCTGGCCTTGCTCGGCGTTGAAGGAGTTAGTAGTGAAGCTGACATTCTCGATGGAGTCGGCGGGCGGGACGTACGCAATCAGATAGGGCAGCCATCCGTAGTAGTTCACCGCGCCGTCAATGCGCGTCGTGTTGCCATTGAAGCTCGTGCCGTTTACGTTGACGTCCATGGCGCGGGAGGGGTTAGAGGCGGTAGAGTTACCTTCGGCGACCGCTCCAGTGCCGGGAATGACTGTGTACAGTGCTTGGAAGCTGCGACCCTGGCTCGATGTGATCGGTAGTTGGGCAATCTCCGTCTGGCTGATCTCATGATTAACTTCGGCCGTCTCGGTTTGAAGTTCCGGCGGGGCGTCGTTGACCGTGATCAGTGTCGTAACAGCCGCTGCTTGCAGCGTAATGTCTACACGCACCTGACGGTTGATTTCGATCTGGACGTTCTTCTCCGAGTACCCGGCAAAGTTCGCCGCTCGCTGAACGGATACGGTATACGCTCCCGGCATCAGATCAAGAATCTCGTACTCGCCCTGTCCGCTGGCGTTCGTGGTGCGGACTGCACCCGTACCTTGGTTGGTTATCGTCACAACTACACCAGGTATGACCGCACCGGTTTTGTCGGCGACTGTCCCTCTCAGCGATCC
This sequence comes from Occallatibacter sp., assembly GCA_049518535.1. Lineage (GTDB taxonomy): Bacteria > Acidobacteriota > Terriglobia > Terriglobales > Acidobacteriaceae > Telmatobacter. The sequence continues at coordinate 663 of JBEKRS010000023.1, read as the reverse complement.
ATAGAGTATTTGCGCATTGGCTGAATTGATTCCAAGAAACGTAATCAGAAACGCCACCGCTGTCAGCAATATTCTGATCGTACCTGTTTTAATTCGATGACCTATCTCTGGCCCACCTGACATAACTTCCTCCGAAAAGTTGTTGATTACTTAAGATTTCTGTCAAACTCCGCGAATGGCTTCATGGGCATCGGCCCCTGACTTCGCCCAAACTGGCTGGGCCGTTTCTTTACTGGTTAACCGCTCCGCATTCAAAATTGAAATCTGTTTCGATGGTGCTTTAATTCGCGTCACAAACTATATGAACAACCAACAAGGATTGTCAAGATAAATAATCGATTACTCTTTTGCGCGGATTGAGGGAGTGCCTATAAAAGGGAAAGAGCGATGTTGTCGGCCGTACTGCCAGTGTTTTGCTTTGGCTCTGACTCTACCGCAGGCGGGAACGGATGCTCTCACATAATCTCGAAAGCAAGGAAAAGGCTGTCGGAGCTCCGCTTTTCGAAGTTAGCGAAGCACCTCTTCGTTTTCGGACAGGAGTGCTCCCCTGTCAGCATCGAGTAGTTGCACGCGGACGGCTCCGCGCTGGAACACGAGTGCGGCAGCGCCTCTGAGCCGGGCGATCTCTCCTTCATGCGTGGGAAGAATCCGCGGCAGCGCTTC
>JBEKRS010000022.1:0-71382 GCA_049518535.1 Occallatibacter sp. | reverse complement strand
CAGCAGAGGAAAGGCAGGCTCGCTACTGCAACCTCATGGAGCACTGCATTCCAAACATGCTCATGCAACATCACCCCCATGCAGGCGGGCTCCGTTGGCTGGGCGTACTGTAGGTGATGTCGGCTACCCATAACTGGTTGATCCCGCCTAATTGCATGCGCACAGCCAGGTTCAGATAGACCTTCAGTTCATGATTGGAGTCGGTGGTCTGAACCCAGGCCCGCGGCTGGACCGCAAGCAGGTTGTCTTCCCGCATCAGACGCGCCACCCGCTTGTGGTTCACAACCAGGCCACGCCGACGCAACTCCCGGCTTACTCGCCGATAGCCGTAGCGGCCGCGATGCTCCAACGCCACATGGTGAATCGCCGCGCGCACGTCCATCTCTTCCTCCACCGGAGCCACCGCCGTAAGCCAGCGATAAAATCCCGCCCGGCTTACCCCCGCCAGCATGCACATCCGCTCGACCGTCAAACCGCCTTGCAGCGACATCAATGACCGCATTTGGTCGTAGATGCCGTCTCGCCAGCGCCGCCGTCCGCCTGGCGTCGAGCCGCTATCTTTTGCAAGGCACCTTTGAAAAAATCCACCTCCAGCGTCCGCTCCGCCAGAAGCTGCTTCAGAAGACGGTTCTCTTCCTCAAGCCCCGAAGATCGAGCCATAATGGGTGCAACCGGGCCCTCCAGTCGCATCTGCCATCGATACAGCAAGCGCCGCGGAACTTCAAGTTCCTTGGCCAAAGCAGAAATGTTGTGGCAACCCTGCATCCGCGCCACAGCAAGACGCCGGAACTCCTCCGTGTAACTCCTATTCCTTCGCATTTGCAGCCCCCCATTCGCTGCAAACTGTGACTTCCTAAATGTCTCACTTTGGGGGTTCACCCCAACGGATGACCCAAAGTGTGGATGAGCAAAGTTGGCTCCCGTTGACGCCTCTGTGCTGGGGAAACCTGCAAAGGGTGCTGTGTCTGATCTCGCCACCGGCGGGACTGATGAGTTCCTGGACGAAGCGTTTGTGAAGCGCTTTCTCACTAGTTACCTTAACTACTCGCCAACCGACGTGGACGACCACTGGGCTGGCAGCCTGAATATGATGACGCGGAACCTGCGCGCCTACAGGCTGAAGGCCATGGGGGACGATGACACCCGCGGCAAGATCGACGATGGCCAGGTGCAGTCTGTCTTTCATCTTCGTGAGATCGATGCGGTTTCCGGCGAGCCGCTCACGTACCTGATCTACGGCGTTAAGGACGTTCACCATCTCTCGAACGGCAACGAGACGACCGATCACTTCGTGAACGAGTATCGCGTGCGTCTGATCGCCGACAAGCGGTCCGATGTGAACCCTGATGGGCTCTGGATCGCGGATTACAGTGAGCGTCCAATAGATGGCGAGCGCCGTGATCGCATCCTGAACGCGCCGGATGCCACTCTGGAAAGTGACGCCGTTCAAAACAAAGGAGGTCAACGATGGAAGCCGCGCTCATGAAGGTTGCCGAAATGCAGCCGCCGGCACAACAGATTGCTGGGCCGAAACCCGGCCGAAGGTCGCGCAAGGAGGCGGAGGAAGTCGTCCGATACTGCCAAGGAAGGCTCATCGGTTGAGAAGCCTGAACTCGGAGTGGAGGTGCCAAGCGAAGGCGAGGCTCTGATCAAAGCATTCCAGTCTAAGAACGGAGTGATCTACACCCTCCTTGCCTACAAGGCGGAGGCGGAGATGCAGGAAGGATCTCCGACATTGGTAAAACGGCCTCTGCGCAAGTAGGGCGCCGATATAAGTAGCAGCGGTCAGCTCGGATTCAAAGAGGGGACGAACCTGAAATACGGCTTATGTCGCCTCCTTTGACGCCTTATCGCGTGAGCGATGAGGAATTCCGCTGACCCGGTTTGCACTCTCAAAACCTGGCTCGGCCAGAAAGACACGCTTGAGGGAAAGCTCCTCGGGCAGCTCTAACGAATGCAATGCTGCGCTCAGGGTGTCGCGACAGGAGTTTCTTCGGGTCATGCACGAGGAACCTGTGTTTTCAGATATGTTCTCGCTGTTTCTGCTCGAAAACAGTTTGCGAACCCAGGCGAATCTGGTCGATTAACTCTTCAATTCCGTTGAACGAAGATTGGCGCGACTGCTCTTGCTCATGGCAGAGTTGGTCTCGTCAGAGGGGGATCTGACACTGATACCGCCCATCTCGCAAGAGGCCCTTGCAAGCATGATCGGCAGCACCCGACCCCGAATCAATCTTTTTATGAACCGATTTCGCAAGCTCGGATTTGTCGAATACGACGACCGTATCAAGGTCCACAAGTCATTGCTGCAAGTGTTCTTGCGCGACTGACTATGGGGTAGGGCCGGACGCCTGGACGCCTGCTCAGAGCAGAAGCGAAGGTGAGAAGGAGCGGGCCGCTGGCTTGATACGCAGCGGCCCGTGCTTGTGGCGAATTAGCCGTTTTCGTTGTTCTGATCGGGATGGACTGTGCGATAGCTCGAATTGCCCTTGGACCAGACCAGCATCAAAAGATCCTTTCCATCCTTGGCTTGGTGAACTTCGCTCGCGAATTGGCCGGCAGAATCGGCAGGTTTGCGGTCGATTTCGAGGATAACGTCTCCCGGCTGGATCCCTGCATCATCGGCGGGACTGCCAGGACGAACATTCTGGACCACAACGCCATGCACACGGTCGGGCACGTCGAATTGCTGTCTGGCTTCCGGAGTCAGATTGCTCACATCTAGACCAATCTTTCCATCCGGTTGATCATCCTCGCTGTCTTTGCTTGCCGTCTCCGAGTTGCCCTGGAATTGGCCGACCGTAAGGTCCAACGTTTCCTGCTTGCCGTCGCGAATCACGCCGAGTGCGATCTTTGTACCCGGAGCCATCTCGGTGACGGCAACCTGGAGGGCACTTCCGTTGACGATCTTTTGCCCGTTGAGCTGCGAGATTACATCACCGGTCTTCAGGCCGCCACGGCTCGCAGGGGAGTCCGGCGTTACCTGGGAGACGATAGCTCCAGTCGCATCCTTAAGGTTGAAGAAGTGCGCATTTTCGGGCGTCACATCATTCATCCCGATCCCAAGATAGCCATGCTCGACCTTGCCATTCTTGATGATCTGCTCAGTAGTTGCGCGCACGATCTGCGAGGGAATCGCGAAACCTGCGCCGGCAAAGGAGCCGCTGTTGGTAATGATGAAGGTGTTGATGCCGACCAGTTCACCGTGCGCATTAACAAGCGGACCACCGGAGTTTCCAGGATTGATTGCGGCGTCGGTCTGGATGTATCCGCCGGGCTTGCGCGCATCATCTGAATACGGATTGGGCCGGTCGACGGCGCTGACGATGCCGCGGGTCACCGAAAACTGGAAGTAGCCGAAGGGGCTGCCAAAGGCAAGCACGGTCTGCCCCGGTTGGAGCTTGGTGGAGTCTCCCCACACGATGCAGGGAAGATCGGAGGCGTTCACCTTGAGAACGGCAAGATCGGTGAGCTTGTCAACGCCGACAACCTTCGCATTCAGGATGCGGCGATCATTGAGCGTCACCTTAATCTGCGTGGCGCCATCGACTACGTGGTTATTGGTGACAATGTAGCCGTCCGGCGAGATGATGATGCCGCTGCCCACGCCATGCTGGATCTGAGGCTGAGCGGGTTGCTGAAACATGGGCCCAAAGAATTGCTTCCAACCCGGCGGGAGACCTTGCATTTGACCGTCGGATGTGGAGAATTCGCTGGAGCTCTTTGAAGTCACGGCGACATTGACGACGGCAGGAGTTACGCGCGACGCAACCGCCTCCATCGCGTGATCGAGCGAGGTGAGCGCAGAGACGCTGTTGTCATCCATCGGCGAGGCAGCGTGAACGCTTCCGTGGCCGACGAAGATTGCGGCTCCCAAGGCGAAAGCGCCCACGAAGGCCCCTGGGATTGCCAACTTCTTTGCGATTACTACTAATTGATTAGTTGCTTCTGACATTGGAATTCCTCCTGGTTGATGCTGCGGTTAGATTTGGACGATCAGCCAGCCGTTCGCTACGGAAACGACCGCATACGAGATACGTTGGTCCTGAGAGACCGCGATAATGACGTGCGGAGGAGGCTCGGAGTCTCTCCACTCCGTCAGCACGATCCAGGCTGTTTGGTTTGGGAAGGCCTGAGGCGACCTCACATTCCGCTTCCCGGTGGCAAGACGTCGATGCTCCAAGTCGTACGTGGTCTTAGACCTTGTTTGCGACATGTCGGCCTTAACCAGTTCAGGGGAGCCGCTGAATTCTCGAGCGTTGATTTCTTGAAGACCGGAGTTTGGATTGAAATGAGCCTGCATGGTCATTTGTGCGTGCGGGGCGAAGCTCAGCAGTTGCGGGCTACGCGCCAAGGCAACCGCGCCCGTCGAGACGGCGATCATCAGACCGCAGGTGACTACCACCGCTCGCTTACGACTCATAGCATGATCGGGACTCTGCAAAATGCGATGAATGCGCCGTACCAACTCCGATCGCCTCTCCCAAGCGCCGAGCGCCAGCGACAGCTTGCGGCGAAGCATCGAATACTCCGCCAGACGGGTGAGACAGATCGCGTAGGCCTTTCGTGCGTCGGTAGAATGCAATACGCCGTCGTCACAGGCAAGCTCTCGTTCGGCGCAGAGCCGGCGCTCAACCCAAAGCAACGCCGGATTTAATGGGAATAGGACAAGGCCCACTTTCTGCAGCAGGTTGGTCCAGTCGTCGCCGCGGCGCAGGTGCTCCATCTCGTGCATCACAACCTGCCGGAGATCGCTCGCAGAGAGTTGCTCGACGAGCCCGGAGGGGAGAAGGATTCGTGGGTGAAAGAAGCCAAAGACGCTTGGACGTTCGATCTCCGACGAGGCGCACAGCTCCGCCATGCGGCCGGGGCCGCTCACTCGTCTTACCTGGAGCAACGCGAGTAAAGCAGCGTCCGTTTGGATAGGGACCGCCCGCACCGCTATTTCTCGGCAGCGGGAGGCGCTCAAGATTAGTTGCACGGCCTTCCAGAGAGAAAGCATTGCCCACGCGTAGGCAATCGCCAGACCCCATCGCGGATCAAGAAGGTAAGGGGATGAACGGTACCCCTTACTCATGGTCAAGTGTTCGCCAATGTAAGGAAGAACGTGCATGAGCGCCAAGAGCAGAAATACATTCGTCCAAATGACCGACCGGGCAGCGGCGTTCAGGCTGGGCAACAGGCGCAGACACACAGCTACGCAGATGGCCAAAACAGCGCCTTCCCAAATCGCAGAAAAGAGAGATCCCGCCGCTAATGCGGATGCAATTGAGATCGTGTGAAGCAGCGGGTCCATCTAGCGCTCCTTCGCAGCTTTGCCCGGTTGCTCTGGGGGCAGACTCGCAATCGCCTTTTTCAACTGCTTCAATTCCTCGGGGCGGAGTTCGTCATCGCCCAACAGCGAGAGCAGAAGTCGTTCGCGGGAGTTGCCGAAAAAGCGTTGAAGAACGTGGCGAACCTCTGAACGCCCGGCTTCAAGCTCGCCGATGCAGGCGATATAGAGAAAGGCTCTACCCTCTTGCCGATGGCTGACATAGCCTTTCGTCTCGAGAATCCGGATCGTTGTGAGGACGGATGTGTAGGCCAACTCCGTTTCTGCTGAGGTCGCGGCCACCATGCCGGCGACAGTCGAATCGCCTCTATCCCACAAGACTTTCATGAGCCGTAGCTCGGCTGGCGTGAGCGTGTTGGATCTCTTTGGAGGCATACAATTCTTGGATCGCTGGAAGCGATTCGTTAGCCCTTCCTGGTTGATAAGACGCACAACTAATCATTTAGTTGCTATAGCCAAACAAAGATTTTTAGAGTTCAAATTGCCAGTATCTGCCTGCAATCGAAGGAATCGTCGCTATGCGACCGCGCTCCAATCAATTGAAAGCGTTAGCTCGTCATAGCATCTCTGCCCATTCCGGCTGTCCTTAATCTGGGTTGCAAATTCTGTCAGTACAGCGAGCGTTGGTTCGCAACGATCGACGCGTTCCATTGGAGAAGCCACGAAGAGCGGCGACTCACCTTGCGCTGGCAAACGGAACGCCTGCTGGTCGTGAAGCAAAGAAGAATCCCGAAGGCCACCATCGGGTCGTATCGATGCCAAGGCTCGGTGGCCTACATCATCGTTACGACCTAGCCGCCTAAGCTCCTGCTTTGAACATTTTCTCGACGACGATAGCTCCGGGAGAGGTATGCCCGCCGACCCTTCGCACACGCAGGTCAATTCCTTTGCGACAATTCGCGGTCACTGAATCTGTCCTCTACCAGTCGAATACTCCTCTCAGAACGGTATCCTGGCTAACAAATCAACCGCATCTTTTGCTGGGATGGAGTTTTGGCGGGGCACAGGTCTATTTGTTCCTTTCGCTAATACACACCAGGCTGACTCCATCAAAAGTGCTTTTGCCGGCATTCATGGGAGGCGTATTGCCGAGCGCAACAATGGCGGTGTTTTTGGGCAGGAGATGGAAGCGCAGCTGAAGATAGGTTTGGACCTGGGATGCCCTTCTGCGAGACCGTATCAGTTCATCCGAATCCGAACTTGAGGGATCGTAGCCTTCGATGATGAGTGGTTGACCGTAGATTTCTTTGAATTGACCAACGGCTAGGTCGATGTTGTGCCTGCCCTGGGCAGACAACACCTCCTGGCCAGCATCATTGGTTGTGAAAAGCGATGAGGCAGGGATCCACTGGCGGCTCTGAGGTAAATTCCTGAAGATCAGTCCGGCGCGATATTGCTCGACCGGCAGATCGTCGAGGTCGTCATATCCCCGATGCTTGAAAAATCCTCTGAAAAGGAAGTTGTGCTTCAACGCTTCTGTATCGTCGGCGAGGTTCCCTGTGCCGCGGTTGATATTCGTCAGGGACTGCTGTAGGTTTGTGCTAGCGTCTTCACCATATTGGTCTTCAGCAAATGCGCTTTTGAGCGTAGTGTTGATCTGTTGACTTATCTCGTTGAGATTTTGCGTGGCAGACTTGGTGTTGCTGAGCGTAGTATCCACCTTTCCCACTAGCTGGCGGGATTGAACTTCGGCCAGAATGTTGTCAATCCGGGTGGACGATCCATTCAGCGTCTGAGTCGTCTGGCGGATGTTCGCTACGGATTGCCTCACGTTCGAAGCGGTCGTTTCATCTTCCAGCAACATTCCGACGGTGCCTTTTCCGCTGCGCACATCCTGGATGAGACCATTTGCATTCTTGATTGTGCTGGTGGTCGTTTCAAGAGTCGTGTCGAGATGACTGCGAACGTCGTTCATGGTGCCTTGAACTTCGTCAATTGTGGTGCTCGTCTGCTTCATAATGCCTTGCGCCTGTTCCAGCAGTTGGGACATTTCCAAGGGCTCCTGGCTTCGAAGCGTGCTTCCGGCCGGAGCTTCAGAAGCGCCTTGGCTTCCATCGTGGATCACCAGGAATTTATCACCGACGAGCCCCACTGTCTCGACAGTCACCAGAGAATCATCGCGGATCAGGCCATGCAGTCGATCGTCTACCTTCATCTTAAGCAGGAACTTCTGCGCGGGGCCGGAAGGGACCTGGATGTTCTCGACTTCGCCCGCATCCATTCCATCCACCGTGACCTTCGCGCCCTTCGTCAGGCCATTCACATCTTGGAAGTTGGTATAGAAAATCACATGATGAGTGAAGGCTTTGTGCTGATTGCCGATAAGAAACAGTCCAGCGCCAAAGAGCGCGACTGCGACCGCAGTTAAGATTCCCACTAACAGATTGTGGTTCTTCATAATGCCTAACGCTCCGATATGAATTGACGTAATCGCATGTCTTGCCTGCCATCCAGTTCTTCGGGCGTGCCAAATGCGAGCAGCCGAGCTTGATCTAACACGGCAAACCTATCGCCGATTCTTCGTGCGCCGTGAATGTCGTGTGTGACGATCACCATGGTGGTGCGACGCTCAGTCTTAACCTTGATGAGGAGATCGTCGATCTCGCCTGCCGTAATTCTGTCGAGCCCACTGCTGGGTTCATCCACAAGAAGGATCTCGGGCTTGAGTATCAGAGCTCGCGCCAAGCCGGCCCGCTTCTGCATGCCGCCAGAGAGAGCCGCCGGCATTTTCTCACCATCCTTCTCCAGACCAACCTGTCGCAAAGTCTCGACCACCGCGTGTTTGACTTCATCCGGGGACTTTGTTCGGTCAAGCCGATGGAGTGGCAAGGCGAGGTTCTGATTCAGGGTGAAGGAGTCAAGGAGCGCCGCGCTCTGAAAGAGAAAACCCATGTTCCGGCGAACCTTCACCAGCCCGTCTTCATCGAGAGTCGCCATGTCTTTGCCTCCCACCAGCACTTTGCCGGTATCGGCATTGTGCAAACCGATCATCAGCTTCAGCGTTACGCTCTTGCCGGTTCCGCTGCGTCCCAGGATGCATAGCGCCTCGCCGCGGGCGACTGAAAACGATACATTATCCAGCACTTTCCTTCCGTTGAATCCTTTGTCGACCTGTTCAAACGCAATCGCTGTATCGTGCTGGCCGCCACCACTACTGTTGTCGTTCATATGGCCTGATCCGGAAAAAGGAAAAAGATGCATTTGACCAAGATCACGTCGGCCATAATGATTACGAGCGATGAGATGACGACGCTCTTCGTAGCCGCTTTGCGCACACCGTCGGAACCTTCGTTCGTGGTGTAGCCATAGAAGCAGGAGATCGTGCCGATCAGAAAGCCAAACACTGCTGTCTTCAGAGTGGGTGGAATGAAATCGGCGAACGCCACATTCTCAAATGCGCGCTGCAAGTAGAGCGTCCAGCTTAGGTGAGATACCAAGTGCTCGGATATAAAGCCGCCGAGAATACCAGCTATATCCATGAAGATGGTTAAGATCGGCAGCATGGCACAGCATGCGATCACTCTGGTGACTACTAACAACTTGAAGGAATTGATCGACAGGGTCTCGATCGCGTCGATCTGCTCGGTGGCTCGCATATTGGCCAGTTGCGCTCCGATACTGGCGCCCACCCTGCCAGCCATCAGCAGGCCAGTAACCAGCGGACCAATTTCATTGAAAAACGCGAGCGACTGAAAGGCAGGAATGTCCGCGGTCGCGCCAAATTGCACCAGCGTGCTCCGCGTGTGCAACGTCATGACGACGCCAAGGGCAAAGCCCGCTGCCACGACTAGCAAAAACGAACCTACGCCGATTTCATAGAACTGCCAGAGCATGTACTGCCCTTCCAACGGGCGCGTCCACGCATCGCGCAAGGCTTTGGTGCCGAATAAGGTTACCCGCCCGATAGACTCGAAAGCCGACTTCAACATCTGATGGTTCCTTCGCCTTCTGAAGTCTTGATGCTTTAAATGCTTTGCGGTTTCACTCGAGGTCCGCTATTTCCAACGTCATGAACTTAGCTCAGAATGCCGTAAGCTTCCGCAAGAAGATGGGTAAGCCGGTTGTCGGGGACATCGCTGACTTTCAGAACGCGGAAGAATCGCATTCCGGCATTTTGAAAATCATGAAACCCTCGGAGTTTTTGCGAATCCTACATCGCAAGGCGATAACCTGGACGGTCCATTTTCGGTATCAGAAGATCGGCCAAAGCATCGTCAATTCACAACAGGAGCTTGCAACGTGATGAAAAGAATTGGGAGGCTAATTCTCGCTTCGATGCTGATCACCAGTGTGTGCGCAGCGCAAGATGTTGTCAGTGCCGTCCACGGAACGATCAAGAAAATCGATTCAAGCACCAAGACCATTGTGGTTAAGATGGCCGATGGCACGGAGCACTCGCTGCATTTCGTCGCAAAAACGACGGTGCACGGCGCCGATGCCTCTGCGAAGGACACCAAAGATTCCTGGCATGGCTTGAAGGAAGGAACGGAAGTTGTGGCCCACTACACCACGCGCGGCACTGAAGATACGGCAGTGGAGATTGACAAGGTTGGCAAGGATGGCCTGAAAGCAATGGATGGCACCATAAAAGGCATTGATATAGGCGGGAAGACGCTTGTGGTCAAGACTGGCGACGGCACCGAGCAAACATTCCGTCTGACCGACCATGCCACCGAAGATGGAGGAAAGGATATCGCGAAGGGAACCGAAAAGGGCGCCAAGGTCACCGTCTACTACACGGAGGATGGAGGCAAGAAGCTTGCGCACTTTTTCGAAAAGATATAGAGCTGAAGCCTTTTCCAAGGGGAATGAGATGTTCGGGCAGAGACCATTTATCTCTGGGGTCTGGTTTGTCGAATTGTGAACGTGAATCAAAGGAGTGAAGATGGCCGGCACTGAAACAGCTATTGTGACGGGAGCTTCGCTGCGCTAGGTAACCGGGGAGGTGCTGCGCGTGGACGCCGGTGCGCATCTCGGCCGACGGCCTGCAACCTGCAGGGGCCGAGAACCGGCTGCGGGATCTAGACTTTCGGCTCCCGGATGCACCTACGGAATGCGGCTCATATGTTGAGAGCTTACAGACAGGGGGCTGTTATTCCTCACCGGAATGCTCCCGATTGTGAACCATCAGCCGAAGTATCTCGGTAGACTCGGTGCGGAATTAGACACCAAAACGAGATTCGATGCCGCTCGCACCGCGGCTCTCAGTGCGCCTGCGGCGACCAGGCAATATCTAGGTGCCCTCGACCGCGTGCGGCAAGTCGTCCGGCTGGGCATCTTTATCGCGACTCACGGCAACTTCTTTGACCAGCCTGCGGTAGCTGATGGTGCATCGGATCTATTCCGGGATGTTTTCGGCGCTGAGAATCTCGCGGTCAAGCTGATCATTGCCGTAGCCAGTCTTCCGCTCGAGGTTCCAATCGGGCTTGAGGTCATTCTTGAAGTCGATGAATAGTATTTACCTGCTTGAGCCAAGTTGCCGCTTCACCGCCTGCACCACATGGCCTGGCTCGAATCCGAACCGTCTCTGCAGTTCCTTAAGCGGAGCAGAAGCGCCAAACGTCTTCATGCCGATTACATTCTCGGCATCGCCGATGTATCTTTCCCATCCGAAGGTGGAAGCCTGTTCGACGGCGACTCGGACACTGACATTAGGGGGCAGAACGCTGTTCCGATAGCTTTTCGGCTGTTGCTCGAAAATCTCCCATGACGGCATGGAAACGACCCGCGAGCGGATGCCCTCGGCGAGCAACGTTTCGTGGGCTTGGACAGCGAGGCTGACCTCGCTTCCCGAAGCGATGATGATCGCTTCGGGATTTCCGCCAGGAGTATCCGCCAGGATGTAGGCCCCATGCGAAACCCCGTTGGCCGAAGCATACTTGTTGCGGTCGAAAGTGGGAAGAGGTTGCCTCGACAATGCCAGGACGGCAGGCTGATGGCGCAGTTGTACGATGTAGCGATAGGCTTCGACGACTTCGTTCGCATCGGCAGGACGAAGGGTAATGAGTCCCGGTATCGCGCGCAGGGAGGCGAGGTGCTCCACAGGTTGGTGAGTGGGACCGTCCTCGCCGTCGCCCATGGCATCGTGCGTGAAGATGAAGAGAGAGGGCAGTTCCATGAGCGCGGCAAGCCGCATCGAGGGCCGCGCATAGTCACTGAAGATGAAAAACGAGGCGCCGTAAGGACGCAGCTTGGACAGGCTCAGCCCGTTCACGATCGCGGCCATAGCATGTTCGCGGATGCCGAAGTGCAGGTTCTTTCCTCCGGGCGTGTCGGCCTGGAAATCTCCCGCGCCCTCATAGGTCAACAAGGTCTTGTTCGATGGACCGAGATCCGCTGAGCCGCCCAAGAACCAGGGAATATTCTGTGCCAGCGCGTTCAGAGTTTTGCTCGAAGCGTCGCGTCCAGCGATACCTTTCGGGTCGGCCGGAAACACGGGAAGGTTCCGGTCCCATCCGGCGGGAAGCTCACGCCGCTGCATGCATTCAATCTCGAGAGCGAGTTCTGGAAATTGTGAGCGATACGATTCGAACATTTCTGTCCACTTGTGCCGGGCTTCCGAACCGCGCTTTCCAATCCCGGCGTTGAAATGCTCGTACACACCATTCGGGATGTAGAATTGCGCGTCTTCAGGCCAGCCGTAGGCGCGCCGGCATAAGCGAACCTCTTCTTCGCCCAGTGGTTCGCCGTGCGCGGCGGCAGTGTCCTGTTTGTGCGGCGAACCATATCCGATGTGGCTGTCCAATACGATGAACGTCGGACGCCCCTTTGTTTTGTGGAACACTTCGAGAACCTGTTCGATGCGGTCGAGATCGTTCGCATCGCCAACGCGCAAGACGTTCCAGCCATAGGCGAGGAACCGACCGGCAACGTCTTCCGTAAAAGCAAGGCGAGTGTTGCCTTCAATCGTGATGTGATTGTTGTCGTAGATCCAGCACAGGTTGTCGAGGCCGAGATGTCCCGCCAGGGATGCGGCTTCCGAAGCAACACCTTCCATCAGACAACCGTCGCCGCAGACCGAGTAGATGTTGTAATCGAAAATGTCGAAGTCCGGACGGTTGTAGCGGTCGGCGAGCCATTTCTGGGCGATTGCCATGCCTACGCTGGTAGCCGCTCCTTGTCCCAGCGGGCCGGTCGTCGTCTCGACACCTGAAACCCAGTGATACTCCGGGTGTCCGGGGGCTTTGCTGCCCAGTTGACGGAAGTTGCGGATGTCGTCGAGCGAGACCGACGGCTGCTCGACGGTCTCATACTCGGCGTTGACCGCCTGCACGCCAGTGAGATGGAGCACGGACCAAAGCAGCATGGAGGCGTGTCCATTCGACAAGACAAAACGGTCTCGATTCGGCCAGATGGGGTCCTGCGGATCGAAACGAAGTATCCGGTTCCAGATGGTATAGACCAGCGGTGCGAGCGCCATGGGCGTGCCGGGGTGTCCGGACCCGGCCTGCTGCACGGCGTCTATCGAAAGCGTGCGGATGGTGTTGACGCACAATCCATCGAGCTCAACGGCACTCAGATTCTCAATGGGAGTTGTTGCGGTACTCATCACTGCCTCCAGAGCAAATATTCAAACTCGGTTCTTCGGCAGCTACGCCGGGATTGTTGGAATGTCTACTTGGGCCGCGGCGGCTTGATCTGACAAAACCATGGAACGATCCAAGCGAACGTGGCTGGCCGGAATCGAGAGATCTTCGTTCAAAAGACGGGCAAGCATGCCTGACTTTTCGATGCCGGTCACCAGCCACAGCACCTTACGACAACGATTGAGAATGGGATACGTCAACGTCATGCGCTGCCTTCCCTGGTAAATTCCTGTGAGCGCAACATCGGCATCCATCACTTCAAGGACCGGATCGCCGGGAACGAGCGATGCCGTGTGGCCGTCGGGACCAAGCCCGAGGTGGACCAGATCGAGTACCGGCGGGGCGCCAGCCATTTCCTCCAACGTCTGCGAGTAGCGGGTGCAGGCTGATTCGAGATCGGCGGAGTCCACCGGCATGGCATGAATTTGCTCAGGCCGCAGCGGCACATGGCTAAGCAGGCTCTCACGCAAGTGCGTCAGGTTTCTATCCGGATCCCCGGGCGGCGCGATTCTCTCATCCACCTGGATGACGTGAACGCTGCTCCATGGCACATCCTCGAGCGCGAAATTGCGAAGCATGATCCATGGTGTCTTACCCCCGCTGACCGCCACGACAAATATGCCGCGAGCCTTGACTGCTACCCTTGCGTCTTCAGCGATGAGCTTTGCCGCTTCACGAGCCACAGATTCGACATCGGGGAGAACTTCGATTTTCATTACGCTGCCTGCCTTGCCACTGCGATCGCTCTCTCTTCGCCGGGATTGGTCCAGCCCCCTGGCGGAGTCACACGCGCCGCTTCTTCCGGGCCCCAGGTGTCGGGAGTGTACTGAAACACCGGCGTGTTCTTCTTCAACGCCGGTTCGACAATCCGCCACGCCTCTTCGACGTAGTCTTCGCGCGCAAACAAGCTGCTGTCACCGGTCATTGCAGCTCCGAGAACGCGTTCGTACGCATCCATTTCATCAGCGTCTGGATAGTGGCTGGCTAACATTTCGCCAGTTTGAAGAGAGAGCCCTTCTGCTGCCGGAGAGAGCGTATTCATTCCCATAGCGATTGTCATTTCGGGACTCAGGCGTAGCCTGAGATGATTTTCCACCAGCAGGCCGTCTGGAATCAGCGCCGGAGGCTTGTGAAATTTGGCGATGATTTCGGTAAAGGTCGCCGGCAGGCACTTGCCAGCGCGAATATAGAATGGTACGCCTTTCCAGCGCCAGGAGTTGATTTCCAGCTTCACCACCGCGAAGGTTTCCGTCTGCGAGTCTTCGGCAACCCCATTTTCATCGCGATAGCCGTGGAACTGCCCGCGAACCAGGTTCGTTTCGTCAATTGGCGGAATCGCTTTCAAGACTTTCGTTTTCTCGTCGCGAACCGAGTCACTATCGAGCGAGACTGGTGCCTCCATGGCCAGGTTCGACAACACCTGAAACAGATGGTTCTGGACCACATCGCGGATCGCACCGGTCTGATCGTAAAAACCTCCACGGCCCTGAACGCCAAAGTCCTCCGCCATTGTGATCTCAACGCTCTCGATATAGTGACGATTCCAGAAAGACTCAACAAACGCATTGGTGAAGCGGAATGCCAGGACATTGTTCACGGCGCGTTTACCAAGATAGTGGTCGATACGAAAGATGTCCTCTTCATCGAATACGTGAAGCAGGATCTTGTTCAGCTCCTGTGCAGATGCCAGATCATGTCCGAAGGGTTTCTCCACGATGACGCGCGCTCCGCAATCGCAATCCGAGTCCTTGAGATGCTGCACAACAGCATCGAATAGGGCCGGCGGAATCGCCAGGTAATGCGCTGCACGCCGTGCGCCCTTGAGTTGCTGGCAAAGCGCGCTGAATGTTGCAGCATCCTGATAATCACCGTCTACATAGCGCAGAAGACCCATCAGTTTTTTGAAGGCGGCTGGATCGAGACCACCATGTTTTTCAACACTGTCTTTCGCGCGTGCCTGAAGCTGCTCAAGGTTCCATCCCGCCTTGGCGACGCCGACGACGGGGACATCGAGATGTCCCCGCTTCACCATTGCCTGCAGGGAAGGAAAAATCTTCTTATACGCAAGATCGCCGGTGGCACCATAGAAAACCAGCGCGTCCGAAACGGAATTATTCATGAATCGTGTCTCCTTCAGGCGGCCTCAGGTTTTTCCGCGAGTTTTTCCAGATGGCCGCCGAATTCAAAGCGCATTGCGGACAGCAGTTTGTCAGCATAATCGGCCTCGTTACGCGAACTGAATCGCTCGTAAAGCGAGGCAGTGAGCACCGGAGTCGGAACCGCCTCATCGATCGCGGCCTTGATTGTCCAGCGGCCTTCACCAGAATCGGATACGCGCCCTGCAAATTTTGAAAGGCCGGGGTCCTGCACGAGCGCAGTGGCTGTAAGGTCCAACAGCCACGACGCGATCACACTGCCGCGCCTCCAGACTTCGGCAATATTCTTGAGATCCAAGTCGTACTGGTAGTGTTCGGGATCGCGAAGGGGTGTGGTTTCCGCATCGATATTTTCTTGCTGCTTGCCGACGTTTGCCGAACGCAACACCGACAATCCTTCCGCATAGGCGGCCATGATTCCGTATTCAATTCCGTTGTGGACCATTTTGACAAAGTGGCCGGCGCCGTTGGGGCCACAGTGCAGGTAGCCTTGCTCAGAAGTGCCACTCAACATCTCACGCCCGGGCGTGCGCGAGGTGTTGCCTATACCAGGGGCCAGCGTCGAAAAAATGGGATCGAGGTGCTCGACCACGTTTTTCTCGCCGCCTATCATCATGCAGTAACCGCGCTCAAGGCCCCACACACCGCCGCTGGTGCCTACGTCGACGTAGTGAATCTTGCTGGGTGCGAGGCCCTTTGCGCGCTTGATGTCATCGACATAGTAGGAATTTCCGCCGTCGAGGAGTATGTCCCCTGCTTCAAGGTGGGGCAGGAGATCGGTGATCGTCTCGTCAACAGCTGCCGCAGGAACCATCAGCCACACCGCGCGCGGCTTTGTGAGTTTCTTGACGAGATCGACCGGAGAATCTGCACCAATGGCATGGTCCTTAGCAAGGTCCCGCACCGCTTGTGGGGATCTGTCAAAGACAACGCAGCGATGCCCTCTTCCGATGAGGCGACGCACCATGTTGGCGCCCATGCGGCCAAGCCCTATCATTCCGAGTTCCATAAGTTCTCCTGGTCTGAAAATTGCGGATGTCTTTTATTCAACAAGCTATCTGGAAGATTCTTCATGCAGCGCTTCCAACGGCGGCAGAACTAACTGCTTCACCATGGAACAGTCTTAAGCGAGAACTGACGACCTGCTTCACAGAATCTACGACCGGCCGCAGAATCCTGTAGGGCACCACTTCGTTGGGGTCTCGTGCCAGGCTTTCTGCCAACGATTGTCTCCACGCAACTCGCAGCTCGGTATTGATGTGGATGATATTGATTCCAGCCGCGATTGCTTTGCGAAAGCCTTCATCTTCAGTCCCTGAGCCGCCGTGTAGAGTGAGAAAGACTCCTGCCGCCTGCTTGATTTCAGCAATTCTTTCGATATCCAGATGTTTCTTCGCTTTTCCTTGCACCATACTCTTAAGCATGCCGTGCATGTTGCCGACGGCCGGAGCGAGGATGTCAATCCCGGTTGCCTCGACGAATTGCCGCGCTTCCTCAGGTCTCGTGAGATTCTTGAAGTCAACCTGAGCGGTTTCGTGTATCTCGGAGCCGGTCCCAATGTCGCCGATTTCTCCTTCCGCAAGGATTGCGGAGTTGATTGCTTTGATCGCCTGAGCCGTTTCCTTCGTGCGAGCCACATTCTCTTCGAAGGGCAACGCGGAAAAATCAATCGTTACCGAGTCAAAGCCCGCATCTGCCGCGTCCATGGCCTTCTTCAGGGAGTGTGTATGGTCAGCGTTCAAGAAGATGGGCAAGCCGGTTTCCTCGCGCAGACTCTTCACCAATGCGGCAAGCTGGCTGGTACCGAAGAACTCTCGCTCTCCTTCGGAGGCGCCGACTAGGACAGGAAGTCTCGTCTCAGCCGCGGCTGCCACCACCGCCTTCAACAAGACAATATCGGCAACATTGAAATGGCCGAGGCCCGCGCCTCCCCTTTCTAACCGTGCCAAAACATCGCGTAGCGTATCCATGCTTGTGCTCCTGAAAGTCCCAATTGCAGTTATTGCTGCTCTTTAAGCTTGCGATAACGCCGGATTAGAGCGTTGGTCGAGCTGTCGTGATTGAGCGCAGGCTCAGCATGGTTCTCGAGTTCGGGAATAATACGCTGGGCCAGTACCTTGCCCAGCTCCACGCCCCATTGATCGAACGAATCGATGTTCCAGAGGACGCCCTGAGTGAAGACGGCATGCTCATACAGCGCTACCAGCTTGCCTAGCACTTCGGGTGTCAGGCGGTCGGCGAGAATCGTATTCGATGGCCGGTTGCCTTCGAAGACGCGGTGCGGTACCAGCCAATCGGGCGAGCCCTCAGCCTTCACTTGCTCGGGCGTTTTGCCGAAGGCCAGCGCTTCGGTCTGCGCGAAAACATTGGCCAGTAACATGTCGTGATGGCGCCCTAACGGATTCAGCGGCTTGATGAAGGCAATAAAATCACAAGGGATGAGCCGGGTTCCCTGATGAATCAACTGGTAAAAAGAGTGCTGCCCGTTCGTCCCTGGTTCACCCCAGTAGATCGGCCCAGTGTCATGGGCAACTTGTTCTCCAGTGAGCGCTACATGCTTTCCATTACTCTCCATGGTTAATTGCTGGAGATAGGCAGGAAAACGCTTCAGATATTGCTCATACGGCAAAACAGCTACCGTCTGCGCGCCGAAGAAGTCGTTGTACCAAAGAGAGAGCAGGCCCATGAGCACCGGAAGATTGGCTTCAAAGGGAGCAGTGCGGAAATGCTCGTCCATCTGGTGAAAGCCATCCAGCATGGCGCGGAAGTCTTCCGGACCGATAGCAATCATTGTTGAGAGGCCAATGGCTGAATCCATCGAGTAGCGGCCACCCACCCAGTCCCAGAAGCCAAACATGTTGGCCGTATCGATTCCGAATTTCGAGACTTCAGACGCATTGGTCGAAACCGCCACAAAATGCTTCGCCACTGATTTCAGTTCGCCGCCAAGGCCGGCCAGCGACCAGGCGCGGGCGGTCTGAGCGTTCGTCATCGTTTCCAGCGTTGTGAACGTCTTCGATGAGACGATAAACAGGGTTTCTGCAGGATCGAGATTCTGCACTGCTTCGGCGAGATCCGTGCCGTCGACATTCGAGACAAAGCGAAAATTCAATGATCGGTCGCTGTAATGCCGAAGCGCCTCGTAAGCCATTACGGGGCCGAGGTCTGAGCCTCCGATTCCAATATTGATGACATTGCGAATAGGCTTTCCGGTTTGTCCTTTCCACTCTCCGCTGCGCACACGGTTGGAGAAGTCAGCCATGCGGTTGAGCACCGCATGTACTTCGGGTACAACGTTCTTTCCATCCACCAGAATCGTCGCTCCCTTCGGAGCGCGCAATGCGGTATGCAGGACGGCGCGCTTTTCTGTGATGTTGATTTTATCCCCAATAAACATTGCGTGAATGCGCGAGTGCAGTCCGGCCTCCTCTGCGAGTTGCAGAAGAAGCCGAAGCGTTTCGTCGTTAACACGGTTTTTCGAGTAATCCAGATACAGGCCGGTTGCCTCCACCACCATTCGTTCACCGCGCTTCGGATCGTCCGCAAAAAGCTGCCGCAGTTGCAGCTTCGAGACGTTCTTGTAATGCGACGCGAGTGCGTCCCACGCCGACGGTTCACTCGCCTGTTTGTTTACCCGGGGTTGAACCTGTGCTGCCATCCTGATGCTCCTTTTATGCGTTGTGCGCCATTCAGCGCGATTTACGCGGCTTGGCTTCGCGCTAACTGGCGGCTTTCAGCGCGGCGCCTTTGTCAAGCGTCGCAGTCTTTGAAGAAATGACCTGTATGAGGTCATTCCACGACTTAACAAACGACTCCGCTCCCTCACTTTGAAGCTGCATAGCCAAGTCATCAACATCGATCCCAGCTTTGCCGAACTTTCCCAGAATTTCCTCGCAATCCCCGCCATCGGTCGGCAACAACTCGCCCAAGTCTGTATGGGTCGCGAGCGCTTTCAATGTGGCTTCGGGCATCGTGTTCACAGTGAATGGCGCAGCAAGGGACTTGACGTAGAGAATGTCGGAGGCTTTGGGATCTTTGGTTCCCGTACTCGCCCACAAGAGCCTTTGCGCACGGCCGCCGAGGTTGTAAACACGCCGCCATCGCGCCGAGCTAAGCAGCGTGTTGGAGGCCTTGTATGTGAGCTTAGCGATGGCGATCCCAAGCTGGTTGCGCAACGCCTCCGGCGCCTTGCTGGCCACTGCCGCATCCCAGCGGCTGACGAATACCGAAGCGACGGAGTCGACGCGGGGATTGAGACCAGCCTCAATGCGCCGCTCGATACCCCGAAGAAATGCCTCCGCAGCCGCTAGGTACTGCTCGCGAGAGAACAGAAGAGTGACGTTGATGGGAATGCCGGCAAAAATCGCCTCTTCGATTGCGGGGAGACCCTGGCTTGTGCCCGGAATCTTGATGAAAAGATTCGGGCGTTGAGCCCGCGCGAACAATTCTTTGGCCGCCGCGAGAGTGCTGGCCGTGTCGTACGCAAGCAAGGGGGACACTTCGAGCGAGACCCAGCCGTCTACTTTATTCGTCTTTTCGTGAATGGGCCGAAAGAGATCTGCCGCACGAGTGATGTCCTCCAGGGCCAGTTCAAAGAACAGTGCCTCACCCGACAAGTTTTGCTGCACCTTCTTAATGATTTCGGAGTCATACGTGGCACTATTCTTGATCGCATGGTCAAATATGGTCGGATTCGAGGTGAGTCCGGTGATTGACAGCTCATCGATGTATCGCTTGAGCGTGCCGCTATCCAGCAGGTCGCGGGTAATGTTATCGAGCCACAGGCTCTGGCCCTTGTCGTGAAGCAGTTGTGTCGCTTTCATCGTGTCACCTCGTTGGTTGCAAGCTGGCGGAGCTCGCAAACGCCTTCCTTTTCGTTTGCGATGAGCACATGATGAGTGTCGTTCCACAACCAAATGGCCGGTTGCGATAGGCTGTGTTCATAGCCCAGTCCACTGAGGCTGGCTGTGCCCAGCATGAGCAGTCGGGCGTTAAGGGCTTCCATACCCACCCAGCGGGTGGCCAGCATGCGGAGAAAGTGACCACTGGAAAAAAGCAGAACATCGCCCTGCACGGAGCGCACGCGTTCCACCACGCGATTAGCCCGGGCTGCCACCTGCAGGGGCGATTCTCCACCGGGGCAGCCGTCGCGGAAAAGTTGCCACCCCGGGTGTTCCGCCAGTATGTCAACTGCCAGACGGCCTTCGTACTCGCCGTAGTCCCACTCGACCAGGTCGCGATCGATTTGAGCTGCAGATCCAAAGCCGGCCAGTTCACAGGTCCGCATGGCGCGTTGCAGGGGGCTTGTGAACACTTTCGCAAACGTCTGTCCACCCAACCGTTCCCGCAGTTGTCGGGCGTTGCATTCCCCGCGCTTCGTAAGCGGTAAATCAGTGAGGCCGGTGTGTTGACCAGTAACTGACCACGCCGTTTCGCCGTGCCTCGCCAGATAGACGAACGGAAAGCTGTTGCTCAAGTGTTACTCCTTGCGGTTTCTCAGTCTCTCCGGCTCATAAGTCGTCGGTCCAACGAACGCTTCTCGCGTAGTGTTGACCTGACCGGGAATGCGTTTCGTTGCATCTTGGTAGCGCGCCTTTCAGGTGAAGACCTGGGAAATTCGTGCCCCCGGGGCTGCACAGACGTGCGGACCAACCCCGCTCGCAGCTCGCGAGCACTTTCAGTGCCAGATTTCTCGCCGACTCGCAAGAATCCAAAACAACACCTCGATGCTTGTTCCGCACAAGTCCGATTCCGAGACTCAAGCGCGACCCTAACGATCGCTTTCGCTGATTGCCTGGATGACGCGCCAGCTTCTGAGTTTCGTGTCACCAAACCCCCGCAGGGATTTGAGATTACGACTCTTCGCACCCCGGCGAATAATAATCACGCCGCCCGTTGTACCGGGACTGTGGATGTTCTCACACTGGTGACTCGGGTGGCGAACGGGTTTCCACGCGCGAACCACTCAAGCACTTCGTTGGTGGTGTCTGCAATACGAGTATGGGGTCGGTGGACCTTCCTGACTGCGTGTGCTGCAGCCCGCACTAGCAGGTAGCGGTTGCCTACATGTTTCTTTGCGCAAAATACCAGTTCCGACCTCATTTCTCCCCCCCTGAGGCCCAAATGGTTCCTGGGCTCTCTCTAGGAAAACTGGCTGGCTCCGCAAGGGAAGATCAATATTTCACATGACCCGAATTGCAGTGACCACCATGGCTCGGCTTCGCCATCGATCAGTCCATGCCAGCTTCATAGATGCGATTAAGCCACAATTTGATAGTCGAATCTATTGGACGAAGGTATGGCGCGATACCATGGTCTAATTGCATCGATGATTGATCATTCGCTCAATCGCACTATCTGATATGTCGCCATCTTGGTTGCTAATCCGTCCCTGTTCGATTCTTCGAACCGAGAAACTTATCTTATTGCACGGTTATAGCCCCTATGCCCTCTTTTACTGAGTTGTGGTGGGCCAGCTGGACCCGTGCCCGATTTAGCCTGGTTTTCACTGCCGGTACCGAGATATTCAGTTCCCTGGCAAGCTCTTCCATAGAGCGCTGATGAGCCATTTGGATCTCGATCGGTGCGCGCAATTGAGGCTTAAGCTTCTGGATTGCGTTTATCACACGATTGCACCGCTGGCGTAACTCGCAGATTTGTTCCGGATTCGGGGTCTTATC
Source organism: Occallatibacter sp. (assembly GCA_049518535.1). GTDB lineage: Bacteria > Acidobacteriota > Terriglobia > Terriglobales > Acidobacteriaceae > Telmatobacter. Next base: position 49,628 of record JBEKRS010000022.1, on the reverse strand, counting down.
CTCTATCTGCAGCGGACAATAATCATCGCATCCCTCTACGGAAAACACAGTGTCCACTTCGCGGCGAGTTCGCCGTCTGCGAAGAGTCATCAGCGCAGAGTTGATGGCAATCCGTAAAAGCCACGAGTAAACGCTTGACCTGCACTCAAACTGAGGGAGTGCCAGAAAGGCCCTCAAAAATGTGTCCTGGAGAGCATCTTCTGCGTCCTCTCGATTTTTCGTAATACGCAGGATAGCCAAAAAGAGTCGACGCGAGTGCTGCCTCTGGAGTTCATCAAAAGCAGCGGACAACCCAGCTTGGACGGCAGCCACAATCTCCAAATCTCGCTCTGCTTCAGCACGCCATACGCTGGGATTACCAAACGGCCGAAGACTTCCAAGGCTCGTGATTCTCGAATCTGTATTCTGTGATAACTGGCTCATCGATGCCCCTCTCTTGAATGCTCTCCGTACCGTCCGCACTCGGTGTATGGGAGTGATTAAGCCACAGATGTCGATGAGACACCAGTAGACAAAGGTACAGCCAATACGTTCGTATGGACCTTACGAAATGCGATATGCCTTAGATGTGACGAAGCGAAGCGGCTTCAACAATCGGAACAGTGAATCGGAGATCAAGGCAGTTTGTTTCCGGCACGAGTGCTCGCTTGAGTGTCGGTGCGATCGCCGCTCGACAGTTCTGCATTGATTAGTCCCGCCACTTACTTCCAGAGAGCTGTGCCAACTGCGCCGGCATGAGTCTTACGCTCGTACCAAGGTAGCGATCACTACCTTTGTCCAATAGAAGATCCCTGTGTTTTATGTCGTAATGGCGAGTATTGAAGGTGGGCAGCGAGTCGTGATTGCGCCCCACTTCAATGTCTCGTCCGGCAATGGCGTCAGGCGAATCAAGCGGCCGCTCGAAGCGGCGCGGCAGCCTTTGCCGCCGAAGATTGCGCTTTAAGAAAGGAATCTTATGGCCGCGACAGGTAGGGTGTGCTATGACGACAGGTCAAGCTGGGATGAGGCTCTGGCCCTTTATCGAGGGCAGCTTAGCTTCTACCTCGATTATCTGATCGAGCGAGATCGCAGCGATGAACTCCTCGTGAAAATCGAGGCGGAGGTGAGAGATCGATCTGTGCCGGATGAATTCAAGCAGCGCTTCATGCTGAGAGTTCTGGCGCGGCATGTTATCCAGCATATGCGCGAAAGCACTCGAACAGCAGAAATAATGCATGCCAGCTCATATGATTCATCTATTTCTGCCAACTGTGCGCTGCCTTTGGAGCGCCTGGTCTACTTTCTGCGCGATATCCTCGAATATTCAACGAGGAACACTGCCCTGCTGGTTGGATTCACAGATGCTCAAGTGGAAAAGCTTCTGTCTTTTGCGCGGAAGCGAATCGGCACGTATGCGGGACCTGTATCGACCAAGATTGAAGACCCGAACGGAGCCTATTTCTGCTGGAAGCTCGCCGACCTCCATCTGAGGTGATCTCTGGAATCTTCGCAATAGATTTCAGTTTCAACGGCGCAAATGGGGTTCTGCAGGAGTTCGTGCTGGGGAGGCTGGCACCGAAGGACAAAGATCGGAATTGAGCGATTAACCACGTAGATGCAATTGTTTCCGCGCAACATTATGATCCATTTGGTGAGTCGCGCTGAGGCATGCGGTCCTGTGGACGCTTAAGCGTCATCATTGGGACCTCGATTGAGAGGGAGATGGTTCACCGCGACCGGAACTCTTCATTCCACCCCGGCAGGTTCTGCGTTCCTGTGATGAGGCGGGCGCCGCGCGTATAGGTGAAATAGGTCCATAGCAAACCGCCGATGACCGAAAGCCGGTTACGGAAGCCAATGAGGAAGAAAATGTGCACCGAGACCCAGGTGACCCAGGCGGGAAAGCCGCTCATGTGTGCCTTAAAGGGCCACTCGACCTTGGCGACGGCAGCCTTGCGGCCGATTGTGGCCATGTCGCCCTTGTCGAAGTAGCGGAACGCCGGCCGCGGCTTGCCGTTGAGGTCGGCAGCGACCATTTTTGCGACGTGATCGCCCATCTGCATGGCCGGTTGCGCCACGCCCGGAACCTGGTGGCCATCCTGCTCGAAATGAGCGAGGTCACCGAGGACGAAGACTTCAGGCAGGCCGGGCGGATTGAGCCGGTCATCTACTATGACGCAACCTCGACGGTCGAAATTCACTTTGGGAGAAGCGCCGAGCAAGCGGCCCAACGGCGAGGCTTGCACCCCGGCGGCCCAAAGTGTAACAAGGGCGTCGATACGCTGGCCGTTGGCCTCAACCCAACCAGGGCCTATGGCGCTGACCTCCATCTGCGTGCGCACTTCAACCCCCATGTCTTTGAGCTGGGCTTCGGCTTTGGCAGAAATGTCCTCAGGATAGGCAGCCAGAACGCGGGGCCCGGAGTCGAGCAGAAGCACCCGACTCTTGGTGGGATCGATGTGATGAAAGTCATGTTGCATGTGGAGCCGCGCAATGTCGCTTATGGCGCCTGCGAGCTCTACGCCAGTGGGCCCTCCGCCGATGACGACAAAATTGAGGGGCGGATGCGTGCCGAGTTCGACCATTTGCCGCTCAGCCAGCTCGAAAGCAAGCAGAACGCGCCGGCGAATTTCGATGGCGTCTTCAATTGTCTTGAGACCCGGCGCGAGCTGGGACCACTGATCGTGACCGAAGTAGGAATGGGTGGCACCGGTTGCCAGCACCAGGTAGTCGTAAGCAAGCTGCGCTTGGCTGGCGAGGGTCACCTTGTGCGAGAAGATGTCGATGTCGACAACCTCGTCCATAAGCACTTCGGTGTTGCTCTGGCCGCGCAAGATGGTACGGATGGGCTGTGCGATATCGGTCGGAGGAAGTATTGCCAGTGCTACCTGGTAAAGAAGCGGCTGAAAGATGTGATGGTTGCGCCTGTCGAGCACGGTGACGTTGACAGACAAGTGGGCAAGGCCTTTGGCTGCGTGCAGGCCGGCAAACCCGGCGCCGACGATGACGACGTGAGGCCGGTGAGGTACTGATTGCACTTTCCCCGATTTAGCTTGCTCCATCAAGTCGCTCAAGGTGCACTGCTCCAGATAAATCGATTGGCTCCCGAAGTCACTCGTAATTCGAATTAGGCCAGAGGCCTGGAGAAAAATCTATTGGACAATGGTATAGACCGGTACTTTCGCGCATCATTCAGGAGCATGACTCGTTCAGCTTGTCGGCGCACCCTCTCGACATTGAGAACGCGAAATAGACTGACGAGCATCTCAGACGCTGAGCACTGGATATGGTGAGTCGCGCACCATGGCGTAGGTCAAATCCCGCAGGCGGCCCTGAACGCCGGACGGGGAATCTCTGCCGATGATCAACAGGTCGGCGTCCGATTGCCGCGCAGCCTCGACCAACGCTCGCTTTATTGGACCTACCGCAATTTGAATCGGGGCCTGCGAGCCAACTCTTCTTTGCAATGCGTCGATACGTTCATGCGCCTGTTGCCGTTCCTCGGATTGAGTCCACTCCTCCAGGGCCAGCGAACGTGAAACGAGGGAATCGGCTGCCTGAACGGCGTGTATGATGCGTAGATTCGCATGAGCCTCCGCGGACAATTTGTGCGCGTATCGAAGAACTCTTTCCGAGTTCTCGCCGAGACCGACGGCGCATAGCATCTTTCGATGCGCTATCGGCCGTGGCGCTATGCTCTCGGCGTGTTCACTGGTGATCACGGGACACCCAACATCGTTCAATACCTTGGCTGTCGTGGAGCCAAGAAGCATCCGCCGGAAAGCTCCGGCGTGGGTAGGCATGATGATCAGATCGAATCCGTCCTTTGCGTTCACGGCGATCTGCGATGCCGTGTCCCCGGAAGCAAGAATTCGTGGAAACCTGGAGCCTGGAAAGTCAAACTGAAGGAAGGAATCAAGCCTTTGACGCGCAACTTCTTCATGTTCTTGAGCAATCTCGTCAGGAGCTCTCATTAGATAAAGTTCCAGTCCATTGTGACTGGCAGAGTCGAACACATGAATCATTGACATTCGAGCGCTAAAGATAGCAGCCACCCTTTTGACGTAGGCGCCCATGGCGAGGCAAGAGTGTGAGAAATCTACAGGAAAGAGGATGTTAGTGATCAGCGCCACCTGCTCCTCCTACTGCCACCAGAAAAGAACCCATCATCCTCAATAGAGATGCGGAGGATTCAGGCCGGCAGTAACCGATCACCGAAAAGGCAGCCATTTTATCCACCACCCTCAAGCCGCTGGACGCACTGCAGAAGCATCTCAGCTGTGCAGGATTCGCCCATGTCGGTATTGAACATTGCGTTGTATAGGTGGGGTTCCGGCCATTTCAGGTGGAAATATTGCCGGACAAAGGCAGCTCGGTCTTGGTCCGTTGAGTCGATCTGTTCGATGGCCTTCTCTTCCGTTGCACCCTTGGAGATCAGTCTGCGGATCTTATGATCGCGACATCCGTAGAGAAATACATGGAAGACGTCGCTCCGATTGCGCATGAAATACTGCGCACCTCGGCCAACAATCACCGAGGGGCCGCTGGAAAAGGCGGTTTTGACTGCTATTTGCGAAACATCGGCGATCCGGCGCGCATCTAGCAAGCGCAGCCGATTGGTGGGGGGCAAGCCTCCCTCGAACGCGCCCCGAAGAAAGTCTTTGAAAACTCTGTATACAACTGGATCGGCTCGCCATTCTCTCCGCTCGACCGCCTGTGGTGTACTCTCGGTCAGTCGCGCGATCTCCTGTGTCAACCGTTTGTCCCACAGGTTCCATCCGAGGCGGCTGGCGACCAAACTGGCAATTTCGGATGCTCCGCAGCCGAACTCGCGCTCAATTGTGATGGCTCGAATCATTGTGATTCTCCTCAGCCCACTGCAACATCTCCGCCCGCTCCGGGATCATTCTTCTTCAAGAAAAATGAGAGAACGAACATAATGGCGCAAAGCACGCCCAGCACCCAGAATGTGTCCATGAACGAGAGCATATGAGCTTGTTGATTCACCAGGCCGTTAAATCGGGCAATTGCCTGATTGTGTGCGTCTACGGCGCCAAGTCCGGAGTGCTGTATGCGGATTGTCAGGCTTTGGAGCGCCGCCCGATACGCCGGTGTGTCAGGCGTCATATGTCCAATCAGGACTTGCTGGTGGTATTGTGAGCGGCGGGCGATCATTGTAGTCACGATGGAAGTACCGATACTGCTGCCAATGTTCCGCATGAAATTGATTATGCCCGAGACACTGTTGCCCTTCTCAGCTGGCACACCGATGTAGCCGGCGGCTGTAATTGGAACGAACAGAAAGCCAATGCCCACTACCTGCGCACAGCGCAGCCACATCGCAAAGTCAAAACTGATATATAGGTCGATCTGATGCGCGGAATAGAACAAACCGATCGCAAGAGACACCCATCCTGCTGCAATTAAAAAGCGCGCCTGAACTTTCGAAGTGAGGCGCCCCACGATTGGCATCATTAGCAGCAAGATGAGCCCACTCGCAGACAATACCAGACCCGCAAGCTCTGCGGTATAGCCCAACAGCGTTTGCAAAAATTCGGGGACGAGTACTAAGGTGCTGAAAAGCATGACACCCATCATGAACATCATTAGATTGGCTGCCGCGAAGTTGAAGCTTTTGAACATGCGAACATCGATAATGGGTTCCTTGCGGTACCACTCCCAGACGACCAACGCCAACAAACAAACTGTCGCGGTGATGGCTAGCGTAAGAATGAATTGGGATCCGAACCAGTCATCCTCCTGGCCCTTGTCCAGGACGATCTGGAGCGAAGCCACGCCCAATGTCAGAAACGCAATGCCGATGTAGTCCACGCGAATCCCGCTATTCTTGGCGCGGCCGCTGACCGGTTTCTCGTGTACAAGTGCATAGGTCAAGTAGAGGGCAAGGAGTGCAACCGGCAGCTTGATAAAGAAGATCCAGCGCCACGAATAGTTGTCGGTAATCCAGCCGCCGAGCATGGGACCAACCGTTGGAGCAAGAACGGCGCTAATGCCGTAGAGCGCAAAGGCCGCGCCGCGTTGCTGGGGCGGGAAAGTATCGTTGAGAATCGCCTGCGCCATCGGTTGCAGTCCGCCACCCCCAACACCCTGCAACGCTCGAAAGAGCAGCAAAAGCGGAAGACTGGGCGCGAAACCACACAGCAGCGAACTTACAGTGAAGACGATCAGTGAGAGCATAAAATATCTTTTGCGGCCGATAACGTCCGCAAGCCATCCGCTAACGGGAAGCACAATCGCATTAGCCGCAAGATATGAGGTGAGCACCCATGTGCTGTCGTCGTAGCTCGCGCCCAGGTCCCCAGCGATGTAGGGCAATGCAACATTGGCCACGCTGGTGTCCAGCACTTCCAGGAATGCAGCCATCGACACCGTGACGCCGATAAGCCACGGATTCACCGCTGGGCGAGAGTAGGCCTGGATCTCAGGCAAGGTGGCTGCCGTAGCGCTCATCGTAGATACACCTTCGCTTCGACGTTCATACCCGGCCGAAGCTGGTGGTCACGATTTTCGCCCGGCTCTAGAACGACCTTCACGGGAACTCGCTGGACGATCTTGACGTAGTTGCCGGTTGCGTTTTCGGGTGGTAGCAAGCTGAAGATGGGTCCTGTTGCTCCCGCAATGCTGTCTACATGACCGTGGTACGTGCGGCCGTTCGAATCGAGGTGGACCTCTGCATTCTGACCCACGCGCATGTGCTTGAGCTGGGTTTCTTTGAAGTTTGCTGTGACCCATACCTGATCGAGCGGAACCACAGTGAGCAACTGCTCCCCTGGGCCGACATTCAATCCGACCACAACCTTCTTCGTAACCTCCCCGGCCACGGGCGCAAATATTTTGGTGTATCCCAGATTTAACCGCGCTTGCTCGAAAGCAGCTCTTGTCTGCTCTACTTCCGCTGCGGCCGAAAGCGCCTTGTCGCGCGTTGAGGCGACGCGCTGCGGGCCGGCCTGGGCATCTTCGTAGCGTGCCTCGGCCTCAGCGAGGCGGCTGTGCGCTTCTTGAACGGCTTGTAGCGCCGCGGCCTCGTCCGCTTCTGCCGCAGCTATGGCGGCGTCATCAGTCGCTGCGGCGGCGTAAGCATGATCATAGACTTGCTTCGGCACCTCCTCCTTGGCGAGCAGTAGGTGATAACGGGTGACGTCATCTTGGGCCTTCACATTTTCCGCTTGCGCCTCCAAAACGCGGGCGTGGGCCGCGACGGCTTGCTTTTCTGCTGCCTGGACGGCCGCCTCCGCGTTCTTAATGTCCGAAGACGTGAATTTCAATTGACTTGAAGTATCGACCGAAGATATCGGCACATCGATATTCACACTTCTTGCCGCGGCCTCCGAGGTGTCGAGCGTTGCCTGAGCTTTCGCCAATGCCACTTCGTAGTCTTTGGGATCGATTTCCACCAGTGTCGAACCTGCATCGACCCATTGATTGTCGTCAACATTCACGCCCGCGACATATCCGGAAATGCGGGCGCTGACCGGGTAGAGATGGGCGTCTACCTGCGCGTCGTCGGTGGATTCAAAGCCGGACAGATAGCGCCACAGGAAGGCGCAACCAACGATCAGAACAACGAGCGAGACAAGGAGTATCCAACGTTTGTGTGAGTGCTTCTTCGGATACGCCGAATTTAGCGGGGAAGTTGCGCTGGCGTCGTCTCCCGGTGCGTTTCGCAGTGCCGGTGTTGCTTCTGGCGGATTCGTTGCTTGATCTTTTTCAGACATATTCAATTTCCACTCAAATACTGTGCGTATTTGGATTCCGCGACCCCAGTCGCTCTCGCCAAAGACATTTTGGCCAGGTTGTAGCCGTAGAGGCTTGCAATGTAGGCATCATTCGCGGTTGCCAGCGCATCTTGCGCCTGAACCACCTCAATGTTGTCTGTAACTCCCGAGGCGAATCGATCTCGGGATTGCTTCAGGTTCTGAGTGGCCAATGTTACCGCGCTCTGCTCGACAGAAACTTCTTGCCTGGATGCCTCCAGATCGAGATAAGCATCGCGGACCTCTTGATCGATTTTGACCCGTAAGTCTTCCAGTCGCTGTCTCTCCTCAGTTAACATGGCCTCGGCCCGGAGAACATCCCCGTGTACTCTGCCACCCTGAAAAATGGGGATGTGGAGCGTGGCGGCCGCATCAACGGTACCGTGCGACGAGCCAGGGTCTACTCCGGAGAGACCGTAATCGGTTTCCGCGCCCAAAGACGGATATCGTTCGGCAGAAGCAGCTTTTCTCGCGAGTTCAGCGGACCGAACCTGATTCACCTGACTCTGAAGATCAGCGCGAGCCAAGTAGGCGCTTTGGATCGCTTCATCGAGACTTGAGGGCGTCAGATCTTGATGAGGCACGTGGTTGGTTATCTCGAACTGTTGGCCGAGAGGGAGTCCGATAGCCCGGGCCAAAGCCAGCTTTTCTTTTGCCAGATCATTTTGTGCGACAATCAGTTTCTGTTCGTGCGACTGCAGTTGCACCTGTGAACGCAGAACGTCCACGGCTGAGGCAATGCCTGCTGTCTTCTGGTCCGATGCCTGTTGAAAAAGAGCCTTGGCAGTGTCCCGCTGCGATGTGGCTGACTCAACCTCCGATTGATCGGCAATGACCAGCAAATAGTTGGACACAATCACGAGCACGACAAACTCGCGAGCATCTTTGGAGCTGAATTCTGCTGACTTCACCTGCGCCGTTGAAGATCGCGCTCGCTCGATGGATGCCCAATCGAAAACCGATTGCGTGAAATATGCCCGCGCGTCGAAAGAGCCAAATGGCCCGATGATCGGATGCTGTCCAGGTATGGTGATGCCAAAAGCTGCCTTCACGTTGATTTGATGAACTCCAAAACCTGTATCGGTGACAACATTGGGGAGCAACTCACTCAGCGCTTGCCATCTCTGTCCTCGGGCATCGGTAACGGAATCCGTGGCCAAGACTCCTCCGAGGTTTTGCTTGAGCCCCAGGTTGACGGCGTCTTCCAGAGAGAGCGCCACCGGTGTTGTGCTGGGTTTTGCCCCAGGAACTCCTCCGAGGTACGGATTCTGCGAGAGGGTTCGATTGTTATTCTGCCCGGCTTCAACGGTTTCGCGCGGCGCTCCTGTTACTCCTGCCAGAGCAATCGGGTTGTACGGCGCCGGCGTGGCCGGTGAGCTGGACTGAGCAAGCACCCCTACCCCGCCGGAAAGGGCAAGGCTAATTAGGAGCAGCTTATTCCAGTGTCCGTGCCACATATCGCATCCTCGCGGGGGAAATTCCGGTTCTTTCTGAGAGGTCGAAAATCAATCGACCAATCCGTCAGTCAATTTACGGTTTGATGACCAAGTTCCGCAGCAAAGTTAAAAGCATTGTCTTAACATTCCTGGGTCACGCCTTCGCTGACGAAAACCAATAACTCGAGCGCGAGCCCCTTAGCGATGGAGGTCGATTGGTGCGCCCTCGCTCGGTTGCCATGAGACGATAAGACCAGAATCGGGAACGCGGAGCAATTGGACGATGGTATTGCATACACCTTGGTAGTAGGCACAGCGAGCAGTCATTCCATGCGATACCTCCAACGTAACAAGTCGGAGTATTTCTTAGTCCTTGACCGTTACGTGTTGGGTGACAAAGGCCAGAACTTCAGCCGCGATCGTCGCCAATGCTCATCTTCTCTAAGTTCCTCGAAGCGTCTCAGCGCTGGTACTTCGCCTCGATGGCAAGCACTTTCTTAAATCGCCTTTGAAACCGGCCCTCTTTTGCCTGAAAGGTAGCCGCGATGAACGCGTGCGCGAGTTCAAATGCCAGCGCCGAACCAATAATCCGCGCGCCCAGCACGAGCACATTCATCTCGTCGTGCTCCACACCCTGGTGCGCCGAATATGTATCATGGCAAATCGCTGCCCGAATTCCAGGAATTTTGTTTGCCGCCACGCACACGCCCACGCCGCTGCCGCAGATCAGAATCCCGCGTGGAGCAACACCCGCTTTGATCGCCTCGCCCACTTTCTCGGCAGAGTCGGGATAGTCATCCTTGGGCTCGCACTTGAACGGTCCCAGATCGACCATCTCATGGCCTGCCGCGGCCAGGTTGGCGCGCACCTCTTCCTTCAGTGCAAATCCCGCATGGTCCGAACTGATGACGAGCTTCAAGATCCACTCCTTTGGAGTCAGCTCTACATATCTCCGGTCTACGCTGTCCTCTGTCGCTGACTATTCGGCTTCGATCCGCTCAAAGCGTAATACAAGATGTACACGTAGCAGAGGAGGGGAATCACGAAGGCATGGCGAAGTCCAATATGGTCAGCAACGAGCCCCTGGATTTCAGGCAGAACCGCGCCGCCCACGATGGCCATATTCAGGAGGCCGGATCCGCTTCCACTCAAAGGGCCGAGTTCCGCTTCTCCCAGACTAAAAATGGTAGGGAACATAATCGAATTGAAGAATCCAACGGCGAGGATGCTCCACATTGCGAAGTGCCCGCTCGTGAGCATTGAAGCCGTAACCAACGCACCGGCAACGATCGTACAAAGAGCAAGCAGATAGCTCGGCTTGAAACGCTGCAAAAGTCCTGCGCCAACAAACCGCCCAATCATGGCGCCACCCCAGTAGAAGGCGACAAAACCTGCCGCGGTCCTGGCGGAGAGACTTGTAATCTCGGGTAACCCAAAGTAATTCACCAGAAAGCTGCCGATGGAGACCTCCGCACCCACGTACGCGAAGATTCCAATCGCTCCCTGGATCAGGTTCGGATGTTTCCAGACCGAATCATTCGCCTTCGTACCGGAACGCGAACTTTCCGCCTCAATTGGTGGCAACTTCGAAACGCCAATTAACACCGCCAGTAATAGCAGTACAACGCCGATCACGGTATATGGCATTTTGACCGAGGCTGCTTGTTGTATGCGATACACATTCAACGCTTCGGGTGTGAGACTTCGCAGCTTTTCGATCGCCAACGGCGCCGCGCTCAGGATCAGCAGCCCTCCGATTTTCGGAGCGATTGTCGTGCCTAGCGAGTTAAAAGCCTGGGTCAGATCCAGCCGGCTCGACGCTGTTTCCGGCTTGCCTAACAAGACCACATACGGATTCGCCGACACCTGTAGACCAGTTATCCCTGCGGCGAGAACAAGGAGTGCTGTCAGAAACAGCGGGTACGAGGCCTCGGATGCGGCAGGAACGAACAGAAATGCTCCAAGAGCCATAGTCAGCAAGCCGATCACCATGGTCGTCTTGTAGCCAATCGCATTCACGATTCTTGCCCAGGGCACAGAGAAAAAGAAGTACGCGGAAAAGAAAGCGAACTGAATCAGCATAGCTCCCGCATAACTGAGATCAAATATCGACTTCAGGTGTGGCACCAAGATGTCATTCAAACAGGTCAGGAATCCCCAGATGAAGAACAAACTCGTGACGATGGCCAGAGGCCGCGTGTAATTAGGTGTTGCCAGAGCGCTTGGGATGCTCTGGAAATTGTCCGGACCGCTAGTAACTCGTTGGGTTGCCATCCTTGTTCACCTCAACTTTCCGTTTGTCGGTATCGGGATAGGTTTCCCTTCTCGGGAACACGAACTTACGTCAGGGTCTCTTAGCCACTAGAAGATAAGTCGGATTCTCGCGCCGAGAAGGGTCGTTGTGTAAGCCTTGGCTGCGTAGGTGGGATGAATTGACACTTCCACATCCGGCCCGACCTCGACGCTTTGCGTCAGACGAATGCGATAAAATGACTCAAACACGCCCTCGTGGTGCTTAGCAGGGGTGTTCGGTTCACTGTAGGCGTATGAGGCTCCGAACATGTCTCCCCGGCGTCCGAATGGATGAACCTGAGCAAGCCCAAGTTCGTATTCATCTTTGATTGCCGTTCCGGCTTTGGTACCGAAGCCAAATCTTCCATATGGCGTCCAGCCATTGGTGAGTTCATGGTCAAACTCGAAGCCGCCGCCATGTCCACTCCCGCGAGTCTGGGTATCGTCTCGCCAGAAGCCCGCGCGATAAAGCCGGTACTGTTCGCCAACTGATCCTGAGGACCAGCCCGCTTCAACCTCTTCCGCGTATTTCCGATCGACTAATGTTTCGATATTTCCCTGCTGCGAGCCCTCGGTATCCACTGTGACGGCGTGGACGAAAACGTGTCGTGTAGCCTGGAATTCAGCTGCGGCGCCACCGGCGAATGTCCCGTCCGAGGCAACCGCATCATTACCGTCGTTTGCGCCATTCAGGAATTGCGTGCGCTCGTCGTTGTTAAACATGCTGAGCGTCACGTACTCGTTAGGGTGTATCTTGCCCACATAAAACGAAAGCCTCTTGTCGAGAAAATCCTGCCGCCAATAGAGGATATTCACGGTAATTGGCTCCTGCGGGCCCCCGCCCTGGAGGCAGTTGAGATAGAGCCCAGAGCCGATTCGATCGCTCAGATTGAACTGCTGACTTATTCCGATGTTGGTTCCAGAACGAATAAGGAGGCTGATGGATCCTGCGGTGCTTTCACCCTGGTACACACGCCATGCTCCGGTGAAATCGAGACGTCCGCTGGGTTGATCGTGGCGGACCCCGTCCGGCGTTATGGTTGCATATTGGTTGAGGAAGGTATACGTCGCGCCAAACTTCATGTGGATAGACTCGATGCTGTGGTCGACGAGCGTGTCGATTGGCCGAAAGATCGGGGCCATGGGATCCGGCTGCACAAGCGGGTCCGCGGGTATCTTCGACAATGCGATTGCGTCTGCGTCAAGCTCTTGTTTGAGTTCGTCAGGCGGGTTCCCCTTGATGGCGGACGGTGCGTTTTGCGCCTTTTGATCAGGCTGATCGGCTGGTCCAGCGCTTACCCCGCCGCTTTGACCAAAGACCAACACGCCACACCAGAGGAAAAGCGACAGCAATTGCGTTCTCATGTGTGCCTCCGCCGTTAGAGATGTCGCTCCGAGGTGAATGTTTCCATGAACGCCGTGAGACGAAGGTGTTGATCGATACCTTGGTACTGGCTTGATTGGCCGCATTCGAAAACAAAATGACGGGTCAAGGCCGTGCTGAAAGCCCACAAAGTTGGCGGCAACCTGCATCTGCGGCTGACTCAGGCGGAGGCGAGCAGCAATGCCCGATACATCTGCGCGGGATTTAGCTTGGCGCTATGGTCGCGAAACGGGGGTAAGATTCGACAAGCCGCCTTCGTACTCGGTGAAGTCTGGATTCCGCCGACGCCGCTGAGACTCGGAGGCTGTGCGCAAGGTCCTGCATGGAATTCCCTTGCGCCATCAGAATGCTCGGTGCATTTCGCAGTTTCGGCTTAGCGAGCCAGTCTTCGAACTGGAGTATTCCGAGGATCGCGTCGTCTTCGGGAAGGAGTGTGCGCTCCTTCACCTCGATGTCGTAGTAGCGACCGCGCGGATCGGCGACAACTTGGCGTGGATCCTTGTGTACGCCCAGAAACAGCCGCCAAAGTTCATTGAGGCGAAACTTTTCAGGGCCACCAACTTCGAGGGTGTCATTCACCGGTGCATCAAGCGCAGTCCTGCCAATCACCACGGTTTTTATAGTTATTCCTTCGGGATGCTCACAATCGAGCAGGACCGTCTCCGAGAATTTCTCGCAGTTTAGTGATGTACTTCGTAGGTATTGGTTACTGATTCGGCCTTGAGGGCGAAGAGGATCGGGACAACAATCGGACAGATTCACTTTCCGTTCCTAACTCTGCTGTGCTGCAGAGTAACAGCCGACCAAATATGGAGACTTTGGCAATGTTGCCTGCGCCGGCGAAGCTCAGACCCGGTCCGACGGGATCTCTTCGAAGAATCTGGAGTCGGCGGGAGAACCTTGAGGCGGCTTCAAGTGCGATAGACACCGCGCAAGCTTTCCGCTCTCAGTGATATCAAGGTATCAATTACCACCATCGTCTAATAGATGTGGCCCTAACCTTCTGGCTAAATTGTTTCATCGGCCTTTCTGCCCCCCGCCAAGGTTAATCGCAAGGATTTCGGGATGATATGTAACACAGCGCTGGACTCTGGCGGTGTGCTCGTGGGCGACGAAATGACATCACGCTGGATGCGGAGTCGATCAAGGGATAGGGGGCGAGACCTCTCGAGCTCGCGGTTGCCGAAGCGACTCGACACCTTCCCATCAACCATTCAATGAAGGAGAACTGTTAATGAACCCGATCGGGGTTCCAGAGAATATCAACTGTCTACGTCGACGTTTTCTAGGGACCGCGGCAATGGCGATCACCACCGCTCAGTTTGGTATGGTAGCGTTCGCGAATGCACAAACGGGCGGAGTAACTCCACCCGACCTGCCTGCGATTAAACCTGGAACAAACACGTCTTTCAAAGCACTGAAACAGGTCAATGCCGGCCTTCTCGACATTGGTTACGCTGAAGATGGCCCGGCTGATGGTCCCGCGGTGATTCTTCTTCACGGCTGGCCGTATGACATTCACAGCTTTGTCGACGTCACTCCCATGCTAGCATCGGCGGGCTACCGCGTCATCGTACCCTATTCGCGTGGCTTCGGCAAGACTCGCTTTCTTTCCAGGAGCACGTTCCGGAACGCGCAGCAGTCGGCTGTCGCCCTCGACGTCATCGCTCTGATGGATGCCCTCAAGATCCAGAAAGCCATCGTTGGTGGCTTTGACTGGGGCGCGCGCACGGCGGACGTCATGGCAGTCTTATGGCCGGAACGCTGCAAAGCAATCGTTTCCGTCGGTGGCTATCTAATTAGCAGCCCCGCAGGCAACCAGGCGCCAATACCAGCCAAGCCTGCGTTCGCATTTTGGTACCAGTACTATTTCACCACCGAACAGGGCCGCGCCGGTTACGTGAAATACCTGGACGATTTCAATAAGCTCATCTGGCATACGGCCTCGCCGAGGTGGGATTTCGACGACGCCACATTCGACCGCACAGCAGCCGCCTTCATCAATCCGGACCATATGGACATCGTGATGCACGACTATCGCTGGCGGCTTGGCCTGGCTCCGGGCGAGCGAAGTATGACGAATTGGAAAAGCGACTGGCCGCGCTACCCGTCATCACTTTGCCCACCATCACCACGGAAGGCGATGACAACGTTGCGGCCCACCCGGTGAGATCAGCATATCGCGATAAGTTCTCAGGCAAGTATGAGCACCGCCTCATCACCGGGGCATCGGGCAAAATCTGCCACAGGAAGCTCCGCAAGCCTTCGCCCAGGCGGTGATCGACGTCAATGGTTTTTGATTGTGGTCCTCTTTTTCTTCGGCTGGGTTTCGCGGATCGCCTCACGCTCAATTGAGGTGAGGCAGAGGTCACTCGTTGTGACTGTTCAAGCTACCCAGGCCATAGGCCGCAGCACCGATCAGCGCCGCCTGCGCAGTGATGACATGAATCGGAATGCGCTCCATCAGATTCCTGAAGCGGCCCTTTCTAGTGAAGGTTTCAATAAATTGCGGCTCGCGCAGCACCTCCAACACGTGCAAGGCGACTCCGCCGGCAATGTACACTCCACCGGTAGCGAAAACTTTCAGTACGAGATTGCCCGCTTCGCTGGCCATAATCGAAACGAACAAATCAACCGTAGCCCGGCACAATTTGCTGGGATTGCGCGGATCTGTCCCGGCGTCGATGATTGCCTTCGTATGATCTTTTGCGGACGCGATCGATTGAGCAACTTCGGGCGCTTCAGGCATTTGCTCTACGTTGCGAAGGTATTCATAAATATTCGGGACGCCGATACCTGAGCAGACCCGCTCGACGCTAACGTGATCGAATCTCTCCAACAGGTATTCCAGCAGTTGAATCTGCTGCTTGCCGGTTGGAGCAAAATCTGAGTGCCCGCCCTCGGAACTGTGCGCAAGATATTGAGAGCCGTCGCATGTAAGAAACGATTCGCCCAAGCCAGTTCCCGGCGCGATGATTGCAATCGGCCCTTTTGCGGCAGGATCGCCTTGATTCAGCGTGAGCAGATCCGTCGGCCGCAAAACCGGCACTGCACGCGCAACAGCCTCAAGATCATTCATCAAGTGAACAAACTTCAGGTTGAGCTCTGCTTTGAGCGTGCACTCGTCCAGGACCCACGGCAGGTTTGTTGGTTTCACGTGACCGTTGATCACTGGGCCGGCAACATCGAAGGAAGCTGCATCAACCGACAGTTTGGTCTTTGAGATGAACTCGGCAACCATAGCCTGCAGGCTGTCATAGTCCGCACTGTGAGTTTCGACTTGCGCCAAAGGCGCATGCGGCCCAGATTCTCTTGAATAGATAGCAAGATCGGTTTTTGTGCCGCCTATGTCTCCTGCAATAAGCATGGTTAACTCTCCGATGTATTTCAAAGCCTGGACGATTCGCTTGCGGTTCGATTTCTAAATTGCGTTCTTTCGAGCGGTGCCATTACTGTGCAGGCCTGAGCTTCAGCCCCGAGTCAACCGTTGCTCCTGTTTGCCTCTTAGTCATTGCCTGATACCGCCTCGACGAAGTTAAGCTCAACCGCGGTGACTTCGTTGCTGTTCTCAGTCTTGGAAATAACGGCAATTCTAAAATCCGTACCTTCCCATCTGTCCGCCGTGGGCCAATACAAGGTGAATGAGATTTCGTAGCCAGCTGGAAGCTCTCGAGTTGGCAAATCCAAAGTATGGACTCCGAGTCCCGTATCTCGGGTCGTCGCATCATGCGCTGTCGTCCAGCCGTCAAAACTCCAGTGCACTTGCGAAGGCAATAGCAAGCTGAGACGCAGAGTCTTGCCTTGAGGCATCGAGGAGATTCGATTGTTGAAGCGCCAATCAACATGAGTCGCGATCTTTTTCTGAACCTGGTATCGTTCAACTGGCTGAGGAGGCCTGTCGAAAATCTCGCCTTCCAATAGAGAACGGCGGAGTTTCACGTATTCCGCGTGAGCCCAAACCAAGGGGCACGCCGACCCCGTGAGATTTCCTCGGAATAGCCCCAGTTCGGGAATATCGGCTGAGTCCCAAACTTGCTCCGGAATCAGCCGGCCCCCGCCGGTGAAGTTCTCCAAAGCCGTAAGCAGGGACTCGGCAGATTCCCGATGACCGGCTGCCAACTCATAGTGAGCTCGTTCTCCGGTCAGCAGAGGCCACGGCCGCCCGACGCCGGTACCGTCAAAAGGGGATCCGTCTTCGTGCTCGCCGTACCCATCTCCGTTGTACCGATACCAACTTGCGCCTTGAGGCAAATCCACACGGAGTAACGCGTCAATAACTTTTACTGTGTTGACTATTCGCCGATCGCAAGGGTCTCGGAGTCCAAATCGCACAAGCGCAAGCGAATCGGGGCTGACGACGTGCGCGGCGCATTCGCTACTCTGCGCAGCCGCGCGGTTCTTGATGGAGACCGTTCCCTGCAGCGGCCCGGCCACAGATGCCATATCCGGCGGAGCAATTCGAACGTAGTAACCGTCTACGCCGAACTTCAATGCCAAATCGGTTTCTTCGGCATAGCACCAGCGCTCGATGTTCTCATTCCAGAAATCCGCAGTTTGACGAAGAAACTCCGCTGCATCAAGGTGTCCAGTCAGCTCGGCGACGTCGCCAGCCGCCAGTAACGCCGCAACTTCCGTGGCTAAAGTGAACGGAGAGTACCCTGCATCCTCTTCCCATCGATCCTGCTGCGTGACCGGACCATTGCGCACCAGATAGCCTGCCGCTTTGGCAATCATGGGCCACCATCGGCGCAAATCTTCTATCCGGTCCGGGGCCTTACGCCTCAGCAAGTCGAACAGGAGGATGGGGAGAGCAGCCTCGTCCATCTGAACGCCGTTCCAGTACGGCTCTCCGCTGATCCAAAGATTTTGTGCCCAGTTGCCTTCCGCCTCTTGTGTCGCCTCCAGATAGCGGAGTAATCGCACTGCGTCCTTCGTTGCGCCTGCGGCCGCAAATCCCCCAGCGATTTCCACCAGGTCGCGCGGCCACACCAGGTGATAACCGCCGAGATCGTCCGTCCCTTTGTTGAATCCCCAGGGAATGGAGAGGCTGGCTATCGTGCCGCCCAAAAACCCTTTCGCCTCGTGCACGCGTAGAACCGTCATGCTGGAGCGGTACAGATCATGATCTCGTCTGGGAGAATCCAAGGCAATCAGTGTGTCCTGCCACTCCTGCCAACCATCGACATAGTGCTTCCGGAGGGTTCCGAATTCTTCCAGGAGGGATGATTTTGTCAGCTGTCCAGCTTCGAAAGGGTCTGAACCGAATCCGATTGCCAGAATGAACTCTCCATTGCACGCTGCAAGGTCGACCTCGCCGGTCAAAGCCACGTTGCCATTCTCTGCGCGCGTGTATTCCCATTGCATCTCGTGGTGCTGTGACAGATCCTGCCAGCCATCGGATTCGCCAACAAATCCGACTGAAGTTTTGAGCCAAGGTTCAGAACTAGCCATCGCTAGACAAACTCCATGTCGTTCAGCAAAAAGCATACCTGAGCCCTTATACTCGCCGCTCCATGCGGTGTTGCCATATCCGTAGTTAGCCAGATGCGGAGAAAGTACAGCATAGAGGTGATAGTCTTCGAGCTTGCCTCGCAAAGGGAGGAAACGGATTTTTTGCAAAACAACATTGCGGAAAGGATTAGCCAGAACTTCCTTTTCTATCCTGTAACAGCCGTGTCTACAGCTGTTTTTCAAGCGATAGAGCGGAATACCCGGCTCCGCAAGATGATTCTCAAACTCGCAATCTTTCTTTTCTTCTGAAAAAAAACTCTTGCCATCAGTTACTAGGAATTGCTGGTCGCGCGTGCACGCCTGGTCGAGCCTGGGATAGTAGATCTCATTCAGAATGCCGTGACTCAGGGTGAACCATACGCGATTCTCCGGAGTCAATGAAGTGGCAATTCCAGTCTTGGCGCTCGAAGTCCAACGTGGCGGAATTCCGGGCCAGCCGGGAGCAAATCGTTCTGATCTATCGCTCATGCGAATCTCCTTGTCAACCGCTGCAGCCTCCCTCGACGTTTGAAGAGTCTGATTCCAAACTGCTTTACAGTTTTGATTAAGTCATAAGTGTGAAGATGAATCTAGTATACGAACGTACTGATCAAGACCTTCGTATCATCTATGCGTGGCCACAATACAGCGATCCTCTGTTCCAACGCCTGAGCGAGTCCTCGCTGGAAGCACCTGCCATTGCGCGAGATATGCTGGCACTGAATTCAGAGAACCGATTCGAGAGTACGATGGACTCGATTCCATGGAGGGCGCACCCTCGTATCATGCGTCTCCGGTTGTTGATGGGGTGTTCATGGGGTTGGCAGGCAAGCCAAGGTACCGAATGCGAACAAGTTCACCCGGTAAACGACCGATCGTGAAGCGACGCAGAAACTTGCAGGCAGAAATCGGTCATAACCTTCCGCTTACCGACGCGTGCGCAGTCACGGAAAAGAATGAGGCCCAACCTTCGTGCGGGAGGACGAGTCGGTGGGTTCGGATGGCGAGGGTACTGCACGCATCTCGGACTTGGTGCGAACCACTAAAAATATACGTACTTCGACTAGGCGCCGGTGCAGAATGTTGATATCGTGCGCAGTTTCGAGAGCCTCACCGTGTTGGATTGCAGGCTGAAGGGCGGAATCCAAGCTATACGTGGTTCTATCTTTTGACGCGCGAAGGGTTTGTTCCCGCGCTCTTAAGCTCGATGAATCTTCGAAAACGCTCTCGCTGCGTGCCGGGTAATGCTCTACTCATTGTGTGCAATAGGACCGATTGCGCGCTTTCGTCTTGTGTATGGACGAATGGTTCGATTCACGCGCTCGGGAACACCCAAGTCTGTCCATCGTAATCCGTGCGCGGGCAATACAGCCAGGTTGCCAGGACACTCGACGAGGACCTCCCGTGAGAAATTACTCGCCGGGATTCTGGCATAAAGATCGGCCAGTGAAGCGTTCGTGGCGTCCGACATTCGATCGAAAGAAGTAAGGAGGTTGGGAAGGCTCGAGCGAATCAAGTCGAGGAACGCGCACACGCGTCCAATCATAATAAAAGTGTTCCATAGCCCTCCCCCATCCATCAGCTCTCTTGCCTTATCTACGGAAGGTTTTTCCCAAAATCGGCACACCTCGAATGCGTCGCATCCCCCTTGGGAGAGCAGCGCCCTGCCAGGTTCGATCCAGCCGTAATCCGTCTCAGGTGAATCAGGGGTGATACCAAGAAGAAAGACACGATCTCCATAGAGCTGCGCATATTTGTACGCCTGGTCGACTGAGTCAGCGAATTGCGAGTCCGAGTTGAATTGATGGTCCGACGGGAAGAATCCGACCACACCTCGCGGAGCCATTGCATCGAGACAGGTCAAGCTGTACAAAATCGCCGGCGCGGTTCCACGATTACACGGCTGCACCAATAGGTTGGCATGTGGGACACAGGCTGGCTGCTTCGCGTAATATCGTTCATGCGTCCGCGTAACGACCACCAGTGTGCGCTGTCTTAGAACGATCGACGAAATCCGCCTCTGCGTCTGTGCCAGAAGAGTTTCGTTTCCGGTTAGCACACAAAACTGCTTCGGCGTATCTTCTCCGGTGAGCAATCTGGTAAGGGGCAGCAGGCGCACGCCATCTCCACCAGCCAGAATTACCGCCCAGCGATTTGAGTCTTGTAAAGCGCATATTTCATCTTCCGGTCGACTCCACGGGGCGGATCGGGTGGGATTAAATTGGATTTGGGCGCGGACCTCTAGGATAGTATTCAGCCGTTTAGCAAACATGCGGTTTTCCAATTCTCAGTGAAGGATGCAGAGATTGACAAGCAGCCAACTTCAGCGACGAACTCTCGTTGTATCTCTGGTCTGGCTGCACTTCTGTTGATCACCAGTCCATCCCACGCGATCTTCTGCAGATGGGTCAGTCCCGTGTTGTCTAGGCCTTGAAACTGCCATCGGCAGCATCGAGAATTCTCGCTGCCTCGCGAAAGCTTAGGCCACCGATTGCTCGAGACCGGGAAGCATTGCGCAAGACTTGCCAAAGATGACTAGCCTGTCGAAGCACAAGCTGGGCGCGTTCGAACCGAAGGGCCCGCTCAGTCGGGACGCAACGAATTGATCACATCAGAAACGAGAACACGAAACAATCGGACGATGGTATTGCCGATACCTAAGTATCGAGTTCTTTCATCCACTGATCGTCCAACCTGCCACTCCCGCGTGACAGTAAAACTCTTCCATGCCGCGCGAAGCGATCTAGTCGAATCGGCCCCGCCGATTTGCCTAAGCGAGCTAGATTCGTCCGATCGCCGCGGAGGTGCCGGATCTTTCCACTGGAGACTGAGCTGCGCAAAGCAGATTTTAGAAACCCAAACACGTATTCAACATCTTTTGCATTAAGTGTCCGAGGCGACGCGGAATCATCCGTGGATTTTACTCTCGATTTGGCCGGAATGTTCTTGCCGAGAGCCAGTCATGCTCAGCCAGACGTCACCGAGCTGGCTTCTCCGGGCGACTAACGGTCTCAAGCTACCGCATCGGCGATTGACAGGAATCTCACGATGGCCTTACCGATACACATTTTGCTAACGTACGGTTATTTGTTTCTCTTCGCCTGGGTTCTTGTGGATCAGTTCGGCGTCCCGCTCACGGTAACACCCGCCATTCTGGCTGCTGGAGCTCTATCGGCCGAACATGAGTTCAGCCTTCCCTTGGCATGGCTCCTTGCCGTGGCTGCCTCGCTTATCGCAGACACTACCTGGTTCTTCATTGGGCGTAAGTTCGGCAACAGAGTACTCCGGTTGTTTTGCAAGCTTTCGCTTGAACCAGCCAACTGCGTCCGCCGCATACAGGACACGCATGGTGGGCGTCGCGCCCCCGCACTTATGATTGTGAAGTTTGTTCCTGGATTGGCTACAATGGGTCCTCCCGCTGCCGGCGTTCATGGTGTAGGCGTTGGGCCGTTTCTGCTCTTCGATGGAATCGGCGCAACGCTGTGGGCGGGAGTGTTACTCTTCGTCGGTCGATTCTTCGGCGATTTGATCAAGCGCGACCCTTATGTGCTGAACTGGGTGGGACGGTTTTCCGGGGTCCTGCTTGCTCTTGGCGTTCTTGCCCTTCTCCTCCGGCGAATCTATCGCCGGCAAAAATTCTTAAAGGGCCTCATAGCCGCGCGCGTGGAGCCGAACGAACTGAAAGAACGAGTCGAGGCCGGTGAAGATGTCTACATCGTCGATCTGCGCCATCCCCTAGAGATTCTTGCAGATCCATTCACCTTGCCCGGCGCGCACACCATTTCGCCCGATGCGTTGGCTGCGCGTAACAAAGAGATTCCGCGTGATCGCGATATCGTGCTTTACTGTACCTGCCCCAGCGAGGCGACTTCGGCCAAAACCGCCATGCAACTCCATCAGCTGGGAATCGAGCGCGTGCGGCCTCTGCGCGGCGGCTTTGATGAGTGGAAGCGTCTTGGCTATCCTCTAAATCCAATTCCTACCTTCATCCCATCCACCGCTGCAACGCAAACTCCTGGTTGAAGAACGACGAGAAGTCTGAGTAGAGTTTCCGCGGCCATCGCAACTTTCTCGGCTCCTTGATACTAAAGTCTATCCGACACCATCGTTCAATTGTTTTTCGCCTGTCAAATGTGGCGTAATCGAACTTGAGGAAAACTCGAGTAACCTAGTCCGCCGGGTTTTCACGGGCGTGCGGTTGAATCGAGGTGTTCCATGACGACATTGAATCTTCCGTACGGTCGCGACGACAGTTCTCCACTGGGGCTGAGTGCTTGGGAAAGGCTTCTTCTTAGCGCGGATGTCCGCGAAAGCGTCTGCGCTTCACTTGTCGGGGGCGGCACACGAAAGGGGGGATGCCATTCGGTCGTGGGTCCTCGCGAACTACGCGACAAAGTATGTTCCAGAACTAATACTCGAGGTTCTCGGCCTGCGCAAGCAACTCGTGCACAGGTGGCATCAAGAGGAACGACAAAGCGCATTTTCTATCACGGCGGGAAGCACGTAATTGACCGGCGAGTTCATCCACAAATAGACAACAGCCGCCTAACAGTTCGAATGCAAGTCTTGCCGGCCTAGCTGTCCGACCGGTGTCTGCTTGCCTGGTCCAAAGCCGTGACCGGATCGCGAAGGCCGATATACATCATGAGCGGTTATTCCTCAATTCGATCGCGACTCTCTCTTCTCGCCCTGGACTGCGCCGGAGTAACGCCGATGTTTGCACAAGGCCCACAGGCAACGCCCAGTATATGGGCTCCTGCTTCCACTCCGGCGCATGAGATTTACGGCCTTTCGCTCTTCGTGCTCTTGATTACCGGGGCCATCTTTGCCGTGGTCGGTGGGCTGCTGGCCTTTGTCATGATCAAGTTTCGTGCGCGCGAATCTGACGCCGGGCACGAGCCTGCGCAAATCTACGGTAGCGTGCAGGTGGAACTGGCCTGGACCGTGATTCCGGTGCTCATTGTCGTGGTTCTCTTTCTCACCACGGCGCGCATCATTTTTGCCATTCAGGACGCGCCCGAACCCAAATCCGCGCTCGACGTGACAGTGATCGGCCACCAGTTCTGGTGGGAGTTCCACTACCCCAAGCTGAACATCGTGACGGCCAATGAGCTCCACGTTCCGGTGAGCACGCCCGAGCAGCCGGAGCCCACCTATCTGCGGCTTCTTTCGGCCGACGTGGATCACAGCTTCTGGGTGCCGCAGCTTGGTGGCAAAACCGATCTCATCCCCAACCATCCCAACCAAATGTGGATCGATCCGCAGACTGCCGGCCTTTATCTCGGCCAGTGCGCTCAATTTTGCGGCATCGAACACGCCAAAATGCTGATTCGCGTGTATGTTGACACGCCCCACCAGTTCGACGCATGGGTGAAGAACCAGCAGCAGCCAAGAACACAGGATGCTTCCGTTGCCGCTGGCCGGCAAATCTTTGAAACCGAAGCCTGCATGAACTGCCACACCATCGCGGGTACCGTGGCCAAGGGAACCTTCGGGCCTGACCTGACGCACCTGATGAGCCGCGCAACCATTGCAGCGGGTGCGGCGCCGAACGCGCCACAGAACCTGCGCTTGTGGATTCAGGACCCTAACACATTCAAACCCGGCGCGCTGATGCCCGCCATGCAACTCAGCGATCGGCAAATCGACGAAGTTGTGGCGTATCTTTCCACCTTGCACTGAAGGACAGGCAATGGCAGACCAGGCTTTCCCGATTCCCGGATCCCTCGACGCAACGCCCTCGCGCGGCGCGGCGCTGCTGGAGTGGTTGCATAGTTGGGTGGTCACCGTCGATCACAAGAAGCTGGGCATCCTATACATCGTTTACGCGTTGTTCTTTCTATTGGTGGGAGGAGCCGAGGCTCTCGCCATCCGCATTCAGTTGGTCATCGCCAACAACCACTTCGTCTCGCCCGAGCTCTACAATGAGCTGTTCACCATGCACGGCACCACCATGGTGTTCCTGGTGGGCATGCCGATTCTCTTCGGCTTCGCCAATTATCTGGTCCCGCTGATGATCGGAGCGCGTGATATGGCCTTCCCGCGACTCAACGCCTTCAGCTTCTGGATGACTGCGTTCGGCGGGCTGTTCCTCTACTTCAGTTTCATCGGCGGCTTCGGCCTCTACGGCATGGGCAGCGCGCCCGACGTGGGCTGGTTTGCCTACGCGCCGCTTACGGCCCAAGCGTTTTCGCCCGGCCACAACACTGACTACTGGGCCCTCGCGCTGATTGTAAGCGGATTCGGTACGCTGGGCACGGCCATCAATATCGTCGCCACTATTATCTCGATGCGCTGCCGCGGTATGACGCTCCTCCGCATGCCGCTCTTCGCGTGGTTGATGCTTGTGGTCAGCGGCCTTACGCTCATTACCATCACACCACTCACTGCCGCGCAGATCATGCTCCTCATCGACCGCTATCTCGGCGGCCATTTCTTCGACACCCAGGCCGGCGGCTCGGCGGTGGTCTGGATTCACTTCTTCTGGATCTTCGGGCATCCCGAGGTGTACGTCCTGGTGCTGCCCGCCTTCGCCATCGCCAACGAAATCATTCCCACCTTCTCGCGCAAAGCGATCTTCGGCTATCCGGCCATGGTTGCGGCGTCGGTTGGCATCGCATTCGTCAGCGTGAGCGTGTGGGCACACCACATGTTCACCGTTGGCATGACGTCGGTAAGCAATGCTTTCTTCGTACTTTCAACGATGATGGTGGGCATACCCACAGGCATCAAGATATTCAATTGGATTGCGACAATGTGGGGCGGAAGGATTCGCTTCGCGACGCCGATGCTTTTCTGCACGGCGTTTGTCTTTCAGTTCCTCATAGCTGGACTCACCGGCATCATGCTTTCGGTCGCGCCCCTGGACTGGCAATTGCACAACTCCTACTTCGTTATCGCGCATTTTCACTACGTGCTTGTGGGCGCCATAATCTTCTGTATCTTTGCCGCGATCTATTATTGGTATCCGAAGGCGACCGGTCGCGTGTTGAGTGAAAAGCTCGGAAAGTGGCATTTCTGGCTTTTCTTCTTCGGCTTTCATCTAACCTTTGACACCATGCACTTTGTCGGATTCCTCGGCATGCCGCGCTCCATTTACACCTACGAAGCGGACCGGGGATGGAGCACGCTCAACTTCTGGATCTCGATGGGCGGCTTGATCCAGGCGATCGCCGTGCTCATCTTCGCCTGGAATCTGATCGACTCCTACCTGCACGGCAAGGAGGCAGGCAACGACCCATGGGATGCCTGGACGCTCGAGTGGTCGACGCCATCGCCTCCGCCCGCTTACAACTTCGCTGAAGATCCGGTAGTGCGCAGCCGGCGTCCGCTTTGGGACCTGAAACACCCGCAGGATCCGGATTGGAAGTACGAGCGATGAGCACAATTCCCATCTTCGCTGACGAAAACTGGCGCCTGCCTTCGCGCGGCCGCGTAGGCATGTTCTCGCTCATTATCGGCGAGTCGGCCATCTTCACCATCTTTGTGGTCGCGTATGTGTACTACATCGGCCGCAGCACCTATGGACCCACGCCGCAAATTCTCAGTATTCCCATTTTCAACACCATCTGCCTGCTTTCAAGCAGCCTGACCGTCTGGATGGCCGAGCACGCCATTGCGCGCGGGCGGATTCGCGTCTTCGGCGTTTGGTGGGCGCTCACCATGACCCTGGGAATTATTTTTCTCGTCGGCACGGCAAAGGAGTGGGCCAGGCTCATCGGTCACGAGGGTCTGACGATCCGGACGAATTTATTTGGGACGACCTTCTACTCGCTGGTCGGGCTGCACGCCACCCACGTTGTCGTGGGCCTCATCATGCTCTCGCTGGTGATGCTCTTCACGCTGCTCGGACGTGTGGGGCAACGCCACGCCGAGCGCATTCAGGTGCTTTCGCTCTACTGGCACTTTGTCGACGCGGTGTGGGTCGTGGTCTTCACGGTTGTCTACCTCCTGGGAAGGTGAGTTGATGTCTGAACCGAGCCAACACGTGAGTCAGCACGACGACGGCGCAATGATTCATCTGCCCGCGCCCACCGCATGGCCAATCATATTGGCCTTTGGATGTACTTTGGCTGCAGCCGGACTGGTGACCAGCGCTGGCATCAGCATTCTGGGTGGTGTGCTCATGCTCGCCGGCAGCATCGGATGGTTTCGCCAGGTTCTGCCGGACGAACAGCACGAGGAAGTTCCTATCGTCGAGAAGCCAGTAACGATTGCCAGTTCGCGCGCGCTGGTGGAACGCATCCGGCTAAGCTCAAAGCACCGTGCGCATTTTCCCGTCGAGACCTATCCGGTAACGAGCGGCATCAAGGGCGGCATCGCCGGCGGCTTTGCCATGATCGTACCTGCGCTGACCTACGGGCTTATCAAGCAGCACAGCATCTGGTATCCAGTAAACCTGCTTGGCGGCGCGGGCGTAGCAGTGTGGACTAACTCCACTCCCGCTCAGATAGCAACCTTTCACTGGACGTGGTTGCTGATCGCCATCTTGATTCATTCCGTCACGTGTGTGCTCGTAGGTTTGCTCTACGGTGCCATGCTGCCCATGCTGCCGCGGCACCCCGTGGTGCTGGGCGGCATTCTTGCGCCCGTGCTGTGGACCGGAATTCTGCATTCCTTCATGGGCGTGATTAATCCCACACTCGCCGACCATATCGATTGGGGATGGTTCCTGGTTTCGCAAGTCGTATACGGGGTGACTGCGGGAATCGTTGTCTCGCGCCAGGAGCGAATTCCTACCAGCCAGTCCCTGCCTTTTATCGAGCGGCTGGGTATTGAAGCGCCGGGGCTGATGGATTCTCGACCAGATGCGGGACCTTCACCCCATGGACCAGAAACTGTCCACGGGGACCCCGATTCGCCGCGGGACAAGGAGGAGCGCTGATGCGCCTTATGGTTCTAACGCTCCTGGTTTGCTGGACCGCGCTGCTGAGCGGCTGCAGGCACGCACCGGGCGACCCACCCAATCCGGTTTTGCGGCCCAACGAGGTAAGCGATTTTGCGACGCTTTATAAACAAAACTGTGCCGCGTGCCATGGAGCGAACGGGCAAAATGGGCCTGCGATCGATCTCGCGAATCCCGAGTACCAGGCGCTCGTCGACGATAGTACCTTGCGCAAATGGATCTCAGGCGGTATGCCGGGCACAGAAATGGCGGCGTTTGCGCAATCGGCCGGAGGCATGCTGACTGATGCACAAGTGAATGCGCTGATCACAGGTATGCGCAAACAGTGGTTGCGGCCAAATGCTTATGGCAATGCGACGCTTCCAGCTTATGCGCAATCTCAGGTTGGCGACCCCAATCGGGGACAGCAACGCTATCAGGCGCGTTGCGCTGCTTGTCACGATTCATCAAGACAACAGATCACAAGCCCGAATTATCTGTCTCTCGTCGGGGACCAGGCTTTGCGCAGCATCATTATTGCCGGCCGGCCCGACATCGGTCAGCCCGACTGGCAGCATGACGGTCCGGGCGGCAGGGCGGCCGCGCCGCTTTCAACACAGGAAGTAGACGACATTGTGACGTATTTGGGAAGCCTGCGGAACGTGGCATCAGAACAGGCCGCATCATCCGCACAGGGGGGAGGTAACGGACATGAGTTACGTAGAACAAGCATCCGGCAAGCCAGCCGAGCAAATTGTGAGCACGAGCGGCGCCGTCGCGGCCGAGAGTCGCGCAGGTGCCCACACCGTTTCGCGCCGCTGGCTGTTGTTCAATGCCGGCATTGCACTCAACGGGATTGTCGGTGTGGTGCTGGCCGTTCCCATCGTTCGTTATCTGCTGGCGCCGTGGAGGAAAGACTCTAGCTACGACTCCTGGGTATCGCTTGGGGCTGCCGACGCATTTCCCGTCGGCGATACGCAACTCGCGTACTACAAGAATCCATCCAGCAACCCGTGGGACGGACAGACCGATAACGCCGCCTGTTATGTGCGTCGCGAGAGCAGCGATCAGTTCCGCGTCTTCGCCGTCAACTGCGCGCATCTTGGCTGCCCAGTGCGCTGGTTTCC
Source organism: Occallatibacter sp. (assembly GCA_049518535.1). Taxonomy (GTDB): domain Bacteria; phylum Acidobacteriota; class Terriglobia; order Terriglobales; family Acidobacteriaceae; genus Telmatobacter. The sequence goes on along the minus strand of JBEKRS010000022.1, from coordinate 21,261 downwards.
TCAATCGCAGCTCTTCATGTGCCCTTGCCACGGCGGGGTGTATTACGCCGATGGCTCGCGCGCCTCCGGCCCACCTGAGCGCGGGCTCTTCACATACAACTGGAAAATTGCCTCCGGCCGACTGCAAATCGACGCTGGCCAAATGCCAACGCTCTCCAATACTGCGAAGCTCGTGAAAATTTCCATAGGCCAGGGAGACTGCTCATGCAGCGGATAACGCAGACCGCAATCCGTATCTACGGCTGGCTTGAGCTGCGCTTGCAACTCGAAGGGCCGGTCAAAGACGCGGCGCTGCACTCAGTTCCGCGAAACACCGCAAGCTGGTGGTACGTCTTTGGCAGCGCGGCATTCACTCTGCTGTTTCTGCAAATCTTTACCGGTATTCTGTTGGCGTTGGTTTATGTTCCCTCAGCAGGAGAAGCCTGGAACAGCCTAAACATTCTGAATCACCAGATTCCGCTGGGATGGTTTCTGCGCGCAATGCACGGTTGGGGATCGAACTTCATGGTCGCCATTGTCCTTATTCACATGGCGCAGGTGTTTCTCTTTGGCGCGTATAAATTCCCCCGCGAGCTCACGTGGATATTGGGTGTCTTTCTGCTGCTCATGACATTGGGAATGGCCTTCACGGGTCAAGTATTGCGCTTCGATCAGGATGCCTATTGGGGCCTCGGTATCGGAGCATCGATCATGAGCCGCGTGCCATACATCGGCGGCGGGCTGGTTCATCTGCTTCTCGGGGGGCCTATCATTTCCGGCCCCACGCTTTCGCGCTTTTTTGCACTGCACGTTTTTGTCATTCCGGGAACGCTGCTGCTGTTCGTGTTCCTGCACGTGTGGATGGTGCTCAAACTGGGCATCAACGAGTGGCCGATGCCGGGCCGGCTTGTTCAACGCTCCACCTACATCCAGGAATACCACCAGCTGGCCCATGAAGATGGAATTCCGTTTGTGCCCGGCGCGTTTTGGAAGGATCTCATTTTCTCCGGCGCAGTGCTCGCCGCAGTCGCGGTGTGCGCTTTTGTTTTCGGGCCGTTCGGGCCAAGTGGACAGCCCGATCCCTCGATCATCCAGACTGTTCCCAAACCGGACTTCTTCTTTCTATGGATCTACACGGTTCTTTCGTATCTGCCGCCCGCGATGGAGACACCGTTTATTCTCATCGTTCCCTTGCTTGGCATTGCCTTTCTGCTCGCGTTGCCGTTCTGGGCCGCTGAAGGAGAAAAAAGCTGGCATCGCCGTCCTGTAGCTTTGCTTGCTGTCTCCATGATCGCCGTTTGCTGGGGCGTTCTGACACACCTGGGAGCAACTACTCCATGGAGCCCGCACATGAGTGCGTGGAGCAGCGATCCTATCCCCGTGCGCTACTTGCAAAGCGCCACACCGCTTGTCCGCCAGGGCGCCGCAGTCTTTCAGGCCAAGCAATGCCGCAATTGCCACTCCATCGGCGGAACAGGAGGTGAGCGTGGACCCGCGCTTGACGAAGTGGCAACGACCATGACCATCGACCAGTTGCGTTTCAAAGTCGTCACCGGCGGCGGCAATATGCCCGCGTATGGCAAGAATCTTTCCCCGGCCGAGATCGAAGCGGTGGTGAGTTTCCTTGAAACCCTGCATCCGGCTAATGAGCCGCCGGCCTATGATGCATCGCGACGGGCAGTCGAAACATCGCAGGCCGTCGATGGCGCACCCAAACCGGCCAATCGAAAGGCAGCACCATGATCGACACCACTACAGTCGCGGATCTCTTCACACAGTGGGACATTCCTCAGATTGTGACTTCTGCCGTGGCGCTCACCGGACTGATCTATGCGCGGGGCTGGATACGAATTCGCCGCACGCGTCCTGCGCAGTTTCCCGCCTGGCGGCTTGTGACATTTCTCGGCGGCATCGTCGCACTGTTCGTGGCCGTCGCCTCGCCGCTCGATACCTTCAGCGAATCGCTGCTGTTCATGCATATGGCGCAGCATTTCGTGCTTATGTCCATAGCCCCGCCACTCATCGTCCTCGGAGCGCCCGTTATTCCTATGCTGCGCGGCTTGTCCGGGTGGACGATTCGCTTGCTAAGGCCCCTCTTCATCTCGCGTGTGTTTCACGCCACTGGTCGGATTCTCACCCGCCCGCGCATTGCCTGGCTGGCCATGAACGCAGCCTATGTCGGCTGGCACATCCCCCGCGCTTATGAGTTTGCGTTGGCCTCAGAAAATTGGCACAACTTCGAACACGCCTGTTTTTTCTTTTCCAACCTGATGTTCTGGTGGCCGATCATCCGGCCTTGGTCGAGCCATTCGGCGCAGTCGCGCTGGACGCTGATCCCTTATCTTCTGCTCGCCGACGTGGTCAACACTGGCGTTTCGGCCTTTCTCTGCTTTTCGGGTCGGCTACTCTATCCGAGCTATGGCGAGATTGCGCGCCCCTTCGGTCTGAGCGCGCTCAACGACCAGGTTGCCGCTGGAGCCTTCATGTGGGTGTGCGGATCGATGATCTATCTGATTCCGGCAGTTCTTATCGCATTTCAAATAATCGGGGCTCCTGCAAGATCTGCAAGGGGCATACTGTTCCACACACCTTTCCTGCCACAAAGTTCCAAAGAAATACATGGCGAGATTGCGTAAATGACGACTGAACTCAATTCTCGACCGTTGAACGAGCTGGAGCAGGTGCAAAACCCACTCTCGGCCAGCCTCAGAGTGCTCATGAAATTCTGTCTCCTCACAAAACCAGAAGTAAATCTGCTTGTCGCATTCACTGTATTGGCCGGTTTTTGCTTGGCGCCTACAGCGCATCCCCATCCCTTCCCACTTCTTCTCTTGATCAACACATTAGTTGGGACATTCTCGGTCGCCGGGGGAAGCTGCACTCTCAATCATTTTGCCGAGAGGCGCTTTGACGCCTGTATGCGACGCACGGCCCGGAGACCGCTTGCTTCAGGAGACATCAATCCGAGTGACGCATTGTGGTTTGGGCTCCTGCTATCGTATTTCGGGCTCGCCTATTTGGCCTTGGCGGTGAATTTTCTGGCCTGTATCCTCGCCGGGCTCGCTTCCGCAATTTACCTCTTTGCTTACACTCCTCTCAAGAGGAAAACCTTCATTTGCACATTCGTGGGAGCGCTTTCCGGAGCCATACCTCCCTTGATTGGATGGGCTGCTGCTTCCGGAAGCCTGGACCTCGAAGCTTGGGGTCTCTATGCCATTGTCTTCCTGTGGCAGTTCCCACACTTCATGGCAATCGCCTGGATTTATCGCGAAGACTACGCAAGAGCTGGATACTACGTCTTGCCGCTAGGAAGGGGAAACCGTCAGGCCATGACGTGGCAAATCTTACTCCCGCTGTTTGCGTTGATTCTTGTAGAGTCAGCCTTCAAGGCATTCGGCTTCGCTGGATGGACATGTGTCACGGGAATGCTGATTCTGACCTTCGCCTTCTTGTGGAATGGTGCACGGCTTGTCCTGAGAAAAAACAACAAAGTTGCCCGCCAATTACTGTTCTTTTCTCTGCTTTATCTTCCTTCCGTTCTCTTCCTGCTGATGTTCAATAGGGCTTAAGTCAGGATTCTCTTTGAACCGCTGAACGAGATTCAGAGAAAGGACGCGCACACTAATTAGTTCCGCCGCGACGGAACAATTTGGCACGGTGGATGGTAAAAAAATGAAGCTGAAAGTGCAGTTTTGAACCCTGTTGCCCAAGATCAGCAAGCGCTACGCGGCATCGCGTCGGGTGTGCACATTCATGAAGACGACGAAACGCGCACTGATCAAGGAGAATTCGGCATGAACGATCTCTGGGAGTACTCCTCTGATAAAGGCGTGCATAGCCTCGTCCGGGGGTTGCGCTGGAGTTGGCGTTCGCGCTTAGGAGCGCACCTTGCCGGTTGGCGTACAGGATGATTCACGCTGGAGCGGCACGCTGATGAACCGCATCAACGCCAAGACCGAAAGCTTCGCCCACTCTGAGGTAGATGAGCCGATTTGTAAGCGTCGAGCCTATGTTCAAGCCTGTCGAGCGCAATGGCTTAACGACAGGCAAGGAAGTATCAGGCCGCACAACGATCAAAAGGAGGTCGAAGGTGTCGCAATCGCAATCCTCGCGAATTCCGCTCACGTTCAGGCAGAGAATCTTCTTAACTGGGATCTTCCTCCTGGCACTCATGCTGTCGTGTTTCGTCGTTTCTACCATCGATCCGTTGGCATCGAATTTGCGGTTCTTCACGGTAAATAGACTTCATCCGGGGAAGAAGTTCAACGGTGGACAGGACCATTCAGATCGAAGTCCTTCATCCAGAGGCCTGGACATTTTCCTTCAACCTTAGTTGAGAATGCGCGGGCATAAGACCATCATCCCAGGATTTTCTTAGCCCCACTAAAGGAGATCTGCATCATGGCGACGCCGCAAGCAGAATTGGGTACCCAAAGAGATCTGCAACGCGATTCTGGCATACGCGGTCAATCCGGATGAGCGTCTGAAGCAGATCGGTGAAGAAGATCGCATCGACGACAAGACAGCATTTGTCATCAAGGACAAGTGAGAGGTCAGGGATGTTGGTATTTTGAAGCCGGATCGGCTGCGGAGAAGAGTTAGATGTCAGGCCCCAACCCGATTACGGTTTCTTTGCAGCCATGCCACGCTCTTTCATTTGTATGTGATGCGCAACGGAGTCTTCCTCACCGGCCACGGCCGTTCGTTGTTCGACGACTTCCGCCGTATACCCAGTCTTGATGTTGGATTCGTCGTCAAGCCGGCTGTTTTCCTTGGCGCATTGACCTCGCGCCCCGACCACATCGTAAAATTGGAAGCCGCGCTCTAGTGGGGCAAACGAGGTTCTACCGCATGATTATCTCCATGAAGCAGACCCGGGATCAGGATGTAACTGAATGCATTCCAGGCTTCGCGTGGTAATTCCGAGTTGCTTTCCTAGTTCTTGAGATTCTCCAGCCAGAGCTGAATCCTGCGCTCAAGCTCGAACTACCGCCAGTAATAAAAACCTTCGTCGACGTAGTACGGACGGTAGAAGACGGGAGGGTAAGCATAGTAGTACGGAGGACCGGTGTAGAATCCTCCGGGCGCATATTCGCGACGGTAGAGCGCCGACCCGCCGGGATAAAGTCCCTGCGCCAACTGGGCTGCCTCCTGTGCGCTGACCGGAGTAACTGTGAGGGGCGCCGTCAGGTGGAAGTCCACCAAGGCCTCCGCAGGAATCCAGGCTCCCGGTCCGGGAGTCGCCGCGGTAATGACTGTTCCTGCGCCCGCGCCTGCTGCCGCGCCGATTGCTGCGCCCGCACCCCGGTCCGCTATGCCGCCAATGATCGCGCCCAACAACGCGCTGCCAAAGATGTTACGTGCTGTTTCACCGGCCTTGTTTGGACCCTTGACGTCGAACAGATCGGTGTCCAGGGGATAGTCTTGTCCGCCCAGATCCAGCAACGTGAGCTGGAGTGCAAGGTCTGTGCTGCCTCCCAGTTCGTCAGACTTCGCTGTTTCGGTTACCACACCGTGAACGGTTGCCCCGCGTGGAATCGCCAGTACTCCCCCGACCCATACGTCGCGAATCACAGCGAACCGGACGGGGGCGCCCCCTTTTGCCCATTTGCTATCCACGGATTCGCTGGTTCGCACTTGCAGCAGGGTTCCTCGAGGGAGGGTGACAGGACCTATCGGAGCCCCATTTGCCTGCGCGGGAGGTCGCAGAGCCGCATTCGCCGGGGCGCCGTCAGCTATTGGTTGTTTGTCCGGCACGGACGCATTCGCTCCACTTGGAAACTCCTGGGGATCGATGAACCGCAGATTGTTGTGAACCTCGGTGACCCCGGAAACATGGGAAGCGATCAACTCAGCCAGTTCGCTCGAAGCCTCTCCGGAGACCGTTCCGGAGAGTGTCACTTCGCCCCGTGAAGTCTCTGCCGTGATCATGTCCTTGTTCAACGCCTTTGAGGAGTCCAGGGCATGGACCACATCCATTTCGACCTGGGCGTCCGTGCGTTGGCCGGCTCCATTCGGTGGCGAGCTAACCTGTGCTGCAGCAGCCAACCCGCTCAGAGCAGCTGCCGCCACCCACACCAGGGATTTTTCAAGCGTCCTATTGTGAAATGAGCGAATCATGTTTTTTCTCCTTTGCCGACAACTGCACTCCGAACCATGCGAAACCCGAACCGTGCCGCTGCAGCTGCGATGTGGTGGGAGGCGTGGGCGGGCTGGACTCGGGGAGCCGGAGGTGCGCTAAGGGGGAGCGAAGGTGCTGGGGCAGGCGCGGGAGCCGTTTCTTGCTGCGCTCCCGCCGGCCTAGATGATGGAATACCAATGGCTGGAAGATTAGGGTTTTGCGGCGTCGACTTCATTGGATTGACAGGAGCACCGCTGGGGTGAACCCTTAGCGATTCAGAGGGCAAGTTTATCGGATTGATGACGGAAGGATCGTCGTGGAGTTTTATATAGAGCACTCCAGCTGCGGGATGCGGAACCGACAGAACGTATCCGGGGAAGCCTTCGGGAACCTGAACCGGGTGATCGAAATGCGGATTGTTTGAGACGGAATCCAACAAGAACAGGTTGGAACCTGTCAGCTTGCAGGGTTCAGCATGTGCGGCGGGACATTTCAGATCACTAAACGATGGCAGCCGGACCAAAGTGACAAGAGGCTGCCAGTCGCTGGCAACTCCGTTCTCAATGACGCGGAAATGGATAGGCCCTGAGGCAGAGGGGCCGAAAGCCTTGGCAGTATCGAGCGTGGCCACTGCGACCTGAGAATCCTCAAGAATCAAGCCCTTGGCAAGAGAGAGTGTCGTCAGGAATGCACCCTGAATGGCAGCCACTTCGATCTTTTCGTCGCCCATAAAGGCCGACGGAACCTCGGCATGAATTGAGAAGGTCAGTTGAGCGTCTTGCGGAAGCTCGTCCTGATTTGCAAGCTGAATTTTGCTAGATGATGCGTCCGGTGGAGGAGGTTGCATGCTCTTTGCGATCAGGGTTACTCTCGGGCGCAGAGCCTCCACTGTCGTTTCGAGATTGAGGATGCGGCCGTCTGTGAGTAGGACCCTGGCGGTAACAGTCTGCCCGGCCTTCGGCATACCGTCGCCTTGGAGGTCGGAAGTGACCAAGCATAGTTCATCGTTACCACTTGAAGAACTTAGGGTGCCAGGCGTGAATCTGACAACTCCAAGATCGAGTTCCTTTACTTCGTCAAGGCGACTGCCTTTGAGCACACCAGTGGGGTCTCCGGCATGGAGGGTGAAGCTATCGAGATGGCCAGCTTGAGCGAATGCTTGTATCGGAATCGCATCGGGCTCTTTGCTTCCGTACTGCTTTACCAGAAGTTTCAAGTGGCCGGGCTGAGCCTTTTTCAGCGGGACCGTAACCGAAACCTGGTTGGGACCCGTCGATTTCCAGTCTGCCTTGATGGTTTCCCCAGCGGGCTTCTGCAGCAAAATACTGTCAACACAGGCAGCGTTTTCCGTTTCTATATGCGCGACATCGTCGCGACCAACAATTAACGATTGCTGATCATCGTCGACCAGTCGCCAGTGCTGAGGATGAGCATTTTCAAGCCGGAACTCCGGACCGTTGTATGCTTCAAATCCCCAGTAGCCATGCAGAGAACCATCTAGAATATCGCCAAAGTTGGTGGGACTGAGGCCCGCGGTGTTGGCTACATAGCCCCCCTTTTCGGCGTCGGCTTTTACCGGCAAATCCACGAACTTGCCATTCTTCCCTTTTAGACGCAGAAACATATCGTGTGCGTAACCTGTCGAAAACACTAACGGTGCTCCGTCGACTGGCAATACCAATTCCGTTTTCTCCGCGCAGTACACTTCTTTTGGATTGACGGGGTGTAGCGGCGGCAACAGCGCCGGCTCCACAGCCGGCAGTGCGATCACTATGACTGATTTTGGATTATGGAAAGAGGGGGGCGTATTGAGCTCGAGTGAGAGGTAATCAATCTGCTCGGTAGCCAGCGCAGGAATGTACTGATACCGGGCCGTATGGAGGGCGCCCATGATGCGCGCGATGTCGATAATCGAGGAGACGTATGGGCTATAGTAGCCATAATCCGCCGGGGGAGTGTCGTTCAACTGTAAGGCCAGATCGACGGCTGCGCCCGAAGTGAGCGCCTCAATCATGGAGGTGCTGTGCCCGTCATCCAGGACCAGCGTGTTTTGGCCCTGCATCAGACATGGAGCCTGCAACTCAGGCATTTTCTCCAGGCAGTCTGGGTCAATTCTGATCGAGAGGCTGCGCGCAAGCAACGCAGAAGCCGCCCTCAAATCTTCGGGGTCGGCTTGGTCGATTCTGTGAATGGCCGCCAGGTAAGCATTAAGCCGCGAACGATCGAGCATGGCCTGATTCAGATCCTGAGAGGCTCGCACAAAGGCTCCAGGCAGTCCGCGAATGGTATTAACCAATGTCCTGAAGTCTCCACCCGTCTCCGGCGCGAGGAAGATGAGTACCTGCTGTGCCTCGTTAGGAATGGCAATCTTTAGTCCGTCACCATCCTTACGGTTCCATGTCTCCGACGAGAAGAACCAGTTTTCAGGAGGCGGGTTTGTTGACCCCCTCAAAAAAACCACCACAAGGAGGTAATGTGCCGATTGACCTGGCGGCAGATCGGCTCTGACGGAAAGCAGGTCTCCGGCCGAAAGATTGGGCACTTCTGAGATCGGCAGGGTCTTGCCAGCATGCGTCACCTTGACTTCGAGCCTAGGCCCAGCCAGATCAAATGGCGCCGGGTCGGCGAACGCTAGGCCCGGTATTAAAAGTGGAAGAAGCAGACCGAGATTGCGCAGCCATGAAATCATGCCAAGATCTCAGAATTTGCCTTAAAGAGGGGAGCGATCAGTTACAAATCTCAAACACCGCATTCGTGAGAATGCCAAGTCTGTCGCCAATCTCCGTTTGTCTACATTGATTCTTCACATTGCCGGATTAGATTCTCCGCAAAAGAGAAGTACAGACGACATCTTTACCGATGCTTTAGAACTTAACCGGTTGCATAATGCCGCAACGCCGCTGTCGAGGTAATCGTGAAAAAGTCTCGAGCATTTGCGTCTATGTGATTTGCTGCCCTATCACGCGGCGTTTCAAGGATTCGTAGATCGGCTGACTTCCGAGCAGCATCGCAACCATGGCCATCAGCGACGCCGCTAGCAAACCAAGTGTCAGGTCGCCGCGGCCGGTCATTTCGACGGTAAGCGGGATTCCAGTGAGAGGCACGCGATCAATCCGTATCGCCTTCAGTACTGGCGGGTTCGGGCAGAAAAGATGTTGGATGTAGCGAAATAAGCTAGTTGCTGGTCGGTATACTCGAGGTACCCCGCCGTGCCAGACGCAGGCGTGCAGCCATATTTACCAATTCTGCCAGCGACTCAGCCTTCATCTTGCGCATCACGCATCCACGATGCGCTTTCACCGTAGTTTCGGTGATGCCAAGTTCGCTACCCACCTGTTTATTCAGAAAGCCGGCGACTACAAGAGCAAAAACCTCGCGCTCGCGAGAAGTGAGGCCATCATATCGCGATTTCAGGGCCTGGAACACTGCATTGCGACCGACCAGTGATTTGCTGCGCTCAATAGCATTCCGTATCGCAGTCAGCAGCGACTCGTCGCTGAAAGGCTTGGTCAGAAACTCTACGGCGCCTGCCTTCATGGCCTGGACTGTCATTGGTATGTTGCCGTGGCCCGTAATGAAGATAATTGGCATTTCCGGCTGTTCCACAGCTACCCGCTTCTGCAATTCCAGGCCGTTGAGGCCAGGCATCGAGATATCGAGAAGCAGGCAACTCGGTGCAAGCACGCGCGGGTAATCGAGAAACTCTGTAGCCGACTCGAATGTCTCTACTCGCCAACCTTCATGACGGATCAATTGCTCCAGTGATTCACGGACGGAGACATCATCATCCACAATGAAAACCAGCGATGAGGTTTGCATCTCGGGGAGGAACCTCACTTCGTGTCCGATGACACTCGCAGCAGTCATAATATAGACCTCACAGGAGCGGGAAACGCTCACTCGCTCTTAAGTGCCAAATCCAATGCGCGCTGCAGAGCCGTGTCACTAAAGGGTTTGAATAGACATTCGACGGCGCCATCTTTAAGCAAACGCGACCTTAAGCCTTCATCTCTCTGACCCGTAATGAAAATAACCGGGCATTTCCACCTGCGCCGCTCAAGCTCGCGTTTGAGATCTGGCCCTCCGATCCCCGGCATCGCAATGTCCAGAATCAGGCACTTTGTGTGCAACATGCCATCGGATGCCAGGAACTCTTCCCCTGAAGAGAATGTTAAGGCGGCATACCCGAGTTCCTTCAACAAATCTGGCAACGACTCCCGAACCGACTCATCATCATCGATTACCGATACTAGCGGTGGTGTATTCATCATGGAGTTCTCGAGCCGCACTTGCTTTGAAACTCAAACTCAACGCCGAGAACATTTCTGTTCCAATAGCCTCGTCTGAGGCAGTCCTTGCATTCGGATCGAGCCTCGCGCATTCCTTTTCCGGACCGCTCATCAACTATGCGACTGAGGAAAATTCCCATGGGCCCTTTGTGGCCACACCGATACTCATCATCGTCGCAGGGAGCCTGGGAGGTCGTCTATTGCACTTTGGTATTGGTTCCTTTGAAGTTAGGGCGTCTGCGCTGAAGCAGGTTCCCGGCCAAATTCGGTGGGATGCTTGCACGGAATCGAGAATACGAATGTGGCTCCGGGGCCATCGTTTGCTGTTGCCCAAAGGCGGCCACCATGGGCCTCGATAATCGACCGGCTCACCGAGAGCCCGATTCCCATTCCTTCCGGCTTCGTCGTGTAGAAAGATTCAAAAAGTCGATCGGCGCTTGCAGGAGCAAAGCCGATTCCGGAATCCTGGACTGCGACGCAGACGTTCTCGTCGACTTGTTCCGTGCGAATCTGCAATCGTCTCGGCCTGTCCTCAATGTCACGCATCGCATCCGAAGCGTTGCGGACGAGGTTGAGAATGACCTGCTGAAGCTGGATACGGTCACCCTCGACAATAGGCAAATCAACCGCGAATTCAAGTTGCAGGATTGCTCCGTTCCTCTGTAGCTCGCTCAACTGAAGTGCAATTACCTCACGCGCCGCCTCATTGAGGTCCATTGGCTCTAGAGATGGTTCTTTCTTGCCATAGAGCGTCCGCAATCGTGTGACGACATCAGAGGCTCGGTTCCCGTCCCGCAGAGTTCGTTTCGCGGTTTCACGAGCCCCGTCGAGGTTCGGGGGATCGGTGTTCAGCATTCGAAGACACGTGCTTGCGTTCGTGATGATGCCTGAAAGCGGCTGGTTGACTTCGTGAGCAATCGACGCCGTCATCACTCCCATGCTCGTCATCCCGACGACGTGCGCGAGTTCGGCTCTCGCCCTGGTGAGTGCCTCTTCTGAAAGCCGGCGCTGCGTCACATCCTGAACCGCGCCAATGTACTCCGGTTGATCGCCATCGGCACGATTATGGGCGACGATGTGTAGATACTTGACCGAGCGGTCCGGCATCTGCAGCCGCAGCTCTAATTCCATATCGCTACCGTCCCGGCGAGATCGCTCAACTAGCTCCCTAAACATCGGCAAATCTTCAGGGTGGATACGAGTACCAATTAGCTCAAAGGTCACGGGCGCGGCCTGGTCAAATTCAAAGATGCGATAGAGCTGCATTGACAACGCGATTGCATCGGTCGCTACGCGCCACACAAAGCTGCCTGTCAAGCTAAGGCGCTGGGATTCGGCGAGAAGTGCCTCGCTGTGTCGCACATTCTCCTCTGCCCGCTTCCGATCGTGGATATCGGTGAGAAGCACGTACCAGCGCAGTACGCGTCCCTCGGGATCAAACAGCGGGAGACCACGCGCATGGAACCATCGGTATTCGCCGTCCGCGCGTCTGAGGCGATGATCCACGTCGTAGACGCACATCGTTTCAAGCGAGCGCACCCAGGCTGCGTACACGCCAGGTAGATCATCAGGGTGCACCTCGTTGCCAGTTGACCAACCTTTCAATTGTTCAGTCGTTCTGCCGAAATACTCTAGGACTTGCCGGTTAACCACTTCGATCTCGCCGGTTGCCGACATAATGGCCACCAATCCCGCGATACCATCAAGTATCAAACGAAAACTCTGCTCACTTTCACGAAGGGCCTCCTCGCTCCGCCTACGATCCTCTATATCCGTGCTTGTCCCGTACCATCGCACAATTGTGCCCGATTCGTCTCGGAACGGTTCGGCGCGGATGAGAAACCATCGATAGATTCCGTCCGAGCGCCGCAGGCGTGCTTCGATCTCGCCTGGTTCGCCGGAGGCCAGCATCTCTCCCCACTTTTTCATCAGCGGCGGAAGGTCTTCGGGATGAAATGCTACCTGCCATCCCCATCCGTGCGCCTCTTCGGGAGGGAGTCCGGTGTACTCGTGCCAGCTCTTGCTGAGAAACTCATTCGACCCGTCCGTCCGATTGCACCACGAAAGAGTTGGGATGGTGTCGATGATCAGACCAAGATTGCGTTCCGCCTTTTTGAGTTCGGTGATATCCGTGACGGCGCCCATAAATTCCAGCTCGCCGGAGGCGTTCTCCAACGCTTGAACTACAACATGCAGGTACTTCACCGAATTGTCCCGCGTGAGCAGACGATATTCAATATCGAAGCCTGTCCTTTGACGGGTCGCATTTTCGATCGTCTGCTGCACACGAGCTCTATCCTCGTGATGAATTCTCTGAATCAGCCAACCCAACGTTGGCTCATCCGATCGATCAAGCTCATAGATTCTGTAGGTTTCTTCCGACCAATAGAGTTTTTCGCTGAGGATGTTCCTGCCGAAGCTGCCAGTGCGGCTGATCCTTTGCCCTTGAGCGAGAAAGGTTTCGCTGCGTTGCAGATCCGTGAAGAGGACGGCATTTTCCAGTGAAATCGCGGCCTGCGAAGCCAGCAAATGTAGTACGGCAACCCGCTCCGGTGTGAAGACGAACGGCGCCAGGTTGTTCTCCAGATAAAGTGCGCCGACAAGTTTCGCCTGCTTGACGATAGGCAGGCACAGGATGGACCTGGAGCGCTTCAACCGCACATATTCGTCCTTTGAATATAAGTCATCTGCCGAAGCATCATCCAGAAGCACGCTCTCCTGCGTCCGGATCATGTAATGCAGCGCGGATTGCGGGAGATCAGAGGGCATCACGACTGCCTGTTTAACCGCAACTTCGACCGCGCCCTGGCACGCGGTAGCCTCCGCTTCGATCCATGGTTCGCCGCCGCGAAAGAGAATGAGCAGACCCCGCTCGGCACCCGCATTCTCCACTACTATTCGCAAGAGCTTCTCGATGAGCTTGGCAAGGAGCATCTCACTCGAAATCGCCTGCGACGCTTTCACAACAGTCTCAACGTCCAACTGGCCGATTGGCGGTCCGACGGTGGCCGGAGCGACAAGAGTTCGCCCCTCACGCAGGCGCGGATAGCGTTCGTCGAGTTGCCTTACTTTTCCGTGCGCTCCCCAACGGTCATAACAGTTCCTCGCGTTGCGAAGATGGGCGTACCCAGCTGTTTCGAGACCGAGTCCCATGTAAAATTGCCCTGCAAGCTCGTTAGCGAGGGCCTGGTTGTGGACCAGGTCTGCGGCGCGCGCTGAATTAATTGCACGTTCGTACAGTCGCTCTGCATCGAGTGCTCGCCCTTCGATCCGCGCGACCTCCGCCCCGACGAGTGCCGCCCGGTTGGCAAAATTCTCGGGGCAATAGCTTCCCCAAGTGTCGAGCTTTTCCAGGTCTCCTGTCAGCCTCGCGAGATGATACTTGCGGTCATCAGGGGAGGCAGATTCGTGGACTGCCGCATGGCAAAGCGCATCGTAGAAGTAGAATTCAGCAACCTCCAAAAGAGTCAGGGTCGTACCCCAGACCATTGGTTGCGCTCTAGAAGCCGCCTGTAACGCGTTGGCGTATTCGCCCGCGAGGAAACGTGCCTGCAGCTTGCGGATGTAATACCAACATTCCGGGAGTGCCAGCGCGGGGTTGCCAGCCAGACTACGCTCAAGGTCACTCTCAAGGAACGCGGCGTCATCGAAGGAGCCAAAACGGCTGGTCAGCCCCCGCAGGGTGCGGATCAGACCGAGTTGGCCGAGGATCCAGCCCTCGATTGTTCCGAAGCCGACTTTGCGGGCAAAGGCCAGCCCGCGTTCAGCTTGTTCCTGAGCATCGATCAACGGGTCGCCGGCCAGGAGATAGTTGGTGTTGAGCTGACCGCAAGCGTATCCCGCGTAACTGATTTCACCGATCCGGCTGGCGAGGTCGAAGCCGCGAAATAGGAACGCGCGTCCTTTTCGGACGTGCTGAGTCCAGGGCAGAACGAAGCCAAATGTCTCGAATGTCCTGGCTTGAAAGCGATGCAATTCCGGTCGTTCGGCTAACTCGCATCCCAAACGCCCGAAGCGGTAGCCGGCGTCGAACTGGCCAAAGTGGGGTCCTGCCAACATGCCCAGCTGAGCATAGGCGATACAGGATGCGTCACTGTGACCTCGCTCGAGTCCCAGGCTAACAGCAGTGCAAACAGCCACCACGCCTAAATGATAGGAGTAGAAGAACCCCGGCACCGCAACTCTGATCAGAAGATCCAGAGCTGCCAGCGAATCATGGTCGCTCATAAGCGGCAGATTGATGAGATCTTCGATCGCGCGCGCGCCCAGCTGGGTCCAGATGCCATCATAAGCGCGTCGAGCATCGGCTTCGGTTGGGCGTTCCGGAAAGTCCACACCCAGGTGTCGTAAGGCGCTCAAGCCCACCGCAACCGCAGCGTCGCTCCGATCAACTCCCTGATAAAGGTCGACTTGCAGGCAGGCCACCGCGACGCGCTCTCCCGTCGTGACGGCACGAATGGAAAGGTTGCGCAACCGCTCTTCAGCTCCCGCGATCGCGCCGGACGCGAACTCGCAATGTGCTCTGTCCAGCTCCAGATCAAAAGTGAGTTTGCGATGCTGTTGCCAGCTATCCCGCGTTAGTAACGCGGCTCCTGTGGTCAGGTAATTCAATGCGGATACATAGGCGGAAGATGCCTGGGCGCGCTTGCCGGCAAGCAGATTGAATTCGGCCAGCTGCACGCGCTCTTCCGGCGCCGTCACCAGCGTCGACGCGCGGTTGAGTTGGTTGACAATCTCGAAAATGGCTTTGTCCAGCTTGCAGGAAGTCGTATGCGCGACCAGTATCCTGCCAATTCGAAGGTGTATCTTCGCACGCGCGTTTTCGGGGATCAGAGCGTAGGCCGCCTCCTGAATCCGGTCGTGGAGGAAGGCATACAATCCCTCCAAGCGCAGGACCAGCCCAGTGCTGACGGCTTCCAGAAGCGACGTCTGGATCTCCTCTTCAGATTGTCCGAAGACCACACTCAGTGTCGCGATCTCAGCCACGTTCCCGAGACAGGCGAGCTGCTGGAGAGCTGCCTGCGTCGTGTCGGCCAATCGCCGGAGCTTCCCCACCATCAGATCCACCACATTGTCGGAGTAACCCTTGGCGCGAATCCGACTCAAATCCCAGATCCAGGCGGCCGAATTCCGGTCGAACCGGAGCAACCGCTCCTCGGCCAGCGCGGTGAGAAGCTGGATTGCGAAGAACGGATTGCCGCCGGTTTTCTCGTGGACCAATTGCGCCAGGAGACCGGCAGCCTCGCGCTCGCAGCGGAGGGAATCGGAGACCAATCGGCCGACATCTTCGAGTCCGAGCGACGCCAGCACGATTTCCTGCGTCTTTGCTCCCGCTTCACGGATCGCGGACAGAGTCCGCTTGAGCGGGTGAGATGAACTGACCTCGTTGTCGCGATAGGCTCCGATCAGCAGCAGGTACTGCACGTCCGGATCGGCGATCAGGCGCTCCAGCAGTTCCAGAGTTGCCGTGTCGAGCCATTGCAGATCGTCGAGGAACAACGCCAGGGGATGCTCCGCAGTCGCGAAGGCACCGAGGAACCGCTGGAACACCAACTGGAAACGGCCCCGCGCTTCCTGCGGCGGCAGTTCTGCCACGGGTGGTTGTTTGCCGATGATGAACTCGAGCTCGTGGATCAGGTTGACAATCAGTTGGCCATTCGGCCCCAGCGCCTCCAGAAGAGCGTGCCGCCAAGGGTCCAATTCGACTTCGCTCTTGACCAGGATCTGACGCACTAGCGTCTGGAATGCCTGTGCCAGCGTCGCGTATGGTATGTCGCGCTTGTACTGGTCGAACTTGCCTGCGGCAAAGAGCCCGTGCGATGGAACCAGCACCTTGTGCAGCTCATTCACAACGGAAGATTTGCCGACACCGGAATACCCGGAGACCAGAACAAGTTCAGCGGCACCCTGCGCCACGACCCGGTCGAACGCCGCAAGCAGAGCTTCAACTTCACGCTCCCTTCCGTACAACTTCTCTGGTATGAACAATCGGTCCGACGAGTCGTCCACTCCCAAAGTGAATGGATCGATGCGACCTTGTGATTGTCGCTCCACGAGGCATCGTCGAAGATCGGCTTCGAGGCCCGCTGCGGTCTGGTAACGTGCCTCCGCATTTTTGGCGAGGAGCTTCATGATGATGGCGGACAGCAGCTCGGGAACCTCACGGCGATCCGCGGGCGCTATCGGCTGACGTGCGATGTGGCAGTGGACCCATTCGAGAGGGTCGGCGGCGGCAAACGGGAGCTCGCCCGTAAGCATCTGGTACAAAGTGACGCCCAAAGAGTAGAGATCGCTACGGGAATCCATCGAGCGGTTCATGCGCCCGGTCTGTTCCGGGGACATATAGGCGAGGGTGCCCGCAATCGAGCCTCGAGGTACAGGCGTTTGGCGCTCTCGCGGCAGGCGGGAGGCAATGCCAAAGCCGACGAGCCACACGTGGCTGGCGTCATCGACGAGCACGTTCTCGGGTTTGACGTCTTTATGAATCAGACCGCGCTCGTGGACATGGCCGAGCGCCGTTGCCAGGTTTATGGCTCGGTGTAGAAACTGCGCCAGATCGAGAGACTGCTCCCGGTCCCGTTCAAGAAGGCAGTCGAGAGGCTCGCCGCCCGGGTCGGCGAGAACAAGGATTGTCCGTCCTTCGTGATGCGTGAGCGCCAGAGGCTTGGCCGCCCACGTGTGCTCCAGTTCAGCTGCGAGCGAGTATTCGTGCTCAAGGCGTCGTAGGCTCCGGGGCGGCGGAGGTTCTGCGATAGGAGCGACCGCCAGAAGGGGCATTGGATTGCCGCGTTGCCGGGCGCGGTAAAGCGTAAATTCCGCCCTATCGCGAATTGGCTCTAACGTGTATTCGGAGGCTGCTGCCATCGAGAGCATCCTTATCGCTAGGCCTCAGCGAAGCCAGGTATCCATTCTCACAGGAGACTGGAGAAGCGTGCCTCTAATCCAAGTGCGACGACTGGTCTGACGACCTTCCGGTGCCCTTCAGAACGTAAACCGGCCAGTCAGTTGAATCTGGCGCCCGGTGCCAACGGTGGTTAGGATTTGGCCAACGTTATCGGCGAAATGACCGGCCGCATCGCTGAAGACGGCATCCCCGTTACCTCCCAGGCTAAGCGGCTTTGCGTATTACTCGTAACGCCAAAATTCGGATGGTTAAACAGGTTATACGATTCCACTCCAACACTAAACTTCCGTTGTTCATTGAACGCAAAATCTTTGTGCAGAGCTGGGTCAAATTGCGCGAATCCCGGTCCAAGGAGGCTATTTCGTCCGGCATTGCCAAACTCAGTGGCAGGCGGTACTGCAAATGCACTCGGATTAAACCAGCATGACGGAATACCGACCTTGGCCCCATTTGGACAGGCGCCAGCGTAAGGGTTGCCAACAAGGTTCGGACGTTCCGCAGTAAGCAACGATTGCACATCGGCATTGTCGAAGGAGAGCACTGGGGTAAATGGCGGTCCGCTACGAACGGCAACAACAGCTGAGATCTGCCAGCCATCCAGGAGACGTCCGCTTCCAGGCAACTGGTATACGGCATTCGCCATGGAATTATGCCGAACGTCGAAATCTGACCGCCCTCGGCTTCCCTTGCGATCGAAAATGTTCTGGGATGCGGGCGGATCATTCACAGAATCCACGGAATAACCCACCGAAGCATCATCGATAGAATGGGCTAACGTGTAGGAGGTCTCCCACGAGAGGTTGTGAGCGTAACGCCTCGAAAGGGAAACTTCAAATGAATTAAAGAATGACTGTGCGTCGGTCAGGTCGGTTAACAGAGGAGAATTCAAGTTCGGATTGTATCGATGGCCTAGGACGGGCTTGAACGGATTCGCTTCTGCTTCCCGGGTGAGGTGATTGCCACGCACTCCAAAATACCCCGCCCTGATAATCGTGCCCGGCGCGATCTCTCGTTCCAGATCGAGGTTATATTGCATCACATACGGGAACCTAGGGTGATAAGTCGCAGCGAATAGATAGAGCAGTTGGGCTAGGAGAGCGTTCTGTGGGTTGAGGAACTCAGGAAAAGCAAAGGAATCCAATTCGAAAAATGGGGGCAGAAACCGATCAGTGGCATACGTGCTCGCAGGGAGATTGTCGCGATAGATGCCGAATCCGCTCCGCAGCATAGTTTTGCCGTCGCCGAAGATGTTCCATGCAAAGCCTGCCTGGGGTGACAGAAGATCCAGCGGTGTCCCGGCAAATGCGTTGCCGACGGTTGCCCCTGAATCCGTCGCAGGGTTGCGAATAGTCGACATATGCCCGTTTACTTCGGTCGGATTGGAGTAAAAATCGTAGCGCATTCCGAAATTTGCGCTCAAGCGACTGTTCACGCGCATGAAGTCCTGGACAAAGCCAGACGCGATAGCTTGACGGTATCCGCGGTCAGAATCGGCGTTGGAGGGATTGCCCCCCACATACGACAACGGCAAACCTTCAAGGAAGAATTCGAGAGCAGGGTTGTTGCTCGATGCCTGCAACCCGAAGGGAGTCAGATCCTCAAAGCTATACAATCCGTCAACAGCGAAATCCAGCGGCCCGTTGTATTCGAGCCTTAGGAACTCCCCGCCGAATTTCAGGGTATGACGGCCAATCGTGCGCGCCGGTTGGTCCTGAACCTGATGAACAGTCGAATAATTGCCCAAAGGAAAAACCGGGCTGTTGCCCATCAGGCTCATACCCGCAATATCTATCATTCCAAACGGCCGGTTAGGAACCAAAGAAATAGACAAACCCGAATGCGTATTATCGATGGAAGAAGATGCCGTTGTGCGGTTGACGGCGAAGCGCAGTTCGTTGATCAGTTTCGGTCCAAATCTGGTGCTGTCCTGAACAGTGACATACTGATTCCGCGCCAGATGGAAGGCCGGGAGTGCCGGCTCATACGTGCCCGGTGGCGTTCCCACGTATGGAACCAGAGCTGAACTGTCATCTACGGTGTAGCGCGCGAAGATCGAATGTGCATTGGAAAAGTTGTGGTCGATGCGAACCATACCGTGATCCTCACGGTCGGTACCTTGGTTTGCAGTGGTCAGTTCGTCAGTTCCATCCCCATTGTCTGGTCCGTTCGAAGGAGGCAGCAGACTGAGAAACTGTGGTATCAGAGGATTCATCGGGACAGCGGCACATCCGCTCGGGGTGGCGTTGCTGCAGCCGGACGGATTCGCAGCGGACGGCAGCAATCCTTGATGCGCGAGGGCATCAGGTACGGTGGCAATTGCCGAGGACGCCTCAACTTCGCGAAACCCCTCATAGTTGGCAACGAAGAACGTGTGGTGCCGCCTCAGTGGCCCACCGATTCCAGCTCCGAATTGATTGCAGACGAACGGAGGGATCTTACTGGGCCCCAAATCGAAGTAGTTCTTCGCGTCGAGTGACGAATCCCGATGCAATTCCCACAAAGACCCGTGCAATTGATTACTGCCTGACTTCGTGACCATCTCGATGACGGCACCACCATGCCCGCCGTACTCCACGTTGAAGGTTTGGGTCAAAACGCTGACCTTCGCCAACTCATTCAGGCCGAGAAAAAAACCGGAGGCGCCCGCCGGCGAATAGCCCCAGACGGGATCGGTCGCATCCATACCGTCGATCAGAACGTCCGTCATACTCGGACGTATACCATTGATTGAAAATTGCCCAGCCCTACCGCTGGAAAGCAACGAATGAGCGCTGCTGGGGTTAGCAGCGACTCCAGGCTCCAGAGCAACCGCACTAAGAAGATCGCGGTTGTCGAGGGGCAAGTCCGTCAGGCTTCGCTCTGGAAGTAGTCCATTGATAGTCGACGTTGTGTTATCGATCCCGGTAACGTCCGCGCTGACCATCGTTCGCTCGTGAACGTCGCCTATCGAGAGTTGCGTATTTATCGTCAACTCGGCGGCAGAAGTGAGAGCAATTCTCTCACGAGTCTGTGATTGGAATCCTGTCTTCTCTATGCGAAGAGAATAGTTTCCAGTTGGCAAGCCGGCAAAACGGTAGTCGCCGGTCGTGTCGGTAACGCCGCTCCGTTTCAATCCAGTGCGTTGGTTGATAATCGTAACGCTGACGCCGGGGACAACGGCGCCAGTTGTGTCGGTGATGGTGCCGGAAAAAGTCGCAAGCTGGGTTTGCGACCACGCACCAACTGAAAAGACCGCCGCCAACCCTGCCAACACTATGCAGGATCGGTACCATCCGCGTTTTGCGCCCGGAGGCGCCCCAGGATACCTGGCACCGTCGGAACACTTACTGAGCATCCAGCGACCTGCGCGCTCTCGGTCCTCCCAATACACCTCGGAAGCGTTGTTGTCTCCGTTATTGGCGAACCAAGAAGTGCCCATGGGCCCACATCCGCCGTGTAGATACACCGAATTGCCCGCATATCTCCCTTTCGCAGGACTCAAGGCAAATATACAGGAAAAGCTTTACCCGGGGAAACGACTCGGCGCGGCGATCTTCGAAGCCATCCTGATTGAGTAGGGCAACGCAATATTGGGGTTGAGGGGCTTAATCTTCAACCCACAGCCCAATCCACAGTTGAAGCCTTCTCATACGACTTCCGCGTACCTAGGCAGTCCCCGCTGGTTTGTAAGTCATTGAAAAACCTGTCACGGCAGGGGGCGCGGTTCGAGCCCCGTCATCCAAGCGAGATGGGGACAAGACCTAACTGCATCGACGTTTCTCAGCAACTGTGACGCCCGGTCTGTCCCACCAGGGCTGGTCATTGGGACCACTGGGGCTGCAATCGCAAAGTTGAGCGACTCAGATCCAGGGCAATCGCATTTCAAAATAGCTCCAGCAAGCGGAACAGGTAATGATCATCCCAACCTGCGCGCTTGAACTTTCCTCTCAGGGAGCCTTTGGAACCTTCCTTCTGCATGGCATTGAGAG
>JBEKRS010000021.1:0-73507 GCA_049518535.1 Occallatibacter sp. | reverse complement strand
ATAACTGAACATCGCTGCCTGCTTCTGGTCGTTTCCTCGCATGACTCTTTGATAAATCAAACATAGACAAAATTCAGTGACCGCCATCAGACCACAGAGCTTTGCCGCAACCTCTCAAGTCGTGCCCTGACGCTTCCAGCGACGCTGAGTGCATTCTCCCGCAATCTGGCAAAAGGCATAAGCTGACACTTCTAACGAGGCTGAATGCATTCTTACGCAATCTGGCAAAAGGCAAAAGCAGGTCCTTCGACTCTGTTTGGCGCAAAGTGCGCGCCAAACTCCGCTCAGAACGACAGGTTGATTATGAAACGCTCAGGATGGCAGATTGATTATGGAATTGGGTTAGAGACACTAATGCCTTGGGATCATACCCCAGAACATCACCATGGTCGTGCCAATACGGATTGATTGTGAAACTGGATTGAAGACAGAACACTAATGTCCTGGGATCATGCCCCATAACATGACCATGGTCATGCCGATGACGATGAGGCTGGTGGACCAGGCTATTACGTTCCAGAGGCGCGAATTCTTGTGCTCGCCCATAAGGTCGGCGCGGTTGATGAGCATCAACATCAGAATGACGACCACCGGCAGCAGGACGCCGTTCAGCACCTGCGAAAGGATGGCGACGTTGATCAATTGCGCATCGGGCAGGAAGAGCACGGTGGCTGCGCCGCCAACAATCAATAGCGTATAGAGCCAGTAGAAGAATGGCGCTTGTTTGAAACTTTTGTCCACGCCGGACTCGACGCCCAGTCCCTCGCAAACTGTGTAAGCCGTGGAGAGTGGCAGGATCGAAGCCGCGAAGACCGATGCATTGAAAAGTCCGAAGGCAAAGAGAAGGAAGGCGTAGTCACCCGCAAGCGGGCGCATCGCTTCGGCTGCGTCCGAGGCTACCTGGATAGCCCCCATGCCATGCACATAAAGCGTGGCTGCACAGGCCACGATAATGAACCAGGCTACAATGTCGGTGAAGAGGCTGCCGACGATTACATCCAGCCGCGAGGCCGCGTAATCTTTCACGCGAATCCCCTTCTCGACAATCGACGATTGCAGATAGAACTGCATCCACGGCGCGATGGTGGTGCCCACGACGCCGACAGCCATGTACATATAGGCCTTGTCGCTCCAGACTGATTTATTCGGTAACTGGACCGTGGCCAGTATCGCATCGTGCCAACTGGGCTGCGAGAGCACTCCGGCAAAGATGTAGGCGATATAAACAACAGATGCGATGAGGAAAATTTTTTCAGTGCTTTTGTAACTGCCTCTGACCACCATGTACCAGACCAGCCCCGCGCAAAATGGCACGGAGATGAATTTGGTGACGTGAAACAGGTGCATCGAGCCGGCGATGCCGATGAACTCGGTGACTACGTTGGTGTAGTTGACCACGACCAGCATCAGCATCAGCACAAAGGTGAGCCGCAAGCCAAACTCTTCGCGGATCAGATCGCTCAAGCCCTTGCCGGTGACCACGCCCATGCGGGCACACATCTCCTGCACCACGATCAGGGCAATGGTGATGGGAATCATGGTCCATAGCAGGGTATAGCCGTACTGTGCGCCGGCCTGTGAGTAGGTGAGGATGCCGCCGGAGTCGTTGTCGACGTTGGCTGTAATGAATCCGGGGCCAAGAACGGCCAAAAACAGCAGTATCCGAGTTCGCCAACGCTTCCACATGCCCACCGGTTCCTATGAAGGATTCATCAAGAGTTTCCTCACTGACCATAGCAGGCCAGACCGGGGGTCGCGAACCTTGACGGTTGCCGCTTCCCCGAGGAGTCAAAAGGAAGGGATTGACGGGGCATCCGTACCATGGTACATTGGTATTTATATAGCAAGGGGAATTGTGCCACACGAGCAACAAAATCGCGAACCAGTCGAAATCGAGCGCGTCCAGACCGGCGTCCGGATGGAGAAACGCTTGTTGAAGGTGCTCAAGGCCGTCGCCGAGCTGAAGGAAATGACTCTCGGCGACCTGCTGGAAGGCATCGTTTTGCACGCTTTTGAAGGCAAACTTGTCCCCTTTTCGTCGCAAACGCTGAAAGAGATTGAACAATTAAAGGCGATCTACGGCCTGACGCTGAGGGCTAGCGACAGCCACAACTTGAAGGAGCGGAAAAGATGAAAAACATTCTTGCCCTCATTGCCACTGCTGGAATGGCTGCGCCGGCGCTTGCACAAACTGTTTCCAACCCGCCGAAAGCCTGTGCGCACCTCAGCGCCAGCTTCGAGTTCATCGTCCACGCTCCTTACGCCGTGACGGCTCCGCTTTTCGGTCCTAACGGCGAGCGCGTCTGGGCTGGGCAGGAGTGGGATCCAAAATTCATCTATCCGCAACCGGCTAACGACGTAGAGGGCGCGGTTTTCACGGTGAACCATGGAACGTCGACACTGGTTTGGATCAATACCGTCTTCGATCTGGATGCGCGGCATATTCAGTACGCTTACTTCTTGCCGGAGTCGATGGTCTCGACTGTCGATGTGCGCTTCAATCTCATCGACGCCAGTACGACTCAAGTGAAAGTGGTTTACACGCGCACCGCACTCACTCCGCAGAACAATGAGTTGGTGGGCATGATGAGCGAGAACGACAGGAAAAAAGACAAGGAGTGGGAGCGAGCCATCGACAACTATCTGGCTAACCAAAAATCCGGCCATCGACCTTGAAGGTCAACGGCCGGATTGGATGAGAGGCATTGATGCAGATGCCGCGGCAGTGCACGCTCAAGCAGGATTTTCCACGGCCGTCAGGTGGTGGCTGCGAGGGCTGGCTCGACGGCAACGGTTTCTGCGCTCTGGCTCAGCAGAGACTCGACTACGTCGGCGGCGCGATAGGATGTGCGGCCCGGCGCTAGGAACTGCGCGACGGTATTGAGATCGTCGCCCACCGTGATCAGGGCCGGTTCCACTGTATCGTCCTTGCGGGTCTGCGCGTGGCCGATATTGGCCATCAGGGCGTTGCACAGGCACTTGCGTCCCACGGTCTCTTCCACCTTGCCGCCCTTGGCCACGTAGTTCGCCACCGGCTCGGCAGAGCAGCGATAGCCGATTTTGCCGTCTAAAGTGGCGTAGGACTCCCGCAGTAGTCCAATGTCGCAGACCCTGGTCCGCGCCTCGGCGACGTCTGCGTCGGAATACGTGCCTTGCAACAGCGCAACTTTGAACGGGTAACCGGTGGGCGAAGCCAGGGGATCGGTGAAGACCTCTCCGGCGCCCGCAGCCGCTTGGAGGATCAGTGCATTTTTCAAGTCGGGACGCATGCCGGATTCCTCGCTGAACGCAAATGCGGTGCCCACCTGCACGCCGGCAGCACCTTCATCCAACGCCTCGCGAACTTTTTCCGCATTTCCGTAGCCGCCCGCCAGCCAGAAAGGAACGCCCAGAGTGCGCAATTCAGCTATATTGACTCGGTCGCGCTCGCCGTAAACCGGCTCGCCGGAGGCGTTAAGTAGCAGTTTGCCGCGCGGGGGCGCGTTGTGTCCACCCGCCGTGGGGCTTTCGATGATAAAGCCGTCCACACGGCCATTCGCCCGGCGCAACATGGTTGCCGCCAGAGTGTTCGAGCTGACGATGGACAAAAAATACGGCCTTTGGAGCACAGGCAGCGGTCCTTCGACATAGTCGGCCGGATCGAAGAGCATGGCCGTGTCCTGCCCCGGAAGAGCGCCAGTCACTTGCAACTTGTATTCAGCCGGACGGTGAATGGCGAAGGCATCCATCACGCCGGGAATGTGCAGCGGAATGCCTGCGCCCATCAGCACATAACCCACCCCGGCCAGCATCGCTCCATAGATCGATGAGAGATGCGGCATCTGCACCTTCTCAAGAAAATTGATGCCCACGGGATTCTTGTGGCCTTCGCGCGCCAGATATACCTCGACAAAGTTGCTCACGATGCACAGCTCGACCACCTTGCGCAGATCGCGACGTTGGTGCATCGGCAACAGCGGATATGGAACTCCCACGGTTTTGCCGCCGGGAACGTAATACTCTTCCCAGATGCGCTTGGCCATCTCCGGAAAAGGAAAGGCATCCAAGCCGCGCCGCATATGACCGCCCGGATCACCATCTGCGAGACGGCGCACAAAAAGCGAATCAAGCGCCGTGCCGGAGACTACGCCAAGTTGACCGAGCTTGGAAACGGCATTGGCCAGTCGCCAGTTGGAGACGCCCACTCCCATGCCGCCCTGAATGATCTTCGGAAACTGCACCATCTATGGATTCTTTCACAGTTCTGGATAATTCCCACCCTTTTATTGCAGATTAATGAGGCAAAGGAACCAGAAGTGAGCAATTCTGCGCAGTATGGGACGAATTGGGCGAGATCCTAAAGCTTCTCGCGCAGAAAGCTGATGACATGATCGGCCTGCACGACGCCGACCATGCGGTTTTGGGCATCGACGACGGCCAGGGCGTGCAGGTTGTACTTGTCGAAGAATTCTGCCAACTCGTTCTGGTGCAGACCGACTGGGCAAGAGAGGATGCGGGGTTCGGCCAACACAGCCAGTCGCGTCTCCGGCTGGGCCATTACCATCCGGGCCAGAGAGACGGCCCCTTGGAGCACGCGCTTTTCATCGAGCAGGTAGATTTCGGTCACGCTCTCTGGATCACCGTCGAAGCTGCGCAACGCCTGCACGGCCTGACCCACGGTCGCGTCCCTGCCCACGTACACGAAGTCGGTGGTCATGGAACCGGCGGCCGAATTCTCATCGAACTCGAGCAGGTCCTCGACCTCCTGCCGCTCCTCCGGTTCCATTTCTTCGAGAATGGCGTCGGATTGCTCCTCGGGCAGCTCGGCCAGCAAATCCGCAGCGGCGCCTGGGTCCATCTCCTCGACGATGTCGGCGATTCTTTCTTCGCCCAGTTTTTCGAGCAGCGATTTCTGCAGCTTGGGCTCGACCTCTTCCAGTGTCTCGGCAGCTACCTCTTCGTCGAGGGATGTAAAGATGGCCTCGCGCTCGGCGGGAGCCAGATCTTCGAGAATATCGGCCAGATCGGAAGGGTGAATCTCGGAGAGACGCTCGTACTCGATGCGCAGCTTGACTCGGCGGGCCGGATCGACCTCGATGACGTCGACAAACTCCCAGGGAATGCCGTTGGCCTTGAACTTGCGCGAGAGCTTCTCGAGCGCAGTGCGCGGCAGCATTCCTCGAAAGACCTGGCGAATGGCCCCGCGCAACCCCACCTCAACCTCAGCCACCCGCAACAGGTGCGCCGCGCCCTGCCCCATCCATTCCAGGTCGACGTCGTTGACGCGGACCACCTTGCGACCATGAATGTCGATGATCTGGCGATCGACCAGATCCTGTTTCAGATAGAGGTAATTGCCCTGATCCTCAAGCGGAACCATGGCGCCAGCCGAGCGCAACTCAAGCGTGCCGGCGGGCGTCTCCATCACCTCGTGCGAGGGCACGATGCACAGGCCGGTGCGCGTCTTGAGTACCAAGCCGGCAACCTTGCCTGCATCCTCGCCGGTGGCTACGGCAATGTCCTTGAGGCGCCCGCGCATGTGCCCCTGGGCATCGGTGACCGGGGTGCCGAGCAGCGCCGTAAGGCTGACGCGAGCTGTGGTGCGCGAAGGCATGAGGTGAGTGTATCGCTTTGAGGGCGACTTACGCGTATAGTTGCCGCTTCGTTTTTACGGAATCATATAGGATGGGGGAACCGGGAAAATCAGATCGGATCTGCTTTGGATAGAGTTGAATTTACTATGCGGGAATTTCAGGGAGCCAGAAGGATGCGCTCTTTCTTTACCCGCCTCATCTGCCCAACGTTTTTCCGTCGAGCCACCCTCACCCTGCTCGCGCTTGTCTGGATTAGTCTGGCCTCGTCGTGCCACAGAAATGATGTGGGGCTCGAGTTTCGCACCGCTGCCGCGAAGGGCGATCTGACGAAAGTCCGGACGCTGCTCAAAGAGCATCCAAATCTGGTTTTCACCAAAAACAAAACTGGCGCAACGGCATTACACTGGGCGGCGGTTCACGGTTATAAGGATATAGTCGAGCTGCTGCTCACCAACAAGGCCAACGTCGATGCCAAGACTGACGGGGGCGTGACGCCATTGTATTGGGCTGCCCTTAACGATCACAAGGATATTGCGGAGTTACTGCTTGCCAATCATGCCGATGTTAATGCAGACGACAAGTACGGCAATACTCCCTTGCACTCGGCGGTTTCTCAGAACCATAAGGAGATGGCGGAGTTGCTGCTCGCCAACCATGCCAACGTCAATGCCATGAGCCACGAAGCCGCAACGTCTCTGCAATCGTTCCTGGCATGGCTTCTACCCAATCACATTGGGATCAATGTAAAGGCCGGCAGAGGGTGGTCGCCGTTGCATTTTGCGGTCGACAAGGGGTACAAAGACGTGGCGGAATTGCTGCTGGCCAATGGGGCCGACGTCAAGGCCAGGAACGAAAACGGCTATACACCATTGAACATCGCCGCATATGACGGTCATAGGGATATAGCAGAGCTGCTGCTCGCCAAAGGATCTGAAGTCGATGCCAGGAACGACAACGGATCTACGCCTTTAATTATTGCGGCATATAACGGCCATAAGGACGTGGCGGAATTGTTGCTGGCTAACGGAGCTAACGTCAATGCCACGAGCCGCAATAATACGACGCCTTTGCTTTGGGCTGCGTCCAAGGGCGATAAGGATGTAGTCGGGTTGCTACTGACTAACAAGGCGGACGTCAACGCCAAAGACATCAAGGGTAATACCCCCTTGCACTGAGCAGCTGATAAGGGCTACAAAGAAGTGGCTGAGTTGCTGTTGGACAACGGAGCAAATGTCGATGCCATGTCCAGCAATGGCGTGACACCTTTGCACTGGGCGGTGGTCAACGACCACACAGATGTGGCTGAACTGTTGCGCCTGCGGGGCGGGCACGATATATGCTTGAATTTCTCCGCTTCGGAGTGGAATTATCCGTGAATGTTTGGTTTTTACTGGCCGCCCAATCTTCTCTACGGTTTCATCGCGGAGAGACTTGCAACCTTCCATCGGTTCGGGCAACGTTTCCGGTGCGTGGGACGTCTTAACGAAGGCCTGTAGTGGAAGACGGGGAAGAAGCTGTTGGCAGTCGGGTTCGATATATGAGAACGGAAAAATGGAAGTCGAGCAGGATTATCAGCGGGCAATAGGCTATTATTCCGAAAGCTACAGTGATGGAAATTCCTTGGGCTGCGAGCTCATGGGAGACTCTTACAGGGCGGGCAACGGGAGCGAGAAGAACGTTACCAAGTCAGATGAATACTTCGAAAAGGCCTGCTCAATGGGTGATCAGAGCGCCTGCAACCTGAAGGATTCAAGATAGGAGACCGCTTGACACAACCCCGTCCAGCTATGAAACTGCCTTCAAGGCTGTTGAGGCGCGAAGCGCAAAAGGCATCACGAAGCTTTCCGGAAAGGGCGGGGGCGAACCCTGTGAGCGCACCCAGAGCAGGACGGTTGAGCTATTCGCTGAAATCCACTATGGAAAGCGTCGCCGAGGTGGAGGCGGCCGCGGAAAAACTGGCAACCGAGGCTGGCCTTGACGAGGATGAGCGCTTCCACGTGACCATGGCCGCGCGCGAGGCCGCTGTGAACGCCGTTCTCCACGGCAACGAATATAGTCCCGCCAAACAAATCACCGTGAGCTTTGAAAACACCGGCTCGGCGCTGGTGATTACCGTCGCCGACCAGGGGAAGGGGCTGGACCCCGATTCCCTTCCCGATCCTCTGGCTCCGGAAAACCTGCTGCGCGGCTCCGGGCGCGGAATCTTCCTGATTCGATCCTTTATGGATGAGGTACACTTTCGACAACTGCATCCCGGGACCGAGTTGACGCTCATCAAGCATTTGACGCCGGCTAGCGAAAAACCATAAAAATATTGCAAAGTGGCTTCGGTGGCGGATGGCGCCGATCACTTAGTCGAGTACTGGGCAGCCGAGAAAAGGTTCCACAGCCCGGTATAGCGAGAGTGTTATTCTCGTAATACATACGGACAAGGAGGAAATTCCGTGGCACTGACAATAGCTTCCCGAGAAGTGGACGGGGTAGTAATTCTGGATCTTAGCGGGAGAATCACCTTGGGCGAGGGCAGTGTGCAGTTGCGCGATGCCATTCGCGGCCTGATCGCCAAAGGATCGAAAAAGATCCTGCTGAACATGGGAGAAGTAAACTACATCGATAGCTCTGGCTTGGGCGAGCTAGTGAGCGCCTTTACCACAGCCAAGAACCAGCAAGCTGACGTCAAGCTTCTTAATCTGACCAAGAAGGTTCACGATCTGCTGCAACTGACCAAGCTCTATACCGTCTTCGATATCAAGGATGACGAGGCTAGCGCTATCGCCTCCTTCAAGTAGGCGAGGCTAGGTAGACGAGGCAGGAGCAACACTCAAGCCGCAACCCATCAGAAAGGCTATCCCGTTCGGCGGGATGGCCTTTTTCACGTTTGCTCATCAGGCAGGGTTCGATTATGCACCCAACCCCGGTTGCGGCCGGGGTTGGGCACCAGTCTTGTGCGATCAGCCCGAGTTCAGGCCAGCACGGGAAGTGGCTCTGGACCTCGCACCACCGGCGTTGCGGCCAGCAATGACACCGGGATCGCCACTGCTTGCTGCTGCGGGTGCACATGAACGCCGCGGGTGAGCCGTTGGACAAAGTGGTAAGGCGGCCAGGGGCCGGAGAGTTGCATCTGGCACTCGCGCATTGTGGCGCAGGTGGTCGAGTATTTGTTCAGGTAGCGTTCCACGCACTTGCGGTCGATCAGATGCGCGATGTCCAGAATCATCTTGCCGCTCTCGGTCAACCGACAGCTTATCTCTTCGTCCAGTGGCATAAAGAGCCGGTGCATCTGGAAGCTGACGGCTCGGGCACGCGTCTGGCGCTCGCGCTGGCGGGAAGCGTTCTCACGCAAATGAGTGAGATACTGCCGACCCGCACTATCAGCCTCGATGTGCTTGTCGATCGCGTGGCCGCAGCAGTCGTCGACAAAGACCTTAAGGTGCATCTCGGTCTTGCCCCGCAGCTTGTCGATGTTGCCTTGGAATTGTCGCTGATTTGATCGGATGGACTTCCGAAGGCTGTCGTCGTCGTTGAAGACGGTTCCAAAACGGAAGGGCAGCACTGTGGAGTGCTGGAAACAGTCA
Source organism: Occallatibacter sp. (assembly GCA_049518535.1). Lineage (GTDB taxonomy): Bacteria > Acidobacteriota > Terriglobia > Terriglobales > Acidobacteriaceae > Telmatobacter. The sequence goes on along the minus strand of JBEKRS010000021.1, from coordinate 64,359 downwards.
GCGATCACCCGTGCGTGGTCCACACCGGATTTCTGGTTGAGTGTCTCCAGAGGATTATGTTCGCTGACTACTATGGCTAGGTCACTGGCGGGATAAAGAAAGACTTGGTTCCCGCTGACTCCGAGGACCGATTCCATCGGAACTGGTTTGCGATGACGGGCTAATTCAGGAAATGCTTGTTTTTCACCGATGCAGTAGGCATACCATGCCATGGGGAGACACTCCGTCTGCGTGCGCCGGAAAGCGCCACTCGTTCGTGAAGTTCTGTGAATCAGGAAACAACTGCATAGAGGGCATAAGGCCGGGCGGTCTAGAGCAGACCCGGATAAGCTATCGCAAATATTAGCCCTCTGGAAATGCAAATGGCAACATCGCACGTCACATACGTGATAAAAGTATGCAAACTTAAGTAATCCCTATTTACATAACCAATGTGACAGTTGACCCTATAAAAATCGTTTTATCTTTGAAAAGCAACCTTTAGATGATCGCCGATTGCGCCTGTCGAAAAGTCGCCGCCCGGGGTCAGATCCCGAACAAATCGACGGGGGGCCTAGGGCAGGACGCGGCGAATGTGCAGGAAGAGGATGACGCTGAGCGCAATGGAGATAGCCAATAAACCCAAGCCTACGAATGCGAACACAGTTACCTTGCGAGCGACGATTTTCAGCTCTTCCGCCAGCTCCTTATGCGCAAAGGTGATGCGATCTGTGGCATCGCCCACCATCTCGAGCTGGTCCTCGACCCTCTTGAGCGCGGCGTTCTGCACCAGTATTTGGCCGCGCAGATCCTGATGCGCTGCGTGAAGGGCGGCCAGGCTGTCCTCGACTGGCGTCAGGTCGATCGGCGGTGGGGGTGGGGGCGCTTGCGGTTGCGGGTTCAGGAGATTTGAGACGGCTGTGCCGTAATTGCCGTCCAATAGCGGCAGCAACCGTTGGACAACCGGAATCGCGTGCCGCAACGCGCCCAAGGCCCGCTCGAAGCCCGTGGCCGGTTGACTGGAGACGGACTTACTTGGTGAGTTGGCTAACGCGTGCCCCGGCGGAGGAATCGATGAGTCGTTCATGGCCTTCCTTCTTCTTTTCAATATATAGGGAACGCCCATCTGAGGCTGATTTCCAGCCGTCGTGTGCGCCGGACCAATGAACGGCCTCTCTCAGGACACAGCCCTGGGCGACCCAGTTCGGGTATCCTCAACGACAGGAGACAAGCGTGAAATCAGTTCTTGCTCGTCCGCTGCGCAGCCTGCAGCGCAACATCCTTGCCGGCCTCATCACTGTCGGACCGCTCTTCGTTACATACCTAATTTTCAGCTTCCTTTTTGGCGCCCTGGCCAAGGCCGGCTTGCCAGCGGTCCAGCTCTTTGCGGCTTTCTTTCCCCAGAACTGGCTCAGTCAGCCATTGCTACAGTCGGTTCTCGCGGTTGTGTTAACCCTTGTGGTGCTCTACGTGGTGGGCCGTGTCTCGAGCTTGGTGATCGGCCGCCAGGCCTTCCAACTCTTCGAGGCTGTGCTCGAGCGGTTGCCCGTGGTCGCCAAAATTTACACGTCGGTGCGCCAACTGGTGGACAGCATGATGGCCAAGAAAGAATCGAGCCAACGCGTGGTGCTGGTGGATTTCCCCATTGCCGGCCAGAAGTCAATCGGCTTCCTGACTCGCACCCTGACCGACTCAACGAGCGGCGAACTGCTGGCTGCGGTCCTGGTGCCCAACGCCATCAACCCGACCTCGGCATTCCTGCAAATTCTGCCCATAGGCCGGGTCACGGAGACCGGCCTGACGATGGAGCAGGCGATGAGCATGATCATGACTGGCGGAGCCGTGGGACCGGATTCCGTGCGATTCTCTCAGCCAGCACTTGAAGCAAAGAAGGACGTCAAGCAGCCCGCGCCCTCGGCTTGATCCAGGCGAGGGATTTGATTTTCACGGCAACAGTTCTCCGGCGGCCCCGCAAGTCCCGAAGTCATATTTCAACATCCTTCATTGTCTTGACTCATGGACACGTCGATGATGCGCATTCCACATCGGAATGATCAAATAGGCTTCGATTAGAACGATCGCAAGCACCACATAAGAACCCAGCAAAAACCTTCTGAAAGAAACCTCACTTATCACAATTGAGCAGAACATCAATACGCCAAAACCAAAGCGCAGCGAGACCGGGATGCGCGATGCCCCGGCTGTTAGAGCTCCTAGACACGGCAACAGAAGAAGGTTGATGGCAACAAACCACGTCGGTAGAAGGTGATTGATCGCGGCTTCCGCGCGATGACCAGGTTGCGTAGAGGAGAATACCAGCCACATGCAGAACAAAACAAACGCTAGAAAAAACATCAAAAAAGCCAGGACAGCCCTATTTTTCTTAGTGTTTCCCATTGGGTCAGTCTCCTAGAAAACCATACCAGAGCACTCATCCCCGGCATGAGCCAGCTCGACACCGGTCAGTACCCAACCTGCAATACCTACTTCCTTCGCAACTGTGTTGAACTTTGCTGCAAAGCGGGGACAAGCACTTTCGGAATATTTTTCCCAAGCCGTGAAGCGCGCATCCTTGAAATGAAAAGAGACACCTGCAAGTCAACAAGGTTAGCTTGCCGGTTCCTCGACAACCAACGTCTCTTTCGCTTGTTCGCTTTCCTCGGCCACCTTGCGCAGGCTGACATGCTCGAAGCGCGCCCAAATCAGGCCCACGGGAATAATTGCTAAGAAGGTGACCACGAGCAGCGTGGCGGCACAAGCGGTGGCTGGCTCAGCCGCTACCCCGAAGAAGCCCGACATGGCGGCAGCCACCAGGCCAATCTGCGAAAACCAGCCGAGCACCGGCAACTGAAATCCGCTGGCTGCCATGCTGGAAGCCATCAGCAACATGCATTTGGCCAGCGTCAACCCAGCAAGTTGGGGGCTGGCGACAAAAGCTCTGGTGGTCTCAAGATAGGCCAGCGTGATTAACAGCCACATACCTAGAGAGAGCAATGCGGCAATGCCAAAATCCGAGAAGGAACGCAGCGTGTCCAAGCCGGTGCGAAAGGCGCGAATCTTTTCGCCGATCGCACGGCCCATGCCTTTGGAGATGACGCCGAAGATGCCTTCGAGAAGCGACGCCACGGCTCCGCCCGCCATGCGCACCGCAACCAGAAAGAGCGCACCCGCTACCGTAGTAGCCAGCGCGCCGTAGCAAACCTTCTTGACGACTTCCGGGTGCGGCAGCGCGTCTGCGGGAGCCAAGAGGATGACCGAGCAGAAGATCAGAGCCATCGAGCCGGCGTCGAAGAGCCGCTCTACGATATAAACCGCGATCTGATTGCTCAACGGCAGGCCGGTTTTCTTTGCTACCAGGTAAGGCCGCACCGGGTCTGCGATGCGGCCGATCAGAGCAACCGCGGTAAAGCCGATCACCTGCGTTCCCAACAGTGAGAACGGTCCCACTTTCTTGATGTGGCGGAGCAGCATCGCCCAGCGCACGGCGCGGAACAGATAGCCCGCATAGATGCACCCGGCGGCAATGGCGATTTTGCGCCAATCGGCCAGCGCCAACTGCGCGCGAAAGATGCCAAAGTCGAAGTGAATTCTGTCCCGTCCGTACACCACCAGCGCCACCAGCACCGCCAGCAACACCAAACCTAATATCAATTGATTTTTCTTCAAGACTGCTCCGTTCCCTCGCATTGCCCTTCTACCAGTCTAAATTGCTGTCTGACCGGCTGGCCGAATTGGTAAATGTACTCCAGTAATGGGCACATGAAATTATGCAAAGATGGCCGCCAGACTTGCTATTCGCCACGAAATCGGTCAGCATGGTTTCAGCTCAATGCGCAAATCAAATGAAGTACGGATTCCTCTGCTAACGGCACTCGCCAAGTTGGTGACCGGCCGACGAGATGCGCCAGAATCGCGCTATTGCGTGGATGAACAAGGAAAGATTGTCCCGGACATCCGCTGCCAGTCTTCAACGTTTGATATTTCTTACCACTACGTCTACGGTGGCTCCAGTGCGGGCGAGATCGGCGACATAGTAGTGGGCGGCAGCACTACACCCCGAAGCGAAAGCGGCATCTCGCATGAGGGCTTCGGTTACAGGAGCGGCGGCTACGGAGGAGGCGGGTAGTGCGTCGTCACAGGATCGTTCCTCGTGGCAATTGGCAAACAACTGTGTCCAGTTTAGGCCTGACCTTCCACACGCACAACGACGGCGCGACCTACTGGGACGAGTCTGCTTACTGGGAGTTCACCTCCGCGGAAATCGACCAGTTGGAGGCAGCAACCGCCGAGATTCACAAGTTGGCTCTAGCCGCCCGAGATCACATTCTCGACCACGACCGCCTGGCAGAGATGAAGATTCCTGCGGCGGCAGCAGCACGCATCCGCGAGACCTGGAACTCGGAGCCGCCGGCACTCTATGGCAGGCTCGACCTGGCCTACGACGGCAATCAGATCAAGCTGCTCGAATACAACGCAGATACTCCGACGGCGTTGGTAGAGGCCGCGATCATCCAATGGTACTGGCTGGAAGATTGCTTTTCGAAAGCCGATCAGTTCAACTCGCTTCACGAGAAGCTGGTAGCTAAATGGAAAGACTTAATCCCCTGTCTGAAGCAGCCTGTTTACTTCGGCCACGATGGCAGTGAAGAAGATTTCATGACCGCCACTTATCTGCGCGACACGGCGGAGCAGGCGGGTCACAGCACCGTGCCTATCTCGATGCACTCGGTTGGTTGGGAAGATGCAAATGCGCGCTTCGTCGATCTGGAGCGCCGGCCCATCGAGAGCTTCTTCAAGCTCTACCCGTGGGAATGGCTGCTGGGCGAGAAGTTCGGTCCTCATGCTTTAGAGACCATCGGCCAGGTGAATTGGATCGAGCCGATCTGGAAGATGATGTGGTCCAACAAGGCTCTGCTCGCGATTTTGTGGGAGTTGAACCCAAACCACGAACTGCTGCTCCCTGCTTATCTTGATGGCCCACGTAATCTACAGGACTACGCGAAGAAGCCACTCTTTGGCCGCGAGGGAGCGGGAATTACCGTCTTCCGCAACCGGACGCCGGAAGAGGAACCTGCGAGAGATTTCGTGAGCGAAGATTTTGTCTATCAAAAAAAGGCCTCATTGGCCAACGATGGCGGCAACAATGCGGTGATCGGAAGTTGGCTGATCGGTGGAGAGCCAGCGGGAATGGGAATACGAGAATCCTCCGGCTTGGTGACAACCAACACCAGCCGATTTGTGCCGCATCTGTTCCGCTAGCGCGTTGCGTTGCCCTGCGCGGCCAGCCGTTTCGCCTCGGCCTCACGCGCCTGCACCCGGCGATTGAACTCGTGAATCACCCGCGCCACGTAGGCCCGCGTCTCGCGATAAGGTGGAATGCCGTTGTACTTCGCCACCGCTTCCGGTCCTGCGTTGTAGGCAGCCAGAGCGAGCGAGAGGTTATCGTTGTAGCGGATGAGAAGCGCGTCGAGGTAGGTCGTGCCGCCGCGCACATTCTCGTCGGGTTTGAAGCTGTCGTTGACGCCCAGATTTTTGGCGGTTGCGGGCATCAGTTGCATGAGCCCTTGCGCACCGGCGCGGCTGACGGCGTGTGCATTGCCAGCACTCTCTGCTTTTATGAGGCTGGCCAGCAGGTCCACGTCCAGGTTGTGCTCTTTGCCGGCCTTGATGAGCATCTCGTGCAGGTCCGCCTCTGAGAGCTTCGGTTCCTGAGTGGAATTCGAATTGACTTTGGAGCCGGCTACTGGTGGCGTGCGCGGAGCGGTCTCTGCGGACCTCGGCTGAAGCGGCGGGTCCGGAACCCTCTCGACGCTGACAATATCTTCAGGCAGACGCTCGATGTAGCTGTCCTCGCCAGGGCTTAGATAGAGCCGGACGCGGCCCTCGATTTCGGCGTGATGATCGCAGAGATAATCGAATCCATTGCTGAAGGTGATGCGTTCGGCAGCCCGCGCCGATGGAGCGAGTGCCGCGAGTACCACGACCGCAATGAGAGGATTTCTGCGCATGCTCAATCCCACTTGCAATATCTTACCGCCCGGTCATACTGTAGCGGAAGCGCGTTTGGCAATGGCAGCTTCGAGCACCACGGCCACGCCGTCTTCGTCATTGGACGGAGCCTGCTTCCAACCGCGCATCTTGGCCATCGAGCGCAGCTCACCAGCTGCATTGCCCATCATCACGCCTTGCCCGGCCCATTCCAGCATGTCCACATCGTTCCAGTTGTCACCGATGGCCATGGTTTCCTTGCGGTCCACGCCGAGACGTTCGGCCAACCGCTCCAGCGCCCATCCTTTCGAGACGCCGGCCGGTAACAGGTCCAGAATCGACAGATCGCGCGCCGGATACTCCGTCTTGACGCACTCACACGCCGCGCCCCACTGGCTGGCCTTGACGACATCTTCGGCTTGGCGCATCTGGCTCACGCCGCCGGCCGCCATGCCTTGAATGGGGTCTTCGCCGTCAATGAGCGCGTCTTCCAGCGGCTTGATCACCTCAATAGCGTTGCGGTTGGCCTCGACCCACAGCGCGATTCGTCCGTGCGTCTGGTCCAGGTCTTCCAGCACCAACTCGCCGCGGCCGGGACGGTCGAAGGTAAATACCATGGCGCCGAATGGGCGCAGTAGCCCGCATAACCCGCGCGCTACCCGCGAATCCATGTGACAGCGGTCGATGGAGTCGCCTCCCAGAGTGCGGATCACTGCTCCATTGGACGTGATCAACGGCATATCCGCTCGCAGGTTGAGGCCCTCAAGCAGCGGCGTGGTGTAAGCCGTGCGCCTGCCAGTGGCGATGGCCACCGTGATGCCGGCCAGCTGCGATGCCCGAAGCGCCTGAGCATTGCGTGGGCTGAGCGCCTTCGCAAAATTAGGCAGAAGCGTACCGTCCATGTCGATGGCTACCAAGCGAACCGGAGGATGCATAGCTCCAGTGTACCGGCCAGCGGCAAACGGCGGTGGGACCAGCTGCCTGCGGCGCGGCTGACTGGAATTGATATGCGGTCACAATCGGGCTCTAGCTCAATCCGGTAATCTTGGAGGTATGGAACGAGTGTGCAGCCATTGCCGCGCGGTGCTCGCCGGAGAAACTGTGGCAGATTGGTGCCCTGCTTGCGGCGGGGCGTTGATCGAGCGCGCCTGCCTGCCTGCCGACGCTCTGCCCAGTGCACCCCCACCGGAGATCGATCATCGCGGCATCGTGCTGCCGCGGCGTCACGCGCTGGGTGGGATTATTACTCCACAATAAATGTCGCGCGTATAAGGTAGCCGAGGGCGCACCACGGTGCCCTTAAACATGGTTGGCGACAAATCCGAAGACGGAAAGCACGAGGAGTAGAAGCCCAATCCCAATAAATAACAGCCGGAGTAGTCCACGCCCCCAAAAAGCCAGAGCGACAGCCAGCAACGGCAGGAGCACGCTGATATATAGCAAATACTCATCCAATGGGTTGGTGCTGTACCCGCCGTTGCCCGAAGAAACAAGCGGAAACGGCGAAATCCAGCAACCTACAGCGCAAAAGGCAGACAATCCCGTGGCAATGACGCAACCCCCGAAGAGGACTTTTCTCCGTTGGGTGAGTGTGCGCTGATGGTCACTCATACCGCAGCGCCTCAGCCGGCAGTATGCCTGCGGCGGCAGATGACGGATAGAGCGTAGCCAGAAGTGAAACTCCGATGGACACAACGGAGACAATCAGCCCATCGAGCGGACGCGGCGCAAACGGGAGCGTGTCGATCGAATAAACCTCGGCTGAAAGATGAATGAAGTGATAGTGCCCGCCAGCCCAGGCGGCGAAGTAACCGAGCACCAATCCAAGAGCGGTGCCGATGAGGCTGATGAGCAGCCCTTGCAGCAGGAAGATGCGTCGCACTTGTCCTGGCTCCACGCCAAAGCTCATCAGCACGGCGATGTCACGCGTCTTCTCCATCACCATCATGGTCAGCGCGATGAGAATGTTGAGTGCCGCGACGATGACGATAAGCGCGATGATGATGAAGGTGACTACCTGTTCGAGTTTGAGGGCGCGAAAAAGTTCGCGGTTCTGCTCCATCCAGTTAGTGGTCATGAAGCCGCGGCCAGCCTCGTGCTCGATGGCCTGGCCGATCTGCGGAGCGCGGTCGATGTCATCCACTTTGAAGCTGATGACGGATAAAAGGTCCGGCTCGCTGAACAACCGTTGTGCATCGTCCAGGCGCATGAAGGCCATGGCCGAATCGTATTGGTAGAAGCCGGAGTGGAAGATGCCGGCTACACGAAAGCGTTGATATTTGGGCGCGAGGCCAAGCGGGGTCAGTTCGCCCTGTGGGCTGGTGACCAACACGCTATCACCCACTTGCGCGCCGATCTGCTCGGCTATGTCTTTTCCGAGCACCAGCGGAGGATAGGGGATGTTGATCTCGGATTGAAACGACTCCAGATTGGAAACGGGATGATGATGTGCATCCGGTTGCGCCGCCTCCGGATCGAGATCTTTGGCCGAACCCGAGACGACGGTGTCGATCAGGCTGCTGACCGTCCGTTCCTCGGATGGAATGATGCCTTTGATGAGCGCGAAGCCCGCGCGTGGGCCACGTGAAACCAGCACCTGCCCGTAGATTCCGGGAGCGGCGGCGGTGACGTGAGGAACGTGGCGCAAGCGATCGAGCAGAGGCCGCCAGTTGCGAATGCCGTCCGCCTCGACGCGCATCAGGTCAACGTGCGCCGAGGCTCCCAGCAACCGGCCCTGCAAATCGCTCCTCATGCCGTTGGTGATGGCCAGCGCGATGATGAGCGCAGCCACACCCGCGGCAACTCCAGCAATGGAGATGGTGGTGACCACGCCCACCACGGCCTGCCGCCGCTTGGCTCTGAGATACCGCGATGCCACATAAAGCTCGAATCGCATCTCTTCTATCTTACGACTGTGAGCTTACGCAATCAGCTGACGAGCGAGAGCGGCTTATTTTTCTGCGTAACAGTATGAATAGTTCAATCACGGCAAAGTAGATAAGGCTGTTGACGATAATACCCAGCATTGTCCCAATAAATTCTTCAGTGCTGTTACCACCGCAGATCCCGCCAGCTATCAGGAGATAACAAGCCATGCTCAAAAACAATGGATAAAAAAGCTATTCGGACACAGTTTTCATGAGGAGGATCGTCAACAGTGAGACAGAGACAACGGATACGATCCCCACCCATATCATTTCTTTCTTTCGCATATCGCTCCGATCAATGCGCGGGAATTACCGTCTTAGCTACCCCTATGTTATCGTGCCGGTCGTAGACGCGGACGGTGATTAAATGCTCACTCACCTTGCCCGCAGCCACATCCGGAGAGATGCGTAGCTCATAATGTTCGCGCTTTGAGTCAGACAGACCACCAACGGGCTCAACATACTGCCAAGGGCCTGCGTCCAGCGAGTACTCGGCGTGTGCGATGGGCGAGAAGGCATCTTCGGCATCAAAGCTCACGCGAAACTGCTTCGCGCAGGGCGAATGTTGGCACTCAGCTTCACTGGCCTGAAGAGCGGCGATCACGGGCGGTGTAGTGTCGACTTCGAAACGCTCGCTCACTTTGTCGCCGGTGAGAGCGTCGGCGGGAGTGTGCGAGGGTGCATCGGAGACGATCACTTTAATCTGATAGCCACCATCCGGAATAAGCGCGGCGTCGAAGCTGTACGCCTTCTCGGTGAGGTTGTCCTTGAGCAGTCGCCACACGGTTTCCCCGTCTCCGCGCAAGTAGAGCGCGAAGGTCAGATCGTCGCCGTTGTCGTCGTGAGCTGCCCAGCGCACCGTGACGGCAGTGCGATCCTTGGTAGCTTGCAAGGGCGCGGCTGCTCCAGCATCGTAGCTCACTCCTACATTTTGGCCAGAAGAAGGAAAGGTAATGTTGACCGTCGCCTGTTGACTCGCATTATTTTGAACCAAGGTCTGGAGATTGACGCGTGCTCCCGGCACCACGACCACGTCGTCCACCACCGGCGCGGCATTGACGGGTAGGTAGTTGACGCCCACGCCGCCCAGCATTCCATTCGAGCGCAGTACTGCCTTCCATTGCAAAAAGCGGCCTGCAGGCGAAGCCACAGTGCCATCATGAAGCGGCTGCCAGTCGGACCAGCCCCAATCGCTTTTGCCGCGGGCGGGTTGTTCGACGTTGCCGGTGCGGGTCAGCAGTTCATAATTTGCCGAGCCCGGTTCTACCTCGATATGGCCAAAGCGGGACAATGCGCCGGCATCGAGCACATCACTCGCGTACTCGTGCTTTTCCGCAGTTGCGGCCAAGCGGCAAAGCTTGCCCGTGTTGCCCGCACCGATGAAGAGCTTGTCGGTACCCTGGACCTGCGCCAAACTCAACCCTTGCTGCGCCTCCAGGTGCGCAATGTCGGCATAGCTTCCGTTGTCTTGAATTCTGAAAACGCGGCCTCGATTGCCGGTCAGCGCCAGCAAACCGTCGGTCCGCTCGGCCAGAGCGTAGACGACCTCGTCCTTGCCGGCCCAGATGCGGCGCGGCGCCTGGCCTTCGGCGAGTGCGTAGATCTCGCTTCCTTCAGGCACCGATGCACTGGTATTTGCCGCCTGCATCGATCCCGGTTGGACGATGGTGATGGTGACCGCGCCTACTCCCTGCACTGGCAAGGGCGGCAGCGGATTGCGGCTCTTGTCGCCCACGCTGGCTGCGTAGATGGTTCCGTTGGCGGCCACAGCAACGGAAGTGATCTCACGCCTCGAAGCCTCAAAGAGCACGTAGCCCTTGCCCTGTGGGCTGATGCGGTAGACGAGGCCTGAGCCGTCCGAGCCCGCGATCAGGTTGCCCTTGGCGTCCCAGGCCAGCGAGCGAATGTGCTGCTCGTCGCAGCTGAAGAAGGCCTCGGGCTTGGCCCCTGGCTTGTTCAGTTCCACGCGGTAAACGGCTGCCGGTCCGCCTGTAGCAATGTAGAGCCGCCCGGCTGCGTCGAAGGTCATATCCCATATGTAGTGGGATTTGGCCTCGGATTTGTCTGGGCCCTTCTCCGCACCTTTGTCCGCGGTTGCCTTGCCGCCGCTAGAGTTTGCATCGTCAAAGCTGGCCGCGTCAAAGACCAGCGTAGCACTGCCCTCATCCTGCTTTGCAGTTGCATCGGGCTTGAGGCGATAGACCTTGCCGCTGGGCAGCGTAGCCACGTAGAGCGCGCCATTCGGCGCGAGGCGCACCACCTGTACAGACAAGTCCTTGGTCTCAAAGAGCGTGAAGGGCTTGCTGTCCTGGCCTATGCGCAACACGGCTGCCGGCGAGGCGGTTCCAACGTAAGCCGTCCCGCCCTTGTCGACCGCGACCGACCAGACATACGTCGAGGGCGTCGTAGCCACTTCGCTCAAGGCCGGGCCCGCGCGCAGATGGCCGTCGCTCGAGAGCGCGACCCCTTGCGGCGTGCCCTTCTCGAATTCCTCCAGCCGCGACTGGGTCCAGAGGTGGGTGCCTTGGGCTGATGTAGTGAGCGAGGCAACGGCCAACAGTGCCATGGCCAGCGCGTGAAGACTAAACACAAAACGAGGTCGGCAAGTGGTACGAAGGAAAAGAAGCATTCTGGGGTTGAGTTTACTAAAGTTGGGTGAAAAAGCGCATATTACCGGCGGAGGTAACGAGTGGTGTGCAATTCGCTCCGAATTGGTGTTATGGATGCACCGCAAATTTCCGTATGGTGACAACTTTCTGAATGTTGAACGAAAACCCTCGCCAGGGTTCTCAGTTGGATGCACTACTGCTGTATCGAGCTGATCTGCCCACCTGTCGATTGAATCCTCAATGGCGGAAGTGGCGAATCCCGGTGAAGACCATGGCCATGCCTAACTGGTCGGCTGCATTGATGACCTCTTGATCTTTTACCGAGCCGCCGGGCTGGATGACGGCGGTGGCTCCGGCCTGGGCGACGGTTTCAAGGCCGTCCGGGAAGGGGAAAAATGCGTCGGAAGCGGCGACACAGCCCTTCGGAGGCAGCACGGCTTTCATCGCGCCAAAACGCGCAGCGTCCACGCGGCTCATCTGTCCCGCGCCGACACCGATGGTCTGTCCGTCCTTGGCATAGACGATGGCGTTCGACTTCACGTGCTTGCAAACGCGCCAGGCAAAGAGCAGGCTGCGCAACTCTTCGGCCGTCGGCGGACGCCAGGTAACTACTTTCAACTCCCATTCGTTAATGTGGCCGGTGTCGGCATCCTGCAACAACAGCCCGCCGGAGACGTGCTTGACCACAGGCCTCACTGGCGCGGCATGGACCTCGACCAGACGCAGGTTCTTCTTGACGGCAAAGCGCTCGCGAGCCTCGGCACTGAAGGCTGGAGCGGCGATGGCCTCGACGAAGAGTTTGGCAATCTCCTCGGCGGCCTCGGCGTCCACTTCACGATTGATGCCGATCACCCCGCCGAATGCCGACACAGGATCGCAGGCGAGAGCTTTGCGGTAGGCTTCGAGGACGGTCGCTCCAGTGGCCGCGCCGCAGGGGTTGGTGTGCTTGACAATGATGACCGCCGGCTCGTCGAACTCTTGCGTCAGTTCCCAGCAGGCGTCCAAATCGACGAGGTTGTTGAAGCTCAGTTCTTTGCCCTGAAGCTGGTGAGCGCCCGCGATGCCGAGACCGGAACCATCGGCATAAAGTGCCGCGCGCTGGTGGGGGTTTTCGCCGTAGCGCAACGATTGCGTAAGTGGAAAGTTGATACGCAGAGTCGACGGCAAGCTGGCCGTATCCAATTCGGCTGGTGATGAAGGAGCGGGCGCCTCAGCAATGCGATCTAGCGTGTTCGCAATGGCCGAATCATACGCCGCTGTCGTGGCAAAGGCCTGCTTGGCCAGCCGCCAACGAGTTGCCCGGCTGAGGGCGCCGTGGGTGCTCTTCAATTCTTCCATAAGGGTTGGGTAATCGGAAACGCGGGTCACGATTGCAACATCTTCAAAGTTCTTGGCTGCCGAACGCACCATCGACGGGCCACCGATGTCGATGTTCTCAATCAGATGGCCGAAAGCCACGCCGGGGGTGGACGCAGTTTTCTCAAAGGCATAGAGGTTCACCACTACCACATCGATGGGCTCGATGCCGTGCGCGGCCACTGCGGCCTCGTGCTCCTTGTTGCCGCGAATGTAGAGCAGGCCCCCGTGAACCTTAGGATGCAGCGTCTTCACGCGCCCGTCCAACATCTCTGGAAAACCGGTCAGATCGCTGATGTCTTTGATGGTCAGGCCTGCCTCGCGCAACGCCCGCGCTGTCCCGCCAGTCGAAACCAACTCCACGCCAAAGCCCGCCAGCATCTGGGCGAACTCCACCAGGCCGGTCTTGTCCGTGACACTCAGCAACGCTCGCTGAATACGCTTTTCCCCACTCACACCTGAACCCACGATCCCGCTCCCTTCGACAGCCTTTGCTCCCCGACTCCATGAATTGCCCGCCGGTGCGGCAAAGACCAAAGACCAGACTACATGGAATCGCAGCCGGCAATCTCAAGTCGTGCCAGAATCCTTTGCCAGCGCAAACGTCGCCGCCTTCAACTAGAGTCTGGTCAGGTTGGATTTGATTGTCCGCTCTTACCTCGACGGCAATTCGCCTACCGTACATATTGCACAGCGTAAAAATGCATTAGAGTTGTGTCATGGGGACTGATTCCATAAATCCAGGACCGGAGTTGCTGCCTCCGGATGCCGACCTCAATGCGCCGTCCCCGGCTCGCCGGCGGCGTCCACCGTGGGCCTACGCGCCAGCCACCTACTTGCTGGTGGGAATCAACTGCCTGGTTTTTCTGGCCATGACGGTGCACGGAATCAATCCGATGAGTCCTAGCCCCGAACAACTGCTGAATTGTGGCGCCGACAACGCTGGCTCGGTACTGATTAACGGCGAGTGGTGGCGCATCGTCACGGCCATGTTCGTGCATGTCGGCATTCTGCATTTGGCCACCAATATGTGGTGCCTGTGGAACCTGGGATTGCTGGCCGAACCTCTGATGGGTTCGGTGGGCGTGCTGGCGGTCTACATCCTCACAGGCGCGGCGGGCAACCTGCTATCCACCCTCTACAATGGACTGTCGCCGTTACACGACTCCTCTGGAGCGGTATATTTTCCCGTCGGCGCAGGCGCGTCGGGGGCTGTCTTCGGCATTGCAGGGGCGCTGATCGTGCTGCTCAAGTCGCATCTGCTGCCCGTGCCACCGCAGGAACTGCACAAGCTGCGCAGGTCGGTGATCTACTTTGCCGCCATCAATCTGGTGATCGGCTTTACCATCAGCCTCGGCGTTGTCGCTAAGCACACCGGAGTGAAGATCGACAATTCCGCCCACTTAGGTGGCGTTCTCTGCGGCTTGCTCTTCGCGGCCCGCATGGTGCCCCGGATTGGTTCGCCCAGGCCGCTGTTTACCCGGCGTCTCCAATTCTCCGTGGCGATGGTGGTGGGGTTGCTGGTCCTCTTCGGGTTCTTTGTGGCGCAGTGGGTAGGATGAGGTGTATGCGGGCGCATCGAAATCCCACATCTGGAGATCAAGACCTCGCGGGTTCCCGCTAGCGCATCGCCGTGGCGGCGAACTTCTTCACCATCGCCAGCAGCAGCCTGCGGTCACTCTCATTCAGATTCGTTGAGTAGCGGCGAATCTGGGTCAGAAAGCGCAACTCCTCGTCAGAAAGTTTTTGCAAGTTGCTTTGCTTGCCGGCCGGGTCGTCGGCGAAGAACTGGGTGATAGGCAAATCGAGCGCCAGGGCGATCTTCGACAGCGTATCCAACGAAGGTACCGTATGGCCGTTCTCCACGCGTGACAGATAGCAACGCAACAAGCCCGTCTTCTTTTCGATGTCACCCTGGGAAAGCCCTTTTTGCAGCCGGTGAGTGCGGATAGAGGTGCCAATCTTTATCACGGGATCATCCTGTTCGATGACGGCTACCGGAGTTTACTAACATGGTAGCAATCAAAAGATTATTAGCAAAAAAGTTAACATGGACAGTGCAAAAATGCAAGGATTTTCATCACGCCCGCTAATCGAGTTCCCTTGCACGCCGCGCTGCCTGTCGCATCCCGTATTTGAAGACGAGCAGCCGCTGGTTTCGCCCTCCTTGCGGAATGCAAGAAACCGTAAACCTTCGCGGCGCGTAGCCCGTCTGAGTAAGTACGAGCGCAAAATGGCAGGGCGCGTCAATGAGGCGAAGAACCATGCGGTGGGCAGTTGTGGCGGGAATTCTTGTGGCCGGCGGTCTTCCCGCTCTGGCCCAATCGCAGGCCACACCAACGGCCGCGCCCTCAGGCGCACCAGTCACCGCTGAGCCGGCTGCGCAAAGTCACCCCGTGCCGAATCCATCATCACCCGCGCCGGAAGTGCTCTCCGGGGGAAAGCTGCATGGACAGGTCAAGAGCGGCAACATTCCTTTGCCCGGCGTCACAGTAACCGCGCAAAACACGCTCACCGGAAAGCGCTTTACCACCACAACCGACATAACCGGCTCTTGGACATTGACCATTCCGCAGAATGGCCGTTACGTGATCCGCACCCAGTTTGCAGCCTTTGCGCCGGGTTCACAGGAAGCGGTGCTCAACGCAACCAGCCACGATCAGACGGTCAGCTTTGAGCTGGTGCTAGCTTCGCGGGCGGTCGAACAGCAGCGCGAAGAACAAGGAGCGCAAGCCGCGGGAGTGGCGCAGGTCATCCGGCAACTTGCATCGAGCGGCGTGCAAAACCTGAGCCTGATGAGCGCGCTTGCTGCCGACACTGAGACCCAATCTGGGTCGCCAACTTTGTCCGGCTCCTCCGGCGCTGCCTTGCCCTCAATTGCGGGCAACTCGGACTTTGAAAGCGATTCGGTAGCCATCAGCGGCCAGGCCGGAGCGGTCAGTCCGCTGGCTGGCCTCGACATGGACCGCATCCGCGATGCCATCGAGACCCTCCGCGCTCAAGGTGTCTTGCCGGGCGGACAAAATGGTGGACAAGGCGGCGGAAACTTCGGCGACCTTGGCGGCCCTGGTGGCGGCCTCTTCGGCGGTGGATTTGGCGGAGGGTTTGGTGGGCGAGGCGGCTTTGGCGGCGGACGCGGTAACTTCCGCGGCTTCAATCCCGGCCAGCCGCATGGGGCCATCTTCTGGATCGGCAGCAACTCGGCACTCAATGCGGAGCCGTTTTCTCTTCGCGGCCAGTCGCAGGAGCAGCCCGCGTCAGGCTCGAATCGCTTCGGCATTACCTTTATGAGTGCGCCTTACTTGCCGCATCTCACCAAGCCCAGCGGCAAGGACACTATGTTCCTGACGCTCTCCGGCACTCGCAGTTCTTCGCCGCTGGATGAGTACGCCACGGTACCGACTTCAGAGGAGCGGAGCGGGAATTTTTCCGGGCTGGCGGCGATTTACGATCCCACTCAGCCTGGCCAGCCGCAATTTAACTACAACGGCACGTTGAATGTGATTCCGCCCTCGTACCTCAAAACGCCGGCAGCGAAGGCCGCTCAGGCATTGCTGACTTGCGCAACTCCGAATTGCCAACCGTTCATGCCATTGCCGAATCTCACCGGCGTCAATTTGGTAAACGACTATAACTATCACCTGCTGACCGCTGCGCAATCGAATACCACGCAAGCCGGTATACGCTACATGCGCAGCCTAGGCGCTAACGCCACCCAGCCCGGTGGCAACCGCGGTGGCTTCGGAGGTGGCGGTGGCCGGCGTGCCCAGCAAAATCAGGGCCTGCGCCAAAGCATCAACTTCAACTACAACTGGAGCGATACAGCCTCGGACAATGTGAATATTTTCCCGGAGTTAGGCGGTAAAAGCTCCTCGCACTCTAACTCCCTGCAGGCCGGTTACACGGTGGGTTACCACAAAGTTACTGATATCTTCAACGTCAACTGGAATCGCAGCGTGAGTCAGGCGACCAACTTCTTTACCAACGGGACCGACGTTGCAAGCACTGTTGGCATTGCGGGCACTGACAGCGCGCCAATCGACTACGGTCTGCCCAACGTCGTTCTCAGCAACATTCAGGGGCTCAATGAGCAGCAGCCCAGCTTCTCGCTCTCGCAGACTATCTCCGCCTCCGAAATCCTAAGTTGGATTCACGGGAAGCATAACCTGCGCTTTGGCGGCGACTATCGCCGCGTACATCGCGACTTTCTTGGTGGCTCGAATGCCACTGGAACTTTCACCTTTTCGGGCCTGTTCACCGAGGACGCCGCACACGATGCAACGACTGGCTCCGCGCTGGCCGATTTCCTGCTCGGGCTGCCGCAGGAGACCACCATCGACGCGGCCGCAGGTAAAAGCTACCTGCGCGACAACGTGATGGATGTCTATGCGCAGGACGACTGGCGCATGAATTCCAAGCTCACGTTGAACTACGGATTGCGATACGAGTTCTTCGCGCCTTATACCGAGAAGTACGGTCGCCTCGGAATGGTGGACACCGACCCGGCTGCGGAATTCTCCGGGACGCCCACACAAGTTGCGCCGGGAGGATCGTCTTCGATCGGCAATCTGCCGGATTCGCTGGCCTTTCCTTTTCGCACCGCCTTTGCGCCACGATTGGGCCTTGCACTGCGGTTGCCCAAACAGACCGTCCTACGAGTCGGCTACGGTATGAATTACACGGTCAGTCAGTACGCCACCTTCGCCTCGACGATGGCGCGCCAACCGATAGCCAATCAACCCTCGTTTGTGAACGAACAGACCAACGAAGCCGGCTCGGCCTGCATCGCCCTTACGCTGTCTAATGGATTCTGTCCCGTGGCAACAGTATCGACTCCTGGCGACTATGAGCTCGATCCTCACTACCATCTTCCTTATGTCCAGGTCTGGAACCTCGACATACAGAAGACTCTGCCTTGGGGCGTCGTACTGAACGCAGGTTACAACGGATCGAAGGGGAGCGACCTCGATGTCACCAGCGCACCGCGCGCCAGCGTAACCAGTGCCCAAACCGATCGCACAAATCTGCTCTTCAACTATGAGCAGTCGGGCGCCTTCTCCCGCTTCAATGCAGGAACACTGCGCGTGAATAAGAGACTCAGCAGCGGCATTGCCCTCGGTGCTAACTATCAGTACTCGCATTCTATCGACGACGCAGGCTCGGTAGGCGGAACTTCGACGGTGGTCGCGCAGAACTGGCAGGATCTGGCAGCGGAGGAAGGTAACTCCAGCTTCGACCAGCGCCACAAGGTCACCGGAACTTATCTCTACGAGTTACCCTTCGGCAAGGACAAATTCTGGGTAACTAGTGGCGTCGGCTCGCATATTCTGGAAGGATTTTCAGTTTCCGGCAGCTTTACCTTCGCCACTGGTGCGCCACTCACGCCGAGTTATCAAGCGGCGGTGTCGAGCGTCGCCTGCGGCACGGCTGGTTCCCTACGCCCCAACCGGGACTATACAAAGTCAATCACTGGCGGTGGCGGTTCACTGAAGGAGTGGTTCAATACAACAGCCTTTACGCAACCGGAGGCAGCCAATAGCAGCTATCCTTGCGATGTCTTTGGCACAGCATCGCGTAACTCCATCGCGGGACCGGGAGCTATTCAAAACAACATGTCGCTATCGAAAACCATGCAACTGGGCGACACGCGCAGCATGGAAGTGCGTGCCACGGCCAGCAACGTGTTCAACACCGTGCAGTATGCGGGCGTGGATACCAACGCGGCCTCTCCGACCTTCGGACAGGTGACCTCGGCCGGCTCCATGAGGGCGTTTCAGTTTACGGCGAGATTTAGATTTTGAGCCTCCATTATCTAAATATCTAAAATGCAAAGTCTGGGCTCCAGTTGAGTTAGCGAGTTTGAGGGAGAACGATGACGGGTTGGATGCGACAAGTTGTGGCGGTGTGTGCGGCGCTGGCGCTGGTGTTGCCGGACGCGTGGCCCGCATTTGCGCAGAGTGCCGGTCAGCCACAAGGCGCGCAGACGCCCAGCGGACAAATATCGAACACTCCGCAGGGCGGCTACGTTCTTAAGATGAACGGCGAGTTGGTGCTAACCAATGTGGTGGCGCGCGACCAGAAGACCGGCGAATTCGTGCGCGGGCTCAAGCAGAGCGACTTCAGCGTCTACGAGAACGGCAAGCAACAGCAGATCTCCACCTTCGATTTTGAGACCGTCGATATGGCCACGCCGCTTAACGAGGCCACTGTCAGCGGGCTAGCCGCGGGCGCAACCGGCAATGGAAGTAAAGCTGTCGTCGTCGCACATCCCGAGGATCTGCGCAATCATCGCCTTATTGTCATGTTCTTCGATCTGACCTCGATGCAACCCGAGGATCTGGACCGCAGCGTCGCGGCGGCGCAGGCGTTTTTGCGTACCAAGATGCAGGCGGCCGACCTAGTAGCTCTGGTCTCGCTGGGCGATACGCTCAAGGTGGACCAGGATTTTACTGCCGACAAGAATGCACTCATCAACGAGGTCGCCGTTTACAACGGTACCGAAGGTGAGGGCTTTGAGCAGGGCGCAAACGCAAACTCGAACCAGGTGGAAGACACCACCGGCTACACACCCGACGAAAGCGAATACAACGACCTCAACACCGACCGCGAACTTTTTGCGCTGCGCGCCGTTGCAAAGTCGCTCGAAAAGATTTCCGAGAAAAAATCATTACTTTATTTTTCCGGCGGTATCTCGCGCGACGGTATCGAGAACGAGGCTTCGTTGCGGTCTGCGATCAACGCGGCAGTGCGCGCCAACTTGGCCATCTACAGCGTAGACACGCGCGGCTTACAGGCCGTCTCTCCGCTCGGCGACGCCTCGACAGGCAGCCTGCGCGGGACCGGCGCCTTCAACGGCGGCGCACTGACGAATAACATGAACGCTAACTTCGCCACGCAGGAAGTCATGGCCACGCTCAGCTCTGATACCGGCGGCAAAGCCTTCTTCGATTCCAATGACTTTGCTCCCGCCTTTGCGCAGGTGCAGCATGACAGCTCGGCCTATTACGCTATCGGCTTCCGTTCGACCAATCCAGCAAGGGACGGAAAGTATCGTAAACTGACCATCAAGATCAATCGGCCCGGCGTGAAGCTCGAATACCGGCCTGGCTACTATGCTCCGGCGGACTTTAAGCACTCTGGCAAGGAAGACCGCGAGCGCGAACTCGAAGAGCAGTTAGCCAGCGATCTGCCGGCGACCGACATGGCCGTCTATCTCGATGCGATGTATTTCCGCCTCGACGAAAGCCGCTTCTATGTGCCCGTCTCGCTCATCGTCCCTGGTTCGCAGATTCCTTTTGTCAAGGGCGGCGACAAGGACAAAGCCACGCTGGATATCATTGGCACGGTAATTGACGAGGCCAAGCGGCCCATCGGCCAGGCGCGCGAAACTGTCAAACTCAATCTCGATCCGTCACTGCAGGCACGTCAGAAGAACATCCAGTACACCACGAGCTTCGATCTGCCACCAGGTAAGTACCATCTAAAATTTTTGGTCCGCGAGAATCAAACCGGTCGCATGGGCTCGTTCGAGGCCGACATCACGCTGCCCGAGATGAAGAAGGCTCCGCTAAAAATCAGCTCGATCGTTCTCGCGTCGATGCGTCAGCCTAGCAAGAAACAAAGCCCACTGGTGCGAGGCGGAGAAGAGTACGTGCCTAACATCAGCCATGTCTTCCGCAGTGACCAGCACCTCTATTTGCTCTACGAAATCTATTCTCCGGCGCGCGAAAAACCGGTCGAGAATCAGCCCAAAGGGATCAAGCCGGGTATCAACCTGCTCAGCAGCCTCGAGCTGATCCAAGGCTCGACGAAGGTTTATGAGACGCCGCTGGTGCAGGCCAAAACCATCAATGTCGAGGGCCGCGATGCTGTGGCCATCGAGCTCGATGTGCCGCTTAGCGGACTTAAACCCGGACCGTATCTCTGCCAGTTGAACGTGATCGACGATGCCCAAGGCAGCTTTGCCTTTCCGCGTTTTGCCGTGCTGGTGAAAGAAGCGTCTGCCGCACAGGTTGCCGCACCGCAATGAGCTGCCGAAGGCGTTGGCTAGAAAATTATATGCAAGGGTTTGAAAATATAAACAGGGGGGAGGGGGTATGCTTCTCCGGGCGCGGAGGGGCGGATTCTCCGCACTTCCTCTGTCTTCTAGTGTGGACCGGTAAGAAGTAATTATCTGCACTATTCAAAGAGAATAAAGATGCGCCTCCGCTTAATCCTCGATTGGAGCGTCGCCAGATTGAGCTTCGGGCCGGATCGCTTGCTCCGGTGTCTTCGCGAATCCATAGGGGCAATGCCTGCAGCCCGACCCGCAGCAGGAGCCTCGCTTCAGGTGATAGGCCGCAGTGAAGACCAGATTCGGCCCTTCGAAGTAGAAATCTTCGGGCGCCAGCGGTGTCTTCGGCAATGTAACTGGCGGGTTTTCCTCCATGCTTTCATTCTCGCCGAAAACCCCGACGCGCGATAGGTAGAATTGAAGCATGACACTCTCAGCGCAAGATCGAGCCCGCCGCATCAAAATCATTCTCTTCGACGTCGATGGCGTCCTCACCGACGGAACCATTTGGCTGTATCCCTTCCCTGTTGCCGCAGCAAACGGCGCGCCGACAACTAAGATGATCGAGGCCAAGGGCTACAGCGCTCACGACGGCGCAGGAATTACGCTGGCGCGGCTGGGCGGCATGAAGCTGGGCGTCATTACCAAGCGTGTTAGCGAGACCGTGGCCCTGCGCGCACGCGATCTGAAGCTCGAGTTCGTCTACCAGGGCGAGGCTTTCAAGATGCGCCCAGTCCGCGAAATTATGGAGAAGGAAGGCGTGACTCTGGACGAGATTGCCTACGTGGGCGACGACGTGATCGACTTGGCGGTGATGCGCGAATGCGGATTCGCCGTGGCCGTGGCCAATGCGCGGGCGCAAGTGAAGGCCGAAGCACACTACGTGACGCCTAACCGGGGCGGCGAGGGCGCGGCACGTGACGCCATCGAATTTATTCTCGAAGCCAAGGGAGTTTTGAAGAAGTGCATTGAGGCTTCGATCGACGAAAGCAATCCTATTTCGCCTTCAATCGATATCGGCAAAGGCGGAGATTTGAAGTAAGTGCAAGCTGAGCGTGCGTTTGGGATAAGGGGACACATGAATGACAAGTTTTGGAAGAC
Source organism: Occallatibacter sp. (assembly GCA_049518535.1). Classification (GTDB taxonomy): domain Bacteria; phylum Acidobacteriota; class Terriglobia; order Terriglobales; family Acidobacteriaceae; genus Telmatobacter. Next base: position 42,346 of record JBEKRS010000021.1, on the reverse strand, counting down.
TACAAGCTTGGTTTGTCGGCCAGTGCGATGGCGATTGGGAACATGGCGGTGGCATCACAATTTCGTCTCTTGATAATCCAGGTTGGCAGGTTGATATTGCGCTTGTTGACACGTATCTTGAAGGACGTGAGTTCCATAAGGTACACAGGAATCTATCTGACAGTGACTGGCTGCACGTTTCCCGCACTCCGACGGAATTCAAGATTCGATGCAGCCCCAACAATCTCGACGAGGGTTTGGGAATATTTTGTGACTGGGCTGATTCCAAGCCAATTGAGGGAGAATAGGCCAAGTTTACCCGGATAAAGGCTCATGGAGGTTTGATTTCCCTCAGGGGCTAAAGCCCCAGGTCTTTCTTGCACCACTTTCGGCACGACTGAAGTCGTGCCCTGACACTTGTGAGGCCCTGAAAGAACCTTTTAGCAGCCTGAAAAGTCTGAACTCTTCTTTGAGGAAGACAGGTAGACCAAACTATGGATAACCAACCAAAACGTGCGGTGGTGCTGTTGAGCGGGGGGCTCGACTCGGCCACGGTGCTTGCCATCGCTCGCGGCGAGGGCTACGAGTTATACGCGCTTTCGTTCAGTTATGGGCAGCGGCACATTGTTGAACTCGATGCGGCTCGCCGTGTCGCCTCGGCAATCGGAGTGGCGGATCACCGCATTGCGAAGATTGACTTGAGGGTCTTCGGCGGCTCCGCGCTGACTGGAGATTTTGCGGTTCCCAAAGGCCGCGACGCGGACCAGATGAGCCATGGCATCCCTATCACTTATGTGCCGGCGCGCAATACCATCTTCCTCTCATTTGCGCTGGCCTGGGCCGAGGTGCTGGGTTCGAGCGACATCTTCATCGGCGTGAATGCTCTGGATTACTCGGGCTATCCCGACTGCCGGCCCGAGTTTATTGAGGCCTTCGAGAAGATGGCAAATCTCGCTACGAAAGCTGCCGTCGAAGGACGTCAGGCGCTCCGGGTTCATACACCGCTAATCGCGCTCACCAAGGCGGAGATTATCGCCAAGGGAATCGAGTTAGGCGTGGATTACAGTCTGACCAGCAGTTGTTATGATCCATCGCCCACGGGCGAGCTGTGTGGACAGTGCGATTCTTGTCTACTGCGGCGAAAGGGCTTTCGCGAGAATGGGATCGATGATCCATTGAGGTACAAGTAGGCTTCGGATTCTTTGTGAACGCGGAGCGGTTTGGGTTCGTGGATTCCCACCCTTTAGCAAAGGGTGCGTAGTGTTTGGTGATCTTCAAGATGAGCTACGCGGTCAAGGAAATCTTCTATACCCTCCAGGGCGAAGGCGCGCAGACTGGCCGCGCGGCGGTCTTCTGCCGTTTTGCCGGCTGTAACCTCTGGTCGGGCCGCGAGGCAGACCGGTCAGCCGCCACCTGCAAGTTTTGCGACACCGAATTTGTAGGCGTGAATGGGTCCGGTGGCGGAAGCTTCGATTCCGCCGAAGCATTGGCAGCAGCCGTCGCAGAGAAATGGCCTGCTGGCACCGAGTTAGGCCAGCGCTTCGTCGTCTGCACCGGAGGCGAGCCGCTTTTGCAACTGGATGTAGGCCTGATTGCCGCTTTGCATGCCCGCGGTTTTTGGATTGCAGTCGAGACCAACGGTACGATTACGGCGCCGGCCGGTGTGGACTGGCTCTGCGTTAGCCCGAAAGCCGGGGCGGAATTTGTACAGCGCAGCGGCGACGAGCTGAAGCTGATTTATCCACAGACAGGCGCCGATCCCACCCAATTTGAGCTACTCTCCTTCCGGCATTTTTTTTTGCAGCCCATGGACGGACCCCGTCGCACCGCCAACACCGAGCTTGCGCTGCGCTACTGCCTCGACCATCCGCAATGGCGATTGAGTTTGCAGACTCACAAGTTTCTGGGCATTCCATAAAGCGAGATCCAATCTCCCTATCTCCGAGCCAATTGGCGCTCTTTTCTCAAAGCGGAATGCCGGAGTAGACGTCTTGCAAGATGGCCGCCAGCCAGGATCATAGGTTTTTCGATCGAAATATAGAGGATGGCGGGGACGCCAATCGCCCCAATGATCAGCGCCATGAACTGCGTCCACAGCGGGAATCGATCCATCTGACAAAAAGCGAACCAGAAAACAAACACGTGACTAAGGTAGATGCCGTAGGAGTGCTCCGAGATCCAGTGGAAGAGTTTGTGAGTCCAATTCGGCCGGCTTTCTTCTACGTTCGCGTACAGCACTCCCAGTAACAGCGAAAGAACCCAGGCGCGAAGAAATTTGGTGCCGGAGATTACTTCATAGTGCGGGCCTGTAAGAGCAATGATTGAGAAAATACCGATGGGCCATGACCATGCCGGCAGCTTCCACTTCCGGCTTTTGCAATGAACCAGATCGAAGGCGACAATTCCCGATGTGAAACACGGAGCATAAAAAAAAAGACTGAGGTTTTTGAAAAACAGCAAACTGGAGAAAGCCAGCAACACTGAAAGCACCCATAGGGCGAGAGAGCGGAGATGTCTATCTCCGCGTATCGCAAAATATGCGAATGGCAAGATGAGATACATCTGCATCTCAATCGGCAGTGTCCACAACACGCTAATGGTGTCTTTGCTACCTGTCAGATTCTGGATGAGGGCAAGGTTGGAAAGGAAGCCCTTCAGACCAATCCACGTGTATATTCCATCAATGCTGATTGGTATGTGAAAGATAACCACCAGAACGACGAAGAAAATGGCAAGAGGATAGATGCGGAAGATGCGCCGAATCCAGAAGGCCAACACCAGCGACCTATCGTTCCCGGCAGTCTTCTCAAGCCGCTCAAGCGAGGCCATTAATACAAAACTCGTATGAACGAAGAAGATGACGACACCGAATATTCCAAGGCCGGTGATGCCCAGATTGTTATGATGCGGCATAGAGAAGTGCGATAAAAAAACCAACAGCACCGCAACGGCGCGCAGAAAGTCAAGGTTGGCCGAAAGTTCCTTTGGCGGCAAGATCGACATTGTTTTTTACTAGTCTAACGTACACGATGATGCATCCCACGGGGATTTGGAAGAGAATGGAAGTCAATGGAAATCTTCAAGGAATTCATGATCGAGGCGGCACACTGGCTTCCTAATGTTCCCGCCGGTCACAAGTGCGGACGTATGCACGGGCATAGTTTTCGTATCGCGGTTCATGTCAGCGGCCCGCTCGACCCGCATCTTGGTTGGGTGATGGACTTTGCCGAGATCAAGACGGCCTTCCAGGCCATCGAGGACCAGATCGACCACCGCTGTCTGAACGAGGTGGAGGGTCTGGAGAACCCGACCAGCGAGAATCTGGCGCGGTGGCTGTGGACACGGTTGCGGCCGGCTTTGCCCGGATTGTGCAGGATTGTGGTTCAGGAAACCTGCACAAGTGGATGCATTTATATGGGCGAGACAGACGGTTTTTGATCCGGGCGTCCGGTTGAACAGGCCTGATCGGTTCGATTTGGGCATCGGAGCGGCAAAATACCTCAATCTAACGCGCCAATCAAACCAATTGGCAGTTAAAATCGTCTGTACAGTAGGCAGAGTTGCTCCTACCGGCTGCCTGCACCGCCTTTCTTCCTCTCAGGTGTGGAGTTTTCTTCCCACCGGCCCGGCTGAAGAGATATGGAATTCTCAGGATGATGATAAAAAAACTTCGTTTGCTGCCCCTCGGACTTGTCTTTACCGCCGCAATCGCCTTCGTGACGGCGGTCTGGCCAGCTTGCGCCCAGAATGAGCCGGGAAAGACTTCGCCGGAAACCAAAGCTCCGGCAGCGCCGGTGAATGCCGCTCCCGCTAAGGCGCCTATCGCCAGCCCGATCCAGATTGCACCGGCAAAAACGGCCGAGGGAGCAAAAGCAGCCCCAGCCGCCGATTCCGAAGAGCAGCAACCGGACCGCGCCCAGGCGTACTATCACTCGGCGCTGGCCAGCAACTATGAAGAGGAAGCCGTCAGCGAAGGCAAACCGGAGTATGTGAATCGTGCCATTGAGGAGTACAAGCTGGCGCTGAATGCCGACCCCGATTCGCCGCAGTTGAACAATGCGCTTGCCGATTTGTATTTGCGCACTGGCCACGCACACGAGGCCGAAAGCACAGCGCGGGGGCTGCTCAAGAGCTCACCTGACGATATCGACGCGCACCGGCTGCTGGGACGCATTTACTTGCGCGCTCTGAGTGAAGGGCAGAATGCCCCCTCCTCTGCTTCGCCCACTGACAACGTGCTGAACCAGGCGATCGGCGAATTCGAGAAGATCGTGACAATCGATCCTAAGAGCGTCGAGGATCGCATGGTCCTGGGTCAGCTCTACACAGTCAAACACGATCAGAAGAAGGCCGAAGAGCAGTTCAAACTGGCGCAGGCCATGGATCCCGACTCCGAAGAGGTGGTGCTTAATCTGACTCGTCTTTATGCGGAAAGCGGGGACATGGAACGCGCTGCCAAGGTGCTCGAGGAGGTTCCAGTCACTGATCGGACGGCGAAGATGGAGGATGCGCTGGGCGCAGCCTATGATCAGTTGAAGCGGCCCAAGGACGCCATTGCTGCCTATCAGCGCGCTGCCAACATGGAGCCGGGAGATGAGCACACGGTGGAAGCCTTGGCCCAGGCCCTGCTCAATGACAACCAGCTTGACGAGGCGCTCAAGCAATACAAGCAACTGGCTGAGGCTGACCCTGAGAACGCCGGTGCCCTGGTTCACATCAGCGAGATTCAGCGCCGTCAGGGAAAGTATGAGGATGCGCTGGCCACCATCGCCAAAGCGCGCAAGAAGGACCCTGAAAATCTGGAAGCCGGCTACAACGAGGGGCTGCTTCTGGATGTGCTGGGCCGCTTCGATGAATCCGAGCAGGTCTTCGAGAAGATGGTCGACCTGACATCGCACGCCAACGGCGCTTATACCACCGAAGAGAAGAACAATCGCGGCATATTCCTGGAGCGGCTCGGGGAGGTTTATCACGAGCAGAATAAGACCACCGAAGCCATCGCGACATACCAGAAACTCATTGACATGGGCGGCGATACGGCGGTGCGCGGTTATCAGGCCCAGGTGGACACCTGGCGCGATGCCAAGCAATTTGAGAAGGCGGTTGAAGTCGCACGCAAGGCTGTCGATGCCAACCCCAAAGATCGCGACATGAAGGTGATGCTGGCCGGCGAGTTGGGCGATCTGAACAAGACAGACGAGGGTCTTGCAATAGCCAAGGGGCTGCTGGCCAACAACGCCGATGACCGTCAAATCTGGCTGGCGCTGGGCCAGATGTGCGTTCGCGCGCATCGTTGGAAAGAAGCCGAAGATGACTTCAACAAGGCCGAGGCGCTAACCACCAAGAAAGAGGACCGCACTTATCTTTTCTTCCTCAGGGGTGAATTGGCCGAACGGCAGAAGCACTTCGAGCCAGCCGAGCAGTTCTTCCGCCAGGCGCTTGAGCTCGACCCGGAAAGCGCCATGACCTTGAACTACCTGGGGTACATGCTGGCCGACAAAGGCACACGGCTGCCCGAGGCTCTCAAGATGATTCGCAAGGCTGTCGAGCAGGAACCTATGAACGGCGCTTACCTGGATTCGCTGGGCTGGGTGTACTTTAAGATGGGAGAGTTCGAATTGGCGGAGGAGAACCTTCGCCGGGCCGTCGAGCGTGACCGGGCCGACCCCACAGTGCACGACCATCTGGGCGAGCTCTACGAGAAGACCGGACGCATTCGTCTGGCCGCCGCGCAGTGGGAGCTTTCCCTCTCGGAGTTTGCCAAGTCGGCTCCGGCTGACGTCGACCCGACCGAATTGGCCAAGGTGCAGAAGAAACTGGAGACCGCCCGCGTCAAGTTGGCCAAGCAGGAAAGCACCGTTGGCCCGCCTAAGCCGGAATAGCGGAGAACAGGGGTTAGTTTTCGGCGCTCAACGGCGTGTATTCTGCTTTATGGTTGCTGTGGTTCGTAAACTCGCATGTATGCCAAACTGCCACACGGAGCTGGCTATTCCTTAACTTCTGACCGCTAACTACGGTATAACTACACATGAACCTATGAGTACGTCGGCGAAGATTACTCCCCAAGCCTGTTCGAGTTACACTCTGCCCGCGGGGATTGCCGTCCACGCTGACGGCGAACTGATCCATCGTGCGCACCCCGAGCCGCCGCATCCCTATCGCACGCCTTTTGCCCGTGACGTTGCACGCGTTCTGCATGCGCGCGCCTTTCGCCGCCTGGCCGGCAAGACCCAGGTCTTTGCCCGCCTGCCCGCCGATTCTCCGTCGGACCACTTCCGCAGCCGCCTGACACACACCTTAGAAGTGACCCAGATTGCGCGCACGCTGGCCCACGCGCTGGGACTAAATGAGGAGCTGGCTGAGGCCTTTGCCCTGGTGCATGACATCGGCCATCCGCCCTTTGGCCACGCCGGCGAAAAAGCTCTGGACCAATGCCTGCGCGGCTCTGGTCTGGGATTCGACCACAACTTGCACGCCCTGCGCATCGCGACTTGGTTCGAGGAACGCTATGCGAGCTTTCGCGGCCTCAACCTGACCCTCGGCGTGCGTGAGGGCATCATCAAGCACTCCCGCGACTACTCCGTAAGCGCGCACCCCGAGCTGGCCGAATACTTCCTCGACCAATTCCCTCCCCTCGAAGCCCAATTGATCGATCTTGCTGACGAGATCGCGTACCTCACCGCCGATTTCGACGACGGACTCGACTCCGGCATCCTCACGCTGGCCCAGGTGCGAGAGGGCGTTCCACTCTTCCGCAGCTTTCACGATGAAGTGCTCCGCGACTACCCAGCAGCGCCGCCCAAGCTGGCCGCCTACGAGACTCTGAAGCGCGTCCTGGACGCCCTGGTCACCGATCTGATGGATGAACTCGGCCGCCGGGTAACCGAACTCGGCGCACAAACGCTCGATGACGTTCGCCATGCGCCACGCCGCCTCGCCGCGCTCAGCCCGGAGATTGAAGCCGCTCGTGCCGCCGCCAAGCAATTTCTCTACGCCAATCTCTATAACTCCCCCGGCATGGAGGAGGCGCACGCTCATGCTACCGAGATAGTACAGGGATTGTTTGCCGCGCTAATGGCCAACCCAAGCCTCTTACCTGGCGACCATCAGGCACAAATTCCCGCCGAGGGTCTGGCCCGCACCGTAGCCGACTATATTGCCGGCATGACCGACGGTTACATTGAGCAAGCGTGGCGGCGCTGCGGCGGGCGTTGAGGTGATTCGTCTATTTCGCGGGCAGAAACTCGATTCGCGCCAGATCGGCCACAGCCTTGAAATCATAGTCGGCGGTTACCAACACATGATCGGCGGTGTCCATCGCCAGTTCAAGAGCAAAGGCATCGGCGTAAGGAAGCTTGCGGTCCATTTTGATCTCGGCGGCACGCACCGCACGCTCGCCGGTTGCGGGCACAATACGCAGTTGGAGTCCCATTAGCTTGGCGAGAATGCGCTCCTGCTCCTTTGCCCCAGATCGCTTACGCAGAGTTCCGGCAATTTCTCCCCACTGCAAAGCAGAACTACACGCGTCAGTTTGACCTTGAGCGCAACTACGAAAGATTGCTCTAACGCGCTCCGCTCCAACTTCCTTGTCGACGAAACGAAGAACTGCGGAAGAGTCGAGAACATAAACGATCATTTGGCCTTCCTAAAAGCCGTCCTTGGCCAATTCCATCTCATGTTCCTTCCGCCGGTCTTCGAGCAGCATATCGGTCATTGAAGGGCCGCCCGCCGTCATGCCGCACAGTTCATCAATGAGTTTCAGTTTGGCCGCAAGAGTCTGCGGCTCCAGAATCAGCCGCGCCCCCTCCTGGCGAACCGCGACCCGCGTCCCCGGCTCGATTCCCATCGACTCGCGAATCGAGACAGGAATCACCATTTGACCTTTGCTGCTCACGATTGTGAAAATCTGCTCCACGACTTACATAATATCACAAGTAAGAATAAATATAAGAGTAAGGCTTCATAAAATAGTAAGAATTAAATCTTTAATCTTACTTCTGGTCTTGCGTATTGCCGTTTTATCTCCAGCGGCCTCAGCCTTCAAACCATCGTAATCAGCGGTGAGGTCGCCGCACCGGCTAACATTCCCAACCGGTTGTAATCTTATAAATGTGAAGACTTCCCTGACGAAGAAAACCTGCATTCGACTGACTGCATCGACCCTGGGTGCTGCATTAACCGTGCTCCTCTGCCCTGGTCTGCTGCCGGCACAACCTGCCCAAGAGAAATCCGCGTTGCCCAGCGGGCCACCTACTGGCGGCGGATTCTTCCCGCTCAGCGAGGTGCATCGCGGGCTGACAGGCACGGCCTGGACGGTGTTCACCGGGAACACGCCGGAGCCGATGGATGTGGAGATTCTGGGCGTGCTACGCGGCGCGCGCGGCCCTGGGCACGACTTGATTCTGGCTCAGTTGCACGGAAGCAAACCCGAATACACGGGCGTGGTGGCCGGCATGAGCGGCAGCCCAGTCTACATCGGCAACCGCCTGCTAGGCGCACTTGCCTACCGTATTGGGCAATTCAGCAAGGACCCCATTGCTGGCATCACGCCCATCGAGCAGATGCTCGAAGTGCGGGATTTCCCCATCGATAGCGAGGAGGCAGGAATCGGCAAACAGGCATCAGGGAACGAGACCCAGCTGCCGCAAGTGCCAACCCAAACGAATATGCAGGCCATGGAAACACCGCTGGTGATGAGCGGCTTCCATCCCGAAGCGATCCGGCTTTGGCAGCAGAAAATGGCCGGAACCGGCCTGGAGATGGTCGCGGCGGGTGGGATGAGCTCGGCGTCGGAACCTGCCGGCGAAGGGGACACGGCGATTTCGGCCAAGGCCGTTGCGAGCATCGTGCCGGGGTCGGCGGTGAGCGCGCAGCTGATACGCGGCGACATGGAAATTGCGGCTACATGCACGGTGACCTACATCGACCCTAAACAGTTGCTGGCCTGCGGTCATCCCATCATGCAAGCCGGGCCGATTTCGCTGCCCATGACCGCAACCGAGGTGGTGGCGACGCTAGCCTCACCCCTGAACGCCTTTAAGATCGTGAACACCGGCGCGACCATCGGCGCCTTCAGCGATGACCGCGACTCGGCCATTCGCGGCGTCTTCGGGGCGCAGGCGCGCATGATCCCGGTCCATGTCCGGGTCAAAGGGCAAGGCAAGGAACGCAAGCTCAATGTAGAGATTCTCGACCTGCCGGCACTGACTGCGCAGGCGGTAATGGTGGTGGTCTATGAGGCGCTGCTGACGACCAACGCAAGCACGGTAGAGACCAGCTATCACCTGACGGGCAACATTGATCTGGACGGGTACCCGCCCTCGCCGCTGGACCTGTGGGCACCGGCTGCGGATTCGATGGCCGCGCCCATGGAGACCGCTTTGCTGGCTGGAGAGCGGTTTCAGCGGCTCTACTCGAATGGAACCCGGCAGGGCGCGGTGCGCTCGATTGATCTCGACGTGGAGGCCATCCCAAAGCGCGTGGATGTGGAACTGGAGGCGGCGCGGCTGATTTCAGGCAGCATCGTACATGCCGGCGACACGGTAGTGGTTGAGGCAACGCTACGGCCGTGGCGACAGCCAGCGCGCAATCTGCGCATTGCGGTGAAGCTGCCTGCCCGGTTAGCGGCGGGTAACCTGCGGCTGCTGGTTTCAGATGCCGGGACATTGGACCGCACTCTGGACCAACCGCGTCAGCAGAGCCACTCCTCGGGCATGGAGACAGCGCTGGCCGAGGCGCGCCGCCAGCACCCGGCAGACCGCATTTATGTAAGCCTTCTGGTGCCGGAGACACAGGCGGGCATGGAAGGCCAAACGCTCTCAAGTCTTCCGCTTTCAGTGGCCAACACGCTGGAGTCACTGCGCGCTACACAAGACGCGAGCTTGAACGGCGAGTCGGCGGAGTTGGAAACCGATCTGCCCGCCGGCGGAGTCCTCAGCGGTTTTGAGGTGTTGAACCTCCGCATAGAACCCGGAGGCGGTTTAGACTAGGTAAGGCATTGCAAGCTTCGTGCCGACGTTGCAGAACGGTGCCTCAATTTCCGAGCCGTTTTGTAAGCCACATCCCAACGAGGATTCAGGACAGATCATGAGCCTATTTCAAGGACTTGCAGCGCATGCGGCAGGAGCCGAATTATTGCCTTTCAAGTACGACCCCGGCAAACTGGGTCCGCAGGAAGTCGAGATCACGATTACTCACTGCGGGATTTGCCATAGCGATCTTCACTTGATCGCTAACGACTGGGGGATTAGCCAGTATCCGTTCATTCCGGGCCACGAGGTTGTGGGAACCGTCGCGGCGGTGGGAGCTGAAGTTCGCTCGCTTGAGACAGGCCAGCGCGTGGGCCTCGGCTGGCAGTCGAACTCTTGCGGAATCTGCGAATGGTGCACCCGCGGAATGGAGAACCTTTGTCCTGCATCCGAGGGAACCTGCGTGCATCGGAACGGCGGCTATGCGGACCATGTGCGTGCCAATGCGCGCTTTGTGATTCCGATTCCCGAGGCCATGGAGAGCGAGCCAACGGCTCCGCTGCTCTGCGGCGGTATCACGGTGTATAACCCGCTGCGTAATCATGGCGTTAACCCATCGTCCAGGGTGGGCATTGTGGGCATTGGTGGCCTCGGACATCTGGCCATCCAGTTTGCGCGGGTCTTCGGCGCGGAGGTGACGGCGTTCTCGAGCTCAGCCACCAAGGAAGAAGAGGCGCGCGCCCTCGGAGCGAGCCATTTTGTGAATACTCGCGAATCTAAGGCCGTGAAAGACGTCGCTGGTTCGATGGATTTTATTTTGAGTACAATCAACGCCGACCAGGATTGGGGCGTTTTCGTGCAGACGCTGCGGCCCACCGGGACGCTATGCTTCGTCGGGGTTCCGCCGTCGCCGGTAAGCGTGCATGCTTTTCCGCTCATCTCCGGCCAGCGCTCCATTAGCGGCAACCCGACCGGAAGCCCCTATCGTTTGAGGGAGATGCTGGACGTAGCGGCGCGGCACGGGGTAAAGGCCACAACCGAATCCTTCCCAATGTCCCAGGCCAACGCGGCCATCGAAAAGGTAAAGAAGAGCAAGGTGCGCTATCGTGCGGTACTGGCCAATTGAAGCTTTTGGCGCACCAGGTGAATCTTTGTTGAGAAGGACCGCAACTTAATCTTGAAAGTGCGGTCTGAGAGAACATAAGCCGGTTGGGGTTAACCCCCCAAGGACCCGGCGGTGCTGAAGACGCGAGTCGTTCCCGGGTTTGGTGTGGAAGGAACAGGGCAGCACAAGGAGGATGTCATGCGGAGATTTCGCCTGGTTCTATTTGCAACGCTATTGACTCTGCCGCTAGCGACAATGGCAATAGCCCAAGATGCGGCAGCAGCCCCTGACGCACAGGATGATGTCGGAGTCGGCCCTGCGGTCGTTCCCGCTCCCGTGGTCTACGGCCCACCGGTCTGCTCTTGGGGCTATTACGCTTACTATCCATATGCTTGCGCCCCTTACGGCTATTACGGGCCTGACTGGTTTTACGGCGGCGTCTTCTTGGGCGTCGGGCCATGGTACGGCTGGGGCTGGGGTCATGGGTGGGGAGGTCGTGGTTGGGGCCATGGCGTCGGCTGGGGCGGTCGCTACGGCTACGGTGGACGCGGCGTGTACGCAGGACGCGGAGGATATGGAGTCGGCGGCCGTGGGGTTTATGCTGGGGGTTATCGTGGCGGCGTAGCGGGCGGAGCCCGCGCTTTTGGCGGCGGTGCCCGTGGATTTGCGGCTGCTAGAGGCGGCGGTGGTGGCGCTCGTGGATTTAGCGGCGGCGGTCACGTAGGTGGCGGCGGCGGTGGCTTCCACGGTGGTGGTGGCGGCCATGGCGGCGGCGGTGGACACCGGTAAATCTCTGTAACCTGTCCTAAAGGCCCGTCTGCTTCGGCAGACGGGCCTTTTGTTTTGGATCAGAAAATTGAAGCAAGGGATCCCCTCATTCTTGAAGGCGAATTTAATAGTCGCTCAACATGAAAGCGTAATATTGTTCTGTATCAAAAAGGGAGAAGCGGGGTGAATACAAAATATTCGGGTTCCGCGGCGTTGAGCTTGTTGGCTCTGCTTGCCGGTTGCGGCGGAGGAAACTCTACCTCAATGCCCAAGGTTACACCTGCATGCGTGCCTTCATCCAATCCAGAGTACGCATATATGCTAACGGGCTACGCCGTTTCGATGTTCACCGTCGACTCATGCACGGGAAGCTTCACTGCTACGATGCCAGCTACCGTCGCGACCGGATATACGTATCCGCAAAATGACAATTCCGAACAAATGGTCGCTGATCCTCTCGGCAGATTTGCCTACGTAGCCAACCTTGTTTCCAATGCCTCCGACCTGTCTACCATCTCGATGTACACCGTCAACTCCACAACCGGAGTGCTCACTCCTACAACGCCGGCCACGGTCCTCACTGCATGGTTTCCTCAGGGAATCGCAATCGATCCGCTCGGACGATTTGTTTACACGGCCAACACCGACGACAGTTCGGTCTCTATGTTCACCATCAACCAGTCCACGGGCGTTCTGACCCCGACGACGCCAGCCTCAGTGTCAACCTTGATCTCGGGCGAGCCCCTTTCAGACCCCGGCTTCCTGACCGTCGACCCTACGGGCAGCTTCCTTTATGTAACCGCGTCACTTAGCGACGGCGCCGCCGTCTTCATGTACACCATCAACCAGACCACCGGAGTTCTCACACCGACCTCGCCCGCCACGGTCTTTACCGGCGGAATCCCGTTTCAGGTCGTCGTCGCACCCTCCGGCAAGTTCGCATACGTGGTGAATAATCTCTCTGGTCCGGGATACGGTTTGGGCGTTTGGCAATTCACTCTCAATCCCGCTACCGGAGTCCTGACCCCGAACACTCCGGCTGCGGTCTCGGCTGGCAACGCGCCCACGGCGATAGCCGTCGATCCAACCAGCAAGTTTGCTTATGTGGTGAATCGAAACGATGACACTGTCTCGATGTACACCATCGACACCAACACCGGCAACTTAACGCTGAATGCGAGCATCAAGAATCCAACCGGCACCATCGCGACGGGAAATATGCCTTTCCGCATCGACTTCGATCCAACCGGCAAGTTTGTCTATGTGACTAATGAGCAGAGTGCTACCTCAATCTACACGATCAATGGCGATGGAACCTTGACCGCTGCAGGAACGACGGGGGGCGCAACGGGCGGCTTATCCACTGCCCTAACTGTGATCAAGCAGTAGCAAGACGAATACGGCTCAAGGCTGTGATGGCGTGGACTCGGCGAGAATCCTACATCTCAAAGTCAAGCGCTTGAGTTGAGCCGGTTTTATGTGTAGACCGCCAGGCTACTGCCTGTCTGGTTGTCTACGACTGAGCCAGAGCCACCAACCGGTTGGCAATGCGTTCGGCGGCGTCTGGATAAGCCTGGGTAAGGGCCGCAGCGCCCATGGCAGCCAGCTTCTCAGAATTCTTCAGCAGGCCGGTCAGCGCGCTGAGCAACTTGCCAGGCACATCAAGCTCCGATTCGTCCAGCAGGACCGCTGCGCCTACCTTCACCATCTCCTCGGCGTTGCGTCTCTGGTGGTTGTCGGCGGCGGCGGCAAAAGGTACCAGCAACGCAGGCTTGCCGGAAGCAGCCAACTCGGCCACCGTCGAGGCACCGCTGCGGGCCATCACCAATGTGGCCTGCGCAAAGCGGGCGGGCATGTCGTCAATGAATGGCTGCACCTGCCAGCACTGGGGGTCGGCGCCGCTCGCAGCATATGCCGCCTGGGTTTGCTCCAAATGGCGCGCGCCGCACTGGTGGAGAACGGTGAGGCCGGGGATGGCATCGAACAGCGCCGGAATAATTGCAGGCAAATGCGTGTTGAAAAGGCGCGCGCCCTGCGAGCCGCCGAAGATCAGCAGGTGAGGGTTGGGCGCAGTGGGGGCCGTGAGCTTGAAGAACTCCGGGCGGACGGGAATGCCAGTGACCTCGGCGTGATTAAACCAGGCAGCGGCCGCGGCAAAGTTGACGGCGGCGGCCTGGACTTTTTTGCCCACCAGCCGGTTGGCGAGGCCGGGCATGGCGTTTGGTTCGAAGGCCATCACCGGAATCTTGAGCCGCAAAGCCGCTGCCATCGCCGGGCCGGAAGCGTATCCGCCGACGCCGAAGACCGCGTTTGGCCGGAACTCGCGAATCAGACGTTTGCAGGCGAAGATGGCGCGCGGCAAGTTCATGAGCGTGCGCAGGCGTGTGAGCAGCGAGACATTTTTGAGCTGGCCCACATCCACAACTTTCAGATTGAAGCCCGCCGCGGGTACAAGCCGTATCTCCATGCCCCGCGCCGTGCCGACGAAGAGCACCTCGGCCGCATGGTGCTCGACCAGTTCGTGAGCTACGGCCAGCGCCGGAATGATGTGGCCTCCGGTTCCGCCGCCGGCGATTAGTACGCGCAATTGGGTCAAGTTAGTGCCTTTCAAGAGAGGCTGTCTCCGAGTTATCTTTCACAGATCGCACATAGATCCATTGCCTCTCAATGACTCCAATAAGGAGAATGACAAGAATGCAGAAGATTTCATACCACGATCCTCCTCTTCCCCGTCTCTCCGTCAGCCAGTCTGGTAGGGAGTTATAACGCGATTCATAAAAATAGAATGCAAACCAGACGAATCCCATAAGAATTGCGAGAAAAGCGATGTGAATTCCTATAACTGTGGAATGTTTTCTGGAGTTTCTTTCGGAAAAAATCAGAGTGCTGAATTTAGTAAACGAGATGCCGAATTCAAACATGGTGTACACGAAGGCAATGATTGCGTAGATCAACCATGCGTAATGTTGGAACGGGTTGGTCATTTCAATGCCGCCATCTCAATCCACCTTCCTACTGATGTTGAGTAGGATTCCGATGCTTGCCAGCGTAACAAAGACCGAAGTTCCGCCCGAAGAGATCAGCGGCAATGGAATGCCTTTCGTCGGCAGCAGCGAAAGCACCACACTGATATTGAAGAAGGCTTGCAGAAGAATAGCTGTAGTTATGCCGAAGGCGACGAGGCGGGCAAAAGGTTCTTGGCAGCGGAAGGCAACGCGCAGGCCGCGCACGCCGAAGACCACGAAAAGCGCAACGATAACGATGGAGCCGATGAAGCCCAGCTCCTCGGCAATGTTTGCAAAGATGAAGTCAGTGTGCGCCTCGGGCAGAAAGAAGAGCTTCTGCACGCCTTCCATGTAGCCGCGGCCAGTGAGCCCGCCTGTGGCGACGGCGATCAGCGATTGGTTGATATGGAAGCCTGCGCCCTGCGGATCGGAATCTGGATGGAGAAAGGCGAGGATGCGCCGCAGACGCCAGGGGACAAAGAAAAGCAGCGCGGCCAGAAACGGCAGTGTTATGCAGACGCCGCCAACTAGATATTTCCAATTCATGCCGGCCAGAAACAACATCATGACCGTAACGCCTGCCAGAACCAGCGCGGTGCCTAGGTCGGGTTGCAGAACAATCAAAATAACAAAAACTACGGGGATGATAACGGCACGCAGCACGGTATTTTTCCCGTTGTTCATTTTGTCCAGACGCGTGTGAAGAAACCACGCCAGGAAAAGAATCAATACCGGTTTGGCGATCTCCGATGGTTGCAAGGTGTTGAGACCACCAAAACGAATCCAGCGGTGGGTGTTGTGCGAACCGGGAATGAAGAAGACCAGCACCAGCAGAAAAGTGGTAACGCACAGGATGGGATAGATGAAGCGCGGAGACTTATAGAGACTGTAGTCGATGTGCGACAGGATCATTAGCGCCAGCACTCCGGCCAGCACCCAGATAGCTTGCTTGACGACGAAGGTGTAAGGGGTGTGATAACGATCCTGGGCCGTAACAGCCGAAGCGGAGAAGACCATCGCGAGGCCCACCACAACCAGCAGCAGTGTGGTGAAGAATAGCCATTTGTCCACTCCGACACGTTTTGCCATTCTTACTAATCTCCGGTAGCGGTGCAGTTTCCAGTTAACCCGTGATACACCCGGCGTTGACAAAGCACGTTCCGATCACCACAGTTTCCACCACGGTTTTGCTCTTTGATCATCAATTTGTTCTGTGAACGATGAGGAAGAGTCGTCCTTGAATACTTGGAAACTTCCGTCTTCTAGCCCTGCCTCGTCGTGCTTAAAACCAACAACGCTCTTGGCCGTCTGCAACGGCATCTCAAAGAAATAGTCCACCTCTGAATTCTCACCTCCCGATTGTTTCTGTTGTTCGGTGAAGTTTTCTTCAATCTTGGAAAATCCTTCTGGCAAAGAGCCCTAGGCGCTTATATGACATATACTTTTCTGCGCATCATGCTCGATTTGCCAAATCTGCGCACCATTTCGCCACAATTCGGCTGTGCACCACATAACATGCTCTTCAATTGAGCACGCAACAACATCACCAAGGCTTGAAAGTGATTCCAACATTTCGGGCTTTACGAATTTGTGCTCGCATTGATTCACAACCAAGATGAACCATCCGCTCGGCAGGGATCGGCCTGTAAAAAGAGATTCACCGTACTCGGCCATTTCGCCAGTAGGCTTAAGCCTAAGATCCTTTAGCAAGGGTTCTGAACCCACATCTTTGACAGCCAACCAAGAAATTGCATATCCCACTTGAATGCGCCTCACGAGACGGAATATCAGAAATCTAGCTGACGTTCCAGTATTTCCGAATTCGTAAAACTATCGTTGCCTGCTTTGGATGATCCGGGCCGGTTGTCGACCATTCAAAAACTGCACCACCGCCTAATCTCGCAATTCTTTGACGATGTCCTTGAAGACATGTCCGCGTTGCTCGTAGTTTTCAAACTGGTCGAAGCTGGAACAAGCGGGGGCGAGCAGCACAACCTCGCCGGGGTGTGCGGCCGAAGCGGCAGCGTTGATGGCCTTGTCCAGCGTCTCGCAGGAGTGAATGGAAACCACGCCGCGCAGATGCGATTCAATCTTCGCTGCCGCCGCGCCGATGGTATAAACGGCGCACACCCGCTCGCGCAACAGTTCGGCCAGTTGGGTGTAGTCGGAGTTTTTGTCCTTGCCGCCCAGGATCAGATGAATACCCGATGAAAAAGCCGCGATAGCCTTTGCGGTGGCGTCAACGTTGGTGGCCTTGGAGTCGTTGTAGAACTCGACGCCGTTGTGCGTAGCTACATACTCCAGCCTGTGCTCAACGGCGCGAAACTCCTCGATCACCTTGCGAATCACATCCGCCGAAGCGCCGGCCAGACGCGCTGCCACCACTGCTGCCAGCACATTCTCCACATTGTGCGCGCCCTTGAGCGGGATTGCGCTCAGCAGCATCACCTTCTCAGTGGCCGCGTCCGCAGTGGCGCGATAGACCACATATCCCTGTTCCAACCAGGCTCCTTGCTGCACCGGATGCTCGACAGAAAACCAAAAGATTCTGGCCGCCGAGCGGGAAGCAGCTTCAGCGGAAGGGATGTTATCTGCGTTCAGCACCAGGCTGTCTTCGGCAGTCTGCTTGGCAAAGATGCGTTCCTTGGCGCGAGCATAACTTTCAAAGCTGCCGTGACGATCTAAATGGTCGGGAGTTATGTTAAGAATAACGGCGATCGAGGGGTGAAACTCGTCGGTACTTTCGAGTTGGAAACTCGATACTTCAAGAACCGACCAGCTCTTGTCAGTGCTGGAGTCGATAAGAGCCACGACCGGGACGCCGATGTTGCCGCCAACCAAGGTGGGCAGCCCTGCGGCGGAAAGGATTTCGCCCAGCAGCGTGGTGGTGGTGGTCTTGCCGTTCGAGCCGGTCACGGCCAGTATTTTTCCCTTCAGGAAACGTGCAGCCAGTTCCAGTTCGCCGATAACCGGCAAACCGAAGCTCTTCACCTGTGTCAGCTCGGGAGTGTCCAGAGGCACGCCGGGGCTGACGACGATCAGATCCTGACGGCGGAATGTGAGCAGGCCGTGGCCGCCGGCCTCGACCATGATGCCCTCTTCGATCAACGCGGGGATCTCCTTGGCCAGCGCCTCGGCCGAGCGTACATCGGAGACCGTAACCAGCGCGCCGCGGTGGCGCAGAAACAGTGCTGCGGCCAGGCCGGATTTTCCCAGTCCGACGACCAAAACTTTTTTGCCTTTGAGTTCCAACATCGGGTATTGTCCTCAGGCCTCCGCGACTTTCTTCATTGTGCACCGTCCGGCGCACTTCGCGGGGCTTGTTTAGCGGAGTTTCAGAGTGGTGAGTGCAAACAATGCAAACACCAGGGCGCCGATCCAGAAGCGGGCGATGACTTTGGACTCGTGCCATCCCAACTGCTCGAAATGATGATGCAAGGGGGCCATCCTGAAGATACGCTTTTTATTGCGCAGCTTGTAACTGCCCACCTGAAGAATCACCGAGACCGCCTCCAGAATAAAGATGCCGCCGATAAAAGGCAGTAGCAGTTCCTGGCGAATGATGACGGCGACCGTGCCGATAGCCCCGCCCAGAGCCAGCGAACCCACATCGCCCATGAAGATTTCAGCCGGATGGGCGTTGTACCAGAGGAAGCCGATCGAGGCGCCCACCATGGAGCCGCAAAAAACGGTGAGTTCGCTGACCATGGGCATGCGCTGGAGTTCAAGATAATCGGCGAAGACGATATTGCCGCTGACATAAGTGAGCACGGCCAGAGCCCCGGCGGCGATGATGGTGCAGCCGATGGCCAGGCCGTCCAGGCCGTCAGTGAGGTTGACCGCGTTCGACGTTAGAACCAGCACCAGAACGATGAAAACGACAAAGGGCACAAAGGCCAGCACGCCCAGGTGAGGGATGGTGCTGGGCCACGCGTGCCATTGCAGGTCGGGCCGCCAACTCTTGATGAACGGCACGGTCAAGCGCGTAGAGAACAGCTTGAACTGGTCGAGCGCCACCAGGGAAATTGCCACCGCTGCCGCGGCTAGTCCCTGGTAGAACAGCTTGGCCCGCGCCGTCAATCCCAGGCTGCGCTTCTGGACCACTTTGATGTAGTCGTCGGCGAATCCGATCGCCCCAAAGGCAAGCGTCGAAAAGACCGTAATCCAAACGAACGGATTGGCGGGGTCAGACCAGAGCACCGTCGGCAACAAAATCGCAATGCCGATCAGCACGCCGCCCATGGTTGGAGTGCCCGACTTCTTCAGATGCGACTGCGGCCCGTCATCGCGGACATACTGGCCGATCTGAAATTCGCGCAGCTTCTGAATCACCCACGGCCCGATGAACATTGCGATCAGCAGCGCCGTGAGCGAGGCAAACGCAGTACGAAAGGTAAGATACCGGAAGATACGAAACGGGTGAAAGAACGGAAACAGCTTTTCGTAGAGCAGCCAGTAGAGCACGTGGCCTCCAGCGCCGATTTGAGGCAGGTTTCAGGTTGATTCTACTAGGCCGGGGTGCGAATGACTGTGTATATATGCGGAATCACTTGCGTTTCGGTAACTGGGTAAGCGTCTCGATAGCCCGCTCCAGATGCACGCCGCGTGAGCCTTTGACCAGCACTACATCGCCCTTGCGCAGATTCAGCTTGAGCCAGCGGCCGGCCGCTTCGGCGTCGGGCAAGAACAGCGCGGCGACCCCGCCGGTGCAAGCTGCGGCGGCCAAGTGTTCGGCGTTGCCCTGTACGCCGGCGACCAGGTCCAGTCCAGCCTCAGCGGCGGCGCGTCCGCAGGCAGTGTGAAGCGCGGGACCATGTTCGCCCATTTCGAGCATCTCGCCGGCCACCAAAATCCGGCGCTTGGCAGGCCGCGCGGCCAGCGTACGAATCATCGAACGCAGCGCCTCGGGATTCGAGTTATAAGAGTCATTCAGAATTGTCGCTCCGCGAATCTCGATCACCTCACCGCGCTTGTCGCCGGCGCTGAGAGATTGAAGCGCCGCAACTGCCGCGCCCAGGTCGACACCCGCCTCCAGAGCAACGGCCAGGCCAGCGAGGACATTCGATGCGTTGTGCGCGCCCAGCAGGTTGAGCGTAAGTTGGTCCTTGATGTCTCCGGCGCGAAAACGCACATGCAGGCCAGCAAGATCTTCGCTGGCATCGAGCAGTTGCGGGTCGGCGCAGGGGCCGGCGCCAAAGTAAACCACGCGGCCCGGAAAATCGCGTCCAAACTGGGAGACATAGGCGTCGTCGCTGTTGAGAAAAGCCACGCCAGTCGGCGGCAGCGCCTGCACTAATTCGAGCTTGGCACGGGCGATACCGGCCTGACCGTCGGCAAAGTTCTCGATGTGCGCTGTCCCCACATTGGTGATCACGCCCCAGTCAGGTGCGGCGATGCGGGCCAGCGCTGCGATCTCACCGGAATGATTCATTCCCATCTCAATGACCGCAATCTCGTGTTCGTTTTCCAGGCGCAGCAGTTGCAAGGGCAGCCCGAAACCGTTATTGAGATTGCCTTGCGATTTGAGCACCTTGAACTTTGCGCCCAGAGCCGCCGCCACGGCTTCCTTGGTCGTAGTCTTGCCCGCTGAGCCGGTAACTGCGACCACGCGCCGGCCCCATCGGCGGCGCAGATGCGCGGCCAGAGCCTGCAAGCTAATCAGCGGATCCTCGGTGATCAGCAGCGGCACAGCCAAAGCTACGTCGGGTAATGTCGCAACACGGGCGCGAGAAACTACTGCGGCTAAAGCTCCGCGCTCGATGGCGGCAGCGATAAAATCGTGGCCGTCAAGCCGCTCGCCGCGCACTGCGAAGAACAGTTCACCCGCTGCCACCGTACGCGAGTCGATCGAGTACCCGCAAACCACCAGCGCGCCAGCATTGGCCACGCACTCCGGCACCTCCAACACTGCGCCCGCACCGATAGCCGCTTCTGCGAGTGTGAGTTTCATTGCACTCCACCATAGCCCATTTCGCCGAGCACTGAAAGAGCAATCTCCACGTCGTCGAAGTGAATCGTCCGGTCGGCCAGAATCTGCTCCTTCTCGTGGCCCTTGCCTGCAAGCAGAACCACGTCGCCAGGCTTGGCATCACCGAGCGCCAGACGTATGGCGCAGGCGCGGTCTGGCGCGATGGTATAGCGAACGCCGCTCGCCTTCAGGGCCGGCTCGATCTCGTCTAGAATCGCCTCCGGTTTCTCGGAGCGAGGATTGTCGCTGGTGGCCACCACAAAGTCGCTTCCCTTGCCTGCCGCCTGGCCCATCTTCGGCCGCTTGGTGCGATCGCGGTCGCCACCACACCCGAAGAGCGTAATGACTCGCCCGCCGGACTGCGCCGTCATCTGCCTCGCCAAAGCCGTCAAGTTGAGCAAAGCATCGTCCGTGTGTGCGTAGTCCACGATCACCGTGAAGGGCTGGCCCGCATCGACGGACTGAAAGCGGCCAGGCACGGGCTTGAGCCGCGGAACGAACTCGACCAGATCGCCAAATGGCACGCCGCGCGCGTGGGTCGCGGCCAGCGCAGCCAGCAGGTTGAGAATGTTCACCTCGCCCGCCAGCCGTGAGGAAACTTTCGCAGCGCCGGCCGGAGTTACTAGCTCCAATTCCGCACCGCTGGGAGTAAGCTTGTAACTTGCCGCGCGCCAATCTCCCTCGCCGATCCCATAAGTCCGAATCTCGGCATTTGCCCTGCGCGCCGCCGCCGCTAACTGCTTAGTGTGGGCGTCGTGTGCGTTCAGAACAGCGACGCGCGGAGCCGAATAAACCGTGCCGTCGAATAACAGCCGCTTAGCCGCAAAGTACTTCTCCATCGTGCCGTGATAATCGAGATGGTCGCGAGTAAGATTTGTGAAAACGGCCACGTCAAAACTCAAGCCCATCGCCCGGCCCTGGTCCAGGCCGTGACTGGACACCTCGGTCACCAACTCAGTGGCTCCGCGCCCCGCGCCCTCGGCCATCAGCTCAAACAAGTCTCTTGACTCAGGCGTGGTATGCACCGACGGACGCACCTCGCCCGCAACATGGCACTCGATGGTGCCGACCAGAACGGTCGCACGCGCTGCGGCGTTCAGCAACGCCTCGATCATAAATGCCGTGGTAGTTTTTCCATTTGTGCCGGTAATGCCGGTCGCCGCAAGTCGCCGCTCCGGATGACCGAAGAAGGCCGATGACGCTTCAGCTAGCGCGCGCCGTCCATGCTCGACCTCCAGCACCGGCAACCCCGGCTCAAAAACCAGCAGGTGGTCGAACTGCGGCGCGGAGTCGGTAATGATGCCCAAAGCGCCCGCTGCGATTGCCTTTTCAACATAGCGGTTGCCATCGGTCGAGCCGCCTTTGATGGCCACGAAAATCGCACCCGGCCGCACCTTGCGCGAATCGTATTCGATTCCTGTCACCGGCTCGTCGGAGCCTCCGCCAGCTCCAACCGCCGTCACTTCCTTGATCAGTTCTTCCCAGTTCATCACGTGGTTAATTGTAGTGCGTCGAATGGCCGCAGGCTCTTTGGAGCAGCTTCAATGCTTCTTATTCTGTCCTGCGAACGCAAGTCTATCAGCGCAATAAAAAGCGGCGTCGCCATTCTAGGCAACGCCGCTCTGTTGTCCTCTTGCTTGAAAATCTGGCTTCGGATTCCCTTCTCCGGCATCCGGGCCGATGCTCTTTCTAAAACAGGTTCCAGAGGGATTGGTTGTAGACCGCGTGGTGGAACTGCACTTCTGAGCTCTTGACAATCGTTCCCAACTCGCGCGGGGAACGGTTGGCGACTGCCTGTTTCAGCTCGGCATAGCGGCCCTGCACGTCCTTGCCAAGAATCTTCGCGATCCACGCCGATGACTCGAAGTCGTGAATCGCCTTCTGGATATTGTCCGGCAGATAGCGGCCCCCGGCGCGCAAATTCTCGGCCTTCGAAATATCCCCGTCCAGGCCGGTCTTGAAGATGCCATAGAGCGCCAAGTAGGGATTGGCATCCGGAGCCACGGCGCGCACTTCAGTCCGCATGGACCGATGATTGCCGATGGGCACACGGACCATGGCGCCGCGATCAGTCGCTGAGGCGCGAATCTGATTCGGTGCTTCGAAGTGTGGATCGAGACGGCGATAGGCGTTCACGCTGGAATTGAAGATCAGGCAAAGGTCCAACGCATGAGTCAGAATACGATCCATGAAATTCCACCCAAAGGTGGCCAACTGCTCCTCGCCCTTTTCGTCCCAGAACAAATTCGTCTTGCCCTTGGTGACCGAAACGTTGGTGTGCATGCCGCTGCCGTTCACACCCACCACAGGCTTGGGCAGATAACTCGCCGTGAAGCCCATGTTATTGGCGATCTGCCTGGTCAGCAGCTTGTAAAGCTGAATCTGGTCAGCCGCTCCCACTGCTTCAGCGTAGCTATAGTTAATTTCGAACTGGCTGGGAGCAACTTCCGGGTGATCCTTCTCGTTCTGGAAGCCCATGGCGCGCTGCACTTCGGCCGAGGTGTCGATGAACTGGCGCAGCGGGTCAAGAGGCAGTGCGTGATAGTAGCCGCCATCGCTGATGAATTCAAATTTGCCAGTCTTGTGATAGGTGCTCTCCGCGTCACGACCCGCGAACAGGAAGCCCTCGATCTCGGTGGCTGCATTCAGCGTGTAGCCGTTGGTTTTGTGCTGCTCGTCAGCATAGGCCTTGAGCACGCCGCGCAGATCGCCCGAGTAAGTGGTTCCGTCCTTGTCGATGACATTGCCAAAGACCAGCACCTTGCCGGTGCCGAAGACATCCGCCGGTACCCAGTAGAATGCGCTCCAGTCGATGCCCAGACGAAGATCGCTCTCTTTTTGCGCCGTGAAGCCGCGAATCGAGGAGCCGTCGAAGGTCAGGTTTTCGTAAGAGCCGATCAGGAATTTCTTGTCGTAATCGAGCAGGTGAAGGCGGCCCTCGAGATCCGAGAACAGCACGGTCACCGCCTTGATCCGCTTCTCGTCAGTCAGATACTTCAACCGCTTCTCGCGAATCTCGTTGGCCGCAACGCGATTCGCGCGATCAGCCTTGGCTTGCAGATTGAGTTCTTCCAACTCCTCATAAGACAGAGCTAGAAAATTGCGATATTCAGTGGACATGGTTCTCCTTTTTTTGGGCACGGCAGTATAGGTGCGGGACTTTCCCTTGAAGTATAGTGTCCCCACATAAGGAATCCATGAAGATTTTATGGCGAAGCAGTGGAAAAGAAGGCCTCTCGGGTGAAAGGCCCGCCCGGATCGTGGCTGGAAACGCGCGGAAATCTGGGACGGGACTCAACGTTGCCCATCGCAGGACGAGACTATGCACCAGCACAAAGTCATTGATCGCCCGGCCTTCCGAGTGAGCGCGGAGGGCACTGCCCAAAAGGCTCATTTGCAGTGAAGCAGCCGTCTGTAACCGGAATGGAAGCGCACCCCCTTGGGAAGAAAATAAAGAGGTGGGATTGAAAGAACGCTTCCCACCTCATTTTGCCGGTAATCCATCCAGCTCAATAAATCCCGCAGACCACAATGTCTGGTCTTGCTCATCGATCCAAAGCCACAAGGGGCAAGAATCGAGCAAAACCGGATCAAGCATAAGCCGGCTCGAGCTTCGGGACGCTGTTGATCGTCTTCAGAATGCGCGACACGATCTGGTAGGGATCGCCCTCCGAGTTAGGCCGGCGATCTTCCAGATAGCCTTTGTAACCGTTTTTGACGAAGTTGACAGGCAACCGGACCGAAGCGCCACGATCGGACAATCCATAGCTGAATTTGTCAATCGATTGCGTTTCGTGCAGACCGGTCAGGCGCAGATGGTTATCCGGACCATAGACGGCGATGTGCTCGGGAACGTGCTGCTCGAAGGCCGCCATGAGTGCTTCCAGGTACTCCTTGCCGCCCACTTCGCGGATGTACTTTGTCGAGAAGTTGCAATGCATGCCGGAGCCATTCCAGTCGCCCTTGATGGGCTTGCAGTGCAATACCATATCCACTTCATACTTCTCGCAGAGACGCATCATCAAATAGCGAGCCATCCAGGTGTCATCGGCGGCCTTGGCGGAGCCTTTGGCAAATATCTGAAACTCCCATTGGCCCTTGGCGACTTCCGCGTTAATGCCTTCGTGATTGATGCCGGCGGCGAGACAAAGGTCCCAGTGTTCTTCAACGATTGTGCGGGCCAGACTGCCCATGTTTTTGTAGCCGACGCCGCAGTAGTATGGTCCTTGCGGAGTGAGTGGAAAGCCTTCCTTCGGCCAGCCCACAGGCACGCCGTCTTTGTAGAGAAAGTACTCCTGCTCGAAGCCGACCCACAAATCAGGATCGTCCTCAATGGTGGCGCGCGCATTGGTGCTGTGCGGTGTGCCATCGGGATGCATCACTTCGCTCAGAACAAGATAGCCGTCCTTCTTGCTTGCATCCGGATAGAGTGCCACAGGCTTGAGCACGCAGTCGGACTTGCTGCCCTCGGCCTGCATGGTGGAACTGCCGTCAAACCCCCACAAGGGTAAATCGGCAAGCGTGGGTGGCTTCTCAAATGCCTTGAGCAGGCTTTTGCCGCGGAGATCGGGGACGGGTTTTTTGCCGTCAAGCCAGATATATTCCAGTTTGTACTTGGTCATTGTTCTCCTTTTTGATTGGGGATGCAGGTAACTGGCAGGGCGTTCGTATAGATTATTAGTGACTCCGAATAAAGAACCTATGAGGATTTCTAGCGGAACCTGCGGAAAAGAGGGGCATCTACACCCGGTGCGTGAGCAGGTAAATCACCAGTAGAACGGCCACCGGGACGAGTGCCAAAGCGGAATAATAGAACACTTGACGCAGTTGCCGTGCCTTGCGATTATCCCAGCCCTGCAACTCCTCGCGGTCCTGTACGCCGACCAGGTCCAAGTGCTGCAAATCCCGTGCAAAATCGTGCGCCTTACCGTATCGATTCCTGGGGTCCCTTTCTAATGCGCGGTAAAGCACCTCCTGCAATTGAGGCGTAATCGTAGGGTCAGCGACGCGAGGTGGGACAGGATGGTTCAACAGCCGGTCATTCATCACTGCTAGCGGCGACGGGCCAGAAAAGGGCAGCTTGCCCGAAAGCATCTCATAGAGAATCACTCCCACGGCAAAGATGTCCGTCCGGCAATCGCCCCGCTTTCCCTTCACCTGCTCCGGAGCGATGTAGTCCGGTGTGCCCAGCGTGGCGGTGAAGTTAGCGTAGGTCAGGCGCCGCGCAGCCGAGTCGCTGGCAATCCCGAAATCGATGAGCTTGATGTTATCGTTCTCATCCACCATGATGTTTTCAGGCTTCAGATCGCGGTGCACCACGCCATTGGCATGGATATACTCCAGAGCCTCAAGAATAGCAACGGCGATGCGGATGGCGCGGTCGTGCGGAATTTTGCCTTCAGAAATAATCTGGCGCAGCAAACGGCCCTCGCACCACTCCATCACCATGTAGACACGCGAGCGCTGTTCGCCGCCAAAGACGCGCATTACATTGGGGTGGCTGAGTTTTTCGCCAATGCCGGACTCGCGCTGAAAGCGGTCGAAGAGAATAGGGTCGGCTTCGAGGTCAGGGTGAGGAATCTTCAAGGCGACTTGACGGTTATCGCGCAGGTCTGTGGCGCGAAAGATAGAAGCCATGCCGCTACGGGCAACAGGCGCATCAATGCGGTAGGAATCGATCTGCGAACCGGTTTCTATAGTGTCGAAAAATCCCATCGGGTGGCTTACTCCATCCTAGAATCCTCTTCAATTCTATAGGGAAAGGGCGCAAGAATCGTAAGTGATTCATAAGTCTTTCATTAGGATGAATCAAGATACCTGCCGGTAAGGACGGCCGCGCGGCATACTGCCCATCCTCTCCACCGAGAGAACGTGGATCACGATCGCAGAGGTGTTGTCGTTTCCGTCGATTTCCACTGCACGCGTCACCAGCTCGCGGGCGATCTCGTTGACGTCTTTCTCCTGGGAGACGATTGCTGCGATTGCCGCATCGCTCATCTCGTCATGCAGACCGTCGGAGCATAAAACCAGCTTGTCGCCGGCATGCACATTGAGAACGGAAGTGTCCGGAGCGACAAACATCTCCGGCCCCAGGGAGCGAATGAGTACGTGCCGGGATTCAGATTCAGCCATTTCGCTGGCCGAGATCAGTCCCATTTTTCTCTGCTGATTCACCCACGTATGGTCTTCGGTAATTTGCCTGGCGTGGCCGTTGCGGACCATGTAGCAACGCGAGTCGCCCACGTGCGAGACAATCGCCTGGTCATAGCGCAGAGCGCAGGCCACGACGGTGGTCGCCATCTTCTTGCCCCAGGAGTCCGGCCCCAGAGTACAATCGTGAACCGCAACGTTGGCCTGCTGGATCAGACGCGGTAGCAGGCGATTCAGCGTGGCGCCGCCGGCCGATTTGGCGAACTGCTCGGTGAGCACCGATATGGCCGTTGCCGCAGCGACTTCACCCAGATCGCAGCCGCCCACCCCATCCGCCACGGCGAATAGATAGCCATGCGAGAGTGTCTGATGGCGCGATGCAGGAATGAACGATCCCATCGCGTCTTCGTTGTTCGTGCGAACTTTGCCGAAATCAGTGGCCTGGCCGAACTGAACATCCAACATGGGCGCCGCTACCTCGAGAATCTTGTGAACTCGAACAGACAGAGTGCTTCAGAGGTGGTGAAGCGTCTGCCTTAGAACTGCCGCTGGGCGGCCCTTCGAGCCTCGTCTTCATAATAGAAGTCTCGGCAAAAAGGCCACCCGGCGGGTTACTTAAAAGTTAATTTACACTCGCTTCAAACTTTCTTGGCTTCGAGCAGGATCGCTTTGCCTTTTGCCTTGGAAGTGCGAATGAAATAGATCGCTCCGTAGATGCCCCAGACGGCAGAGATGCCCAACGCCAGCAGCGGCTCCTTGAATGTGCCGAGGCCAAACACCGGGCTGATGAGGTAGAAGGCCATGCAAACAATGTTCGCCAGAAGTCCAAAGCCAGGAATAAACAGGTGCAGGACCGGGTTGTAGTCGGGGCGCTTGTGGAAGGCCACAATGCACAGTAGACAGCTGAGCGCGTAAAGAATGAATGTGCCAAAGTTGGAGGTGAGCGTGATGGTCAGCAGCGAGTTAGGCAGCGCTGCTAATTGATCGTGAGAGAGGTAGCCCCAACTGGAGAAGAGGCCTGGCGGCAGCGCCTTGATGGCCGCATCGGTGGGGGCGCCGGCATCGCCGAAGACCAGCGAGACGGCGACGACGCCGATGACCGCCGAGATGACAACCAGGGTCCAGATGGCACGGCGCGGGGAAAGCGACTGGGCATGAAGCATGCCGAAGTGCTCTGGAGCCTCGTCGTCCTTGCCCATGGCGTAGGTGACGCGGGCGCCGGTGTTCATGCAGCTCAGCGTGGTGCCGATCAGGGCCAGGAAAACCGTGAAGGCCTCAGCCAGCATGAAGAACTTTCCGTTGCCATGCCCCAGCAGGTTGTCGCCGACGATGATCATCATGTCGCCGATGGGAGCCGCGGAGCTCGATGCGCTCGCCATCGAATAGCCTGAGTTGAGGAAGTAGTTCGCCGCAAAATACTCGATCAAGTAACAGACCAAGCCTTGAATCAGCAGCGAGGAAATAACTGCGATGGGAATATGCTTGGTTGGATTTTTTGCCTCGCCTCCCATCGAGGTCACCGATTCAAAGCCGACCAGAATCAGAATTGCAACTGTTGCCTGAATAAACAGGTAACTGAATTTATGCGGCGCAATTACAGAAGCAGCGTTAGGGTGGGAAAGAAATGCGCCCGTTGAATCCTTTTCGGGATAGTCAATGGTGAAAGGAACGGGCTTTCCGGCCGAGTCAAGCAAGGGCAGAGGCGCACCGCTTGCATCGCGAATGGTGGCTCCGGTTTTGTCAGTGGCGAACTGATAGGAATAAGTCGCCAGCGTTTGACCATCGTACTGGAAGGCAGGCGAACCGGCGGGATGGCTCACGCGATAGCCGACCGCCAGGAAGCTGAACACGACCAGCGCGGAGATTTGAATGATATTGATCGCCAGGTTGACGGCTGTAGAAGCACCAGCACCTTTGGATGCGATCCAGCCAACAAAGATAGAGAAGAGCACGGCCACCAGCGCCATGAAGAGAGGGCCGGGATTGGAGCCGCTCATAATGTTGGGATAGAGAAACCCGACAACATAACCGAGGAAGATGCCGGTGGTGGCCACCATCACGCCGGGATAGACCCAGTAATAAAGGTGAGAGCCCCAGCCAACGATGAACTTGGCGACGCGTGCGTACTTAAAAGCTTTGTCTTTGGAAAGCAGCGCCTGCTCTGCATAGTAGTAACTCGATCCCGTGCCGGGATAGAGCTTGGAAATCTCAGCATAGGCTACAGCCGTCGCTAGGCAGAGCAGCAGAGCGCCGAAGATGCCCAGCCACATGGCGGGCGCGGTGGTGCCAGTGGTGGCCTGGATGAAGAAGGTGAGCCAAAGGAAGGCGCCGGGGGCGATGAGGGCCATTGCATTGCTAGTCAGCCCTGTTAGGCCCAGGGTGGCTTGCATTTGAGGTGCTTTCTGTTCTGCCATTAGTATTCTCCTGGAAGCTGGAAGTTTTGATGGCTGCTCCCGGTGGCTGGCCCCGGGGATACTGGTAAGGCTGATCCCTATCGGGATGGGCTTCAGACCGATAGGAATAAGCCGCATGAGTTAGCTGAATGTTAGGGCGATCGCGATAAAGATGAAATGAGGAAACCGAAAAGAAACCTAAGTCATCCCCATCGTCATCGAGTGCAATTACAAGCGATTGCGGTATAACTCCGGCCGGACCTATCCCGGGATAGCGAGATAGGTTGGCCGGAACCGCGAGTTAGTTCACCCCTACCGCTTGGGCCCGAAGAAGGCGATGAATGCGACCGTCAAAGTCGATTGACTCTTCTCCGAGAGTGGAGTGGCATCCTTGCTAAAGTAGTCTTCGTTGGAAAAGTCGCCGCGATATTCGATCCTAGTCAGCATACCTTCCACCCACTTGTACTCATAGGTCGCAGTGAACTCAAACAGATGCTGATCCAATCCGGTTGGACCATTGTTGTTGACGTTCGGATCGTTGAAGTATTCGAACCTGCCCGCGAAGGCCTGCTTACCTGTTGCCTGCTCGTGAAACGCGCCGGCAATACCTTGCCAGTGGATCAGATTGGTATTTCCTTGAGCCGCAATCGCATTGCGATTCTGGCCATAATCGTAGTTGATATACGCGTTGAACTTGGCATTCGGCGTGAAGAGCAATGTAGTGTCGAACAGGTTACGAAAGCCCGTTGTGGTGTTGGGGTTCTCGGGGCCGCCGTAATAATTCAGATTCCAGGTGTACTTGGGCTTCACATAGACGCTGGTCAGGCCCACCGTTGCACCGCCATTGGACTTAGTGATGTTGTTCCAGCCATTCACCACCTGCAAGCCAATAGTCTCCGTCTTCGAGACAGGCAACGAGGTACGCGCGCCGAAATGCCAGTACGGAATAGCATTCACAAACAGCAGGGAGCGGGAGTAATTCCAGTTATCCTTTGCCTCGATAACCTCCGCACCAGCCGAAGTTACAAATTTTCCGAAGTCCAATTCAAAGCCTTTGGCCTTGGGCGGTTTCAAGCTGAGGAATGCCTGTTCAAGATAACTGCCCTGATCTCCGCTGCCGTTGCTCGCGGCATTGTTAATCAGAGTATTGGTGCGCCCATAAATAAAGTCGACATGTGCGCCGACCGGATCTGGATCGTGGTTCAGAGTGAGTTTAGCCGCGCTCAGGCTGAATTCGTCCGTCTTGTCATTGAAGTTATAGAGCTGATTGATCTGCCCGCCCACACCTCCAGGGCCGGTGGAATCGTCGGGGCGGTTGAAGTTTACGCTGTAATAGCCGTCAATGAAGCCGCTGATGTCCATAGGGCCAACGCTCCATGTGGGCGCGGCCGGGGCCGCTGGAGCTGCCGCTGGCTGATCGGCTGCAGGAGCGGGGGTTGCTGCGGGAGCCGGCGTCGCCGCCGGAGCGGGCGTAGTCGGTGTTTGCGCGCCAGCCGCCAAGGCGATTGCCATGGCAGTTCCAGCCATTGTCTGCAAAATGGGGTTAAGCTTCAAATGCATCGGCACTATTCCTCCAGGGAGATGAAGTTCGTTGTATAACTCAGGAATAAACTCAGCCAAAAAAATAAGCAGTACTTAGCACCCAGTTCCGTGCAGTCTCCGTGCCGTCCAGACCTTCAGGTCACATAGACAGAGTTATCGCATGGATTCCCATGAAGAGAACCGGTTTGACTTCACTCTGTTCCCTGAGGTGGTGTGGAACGATCGACTAACATTAGTAACGCAAATGAAGCATAAAGAATAAATGAGGATTACGAAAAGATTCCCGGCATCCCTTAGATGGTCGAATCTTCGCATAAGACGAGTCGCGCCTGGCTTCCCGCACATATAACTCGCGATCAAGCACCGCCCCGACGGACCCCACTACCACGAAACGAATGAAGAACCTGTTAAAATATTCTCAAGTTTTACCGCATCGCAGGCTTATTCAGAACATGAAATTCCAATTGGAAACGGAGTGAAACAGCCGGCCGGTGCAGCAGCAATAAACTGTCAACTGTTTTCTGCCCGCGAGAATCGCTGTGGCCGCTGGGGACTCGAACGGCGGCGGGAACGATGGAGCCGTTCGTCGTTTCTCCCGTCGAAGGTGCCGTTTTTTTCTCAAGTCCCATTCCAATGAAATGGTGGGTGATCGCTTGTCGTTGAGCACCGTCCCTGTCGGTCCCGTCTTCGGCGCCGTGCGTTCGCGCGGCCTCGGATTGAGGATCCTGCTGTTCGTTCTGGAGTGTGCGCTGGGGGTTGTAGCAGTCGTACTTGTGGCTGCCTTCGCGTATTGGTCCGGATGGCTGCTCTCCGTGGCCGTGCTCCTCTACCTGCTGATTGTGGCGGCAACGGCCTTGCTCGGCGGATTCTGGCAGGCGGTACTTGTGTCGCTCTCCGCGGTCTTCACGCACGGCTATCTCACCACCCGTCCGCCGCAGTCTAATCTGGCAACCAATCCAGCCAACACTGTTACGCTTCTGGTCTTCGTGCTGGTCGCCCTGGTGGTCAGCCGGCTCTCGGCGCGCGTCGCCGGTCACGCCACTGAAGCCGAGTCCTGGGGTCAGCAGATGCGCGACCTCTATGAATTCACCCGGCGCACGCTTGAGATGAATCTTCATTTGGAGCCGGGTCCGCAGTTGGCCGAACTGGTCCACGAAATCTTCGCGCTTGAGGCCGTGGCCGTCTTCGACGCCGATCTACACCAGGTCTATCCGGCCGGGTATTGGAAACAGGATCCGCGGGAGATGGCGCAGAACGTCTACACCTTCGGAACCTCAGATGACGATCCCATTACCGGACTGGGCCGCCGCGTAGTGCGTCTGGGCGCAACTCCCATTGGAAGCCTGGTGGTGCGCGGCGACACCAGCCCGCTGACCAATAACGCCATCGCCTCGCTGATTGCCATCACCTTCGACCGCTATCGTGCCTTCGCCAACGAGAGCCGCATCGAGACCGAACGCCGCACTGAGCAGTTGCGCTCTGCCGTGCTCGACAGCCTCGCCCACGCCTATAAGACGCCACTCACCGCCATCCGCGCCGCCTCGACCGGGCTCAGCGAAATGGGCCGCCTCTCGGCTGCGCAACAGGAACTTGTTGGCCTCATTGATGAGCAGGCTGGTCTGCTCGGCAGCCTCACCACACGCCTGCTGACAACGGCGCGCCTCGATGCCGGCGAAGTCCGCGTTCATGTCACCCCGGTCGGCGTAGCGCCGCTGATTGAAGAGATTGTTGCCAGCCTCGGCGACCGGCTCAAAAGCGCGAAAATAGCCATCGATATTCCCGACGACCGCCTGGTTCTGCCCTGCGACCGCCAGTTGATGGTCATGATGCTTACGCAATACATCGACAACGCCTGCAAGTACTCCATCCTTGGCACCACCATCACCATTCACGCCGCACTAACCCGCGCCGACGTCATCTTCTCCGTGCATAGCTACGGTCCGGTAATTCCCATCGCCGACCGCGAACGCATCTTCGAGCGCTATTATCGTTCTACGTCCCGCTCCAATCGCGCCGCCGGCACCGGAATCGGCCTTTCGGTCGCCAAGCGCGTCGCACTCATCCATGGCGGCTCTGTCTGGGTCACCAGTGATGATATGGAGGGAACCACGTTCTTCGCGGCCATACCTGCCTTTGTGCAGAAGAGGGTTTCTCTATGAATCAAGCTGCCATTCGCATACTTCTTGTCGATGATGAATCGGCCATCCGCAGGGCGCTTCGTCCTCCACTCGTCGAACTTGGCTTCCAGGTCGTCGAAGCCTCGCGCGGCGAAGAGGCTCTGCAGATGTTACGCGCCGGCAGCTTTGACGTCGTCCTGCTCGACGTGAATATGCCCGGCATCGGCGGCATCGAGACCCTGCGTCGCATGCGTTCCCTCGCGCCCCGCCTGCCCATCCTCATCCTCACCGTGCGCGATGCAGAAGAAGAAAAAGTCGAAGCGCTTGAACTGGGCGCAGACGATTACATCACCAAGCCCTTCAGCACACGCGAACTGATCGCCCGCATCCGCACCACCGTCCGCCGCGTCCAGGCTCCAGCCCGCGCCGAAGATGCGCCCATCGAGATCGGCGAGCTGCGCCTCGATCCAATCAAGCGCAAGGTCACCAAACGCAGCCAGCCACTGCATCTCACGCGCAAGGAATTCGACATCCTCCACTGCCTCATGAGCCGCGCCGGCCGCGTCATCACCTACGCCCGCCTGCTCACCGCCGTCTGGGGCGCCGATTGCCGCGAAGAGGTCGAGTACCTGCGCACCTTCGTCCGTCAGTTGCGCAAAAAAATCGAGGACGAGCCCGCCACTCCCCGCTACCTGCTCACCGATGTCTATGTGGGATACCGCTTCGCCGATGCCCAGATGTTCACCGAGGAAACAATGGAGGTCGCGATACCGGAGGCCGTGCCGGAAGAAGCCTCCTGATCGGCTAGTGGTGCAGTTTCCGGATTGGCGATAACCCAGGCATTACCCTGCTCGCGAACCCTACGGTGTTTGCCGGGAATGATTTGAGGGCTGGCTCGATTCTATCCCACCCTTACACTACAAAAAAGTGAAGGATGGGGCACCCGGCACGCCCGTCTTCCTAGCACCTGAACTTCACATCGCACTCACCTTATTTCGCGGGCAGAAATTCGATCTGAATCCAGTCTTGAAACTGAAATCCGCGTGTTCTGAAATAAGCGCCATCAATGTTGGCTCGTGTAATTGTCAAGTATCTGCTGCGCTCTCTGCCCACGCCGTGTCGCCTCACCCTCCCGGTCGGCCGGTCGCTCGTAACGCCGCGACATGGTCGCGCCCGCATCAGAAGCGGAAGTAGCGTTTCTCAGGCTATGTGCGGCCCCGACCTCGGTGCTTGACAACTCGTGCTGCACGAAGCGGAGTTGCTGGTCGACGGTCGATCCCTGGATGGCCCGGCCGGTAAATCTTTGGAAGTTGGCCTGGCGATCCGCATGCCACTGGGCTACGCCATAGGCTTGACCGCCGTCGCCTCCGGCATCCGGACGGAGTCCGCTCTCAGCCAACAAATTAGCGACGATTCCAGCGGCTTGGGCCGCAGTCCATCCCTGGGCAATAAAGTAGTCCATCGCGCCGCGTGTGTTCCCTGCCGGGACCGGCAGAGCGGGCGCGGGCCGCGCAGCGGCGTGCACCGGATGAGACGAACCTCCGGTGAGCGAGCGAAAGGTGGCGCCGTGCGGGTCGACACGGCTGTCCGTTGGGTTCATGTGGAGGTTCCGCCGCTGATATTCCGCGATGGCGAACGCAGTCTTGTGGCCGCACACGCCATCTTCCACCAACGGAGCTAGCCCAGCCGGTAGTTTAGCGTTAATGAGTCGCTGCACCGTGAGTACGTCTGCGCGGTGATTTCGGCCGCCCTGGCCCACAGAACCGCTGATGCTTGCCATGATCGATCCTCCTTGGCTCCCGGCCGGGAGTGCCGCCTGCACGATCCCCTACCCGGAAGACCTAGTATTTCCACTTGCAGTAATCTGGGAATGCAACCACTTCCTCGATTGCATCCTTATTTCCGTCGAGAGCCTGTTGCGCCAGTTTTCCACAGCGGGAATCCGGGCTTCTCGAGTAGTACTGTGCAACATTGTCTGCACAAGCGCTACATGCTCCCATTTCCACGAATTTCTTCTTGGAGCTTGCGTAGGTTTTCCCAACTTCAGATATTGGCTTTTGCTTGTAAGTTTTGCCCAGAACTTTTCCGATCGCTATAGCTTCATTGGGTTTTACCATTCCGCTATCCACCAGCTTATCAACGCCTTTAATGTCGCCATTGCAGAAATCGCGAACAGCAGATTCATGATATCGATTCCAGGAATTGTCTGGTAACTCCGCCTGTTTGGCGAGTTCATCCATTTTGTCGGAATATTGCGGGCTGCCATACTTGAGGTCCTGACACGAAATCTGCGCGCGTATTGGAGAGCAAGACACCTGGCTTAGGACAATCGCGGCAAAGATGGCGGCGGTAGCTTTCTTGCGGATCGACATTGATCTTCTCCATGAATATAAACGAGGTTCGCTCTACGCCCTAGGAATTATAGCGCGTAAGGACCTGAATGCAAATGTATTTGGATGAATATCGATCTTGCTCCGGCGAATACATCCCAAAGTGCAGGAGGTGCTCTGAAAATATGGCCATTTGGCCCTGAACGCTCTATTCAAGAGTCGAGGGCTACCAGAATTCGGACTACGGCAGAATTGACAACCCGAGCAGATTTTCAACGGACTGTATTGACATCCGTGCCGGGCAGGCGCTCGTTATCCCCTGCATCAACCGGACCGTCTCCCTCGGGAAGATAGATACCATCCTGTGCCAGCAACGCTTCGTATACCGGCGTGTGCCTCCAATGCCTGGCCAAGGCGAAGGCACTCATGTTCGCAATCATCAAGGGAAGAACCAATCCGTAGCCGCCCGTCATTTCAAAAATGATAAGCACCGAGGTCATTGGAGCGCGGACAATCCCAGCAAAGACGGCTCCCATTCCAACCACAGCAAATGCGCCGATAGAGTCGGCCGAGTGGTGGAAGACCATGACGTCCAGGTAGCCCACCGCGCCTCCCAGCATGGCGCCCATGAAAAGCGAAGGCGCGAAGATGCCGCCTGAGCCGCCACTGGAGTAGGAACTGACCGTGGCAGCAAGTTTGAGGACACAGAAGACTGCCATCGCGATTACCGTCATTTTGCCTGTGAGCGCCAGCGTGAGGGTTTTGTAGGGGTCGCCTGCGATACCGTTGAGGTGGAATAGTGCCAGGGCCACGACCGCCATGCCGCCTGTGGCCGCGCCGCCGATTGCCGGCTGCACCCAGCGCGGCACGCCGGTGAGCCGTCGGAACCAAACGCGAACAGCCAGCAGTGAATCGGTGAAGGCGACTGAAACAATGGCCGCCAACAAACCCAGCAGCGCATACCAGACCAGCGAAGACGACTTGGTCAGCGTGTAGCTGCGCTGTATGTGAAACACGGGGGTTGAGCCGAGAATCGAGTGTTCGACTACAGCGGCAAGCGCGGCGGCCACGATGACACCGGAGAGCATCGTCTGATCCATATCGCCGATCAGTTCCTCAAGTGTGAAGGTGACGGCCGCTATGGGGGCGTTAAAGGCAGCGGCAATACCCGCAGCCATGCCCACGGAAGCCATCCGGCGGGAGTTTTTGGGGCCGAGTCGGGCCAGACGTGCCAGCATGCTGCTGACACCCGCGCACACCTGCACCGTGGGTCCTTCAAGGCCCAGGGACGCACCGGAGCCGATTTGAATAGCGCACAGCACAAACTTGCCGATTGTCTCGCGGACAGTGACCATGCCGTGCCGAAGGGTGTAAGCCACCTTCACTTGAGGAATGCCGCTACCCGCTGCGGCGGGGGCAAAGTAGGTCAGGCCAACGCCGGCAACAAGGCCACCGATTGTGGGCGATAGAATTGTCCACCATATCCAGCTCTGACCTGAAGCCGCATTGGCACGGTCAATAAGTAGGACCTCGAGCCCCATGATGCTCAAGTGGAAGGCCACGGCGGCCAGTCCGCAGAGTCCGCCAGCCAAAATGGTCACGGCAAGCAGTCGCTGCCGTTCACTGGGCAAGCGGCGCAACAGCCAAGAGTAAAAGCGCGCATACAGCTCTTGGATACCCCTCCAATAGTCTGGTTTCGGCGCCTGCCTGCTGGTCGGGAGAATCACAACACCAGTATAGAAGCAGCGCTCACAAGGGTTGCTCAGTTTCCAGGTGGTCACAGTCGAATGTAGATTACTTTACACAACGATGATCGCCCGAGACACCGAACTCCGCGTGATGCCTGAGTCACTGGCTAACCGGGAACTGCACCACAACCCCGAACACTCTTTTGAAGAGTTAGCGAACCGTCCTACTCGTCGTAGTGCAGCAGGCTGAAGACGTCATACCCTGTGAACCGCTCGCGACCTTTCAGGAAGTCCAGTTCTACGGCAAAGGCCAGCCCGACAATCTCTCCGCCAAGCTGCTTCACCAGCTTCACCGTGGCCTCCATCGTGCCTCCGGTGGCCAGCAGGTCATCCACCAGCACCACACGCTGGCCAGGCTGAATCGCGTCCTGATGAATCTCCAGAATGTCGGAGCCGTACTCTAAATCGTAAGTCACCCTCGCCACCGGAGCGGGTAGCTTGCGCGGCTTGCGCACCGGCACAAAACCTGCGTTAAGCCGGTAAGCCAACGCCGGTCCAAAGATGAATCCACGCGCCTCAATGCCCAGCACCAAGTCGATCTTGCGCTCGATGTAATGCGCCGCCAGCGCGTCGATCAGCTTGGCAAAGCCGGTCTTGTCCTTGAGCAGCGTGGTGATGTCGTAGAACAGAATCCCCGGCTTGGGAAAATCCGGCACTGTACGCACCAGCGCCTTCAGAGCTTCCATATCGATGGGCACGACCTTTTCCGGCATTTCTCGATCCCTTCCTGAATGAGGCTTAAATGAATTCGAGGGGAAGAGAACGGACGAATGCGGTCCAGCTTCCCAGCAGAATACAGCTTACAGCAGACAGCAAACAGTCGAAGACTCACGCTGCAAGCTGTGAGCTGTCCGCTGAGGGCTGATAGCTGTCAGCTGAGAGCTGTTCCGTCACCACGCCCCGTCAATCCGGAACGAGCTAAGCCCCTCGGCTTCCTTGTCGTCCAGGTAGTGCTCGATAAGACGATCCACGCGACTGCCGCGCGGTCCGCGGCGCAGGCTGGCGCGCAGCTCGGCCAGTTCTTGGGCCGTGCCCGAGGCCACCACCTCCACCTCGCCATCTTCGGTATTGCGCACCCAGCCGCGCAGGTCCAACTCGCTGGCCTCCCGATGCACAAACCACCGGAAGCCCACCCCCTGCACCCGACCCTGAATCAGAAAATGAAGAACCATCGTAATGAACCATCGCCAGTTTTGCAGATGCGCCTCCAGCGCGCAACCTTCTTGCGAAACCGGGGATCCTTTACTCTTTGCAGAAAATAACCCGCCGACACCGCACAATGGAAGAAGTCAGGGGAGCGGGGCTTTTCTAACCCTTACCCCCTGCCTCTGTGCCCACTGAGGGTACCCCCCTCCCCCCTTTTTATATTTATTTTCGACCCCTAAAATTTGCAGATAATTTAAACCATTTGAAATAAATATCTTCCGAAGATTTTCCTCTCCTGACAGTTTAATTGCGAGACTCTGCACTTTGCATAGAATTACTTCTCGCCGCCAAGACTCCTTTTGCGAAACGAGATTGGCATCCATCGACTCGATTGCCGACGCGCTACACTAAATTTCACTATGGTTTTCGTCCTCGACAACTACGACTCGTTCACCTACAACCTCGTCCAGTACCTCGGAGAACTGGGTGCCGAGGTCGAGGTCCATCGCAACGATGAACTCACCGTTGAGCAGGTCGAGGCGCTTCATCCCGATCGCATTCTGCTCTCGCCCGGTCCATGCACGCCCGGCGAGGCCGGCATCCTGGTTCCGCTCATCCGCCACATGGCCGGCAAGACACCTATACTCGGCGTCTGTCTGGGCCACCAGGCCATTGGCGAGGCCTTCGGCGGCCAGGTCGTCCGCGCCAACCAGCTGATGCACGGCAAAACCAGTCCCGTCGAGCACGACGGCAAGGGCGTTTTCGCCGGACTCGCCTCGCCGCTTACCTGCACCCGCTACCATTCGCTGATCGTCGCCGAAGACTCGCTCCCCGCCGTACTCGAGGTCACTGCACGCACCCCCGGCGCTAACGGAGATGGCTCCGTCATCATGGGCCTGCGCCACCGCACCCTGCCCATCGAGGGCGTCCAGTTTCATCCCGAGAGCGTTCTCACCGAGGGCGGCCACCAGATGATCCGCAACTTCCTCGGGATGTAGCCGCCATGCGCAGGAGAGCGGAATGGCGGAGGGTCCTCGACGCCGAAACAGAAAGTTGGTCGCGAAAGTCTTGTGAGCAATTGATTGAGAAGTTGCACGAGTCGCATAATTATGTGGTTGTAGTCGATGCAAAGCATTATCAGGTCGAAGTCGAGCTCTTGGAGAACTGCGAAGAGTATGTTCACATGGCTTTGGGAGTCGACGATGGCTGCTTCCCGTGATCCATCTGGCCTGCAACTCGAACGTTTATCAAGCAGAAAGCGTCTATCTGACTGCAGTTAGGAATATAGCCACTATGCAAGCCAAGGTACCGAGCGTCAAGCGAATCCGGATGCACTGCGCGAGCCTGGCTCGGTTTCTTTTGCTGATAGCGGCTCCTATACTCTCGCCCCTGCTCCGCGCTCAAACCCGCGTCAATCCAATCGCCATCGTCCCTCTCGACACCGATAACCCTAACAGTGCCGCATCGGTCACCGGCGCGCTCTCGATCACCAAGGGCAAGGCCATAATCGCCAGCAACGGCACGATCACCTCCGGCAGCCAGACAACCGCGGTCACTTTGCCTCGCCGCGGCATCCTGCGCGTCTGCGCCTTCACCACCGTCAAGCTCGCCGCCGACTCCAGCGTTCCAGCCGGAGAAACTCCCGGCCTGATGATGGCCCTGAATCATGGCGCAGTTGAGATGAGTTTCGCCACGGGGCGCAATTCCGATATTCTCCTCACGCCGGATTTTCGCATTCTCGTAGGAGGCCCCGGTGCGGCTGACGTCAAGGTGCGCCTCGGCCAGCACGGAGACACCTGCGTGGATAACTCCATGGTCTCAAGTAGTGCAAGCGCCAACGCCCCTTACGTGCTCGTGACGAGTGTTTTTGATGACAGCGACTACCGCGTCCAGCCAGGCCAGCGCGTGATGTTCGAGGACGGAAGCTTGCATGAAGTAGTGGATCAGGAAAAGGAGCCATGCGGCTGTCCGCCTCCGCTGCGCCCCGGCAGCAACGATTTTCCTCTGGCTCAGAGCGAGGGCATGGTGCCGAACCCCACGCCAACATCCTCCTTTACCGTGGTAAACGGAACGGTAGCGGGCGATCCGTTGTCCTATAACGCCGCGGACCATGGGGCACAGGCAGACGAAGCATCACAGACACAGACGACTGACGATCCGAACGCCAATGCAAAACCAAAGAAGGCCAAAAAGAAGCACTCACACTCGGTAATTGCCGACTTCTTTGACAGTATTGGACATTTCTTCCGGCACCTCTTCGGTGCGGAGTAAGACGTCTTACTCTAATAGCTGGGCAACTGTAGCCCGCTCGGACGGCTTAATTTTTGCGCGCTCCTTCGCCGCCTCCGAAACCTTCCCAATTTTTTCAAGGAAGCGAGCTAGGAGCTCAAAACCGTCTACAATCTCCGGACGTAATTCAGTTGCATGTCTATAGATTTGCTCCGCTTCTTCATTTCTTTTCTGCGCAACCAAGAGACCAGCAAGAAAGAGATTGCACCAGTATTCGGCAGGATCGATTTCGAGACACCGACGATAATGTAATTCGGCGCGACTAAGGTCTTTCATCCTCACGTATACACGGCCAAGCATCTGATGGGCGAGTGCATAGTCTGGATCGATTTGAATTGCCTGCTCCAGCAGTTCGCGAGCCCTCCGAGGTTTGGTCTTTTCTTCAATCGCGGCGAGGTTATACATTGCCTCATCGTAGTTCGGGTCAAGCTTGATAGCCTCTTCGAATGCTTTCCTTGCCACAGCGGCGTCATTAAGTCTGGCGCATGCTGCGCCTAAAAGCGTAAAAGTGGGCGCATTTCTCTCGATCTTGAGCGCCTTCAGGAACCACTTCTTGG
Organism: Occallatibacter sp.; assembly: GCA_049518535.1. GTDB lineage: Bacteria > Acidobacteriota > Terriglobia > Terriglobales > Acidobacteriaceae > Telmatobacter. The sequence goes on along the minus strand of JBEKRS010000021.1, from coordinate 1,281 downwards.
CAATTTGTAATGAAGCGGTTCTGTTTTTGTCGGTTCGCTTAGACCAAAGTCCTCCCATAAGTAGATTGACTATAGGAGAACCGACAAACTTGGTTAAAGTAGAGCTTGGCTGAAGACGGAGAGCTTCGGTGAATGCGTCTTCCGATTCCTGCCATTTTTCCAGTTCTAGAAACCCCGGACCTAGCACACCCATTTCGTTTGCACCGCAGGATATAGAACCCGCCCCAACTCCTAATGAATTCCGTTGAAGTTGAAATACGCACTGTACATCTTGTCGGCGCGTTCAATGTGACTGGCCCACCAATCCCGCAGGAAGCTGACGAGCTCCAGCGAGAGCGCTACAACCGACCCTCCATTAAAAAATCGTGCTATCAGATCCTGGACTCGTTTCACCATACGGTCATGTTCCATCTTGTGTTCGATCGCCTGGGGATATTTGGTTTGCGCAAAATACTCCTCCTCTCTTGCGAGATGGATCTTGGTGTAATGCATCAACTGGGCGAGGACAGACTCAAGGGTTTCCCGGCTATACCCTGCCGCAATCGCATCGCTCAGGTCGTTGATCATAGCAAAAACCTGCTTGTGATCTTCGTCCAGGTCGCGGACGCCGACACTTTGCTTTTCGGTCCACGTCATATGAGGCATTTGAGGTTTCAGCTCCCTTGAACTTTTCGCATCCCTTATCCTTACATCGGCTCATTTGGCAGATGGAAGAGTCGCCGGGCGCCCCATCCTTGACGCAGTTTTATCGCGGCAAGGGTGAGATACCATGAACCCTCATGCGCCGCGCCCGGGAGCGGTCCGCCGGGGATTCATCCCCAGCAATACGACGGCCTTAGTGGTAGGCCGGGGATTCATCCCCGGCAATACGATGGCCTTACAACAAGGGGTTTTAACCCCTGCGGTATGCTTCCCCCCACAAAGCCCTGACCCCGTTGCCCACCTCAGGCGTTTGCAGAAGATAACCCTCCGTAAGCGCACAATCGAAGCATGAACAACGACCAGAGGATCGGGATTTTGCTGACGGCTGACAGCTGAAAGCTGATTGCCGGCAAGGTACCCCCTCCCCCCCTTTTTATATTTTCAAAAACATGCAGGTAATTTAAGCGTCAACAGTAAAACCATATAAGATTATTAGAAATAAACCTATTACAAAAAACGAGCATGTCCCGCACGTAGTTGAAAGTGGCGGGCGGCGGTTAGGTTGATGTTACTACGCAGCGACCTTGGTGGAAGCAGGCTGCGCAGGGTTGAGGATGGCCTCCAAGGTCCACAGATCGC
>JBEKRS010000020.1:0-76494 GCA_049518535.1 Occallatibacter sp. | reverse complement strand
CTTACGCTGCCGCCGGTCCAGGCACTCATCGAGACGCTAGGCCGGGCTGCGTATCGGCGTGAGGTTGAAGCTTGTGTTGGCTACGACATGCGCATGGCAGGCGATAGGCTGGTATGAAGTTCTGAATGTCGAAGCAGATGGAAGCACCATCCCGGCTCTTATGCGTTTCCATGCATCGTCTTTCGGCCTGAATTGTCTCGGAAATCATTCTTATAAAAGGTCTTAGTCTGTCTTATTTCTTACTGCGCGATCCTATGCGAACTAGCCAAACGGGACTCATAGTCAGAAGGAGTCCACCGTGCAGGCGATCGCCAATCGAACTTTGGATCGACTTTTTTCCATTGCCATCCGAAAATACCAGGAGGTGTGACGTATCTTTGACGATCCGCGTCGAACTCAACCCGGAGATGGAGAGACAGCTTGCTGCGGAAGCATTGGCGCGCGGCATCGCGCTGGAACTGTATGCACAGCGGCTCCTCCAGAAAGCGATGGCAAAGGGCGCTCTCGCGCGAAATGATTTACGGTGAGCACGCCTAATGCCCGGATCGTTTTACCTCGTGGACACGAACATCTTGCTCCGCCTCGTACAGCCGAACAGCCCCCAATATGGAACATCCGGGAATGTACGGATCGTCTTTGGCGCGCGGAGCAGAGCTTTTCTACACATCGCAGAACTTGTCAGAATTCTGGAATGTCTGCGCTCGGCCAGGGGATCGGAACGGGTTCGAATTCTCTGTCACAGAGACCGATGAACGGGCAGCTCTGATCGAGGCCAGGTTCTCCTTTGCCGCTGCGCAGAATCGTTATTGCAGTTAGTCTCAGGGATTCAGGTCCATGACGCTCGCTTGGTGGCAACTATGCACGTGCACGGAATCGGGGATTTGCTCACTCTCAATGGCAAGGATTTCCAACGGTTCAGTGGCATTGCGGTTCATTTGCCAGCGGAAGTGTTGGCTTCTCTCGGCTAGCGACTTGTTTTCGGAAGCGTTCGGCATCGTGCGTTTTGGTCCGAGTTCATCCAGAAATGCGGAGGGGTACGAATAGGGGTATTTTACGGCAATTGACCAATAAACTATGTGAAATCAACGCAAATGGCTCCCTGGTGGGCAGCCAAATATTGAATCTAAGCAATCTGTCTACCTACGCCCTACGCCGACCTGATTCCCCGAAGAGGAGCTTTCGGCAGGGAAATCACGTCCCAAACGCGAAAACCATCCACCGTTGGACAAGAAAGAGCGCCCTGAGATGCTTGCCCACCTCTGCAGGCTTGTACTGGGCATATGCAGCGTTTCCACTGCGAATCATCGCGTTTGAGGCAATCCGCAGAATGACGCGCAAAGACTGTTATAGTTAATGAGGAAATCGGTTCAGCGACCTGCTTGGTGTGTTCATCTCTTCTGCAAATCTTCAGTATAAACGGATTCACTGGAGACCAAAATGCTGATTCCAAAGAGAATAGCACGCTTAGATGTGAATCGATAGAATCCACTCTTCGGAGAGGCAATGCAATCGATTCTAGCGCTCGAAGACGGGCGCATCTTCCGCGGCCTCGGCTATGGGCACCCAAGTGAATGCCAAGGCGAAGTCGTTTTCAATACTTCCCTTACCGGATATCAGGAAATCGCAACTGATCCCTCCTATGCCGGGCAAATCGTAGTTCTAACCAACCCGCAGATCGGCAACTACGGCACCAACCAGGCAGATAACGAATCGGCCAAGCCCTATATTGAGGGCCTGATCGTCCGTGAATTCTCGCCTATCAGCTCCAATTGGCGTTCCGAACAGGTGACCGACGAGTACATGGAACGCTATTCAGTTCCTGTGCTGGCCGAGATCGATACCCGTGCCCTGGTTCGCCATCTGCGCACTCATGGAGTCATGCGCGGCGTGATTTCCACCGAAGCAGTCGATCCCGAGACGCTGGTCCAAAAAGCCAAAAAAATTCGCAAAATGGATGGAACGGATTTGGCGCGCGTGGTCTCGACCAAGTCGGCTTACAGCTTCGACGCGGACGACAGCCGTAACCAGACAGGTGATCTGCTGCTGGCAATTGGTGTCGACCAAAACGCGGAAGGGCGGAAGCCCCTCCATGTTGTGGCATACGATTTCGGTATCAAGCAAAACATTCTGCGGATGTTGGTGCGTGAGGGCTGCCGAGTAACGGTGGTTCCTGCGGAGGCCAGCGCCGAGGATGTCTTCGAATTGAAGCCCGACGGCGTCTTCCTCTCGAACGGTCCAGGCGACCCGGAGCCGGTTGACTACGCCGTGCGCGCTATTCGTAAATTCCTGGGCCGCGTGCCGGTTTTTGGAATTTGTTTAGGCCATCAACTCACCGGCATTGCTCTGGGCGGCAAGACCTACAAGCTCAAATTCGGCCATCACGGCGGCAACCATCCGGTGCAGAACAAGATCACCGGCAAGGTCGAAATCACCGCCCACAACCACAACTTCGCCGTCGATCCCGACTCGATCAACGCCAACGAAGTCGAACTGACCCACGTAGACCTAAACGACCAGACACTCGAAGGCCTGCGCCACAAAACGCTGCCCCTCTTCAGCGTCCAGTACCATCCCGAAGCTGCCCCCGGCCCGCATGATTCCAACTACCTCTTCCACGACTTCCGCCACATGATGGAGGAATGGAAGGGATGAAGCACAGGCTCCCAGCCCTGTTTTTGTTAGGCGGGCTGGGGTGTTCTATTTTCTGGGGGAAGCCTGCCAAGACTCCGATTGAGGATTTCAAGAGTCCGCTTGCAGGATATATTGACCTGCTTAGGATCCAAAGCGTTGATCCGGCAGCAACTCGTTTTGCGCTCACTTGCCAAATCAGCCTCAATGAGGTCCACCCGCGCTTCGCGTTTTCCAATAATGACGAAGGAACGTGGCGCGTTGTGCAGGGTCTTCCGCAGGCGTACGACAACATTGAGATGGATCTGATCGGCACAGCTGAGGTGTGGAAGACTGCGAGGGGTACCTTCGTCGAGGAATGGGACGCCGCTCTTGATGTGGGTGGATTTGCTCGTACGATGTACTGCTTCGATGTCAAGGGAGAGCTCGATGCTCTCGACGCAGCAAATCACCAGTTTCCAACTGATAATGGAACGCCTTGGGGTATGCATGAGCAATGGACACGGAAAACTGACGGGAGCTTTGTGGCAACCATCCCGTTCCATTTCATCGGCTTGAAGGATCAGAGTGTCTTGCCTCCAAAGCTGGATGAAGACAACGAGAGTTTTGCACAGAGTTGGGGGAAGAAGCCGCCACGACTCAGAATGATCAGTGAGTTGAAGTTACCTTCAGTTTTATTTCAATAGGCACAAACATCACAATGGATCGCACATCACCGCGTTTTGCGAACAGAGAAGAAGAAAAGAAAAATGCCACGTAGAAATGACATTCAGAAAATTTTGGTGATCGGCTCGGGGCCGATTGTGATTGGTCAATCGGCGGAGTTCGATTACTCCGGCACGCAAGCCTGCAAGGCTCTCAAGCAGGAGGGCTACGAGGTGGTGCTGGTGAACTCCAACCCCGCCACTATCATGACCGATCCCGATCTTGCCGATCGTACTTACATCGAGCCACTCACCCGCGAGTATGTCGAAGAGATCATCCGGCTTGAATCGGAGATGCTAACTTCTGGCTCGGGTAAATTTGCTTTGCTGCCTACGGTTGGCGGACAGACGGCCCTCAATTTGGCCGTAGATCTGGCAGATGCAGGCATTCTCGACAAGTACAACGTGGAGCTGATCGGCGCCAAACTCGAAGCTATCAAGAAGGCCGAGGATCGTTTACTTTTCAAAGATGCAATGCTGCGCATCGGTCTCGATGTTTCTAAGTCTGCTTTGGTCAATAATCTCCGCGACGGGCTGGAGTTTGCCTCGAAGCTAGGTTTTCCGGTACTCATTCGTCCTAGTTTTACGTTAGGCGGTACAGGCGGCGGCATTGCTTACAACCGCGAAGAATTGATGGAGATCCTAGCGCGAGGCCTCGATCTTTCTCCGGTACATGAGTGCTTGATCGAAGAGAGCGTACTCGGCTGGAAAGAGTATGAGCTCGAAGTCATGCGCGACCTCGCCGACAACGTTATCATTATTTGTTCGATTGAAAACTTCGATCCTATGGGCGTGCACACGGGCGACTCGATTACCGTGGCTCCTGCGCAAACGCTCACCGACCGCGAGTATCAGAAGATGCGAGACGCGGCCATTGCCGTAATGCGCGAGATCGGCGTAGAGACTGGCGGCTCTAACGTACAGTTTGCCGTCAATCCCATCGATGGCCGCATGACTGTGATCGAGATGAATCCGCGCGTCTCGCGCTCCTCGGCGCTCGCATCGAAAGCTACAGGCTTTCCTATCGCCAAGATCGCCGCCAAACTGGCCGTGGGTTATACGCTTGACGAGATTCCCAACGACATCACGCGCAAGACACCGGCATGTTTCGAGCCGACTATTGATTACGTCGTGGTCAAGATTCCCAAGTGGCAATTTGAAAAATTTCCTGGAGCGGACGACACTCTAGGCCCACAGATGAAGTCAGTCGGCGAAGTGATGGCCATTGGCCGCACCTTTAAGGAAGCGCTGATGAAGGCATGGCGCGCTCTTGAAACCGGCAAGAAGACAGGCGCCGAAGTGCTGGAGCCGCGGCGGCTGACACAAATGCTGGTTACTCCGAAGCCGGAGCGGCTGAGTTACATCCGTTATGCATTTGAGCGTGGCCTGAGCGTGCGCGAAGTGGCGCGGCTTACCGGCATGGACCCATGGTTCCTGCATCAGTTACGCGAGATAACACTGGCGCAAGTGGCTATTGAACAAACTACTCCCGAAGAAATAAGTGGGGAGCAACTCCGCCAGCTCAAACGCCTCGGCCTGAGCGACGAGCGCATTGCCAAGGAGTGGAAACTCGAAGGCCATGCCGGCACGCAGCAGGTGAGGGAACTGCGCGAGGGCAAAGGCGTCAAGCCGGTGTTCAAGTTAGTGGACACTTGCGCGGCCGAGTTTGAGTCGATGACTCCCTACTTATACTCGACTTATGACGAAGAGGACGAAGCGCCGCCGACTCAGACTTCGAAGGTTATCATTCTTGGCTCGGGTCCGAATCGCATTGGACAAGGAATCGAGTTTGATTACTGCTGCTGCCATGCAGCCTTTGCGCTAAAAGAAGACGGCTACGAAACGATTATGGTCAACTGCAACCCGGAGACCGTCTCGACCGACTACGACACCAGCGACCGACTCTACTTTGAGCCATTGACACTTGAAGACGTTCTGGCGGTCTACAACCACGAGGCTCAATCCGGCGCTCAGATCGGGATGATCGTTCAGTTTGGCGGGCAGACACCGCTGAACCTTGCACAACGGCTGCGCGCGGCCGGCGTGCCAATCATCGGCACCTCGCCTGAGTCGATTGATTTGGCGGAAGATCGCAAGCGCTTCGGCAAACTGCTTGATGAGCTAAAGATTCCGCAACCCGCGGGCGGTACGGCCACCAGTGTGGAAAAAGCGCTGGCCATTGGCGAACGCATCGGCTATCCAGTGTTGGTCAGACCTAGTTACGTGCTCGGTGGGCGGGCTATGGTCATCGCCTATGACGCTGAGGCCGTGGCACTCTACATGCGCCAGGCGGTGGAGTATTCCCAAGAGCGGCCGGTGCTGGTCGATCACTTTCTGGAGAATGCTATCGAAGTGGACGTCGATGCGTTGTGCGACTCCGAGGACGTGATCATTGCTGGCATCATGCAGCACATCGAAGAGGCTGGCATTCACTCCGGTGACTCCTCCTGCGTGTTACCCGCCGTGAGCATCCGCGAGGAAACCTTGGAAACCTTGCGGGCCTACACGCGCAAGCTGGCTCTCTCACTCAAGGTCATCGGCTTGGTCAACTTGCAATTCGCCATCCAGCGCGACGCCGAAGGCGAGGACCGTGTATACGTGATCGAGGTGAATCCACGCGCCTCGCGCACTGTGCCTTACGTTTCGAAGGCTACGGGAATTCCGCTAGCCAAGATCGCCGCGCGGTTGATGACCGGACAAAAGCTGCGCGAGTTACTTCCGAGTCAACTCGCCTCCGGCAAAGATCTCGAAACTGGAACGCATTATTATGTAAAATCGCCGGTCTTTCCCTGGAACAAATTCGCCGGCGTGGACACAGTGCTTGGTCCGGAGATGAAATCCACAGGTGAAGTGATGGGCGTGGCCGCGAGCTTTGGCGAGGCCTTTGCCAAGGCGCAGCTTTCAGCTGGGCAGGTGTTGCCAGCCGCCGGCACAGTCTTCTTCAGCGTCAACGATCACGACAAAGAGGCAGCCATCGACCTGGCTCGCAGCTTCGTTCACTTGGGCTTCAGGATCGTCGCCACCGAGGGCACGGCCAATGTGCTAGAGAAGTCAGGCCTCATCGTAGAGAGGGTCTACAAGGTCAAGGAAGGCCGGCCGAATATCGTCGACCTGATCAAGGGCGACCGTATTCAGCTCGTTATCAACACACCGCGCGGCCAGGACACGTTCTTTGACGAGAAGGCGATTCGTCGGGCCGCAGTTCTGGCGCGCGTTCCCACCATCACCACCATCGCCGCAGCGCAGGCCGCTGTCGAGGGCATCAATGACATGCAGCGTCGTCAGATTACGGTCTATGCGCTGCAACATTTGCACGCGGTGACTTGTGCATGAAACACCTGCGGTACGCCAATCGCTCGCTATTCGCTCACGAAAGCGTTTTTTCATAGGTTTGAAGCCAGCCTGCTGCGAAGGCTCCACAGTTTCACAGTTTCACAAAAAATAGGGGGGGAGGGGGCCTTGTTTTCCGGGGATGCTCGGGGAAAAACAATCGCTTCCTGGCAAGGATTCGAGGAATGTTTTAACCAGAGCGGAGACCGAGGTACCAAGCTGAGCAGCCTTAACTCGCGCTTCAAGATAGATTTCGTCGGGGACGGATATTGTGATGTTTTTCATAGTGCGGGGTCTGGCGGCGGAGTCTGGTTTTTCCACTCGTCCTTTCATCTACATCATGCGCCATTGAAAGATAATTATCTGCAGCGATCTGCAGTTGGGCATCCGCGCATCGCGCATGGATGATACGAAGGGGATTTTGCGCATCTGCGATGGAGTGCCGGCATCAATGCCATCCGACCATCGTCTATACACTGCAACAGTTGCATGCCGTGACTTGTGCATGAGACAGTGATTCGAGGGACGTGGGCATTCGGGAGTCTGCGAATGAACGAACAAGAGAGACAGCAGATTCTAGCTTCGCTGGAGCAAGGGGCGACGGCCCTGCTGAAGGCGTTGCAAGATGTGACGGAAGAGATGGCCGCGCGCGCTCGGGGTCCAGGAAGGTGGTCGATTCTCGGCTGCGTCGAGCATATAGTTATCTCCGAGGAGTTTCTCTTTCAACAAATCGTGTCGTCCGAGCGCTCTGATTTGCCCATGATTAGTGAGCGGCGCGAAGCAGCGATCCCAGTTCGCGGATTGGACCGCTCCAGACGAATGGAATCTCCGCCGCTCGGTTGTCCGAGTGGAATCTTTCCTACGTTGGCTGACGCCGTTGAGCGGTTCCTCGCTTATCGCGGGCGGACCATTCAATTCGTTCGCGACAACCGGGAAGACTTGCGCTGCAGGATTACCCAGCATCCTATCATGGGAACTGTGAATTGCCACGAGATGCTCCTTTCGATTGCCGTTCATTCTCTTCGGCACGTACAGCAGATTGAAGAGACCAAAGCTACCTTGGCTTGAAGGATCCGCGGCTATTCGGGGTTCTACAATAAACTCATGTTTCTTGAAGGTGTCTTTGCCGCAATCCCCACACCGTTTTATCCAGACGAACGGGTTTATTTTCGCAAGCTCGAAGCCAACATGGCCCGCTACTCACGCAGCTTGCTTTCCGGAATTCTGCTTTTAGGTTCCAATGGAGAGGCTCCGCTGCTGGATGATGACGAGTCCCGCGAAGTGTTGCGCGTGGCCGCAGAGGCTGCCGCGCCGGAGAAGGTGCTGATCGCCGGCGTTGCGCGAGAGAGCGTCAAGGCCACGGTCGCGCTGGCGGAGGCGGCGGCAGAGTTCCGCTACGACGCTGTTCTAGTCCTCACTCCTACTTACTTCGCTAACCAGATGACTGCGGCGGCCGTGCTCCACTACTTTCGCAGCGTGGCCGATCGCTCACCATTGCCGGTAATTCTTTACAACATTCCGCAGTTCGCGCCGTATAACATTCCTATCGAGCTGGCAGCCGAGCTGGCGCAGCACCCCAACATCATTGGCATCAAGGATTCCAGCGGCAGCGTGGAGCGAATTAGCGCGCTAGTCGAGGCGACCAGATCCGCGCCCCGGCGGACGGTGACCGTGACGCCCGTTTTTGAAGCGGTAACTGGACGCATGTTAGCACCCAGAGTTGGGACTGGTGACGTGATTATCTCCGCCGGCGAATTAGCTGGAGGCGTAGCTGTGGCGGTAACTCCGCCGGCTGTGCCGATCAAGACGCGAAACAAAGAAGTCGGGTTTCAGGTGGTCAGCGGATCGGCGGGAACGCTGCTTGAGTCGCTGGAGGCCGGCGCGGTTGGTGCGATACTCGGATTTGCCGCCTGCGCACCGCAAGCTTGCCAAGAGGTCTATCTCGCCTGGAAGGATCACGACCAGAAACTTGCTGAAGAGAAGCAGAATCGCATTTCCGTGCCCGGAAGACGCATCGTAGCTCAGTTGGGCATCGCAGGCGTGAAGTATGCGTGCGACTTCAATGGCTACTATGGTGGCTTTGCTCGCGCCCCGCTGCTGCCTCTCACGGCCGTCGAAAAGGCAGAGATTGAAGGGCTGCTGGCTGGGATTCGCAACTAGAAAATATGGTTTGTTCGGCCAGTTACGATCAATAATTTCCATGAAGAGAAAGTCTGATAACGTATATTCTGTATAGTGGAGTTAGTCACAAGACCCACCCTGTTGCTGTAACGTTGAAGTTGATTTCGCGCAAGCATTTGGAGATTATTTGGCGCCACAGCCCATTCATTGCAGTGCGGACCGGGCCCTTCTGTGATTCTCGCCTCTGATTGAACTCTCGGTATATTAATAAGCCAGTCCCGTCGAAGATGTCTCCGCGGATGGGCCCTCTTCACTCCTCCCCCACGTTGAGAAGCTTCCTCTCTCGTCGTGTCCGTTCCTGCTCAGGAGTTCGCTTCGGCTTGGTTTTTCATTTTAGCTTTGCCCACCGTGAGGGGTTGAGCGTGTCGTACTGAAATGCCCAATCGCCCACAACGGAATCCGAGCGCGCCAGCAAATTGCCATTTGCGGAATATCCCGCCAGTTGGAACCGCGTAGGAATAGATCTGTGGATAATTGGCAGGATCGGCGTTTATGTCTCCGGTAAAGCTAGTGGCGGAAAACGGGAGGACTGGGCTGGGAAATATTCTGAGTTGCCGGTATCTGTGACGCTAACTGCAACCGTGTAGTTGCCCGTAGAACCGGTCCCCGTACTGCTCAAATCCACCGTAGTATTTTCGATTCTGTCTTTACGGCATTCCTGCTGCCGACTGGCGTTTTCTTTGCTGAGGTGGAAGTAAAAGCCACATTGTATACTTTTCCGATGTCAGGATGTGAATCGAAAATGCTCTAAATGCAGGCAAGCCGTTGTAACATCGCGTCCGGTATCTCGCCTAACGGGAGCACTTGATCGACGGCGTCGAGCAGGATGGCCTCTCGCGGCATCCCAAAGACGACGGATGTAGACTCATCCTGCGCAATGGTAAAGGCTGCTGCTTGCTTCATCTCCAGCATGCCCTTCGCTCCGTCTGCGCCCATTCCTGTCAGCAATACACCGAGAGAGTTCTTTCCCAAACTGCGCGCACAGGAGGAAAACAATACATCTACCGAAGGAATGTGGCGGTTCACCCTCTCACCTCTGTAGACATGGACAGCATATTCCATGCCTCTTCGAACCACGGTCATATGATGTCCGCCAGGGGCCAGCAGCGCGTGGCCGGGAAGAATGCGGTCGCCGTCTTGCGCTTCTTTCACTCGTATCTTGCAGAGCGAATCGAGACGTTCTGCAAACTGGCGTGTGAATGTCTCCGGCATGTGCTGAACAATGACGATTCCGGGAAAGTCTGCGGGGAGTGGCATCAAAAGTTCTTTGAGGGCTTCCGTTCCACCTGTCGAGGCGCCGACGGCGGCGACCTTATGTGTTGCCGAAAACTGATAGGTCTTGCCTGGCATAGCGGCCGGCGACGCTGCTAAAGGAGTGGCGCGGCGAACGCTTGCTCGCGCGGCCGCCCTCACCTTGGCGATAATCTCTTCAGCCTGCTCGATGGTGCCGTTCGAAACATCCAGCTTGGGTTTGGAAACATAGTCGATTGCACCTAGGCTGAGCGCGCGGAGCGTGGTATCGGCACCCTTGGCAGTCAGTGATGAGATCATGACTACCGGCATTGGATGGCCCCGCATCAATTTCTCCAGGAAGGTCAATCCATCCATACGTGGCATTTCGATGTCCAGGGTCAACACGTCCGGATTCAGCGCCTTGATTTTTTCCCTCGCAACATAAGGGTCCCCCGCCGTTCCTATCACCTCAAGCTCCGGGTCGGAAGTAATGATTTGAGCAAGCAGTTGGCGCATCAGCGCCGAGTCGTCCACGATAAGTACCTTCGATCGAATTGCCATATGCGGACTGCCTCATACCAGTCGATAATGTTGAGTCGAAAACCAACTCGAAAGTCTGTTTATCCAGTTCTCCGTCAAAACAGTGTGATCTCGCCGTAATTGGGCTTACCGGGACAAGGCGATATCGAAAAGGAACCCTCAGCGTCGATAATCTTTGGCAGGCTCGAACCATCGACGGTATGCACCGTCGCCTTGCCCGTATTCGTTCGGAAGTATAGATGGACTGCGTGGTTTCCTCCCAGTCGCTCGGCGACAAGAGGTATCTTTTCCGTTGCAAGAAACTCGCGCACGAATCTTGCATTTGCGTCTCCGATGGGAGGCATCTTTACCCCCTGGAGCACATTGGCCCCGCCAAAGGCCTTGGCAATAAATCTTCTTCGATCCCCTCCGACCTTCATCAACTCGTTGATAAGCAGTTCCATCGCATGGATTCCGCAGCGCGGATTGCTATCGTCTACACGGCAACTAGGCAGGAGGATATGATTCATGCCGCCGGCGCACAGCACTGGGTCGTACATGCACACGGCAACGCAGGAACCCAGTAACGTATCAAGGACCACGGGCACTTGGCTGGCCGCGACTTCACCAATGTGGAGGCTTATCCGATTGCCTACCTGTGGGCGGACCTTCCTCGAAACCTTTGCTCGTGCCATCGCCGCTTGAGGCAGATCGCTTCTGACGTGCAAGTTATGGATAGCGCCGCAGTGTCCTGCCGGACGAGGACGTGGCTCCATGAGTATATTCATTGTTCTACGTCCCGCAAACGATACATGGTTTGATTCAGCGGCGCAAGAATATCCTGTAACCACGGAATATGTTCGGAGTTACCAAGGAACAGATAACCCTTTGGCTTCAGATAACATGCCATCTTGCGGAGAAATACATCCTGTGTCTCTTGGTTGAAGTAGATGAGTGCATTTCGGAAGAAGATTACGTCAAAGAGACCCTCAAGCGGCCATCGGGAGTCTTGGAGATTGATTCGCCTGAACTGTACAAGCCGAGCAACATCAGGCTTCACTTTGACTTGCCCCTGCATGTCGTCTTTTCCGCGAAGAAAATACTTCTTCCGCAATGGCGTATCCACACTTGCAAGGGAGTCCATGCTGTAGATCCCGTGTGCAGCCGTTGCCAGAACTTTCGTGTCGATGTCAGAAGCGACGATCTCTATTTTCCACGAGCCAGACACAGCGGTGCATCCAGGGAGCGCAGGCCGGGGCGGTCCATGTAGCGCAGAAGACGGAGCTTTCATTCGTCGAGGGGTCTGCAATGCCTCAAGCAGAGTGATAGCAATCGAGTAGGGTTCCTCGCCAGTGGAACAAGCCGCGCTCCAAATGCGAATGCTTCTGGCAACACCTTGTTGAGCTACAGTCTGAATCTCCGGTACGACAGTGTTGGCCAGAAACTCGAAGTGATGGTGTTCGCGAAAGAAAGACGTCTTATTGGTTGTGATGCAATTGATTAACTCGCGTATCTCTTCGCTGTGGTTTGGAGACCTTTGAACATATTCGTAGTACTCGGCGAAGTTGGCTATGCCGTGATGGCGCAGGCGGCGTGAAAGTCGCGAAGCCAGCATAATCTGCTTGCCGTCGCGCAGCCAGATGCCCGTGCGTTGGTGAATCAAGGTGCGAAACATCTTGAATTCACGGAGCCCCATGGGGAAGAGCGAGTTTTCGAACGTGGATGCTGACAAGATCGATTCCCCTTTTCAATCTCTCGCATTGATGCTGCAAGGAAGCAGCAGGCCTGAACTGGCAACTCCGGCCAATCTTGACTGCGAGTTACCCGAACACTTCGTAGATCCCCGATCTTTATTTAGTCCTTCGTACGCAACGGACGCTATGCCGCTATGGATTGCGGCACCGCCAATTCGCACTCAGACAGCAGTTCCTCCAGGTTCAACGCGACGGCTAGATGTTCCCTTGACTCGAAGACGCCGTTGATGAATCGCGTATCCACGGCCGAGCCGAAGTCCGGCGCTTCACGCATGGCATCATTCGCGACCATCAAAACATCCGAAACCGCATCCACCAGAAGTCCGACAGTTTTTTCGCCCACCGTGGCAATTACGATGACCGTGAACTTGTTGTATTCGATTGTCGGCAGATGAAATTTCATCCGGAGGTCGACTACCGGCAATACGGTCCCTCTCAGGTTCATCACGCCGCGTACATGCGGCGGAACATTTGGAATTGGAGTAATCGGCGCATAGCCGCGAATCTCCCGAATTCTGAAAATTTCTAGTCCATATTCCTGGTCATCGAGCAGAAAGGTAAGAAACTGCTGCGATGTTTGAACTTGTTTTTCGGTCGATGCTTTCATTGCCATTCCTTTCCGAGTTCACTATGCCGTCGTGCGGATCTCGATCGTACCGGGATCTGAATTCGTGCTTCGGTTAACCGCCAGTCGTCCTAGAACTCCTCAAAGCTGGCATCACTCGCGCCTGGGCTATTCGGAGCTGCGGAAATCGCTACTGCCAAGGCGGGCTGCCCGCTGTTAAGCCCTTTGTTGCTACGAGGGCGTGAATTGGGCTTGGGCACAGAATTGTTTCGAGCCGCCCTGGAGGGACGCGGTGCAGTATTCGTCTGCGAAGCAGAATGAACGAGATTCGCCTTCGCGGAATGCACAAGATTTGCACCCACGGAATGAGCGGGATTCGTCTCGTGCGGTTGGAAGGTCTGACGCTCTCGTGCGCTTCTTCCAGCTTGACTGAGCGTGAAGGTGCTTACCAACTCCATCAGATGCGCGGATTGCTCAGAGAGCGCTTGCGCCGTAGCCGAAAGCTCTTCGGTCTGTGCAGAGTTCGACTGCGTCACCTGATCCATCTGTGTCATTGCGGTGTTCACTTGCTCAATGCCGGTGCTCTGTTCCCCACTCGCTGCAGCGATTTCGCCGACGATGTCAGTCACCCGCTTCACCGAGCCGACGATGCCTTGTAGTGTCTCGCCCGAGCGATTTACCAATCCCGATCCGGCATCCACTTTGCGCAAAGAATCCTGAATCAGAACCTTGATCTCCTTGGCCGCCACCGCGCTTCTCTGCGCCAGGCTCCGCACCTCGGATGCCACCACGGCAAAGCCGCGTCCCTCATCGCCGGCTCGCGCTGCCTCCACTGCGGCATTCACTGCGAGCAGGTTTGTCTGGAAAGCGATTTCGTCGATCGTCGAGATGATGTCCGATATCTTGGCCGAAGCGGCGTTGATCTCTGACATTGCAGTAATCGCGTTCGACACAACGTCCTGGCCCTGCTGAGCGGAGTCCTTCGAGCTGTTTGCGAGTTGGTTAGCCTGCTTCGCGTTGTCGGCGGTCTGCCGCACTGTCGCGGTAATCTCTTCCAGACTCGCTGAAGTCTCCTCCAGGCTGGCCGCCTGCTCCTGAGCGCCAGAGGCGATGGCCTCGGCGGCCGCCGCAAGTTGCTGCGACGAAGAGCTGGCATTCGCGGCGCTGTCAGCCACCTCTTGCATGGTGAAATCCAACTTCTCCATCGCACGGTTCAAAGCATCTGCCATGCGTCCTACTTCATCTTTGGTATGCACAGAGGACCTGACGGTCAGATCGCCGTCGGCAACTCTCTCAAGCACCATCACGGCATGCCCTAGGGGCACAGAGAATCCGCGGGCGATGGTGAAGCTGAGGATAAGCGCGAGAACCAGCGAGATTCCTGAGATCGCAATCAGCGTGATGCGCGTCGATTGATATTCGTCGGTGTTGGCGACATACTTCTCTTCCCCGCGCTTTACCTTAATCTCAATAGCATGGTCCGAAGTAGCCGCAAATCGATCTCCGACCACCGTTACTTTATCCAACGCCGTCAGAGATCCTGCAACGTCCTTTGCCCTGATGCGGTCATACATGTCGTGGTAGCCACTCTCATAGGCAGGCAACTCATTGCGCATGGCAGTGACGACTTCTTTGCCTTCGGCAGTGTAGAAGCTTTTATCGCACTCGTCGAGAGCGCTACGAATGTCGGCGAAGTGCACGGCCATTTTCTTTTCCTGGGTGTCGACAATCGAGGCGTCTTGAATATGCAGAATCGCTTCGCGGACTTCGCGACCGAGCGAGATCCGGTTTTTGGCGATCAGGTTGGCCTGTCTCGATCCGGCCATATCGTCGTTGTACATAAGCGACAGACGCTCGTTGGCCTTGCCGAGCTTGTAGATAGACAGTGAGCTGATGCCAAGAATCAACACCATCAAGACCCCGAAGCTGATCATCAACCTGGGTTTTGCATCCAAATTCTTAAACCAGTTCATGTGCGGTTCCTCCTTTTTGTTTTTTCATGGTCGATGCTGCCCTCGCAGACTGGGCCGGAGGCACAACCTGCTGGGAATTCTTGACTGGAACTCGAAGCGAGTAAAGATCCAATGCGCCAATGCCAGTCACATCGACGATCGGTGCGACACAGCCGTCGCCCAATATAGTTGCGCCCATCAGGCCGTCAATTCTGCGCAAATTCTGTTCCAAGCTCTTCACGACAACCTGCTGCTGCCCGAGCAGTTCATCGACCACCAGTCCGACTTTGCGGCGGCCGGCTTCCACGATCACCGCAAGACGGCGATTGTTGTTTCCCTCGCCAAAGCTTTCGCTGCCAGCCGTCCCCACCGTCAATCCCAGGAACCTGGACAAGCGCAGCAACGGAATGGATTCTTCACGAATCACCACTACCTCACCGCGTTCGGCAAGGCGCACAATCTGGCCTTCGCGCAGCGGCACGGTTTCAATCACCGACAATAGCGGTAGCACCAAGGTCCTGTCTCCGACGCGCACCAGCAAACCTTCCAGAATGGCCAACGTCAGCGGCAGCTCAATCGTCACCGTGGTGCCGTATCCAATTTCACTTATCAGGCTGACCGTTCCGTTCAACTGCTGAACGTTGCGCTTGACCACATCCATTCCGACGCCGCGGCCGGAGAGATCGCTGATCTCCTCTTTAGTAGAAAAGCCTGGCTCGAAGATCAACAGACGCAGTTGATCGTCGCTCACCTGCGCCTCGGAGCCAATCATCCCGCGCTCGACTGCCTTGCGTCGCACAAACTCAAGATCAATGCCTTTTCCATCGTCAGAAATCTCGATGACGATTCTGCCTGAGCGGTGGAAGGCCTTCAATGTAATAAGGCCCTCTGTAGGCTTGCCCGCCGCCAGCCGCACCGCAGACGCTTCGATGCCGTGGTCAGCTGAGTTTCGTATTAAATGTGTTAACGGGTCGCCGAGCAACTCCAACATGCTTTTGTCGATCTCGGTTTCCTCTCCGCACATCTCCAGACGAATCTGCTTGCCGGTAGATTGCGCAATGTCATAGACCGTGCGTGTGTATCGCTGGAACAATGTTCCGATCGGCAACATGCGAATTCCCATGACCCGTTCATGCAACTCACGAGTATTGCGCTCCATCGCGGCCACAGCCTCACGCAGCTTGGGAAGGCATGAGGGTTCAAAGTCATCGACCATCTGCGCGGTCATTACATGCGCGATCACCAATTCGCCCACCAGATCGATTAGCCGGTCGACTTTGTCGATAGCCACTCGAATCGAACTCGACTCTCCACTGGCCCCGGACCTCATGGAAGATTGGCGGCGATCTGCCACAGACGATTGGCGACGATCCGCAACCGGTGTTTTTCGGCGATCGATGAACGCGGACTGATCATCCGACGCGAAGGAGTTTGGGAGTTTCGGTGCTATTGTTGAATTCTGGGCCGGCACATTTGCAGGCTGCTCGGGAACATCGGCGCAGTGAATGCGTATCTCCGCCAGATGCTCGACAAATTCGAAGACCTCGCGCAACTCCGTTTCCGGACACGTGCTGGCCAACTCAACTGTCCAGCTCAAATAACACTGCGATGGATTAAGATCGGCCAGCGCGGGTAGCTCCTCCGAATGCAGATGGCAGCAACTGACCGTTCCCAATGCGGCAAGATTGCGCAACAGCACGATTGGGTTTGTGCCGCTTGAGAACATCTCCCGGTCCGGACGGAATTCCACCTTGTACAACTTGACCTCGCGTGCATCTTCCGCCGGCTGTGGAGATTCCTGCTGCAATGAAAGATGCTGCTGTGCGTCTCTGGGAGCGCTATCAGTTAGGGTTGGTTCGGCGGGCATCAACGCAGCGATGCGCGCATCAAGTTCCACTGCATCGGCAGGCATGGACGCATTCGGATTCGCATTCGGGTCCGCTTCGAGCAGGTTGCGTAGTACGTCCACCGATCGAAGCAAGATGTCGATTACCTCATCGGTAGCGCTCATCTCCAGCGACCGCATCCGGTCCAATAGATTCTCCAGAGAATGCGTGAAGCGGACCAAATTCGTCATTCCAAATGACCCGGCCCCTCCTTTAATGGAGTGCGCCGACCGGAAGATGCTATTCAGCAATTCGACGTCGTCGGGAACCGTCCGAAGTTGGAGAAGCCCAGTCTCCATCGACGCGATATGATCCGCGCTTTCTTGAAGAAACGTTTGGCGAAATTGGCTCAGATCGATTTTCATGGCGTTATGGAAGCACCTTGGCTAGCGTTTGCAATAGCTTCTCGGGATCGAACGGTTTGACGATCCAACCCGTCGCCCCGGCGGCCTTCCCCTGTTCCTTCTTTGCGGCAAGCCCCTCTGTTGTCAACATCAAGATCGGCTTGCTCTTCATGGCCGGAATCTTACGCACATTCTGAATCAATGTAATACCATCCATTACGGGCATATTGAGATCAGTCAGGATCAGGTCAACCATATTGCCTTGCAACTTGTTCAGCGCGTCCTGGCCGTGCTCGGCTTCGATCACTTCGTAACCGCCTTGCTTGAGCGTGAAGCTGATCATCTGCCGCATGGAAACCGCATCATCGACAATGAGTACTTTTCGCAATTCGCCGTACCTCCGAAGGACCTCGTGCTGTGGTCTTTCTTCTGCGATTAAAACAATTCAACATCACCGGCGCCGGATTCCGTTCCCCCGATACCGGCAACTGTGCGCTCTTCGTGCATTGTGTAAGAACTGAATCCTTTATCAGAAGCAGCTTCCGCAAGATGCCCGTCGCCAAAGCGAGCTGCCAGCCTGGTACGCAATGTATCCAGATCCTCAACCACGTGAGCGATCCGCTGGCTGGTCCGATCCTGGAATTGCAAACCGCGCACCGCCGCTCCAATGTCACTCGCCAGCAGTGTCCCTTCCTCTGTCATGCCAGTCAACATCTTCTTCATCTCGCCGTGAGCGCCCTGCAGGTCTCTGAGTGACTCATCCACCTCGTGTTTGCATTGCTCCACGCGTTGCCGGTCCTTGTCATTCATCCGCTTCAGGTCGTCCAACGTCGATCCAGCGAGCGTTCTCAGGTTCGTAATCAGTTCGCTCACCTGCGCGTTCACTTTCTGCGATTTTTCGGTTTGCGAGATCACTTCCATTGCAACGACCCCAAATCCCGCACCATAACTGCCCGCGCGCGCCGCCTCGATGCGAGCATTCAGAGCCAGGATCTTGTTTCCTCCGGCGATTTGCTCCAACTGCTGAATCGCGGCGCTGATTGACTGCGAGGCTTTGTCCATCTGCCTGATACGTTCAATGGCCCGCCGCGAAACCTCACCAGCCTCCTCTGTCACGTTCAGTATCTTGACCAGAGTGCCACTGCAATTCTCGATCAGCCCTTCGAACGACCGATCATTGCAACCCCCGTCGCCTTCTCGGCTAAGAAAACTCGTCGTGCGATCTACGGTCTGCTTTGCCCGTTGAGCAATTCCCTGGAAGCTATTGCAGACCTCTACAACGGAACTTTCGATTTGCGACGAGGTCTGCTTCAGCTGCTCGCTCATCCGGCTGAAATGCGGCAGGTACTGGGCGAGCTCCGCTTCCACCTCCGCGCCATTCCCGGCCGCGTCTCCAGCAATGCTCGGAGGCACGCTTGACGCGTCGTCGCCCGGTTGGCTCTGGATCACCCTATTCATCGCTTTTCCGGTCGGTCATCGAAAAATGGTCCGCCACTCCGGCATATTCAAACCATTGCCGCAGATGCAGAGATGCATTCGCAAGTTCGAGATTCCCTCCACGCTTCTTCTGCTCCGTCTCAAGCGCCAACAATATCTGCAGCGCACTCGCATCGAGGTGACCAAGGTTGCAGACATTCACAGTCACATCGTTGCCTGTCTCTAAAGCACCTTGCGCCATACCTCGTAACTCGTCCGCGGGCATCCAGTCTCCAGAGCGCTCGACATCGATTGAGGTGCGTCTTCGGTCCAGTTCAGCTTGCGGAGTTGGGACACGTGTTCGCTTCGCCTTGCGGCTTTCGCCATGCCCGTTTGGGCGTTCACTACTCATCCGCTCTCACCTCGCATCGGCACGGCGGGACCTCGCGAAGAACCTTTAAAGAGCAAGGGACTCTAATCGGGTTGACGAATGCGCAAAGCCGCGTATGCAGTCAAATGCGTTATCGGCCCAGAAGGGATTTTCAATAGCCATTACCCGCCTTCTCAATCGTTCTTATTGTTTGAGTTTTTTAATGCGGAATGGCAAATTTATCTCCCTCGCACCCCGAGCTTCGAGTCCGATTAACAGCGTCTTTTTGCGAAGAATTTGCAGAACAGGCTCCGTATTTTTTCGTAGAATGCGCTTATATTTTTTCTTCAAGTCATTTATTTTTCGAGTGGGATTGATTAAATATCCGAGGGGATAAATTCTACCGATCTTAGCAGCTTTGAAGAGATCGCGGCGACTGGATTCTGTGCGGTTTCGGGCGCGCCTTACCGCACCACACCCGCATCGCGTGCCGGCCAATAGACGAAAACGGCCTTTCCGTAAATAAGCGAGCGCTCCACAGGCCCAAAATCGCGGCTATCGGAGGATATTGACCGGTGGTCGCCCATCATGAAGTACATATCCTCGGGAACGACGATTTCGGCATAGGAGCGGCTGTCCCGGTACTCATCGGGAACGTATATCTCAATTTGCCGCTTGCCGTTCACCCAGACCGTGCCGTGATCGATGCGCAGCCGGTCGCCGGGCCCAGCGATAATACGTTTAATGTAGCTTTTCGACGGATCGCGCGGATAATGGAAAACCACTACATCGCCCCGTTCGATAGCCGAGAAGCGATAGACGAACTTGTTAATGAAGAGGCGATCCTCGTCCTCCAGACGCGGCAACATACTGGTACCTTCGACGCGCACCGGCTGATAAAGGAACATGATAATCAGCACCGCTGCTGCTGCTGCGACCAGCAAATCGCGCAGCCACAGCCCCATGCCGTCTGCTCTTGGCGACGGCGCTGGCGTAGGAGCCTGCGATTCAGCGCCGGGCGCAGCGGCTTGACCGGAATTTGGGTGGTTACTGGGGAATTGTTCCATCTCTTCCTACTCGTGTAAAATCAATGCGTTACAGGCATCCGTAAGCGGAAGTCATCAGTGAGAGCGCAACATCGTCCACTTGTTTAGAGTGTAATCTTTCGCCCGTACCTAAGGCTAGCAGCTGGATGAGAAACGCTCGACAGCCGGCTCGCCGAACAGGTCTACCGCGTTGGCATCCCGCCGCGATACTCTTAAAGCCAACGTGATTCAAGAAGACACTCAACCCGATTCCCCGCTAATAGCTCCTCTGACCAAGACTCCTGTTGAATTGACGCCTTTCATGCGCCAATGGACAGCGGCCAAAAAAGAAAATCCTGATGCGCTGCTATTTTTTCGCATGGGAGACTTCTACGAACTGTTCTACGACGATGCGGTAACGGTGAGCCGGGAGCTGCAATTGACGCTGACGGCGCGGGACCGCGAGCGCTCGCAGCCAATGTGCGGGGTTCCCTACCACGCGGTCGAGAGCTATCTGACGCGCCTCTTGCGCAAAGGCTACCGCATTGCTCTCTGCGACCAAATGGAGGATCCCAAGCTCACAAAGAAGATAGTTCGGCGAGAAGTGACACGGGTGCTCTCGCCGGGAACGGCTCTCGATGCGGCGCTGGGGCAGGAGCAGAATAATTTTCTTGCAGCGTATTTCGAGGTTGGGGACGGGCACGGGGCTAATGCCCAGGCAGGAATGGTGTGCGCGGTGGCTCTGCTGGACGTATCAACCGGAGAGTTTCGCACTGCGGAGTTTTCAGGTGTAGCAGCGCGGCAACAAGCAACAGACGAGATTGTCAAGGCGGGGTCGAGCGAGGTACTGCTGGCCGCAAGCGCGGAACTGCCTGCACAGCTTGAGCGGATTCCGGCGCGAACTCGCGTGGAGGATTGGGTCTGGACACGGGAGTTTGCCATTCCGCTGGTAGAGCGGCAACTCAATGTACGTTCGCTCGAAGGCTTTGGGCTCACCGGTCATCCGGCGGCGGCGATTGCTGCTGGAGCGGTGTTGCATTATGTGCGAACGACGCAGAAGAACGAGGCGCTCCACATTGATAGCCTCCGATTCGAGGAGCACTCGACGGCGCTCGAATTAGATCAGGTGACGGTACGCAACCTCGAGCTCGTTGAGCCACTGTTCATGGGCCAGGACAATCGTGCAACACTCTTTCACACTCTCGATGCGTGCCAGACGCCAATGGGCAAGCGGCTCTTGCGAGCCACGATTCTGCGCCCGCTGGTGGATGCCGAGGCGCTAGACGCGCGCTATGAAGCTGTCGGCGAGGCGTATGCAGACCTGGTACTGCGCGAGGAGATTCGGAGAGCTTTTTCTGGGCTGTTGGATCTGGAGCGATTGCTGGCCAGGCTGTCGCTTGACTCGGCGGGTCCACGGGATGTGCGGGCTCTGGCGGCGAGTTTGAGCCGTCTTCCGGGGCTGAAGACGGCGCTCAATGCGATGCGTGCGGCGCGCTGGCACGAGTTAGCTGAGCGGCTGGATACGCTTGAGGATGTGACGTCGCGCATTCGATCGACACTGGTCGAGGAGCCTCCGTTGACGCTGGTGGATGGCGGAGCGATTGCAGCAGGCGTGGAAGCCGAGCTCGATGAGCTGCGAACGATCTCGACCACCGGGCGGCAGCAGATTGCGGCCATCGAAGAGCGAGAACGGGAGAGGACTGGGATAGGTTCTCTGAAAGTGCGTTATAACTCTATTTTCGGGTATTACATCGAGATAACTAAGGCTAACTTGGCACTGGCCCCGGCCGATTATGAGCGCAAACAAACGCTGGTCAATGCGGAGCGGTTTACGACGCCGGAGCTGAAGGATTATGAGCGCAAGATTCTGACCGCACACGAGCGTTCAATCGAGATCGAGAGACGGCTCTTTGCCGAGCTGCGACGCGCTGTACTGGAGGCGGCGGGAAGGATACGGCGCTCGTCAGCCTCAGTGGCAGAGGTCGATCTGCTCGCGAACTTCGCACATCTGGCTGCGGGACGGCGGTATGTGCGGCCGCGGCTTGCGGATGAGCCAGTGATCGAAGCGGTGGCTGCGCGCCATCCAGTGATCGAGCAGTGGATGGAGGAGACTCGCGAGGGAAGATTTATATCCAACGACATTTATCTAAATGCGGCGGGCGATGGGCCAAGTCTGTTGCTGATCACTGGACCTAACATGGGTGGTAAGAGTACTTATCTGCGTCAAACAGCCATGCTCGTTCTTCTTGCCCAGATGGGCAGCTTTGTGCCGGCGGAAAGTTTGCGATTCGGCCTCGTGGACCGCATTTATACACGCATCGGGGCCAGTGACAATGTGGCGCGCGGACGGTCAACCTTCATGGTGGAGATGACGGAAACAGCAACGATTCTAAATACTGCTACAAATAAATCGTTAATCTTGCTGGATGAGATGGGCCGCGGGACGGCTACCTTCGACGGGCTCTCGCTGGCTTGGGCGACGGTCGAGTATCTTCATGCCGAGACCGGAGCGCGCACGCTCTTTGCCACGCACTACCATGAGCTGACGATGCTGGCCGAGAAGTTGCCGCGAGTGCGGAATCTGCGCGTCGGCGTAAAAGAGAGCGCAGGAGGGATCGTCTTTTTGCATAACATCGAGCCGGGCGCGGCGAGCAAGAGTTATGGCATCGAGGTGGCGCGACTGGCGGGCCTGCCAGCCGCTGTCATCGAGCGAGCCAAGCACGTATTGCGCCAGCATGAGAAGCAGGAACGCCAGAGCGTGCAGGTGGAGACGACGGCCGAGCCCGTGCAGTTGACCATCTTTACTCCGCTGTCGCAGCGTATAGTGGATCGCATCGAGGCGACGGATGTGAATGCACTGACGCCGTTGCAGGCACTCAATCTGCTGGAAGAGTTACAGCAGGAACTGAAGGACAAGGGATGAAAACGAATCTGCATCGGGCAGCGGGAAGTTTGCTCGTGGTGGGGCTTGGGGGCGTTGAACTCACCGGCCTGGAACGCTCATGGCTAAAGCTGGTGCGGCCCGCGGGGGTCATTCTCTTCCGTCGCAACATCGTGGATGTGCGGCAGACGCGGGGGCTTCTAGCCGGGGCCACGGCTTTGTGTGCAGAGAATAGCTTTCGCTGCGTGGACATGGAAGGCGGAACAGTGGACCGGTTGCGAGATGCGCTCGCTCCAATGCCGTCTGCACACGCTGTTGCCGAGGCAGCGAGGAGAACGGGGCGCGACGCGCTGATTCGGGAACAAGGAGAGCTGATCGCACGCAGCGTGAAAGCCTTCGGCTTTAACACGACGCTGGCACCGGTGGTCGATCTGGCTCTGCCCGATTCGACCGAGGTGTTGGGCACCCGCTCAGCGGCCATGACTGCTGAAGGAGTGGTTGATTATGCGCGTAATTTTCTATCTGGCTTGGCTGCCCATGGTGTGGTGGGCTGCGCCAAGCATTTTCCTGGGCTGGGCGGCGGCGCGCTTGACTCGCACGCAGCGACACCGATAATCCGGCGCAGTGGTCGCGAGTTATGGCGGAAGGACATAGCTCCCTACCGCGAACTGCGCAACGAGCTGCCAATGATTATGGTGAACCACGCGGCTTATCCCGATACTCCAGGCAAGAATCGGCCAGCGAGCGCATCGCCTTATTGGATCACGACGGTACTGCGCAAGCGGCTTGGCTATTGGGGAATCATCTTCTCCGACGACATGGAGATGGGTGGGATTTTGAAGTTTATGCCCATCGAAGAAGCTACGATTACGGCTATTCGAGCGGGGATGGATATGCTCGAAATCTGCCACAGTCCCGAGCTGATTCTCCGTGCTTATGAAGCGCTGATTGCCGAGGGTGAGCGGTCGGCCGCGTTTTCGAGGCTGCTAACGGGACGTGCAGTACAGATGGTTCGGCGGAGGAGAGAGCTGTTTGCACGCGGCGTTTCGTCGGTGCTAACAGCCAGGCAATTCGAAACGCTGCGAGGGCGGATTCTACGCTTTCATGAAACGGTGACGAAGCACCAGGAGAGGCAGTCGGCATGAACGTGAAGACCATGACGGTGGCCGGCATCATGAGCGGAACCTCGGCCGACGGCATCGACGTTGCGCTGGTGCGTATCGCATCTGGCAGGCAGAATCCCAAACTTACACTGATTGCTCACGAAGGGTTCGCATATCCGGCCCCACTGCGGCGCGCAGTGCTGGCAGCGATGAACGCAGCCGCGACATCAACGGCGGAGTTGGCGCGTCTGAACTGGCGGCTGGGCATCGCCTACGCCGAAGCGGTGAGCGTGACCTTGCACCGACACTCGGTGAAACTCGACCTTATCGGCTGCCACGGACAGACGCTCTATCATCAGGCGCGACTAGAAAACTATGCGGGACGGCGTTTCGGCTGCACCTGGCAGTTAGGCGAGGCAGCGGTGATTGCCGCAGCGACAGGCGTTCCCGTGGTCTCGAACTTTCGGCCTGCGGATATGCTCGTCGGGGGTCAAGGGGCGCCGCTGGTTCCGCTGCTCGATTACGTGCTCTTTGCCGACCGGAAGCGCGGGCGCGTATTGCAGAACATTGGCGGCATCGCCAACCTGACGGCAATTCCCGCCGGGGCAGAAGCAGACGCGGTAACGGCCTTCGATTCGGGTCCAGGAAACATGGTGATCGACTGGCTGGCGCACGAGCTCTTCGGGAAACGCTTCGACCGCAATGGCGTCTTAGCTGCACGCGGCACCGTGCTGGTCGAGGTGCTAACAGCAGCGCTGCGCAATCCTTACTTCAAACTCAAGCCGCCGCGCACTACGGGCCGCGAGCAGTTTGGACGAGAGTATGCGGCGAAGTTTCTCGCGACCTGTCGGCGGCATAGCAACAAACCTGAAGACACGCTGGCCACAGCTACGGCACTGACAGCCGAAACGATTGCGCATAGTTACAAAGCGTTCGTCCAGCGCGGAATGAAGGGCCATCGAGTGGACTACATCGTTTCTGGTGGTGGAGCGCGCAATGCAACGCTGATGGCGATGCTGGCGCAAAGACTCGAGCCGCTTGGTTGCGAGCTAGCTTCAAGCGAGCAATTCGGCTTGCCCGCCGAGGCCAAGGAGGCTACGGCCTTTGCGCTGCTGGCTTGGCAAACATGGCATCATCTGCCGGGAAATGTGCTCAAGGCAACAGGTGCTGCACGACCCGCAATCCTGGGACAGGTGACCTATGCGTAAGTTACTCGCCCTGGCCGCGTTGATAGCGCTCGCAGGATGCCACTCAGCGCCGCGCGATCCGCGGACGGTCGTCTTTCTGATTGAAAGTAGCCCCACCAGCCTTGATCCGCGCGTCGGAACGGACGCACAATCGGAGCATATTGACGAGTTGCTATTTGATGGATTGGTGGCGCGCGATGCGAGCTTTCATTTCACACCCGCACTGGCCGAGAGTTGGGAGCAGCCGGAGCCGCTGACGCTGGTTTTTCATCTCCGCAGTGGAGTTCAATTTCACGATGGCCGCACGCTGACGGCGCGCGACGTCGCCTGGACCGTAAACTCGATCCGCACGAGCCAGGTGATCTCGCCCAAAGCTGCCTCTTATGCATCGGTGGAAACGATCGAGGTTAGGGATGCGCGGACAGTTGTTTTTCATTTGAAGCACGCGGATAATTTTTTACTCACAAATCTCTCAACGGGTGCCTTCGGCATTGTTCCCGACGGAAGCGGGCGCGAGTTCTGGCGGCATCCTATAGGCACAGGGCCGTTTCGCTTCGTAAGTCAGCAGATCGATCAGGACGTAGTGATTGACCGCAATCCGATGAGTTGGACCGCGACGCCAAAGATTCAGAAGGTTCGTTTTCGCGTAGTGCCTGACGCGATTACCGAGTCGCTGGAACTCGAAAAAGGCTCGGGCGATGTGGCCGTCAATTCCCTGCCCATGGATTCGTTGGCCGTCCTGGCCACGCGACCCAATCTCCAGATCGAGGACTCACCTGGCACACAGATTCAGTACATCGGCTTCAATCTGCGTGATCCGCTTTTGAAAGATGTGCGGGTGCGGCAGGCAATTGCTTGCACCATAGACCGAAAACTGATCATACAGACGCTTATGCAGGGACATGCGCAGCCGGCGGAAAGTCTGTTACCCAAGAGCCATTGGGCTTTCACTGATGACGTTGCGCATTACGATTTCAATCCTGCGCGGGCAGCGAATTTGCTGGATGAAGCTGGGCGAAAACCCGACACGAACGGCGTGCGCTTTCATCTGACGATGAAAACCTCTACCGATGAGGGCGCTCGACTGGTTGCCGCTGTCTTACAGCAGCAACTGGCGCAGGTTGGCATCGTACTCGACTTGCGCAGCTACGAATTTGCCACCTTCTACTCCGACGTGAGCCGTGGCGCGTTTCA
The DNA here is from genome assembly GCA_049518535.1 of Occallatibacter sp. Lineage (GTDB taxonomy): Bacteria > Acidobacteriota > Terriglobia > Terriglobales > Acidobacteriaceae > Telmatobacter. The sequence continues at coordinate 50,222 of JBEKRS010000020.1, read as the reverse complement.
GATGGCTTCGTTGCGTTGGATCGGCGGCAACGAGCAGCCGGACATCTTCACCTACGCTTATGCGACAACAAGCTTTTCTCCCCAGGGCGCAAACCGCGGCCATTACTCGAATCCGCGCTTGGACCAGTTGCTTGCTGGCGCGACCCAGAGCGCGGACACCACCCAGCGGCGCGACGATTACATCGAGGCGCAGCAGATTCTCGCGCGCGATCTGCCGGCCATCAACCTCTGGTACAGAGATACGGTCGTGGTCCACAATCGACGGCTGACGCACGTGGTTCCAACGCCGTCGGGGAGTTATGCCTTTCTGGAGACGGCCGAGCTGAGACAGAATTGAATCCGCAATAGAAAATCGCGAAATATCAGCCATTTTGACGGAATTCCGGGTCTCACGGTAGCCCTGTCCATACTTTGGAATGACACATTCAACCTTTTGCCACTCTGATTCGTCTACCGAAGCAGTGAGGATGTTTTCCGTCCCAGACGCCGTACGGCGTTGACTGATGGAGAGTCAGCTTATGAAGAGCAAGATGAAGATTTGGTTTCGGTGTTTGATCGCGCGTGAGTTCGTTGGCATGATCTTTTTAACTGCATCGGTTCTGGCCGGCGCGCAGGCGTCCCCACGATTTGTGGGCACAATCACGGCCATCAACGGCGACAGGCTCACGGTGAAGACCGACCAGGGTCAGACGTACCCCGTGGAGATTCCATCGACGGCAGCGATCAAACGCATCGCTCCGGGCGAAAAGGATCTGAGCACGGCCGAGACGATTCAGTTCAGCGATCTGGCCGTGGGCGACCGTACGCTGGTGAAACTCGATCCCAGCGCGCCTGCCGGCACTACTCAAGCGTTACTGATTGTGGCCATCAAACAGGCCGACGTGGCGGCGAAGCAGCAGAAAGATCGCGAGGATTGGCAGCAACGTGGTGTGGGCGGACTAGTCAAGAGCGTCGATGCCACAGCGGGCGTCATTGTATTGACTAGCGGCTCTGGAGCCACAGCCAGGACGATTACCGTGCGTACTACCAAGACCACGATCCTCAAGCGTTATGCTCCGGCCTCGGTGCGCTTTGACGCAGCGCTTCCGGCACCGATCGATGCGATCCATTCTGGAGATCAGTTACGGGCGCGTGGGGAAAAAAATGCAGACGGAACAGAGATTGCCGCCGAAGAAGTCGTCTCGGGCAGCTTCCGCAACATCTCCGGAACCATCGCAAACCTCGATGCGGCGACCTCGACGCTGGTTGTCAAAGATCTTGCGACAAAAAAACCGGTCACTATCCACATCACTGCCGACGCGCAGATGCGGCAGTTGCCGGATCGCATGGCGCAGATGCTGGCGGCGCGGCTGAAAGGCACTTCGAGCGGCTCTGGTGCAGCGGGTGGAAATGCCCAGGCAGCCAATGGCGGTGCGGCGCCAATGCAGCATGGCAGCGGACAAAACGGCGGACAGGGCGGCGGAGGCGGCGATCCGCAGCAGATGCTGAATCGTGCGCCGACCATTCAACTCGGCGATCTGAAAAAAGGCGAGGCCGTAATGCTGGTATCGACCGACGGGACGAGCGAGGTCACGGCCATCACGCTGCTGGCGGGAGTTGAGCCGCTGCTTGAGGCGCCCGCGGCCAGCCAAAACATGCTTTCAAACTGGAGCATGAACACCGGCTCACCTGACGTTGCCCAATAGATCCACACATAACAAGCAGAAACAAGCGAGGGATACGTGTACTCAAGATTGCATTGCTTCATTCATTTTTTGATTATCATTGCGTTGGGCATGGCCAGCGCGGTCGCAGCGCAAGTGCAAACTCCTGCTGCGCCCCCAGCACCTCCCACGGTTACGACAACCACTGCTCCCTCAGCAACTCCAGCTGCAACAGCCACCTTGCGCGGGAATATCGCCGATCCTACGGGCGCGATGATTCCAGGCGCGACGATCACGATCGTCTCATCGGCAGGCAAGGCTGTCGCCAAGGCAACCGCGGACGCGACCGGCCACTATGTTGTGAACGGCCTCGTGCCAGGCGGCTACATTGTGCAGGTCGCGTTTGCCGGTTTTGCCCCCTTTACTTCGCAGACTATTCCGCTTATGGCCGGACAAATCAAGCATGTGGACATTGCCATGGCTTTGCAGGTCGAGCAGCAAAGTGTGGTGGTCACCGACGAGTCGCCCACGGTCAACGTAGAGGCAGGCGGCAACGCCAGCGCCATCGTCCTCAAAGGCAAGGACCTTGAGGCGCTCTCTGACGATCCCGACGAATTGTCGAATGAGTTGACGGCTCTGGCCGGACCCTCGGCTGGACCAAACGGTGGACAGATTTACATTGACGGTTTCACCGGCGGGCAACTGCCGCCCAAATCGGCAATTCGCGAGATTCGTATCAACCAGAATCCGTTTTCGGCCGAGTTCGACCGGCTTGGTTACGGGCGCATCGAGATTCTCACCAAGCCAGGTACCGACAAACTGCACGGCCAGTTCTTCGCGCAAGGTAACGACGACGTATTCAATACTGGCAATCCTTTCACTAAGATCATGCCCTCCTATCACAGCCTCCAGTTCAATGGCACAATGAACGGATCTCTTTCCAAATGGGCATCGTTCTTCATTAGTGTGGAGCAACGCAATAACCAGAACGACAGCGTGTACAGTCTTGTGCAGGCTCCGGTCCTGGTATCCGATCCCAGCCAACCATGCGGACAGCCGTCGAATGGCACTTGTGAGATTGGCTCTCTCTCAGGCGGGCTCTTCAACCCTCAGACACGGACCAATATCTCGCCGCGCATCGATCTGCAACTGGGTCAGAAGAACACCCTGACGGCGCGTTATCAGTTCTACCGCAACACGCAGAGCGGTCAGATTGGCTCGACCTCGCTGCCCACTCAGTCTAGCGATACCACCTCCACCGAGAGCACAGTCCAACTGAGCGATTCGTGGATCCTCAACGAACATATAGTGAATGAAACCCGCTTCCAGTATCTTCGCGACTACTCGTCTACGACGCCGGTAAGCACGGCACCGCTGATCTCCGTCCCACAGACCTTTTCCGGCGGCGGCGAATCGGGCCAATCGTCGAACGATCACACCAACCACCTGGAGTTGCAAAACATTACCACCATGTCCTTGGGGGCTCAAGCCATCAAGTTTGGCACTCGACTGCGCGACAATCGCGATGCCAACTCCACGGATGCGAATTTCAATGGCAGTTTTACTTTTCCCTCCGTCACCGCGTATGTGGACACGTTCAACGGCCTGGCTGCCAACGAGACTATAGCGCAAATCGCCGCTGCCTGCCCGCCCACCCAGCAGGGAGGTTGCGTTCCCACTAAGTTGACCTATACCACGGGCCCGCCAGCTGCTCTAGCCAATGTCTTCGACGCCGCGCTCTTCTTCCAGGATGATTGGAAAGCCAACAAAAACCTGACCCTCTCAGGAGGTGTGCGCTGGGAGTCGCAGAATCATATCGCGGATCACGACGACTGGGCACCACGTGCCTCGTTTGCCTATGCCCTTGATGGCCATAGGAACGCCAAACAAGCCAAGACCGTGCTGCGCGGCGGCTTCGGCATCTTCTATGACCGATTTCAACTAAGCAATCTACTCTCGGCCGAGCGCTTCAACATTAACGGCACTGGGCAGAAGCAGACCACCTTTACCGACCCGACCTGCTTTGACGCAGCCAGCATCAGCGGTTTCCTCAACCAGACAAATTCCCCGTGCGGCACGTCCACTTCCAGCACAGGAACGGTTGTCCAGGTCGCGCCTCACTATCACTCGCCCTACACTGAGCAATATGGAACCAGTCTGGAAAGACAGATGAGCAAGACCATGACGCTCACCGCCACTTACCTGCACTCGTTCGGTGTTCACCAGTTCGTCACCCGCGACTCTAATGCGTATCTGACCAGTTCCTCTACCCCGATAGTACCCCCAGCCAGGCCTAATCCCGGGGGTATAGTGGATCAGTTCTATTCCGAGGCTGTCTTCAAGCAGAACCAGTTAATCGTCAATGTCAACGCGCACTTCACGCCCAATTTCAGTCTGATGGGTTTCTATAACTTGACCGCCGCCGACTCGGACGGCGGAGCCGGATCAGATGCTTCGAACGCTTACAACCTCAGCCAGGACTACGGCCGCGCCAGCTTTGCTTCGCGTAACATGGTCTTCCTGATGGCCAACTACCAGGGACCGTGGGGTCTTCGCTTCAACCCATTTCTGATCGCGCAGTCGGGTAAGCCTTTCAACATTGTGACCACCAACGACCTGACGGGCGACAACTTTTTTAACGACCGGCCTTCGCTTGCCGCCGAGTCAAACTGTACGAGTCCCACATCTGGATACGCGCAAACCTCCTTTGGCTGCCTGAACACAGATCCCGCAGTGCCAGGACAAAGCTATACGCCAATCCCGATCAATCTAGGCAACGGTCCGGCAGCGGTGGCGGTCAATCTGCGCGTCAGTCGAGCCTTTGGCATTGGACCCAAACTGGTGTCAGTCAACAGTCAGACCAACGGCGCACCGCCGCCAGGAGGACCACATCCAAGTGGTGGTGGTGGTGGTGGTCGCGGTGGACCCGGCGGTGGAGGGCCAGGCGGCGGCTTCGGTGGATTTGGTATGGGCGGTGGCGGTGGTCGTGGCGGTCCGGGTGGAATGTTCGGCCCCTCTAACACGAACCGCAAATACGCATTGACCTTCAGCGCTCAGGCACTCAACCTGTTCAATGACATCGACTACGGAACGCCGGTAGGTAGCGTAATTTCCACCCCTGATCCCACCACGGGACTGTACGGACCAGGTCGCCAGTTTGGAAAGTCGGCCAACCTTGCCGGCAACATTTTCTCCTCCGGTGCGGCTGCGCGACGCATCTTCTTCCAGGCAACCTTCTCGTTCTGATCCAGTAGGAACGAAGAGCACAAGAGGGCCGGTGCAAAAAGCGCCGGCCCTCTTTGCATTGTGAGTCGAATCTACTTTCTGACCGCCGTCACACTAGCTGGGCGGTCATCTGCGGCGAAGGCATCCGTGAGCGAGATAACCTTCATCTGAGCCTTCAATTCATCGAGAGAGGCGGCGCTGGTGACCGCGATTTCCGCCGTTTCGCCCGGCAGCAAATCGAAGTAGTTGTCGGATAGCTCGACATCAAGACTTCCGAAGGACAGATACACACTGCGCGCCAGAACCGCGGAAGTTATGCGAATCTTATAACTTCCTTTCGCGCCTGTAGCTTCAATGTTGAGCCTGGCCGTTTTCAGATGCACTTCTTTGACGGGAGCTAGATAGCTCAGGTTGCGCGAGATTTGCGCGTCCCCAGAGGTGAGTTCGGCTACTACAAATACGTGAGATGTGTCAGCCGCGCCCGCATCGGCAAGCTTCTTCAGCGGCCAGTCGAGATAGACCTTGCTGGTGAGTGGCGCCACATTCACGGCGCTGTTCTCCTCCAGCAGCACTTTGCCGTCGAAGTCCATCAAACGCACGCGCAGCGAGCCTAACTCAACCTTGGTCTTGTCGGAGACGATGTAGACCTTCAGCGCGCCGTCCTCGATATGCGGCGAGACCAGAATGGGCGCATAAAAGCGACGCGCATAGTATTGCAGCGCCTTCCAGCGCCCGTAGTAGTCGATCGAGGACCACGAAGCCACAGGCCAGCAGTCGTTCAACTGCCAGAAGATGGAGCCCATGGTCTCCGGACGGCTGCGGCGGAAGTGCTCGGCGCCGATCTTGATGCCCTCGGCCTGCACTACCTGGCTAACATAGAGAAAACTAGCGAAGTCCTTTGGCTCCGGATAATCCTTAGCAATGTAATCGTGAATGATCGAGTTACCCTCGGTGTTTTTCTGGTGCGCCAGCATCACCGGGGTAAATATGCTCGTGCGATCCTCCGGCTGCGTAAAACTCTCGACGGTGCGCCACTCAGGGAATGACTGAAACCCGTATTCGGTTACAAAGCGCCAGTGGTGCTTCTCGTACTCAGCAAAGGGAACGCGCCCATGCCAGACGCTCCAATCGTGCTGGTCCCCCGACTGGTAGTGACCGCTAACCGGTTCGTAGTCGGCACTGGGCGAACTGGGCCAGTAGGGCGTTTCGGCGTCTAGTCTCGCCACCACGCGGGGCAGGATGCCGCTAAACTCGGTCAGGTAATCTTGCCACATCTGGAACCTAACATCCGCGGGCAACCCAGGGCGCGGAGTCCAGTTGAATGCGCTCTCTGTCTCGTTGTTGCCGCACCATATCACAATGCTGGGATGGTTGCGTAAGCGGCGAACCTGGTCTTCGGCCTCGGCCTCGATGTTCTGCTTGAATGCATAGGTTCCGGGCTGCCAGTCGTTGCCGAACATGAAGTCCTGCCAGACCATGATTCCCAGTTCGTCGCAAATCGAGTAGAACTCGTCGCTCTCGTAGTAACCGCCGCCCCAATGGCGAATCATATTCATGTTGGCATCGCGGGCCGATTGCAGAATCCGCCGGTACGCCGCAGTTGTCACGCGATTGGGAAAACTATCGAATGGAATCACATCCGCGCCCTTGGCAAAGACGGGAATGCCGTTAACAACAATCTCAAAAGACCGGCCCCACTTATCTAACTGCCGGTGTAACTCAATGGAACGCAGACCGGCCTTCGTCTTGCGTTCCTCGCTCTGCTGGCCGCCCGTACGGGCTTGTGCGGTGAACTCATAGAGCGGCTGATCACCGTAGCCAGCTGGGAACCAGAGTTTCGGATGACGAATTTCGATGGGCACGTCCACAACATTGCGGCCATCATGAACGCTCACCACCTTCGTCATCGTCACAGGCTTGCCGTCGTCGGAGTATTGCATGCTAATCGTGGCTTGGCCCGTACTCGCAGCTTCGATCTCAACCTCAGCGTCCAGGTGAGCCACTTCCCTGCTTACGTCGCGCTGACGAATGGCGAAGTCGGCAATGCGAAGTTTGTCCCAGGCTTCGATGCGCGCCGGCTTCCAGATGCCGCTAGTAACAAAGCGCGGTCCCCAATCCCAGCCGTACTCATAGGCAGGCTTGCGAATATATGTCTTAGCGGCAGTCTTCGTCTTGGCTTGCCAGGGATCGCCGGCAGCAACCTCTTCTGCTGCTTTGATAGGCGAAGGGAAAACGACGCGCAGCAGGTTCTTGCCAGCGTGGAGATGGGTTTTGGCAGACACGCGCCAGGTGCGGAAGCTATTGTCGGCGCGAAGCATCTCTGCGCCGTTCACATAAACCTCGGCGACGCCATCGAGTCCATCAAAGACCAGATCGACATGCGAGCGGGCGAGCATAGCCGCAGTAACCGAGAAGCTCAGCCGATACTCCCAGTTCTCATGCTCGATCCACTGCAGCTTGGATTCGTTGTCGCGAAAGAACGGGTCGGAAATCTTTTTATTGGTCAGCAGATCCAAGTGCACGTCGCCGGGAACAGTGGCCGGAAGCCAGCCGTTTTCGTCCTGCTGGCCGGTCATGACCTGCCGGAACTGCCACCCGTGATCAAGCGTCAGCACCGCATTCTGCGCGAGTCTCGACTGGGCTTGCGCCATTTCTCCTCCCATGCCCACAAGCACACTTAACAGGACGCAGCACACTCGACGACCAGCCATTGCACCTCCCATTCCACTTCCTCCAAGCCCTTCACTGAACCAATTCTGCAGCCGCGCAGCAACTGGTTGGATCGCTCATAAGGGTATCACGGGCCTATGGCGTAGCTGCCGACTGCGCATATGTCGCAACATGGCCATGGAGAGATGAATCCAGGCGCTGGGCAGATCACTTCTTGTTATCTATAACTTTCCGGTACAGAGATTCCCACTCATCGGCTTTGGCATCGATGCTGAAGCTAGCTCGGATGCGGGCACGCACTGCTTGACCAACGCTGTGCCGGTCCTCAAAGCTGCTCCGCATCATGTTCAGCATGGCACACGCGAGCGCTTCTCGATCCTTAGGCGGGACGATCACGCCTTTATCTCCCACAAGCTCACGCACGCCGCCCACATCGGTCGCGACCACTGGCTTCTCCATAGCCATCGCTTCACCCACGGCCAGCGGCATTCCCTCCCAGGCCGAGGCCAGCACAAAGCCGTCAGCGGCGTCGAGTAGCGCCGGCATATCTCGGCGAAGCCCCAGCCAGCGGACCGAAGCCTTCAGGCCCAACTCCGCAGCCAGGGCTTGAACAACTGCGGACTCCCCCCCAAACGCCTCTCCGGCAACCCACAACTGAACACCGGAAACAACCTCGCGGACGAGAGCAAAGGCGCGCAGCAGGTTAGGATAGTCCTTTGCAGGCACGATGCGTCCAGCGCTTAACCAGACAAACTCCGCCTGCACACCCATCTCTGCTCGGAGGTGGGCGCGCCGGTTCGGATCGGAAACAAACTCCGCGAGATCGATGCCATTCGTAAGGACCTGACACTTGTGCGCCGGAATGGCTTTAAGCCGCACGTACCGGTCAGCGGCAGCCTGGCTGACGGCGGTGGTACAGTGGCTGAGTGGGTCGGTGAACCGATAGGCCAACATGCGAGGCCAGGAGCCCTCATAGACGTTGTGAATAGTGCAGACGAGCGGCGGCGTTCGATTGATCGTCAGAGAACCGAGCAGATGCAGCAGTCGCGCCATCATGTTAGCCGGGAATGTGTGGCTGTGGATCAGGTCTGGTTGGAAGCTGCGCAGAAAGTGATGCGCCCTCCAGAGACTTGCCTGAAGGCTGGCGGGAGTCTTGCGCATCTCGACGCGGTAGACATCAAGCGTGGTGGGCCACTCTTCAGGCTGAAGGCCGCGAAGTACAACCAGCGAGACCGCATGACCGCGCGCCGCCATCCGTTCAGCCACCGCCACCACTTGCCGTTCCGCTCCGCCGACACCGAGCGAGGTGAGCACATACGCAATCCGCATTACTCCCGCATCCTCTAAAAAAATCAAGTGGAACGATGATAGCCCGCGCAGCTGGGCTTGGGCAGCTTCCCGATGTGAGCAGGTCTTTGCCCGATTTTCATTACGCTTTCATACAGCTCTAGCTGGAGATGGGGCCTTATCCCCGCGCTCTGCAATTCTGATAGACTTAAACTGCTCACAACAAATTTAGGAGGTCTCATGGGCGTAGGCAAGTGGGTAAAATCCAATGTTGATTATGGCCGGCGGCTGTTGGACTCGGGAATGGAGGGAGCGCGTTCGGGCCAGGAAGAATTCCTCAACGGAAAGCCTCTCACTCCTTTTCTTGGCGAGTCGGTTCGTAGCGCGTTGGTGCCCGCCGCTATTGGCGCGTGCGTTGGCGTGTTGGCAGCCTATCCGCTCAGCCGGAAGAAATCCGCCGGGGTCACTCTGGCTTATGGTTTGCTGGGTGGCGCCATCGGGCTTACTACGGGCATGGCTTGGGAAAGCCGCCGCCTGAGCGCGAGCGTCGCCGGAAGCGCGATGAAAAATATAGGCCGTGTGCGCGATGAGCAGTGGCTCGTAAAGCATCCCATCGACTACGCATAAAATCTATAAGCAAACAATTTTGGAACCAAATTCCGTCTCATGCCTTTTGAGCCTCACGCCAAGAAGTACTTCCCACTGTCCCGGCGCGAGAGGGAATGGCCGATCCGCTCTCGCGCGGGACCCGTGATGTTATTGCACGTCAGACACTTTGCCGTCTTTGAAGATGACCTTCATGCCGTTGTAGTTATAGATAACCTTCGATCCAAGATTCGCCACACTCGTCGGTGCGCCCATAGCTGCCTTCACCTGATCAGGAGTCTGACCAAGTTCGACGGAAGCAGGCGGAGCGGGAGCAGTTACTTCAGCGCCAGCAGGTGCACCGCTGTCCTGTGTTGCTTCGGTGGTCACTTCCTTCTCTGCCTGATCAGCCTGCTGCCCCTGCTGCTGAAGATCGGCCTCGTCCTTCGGATCCGGCGGCGGTGCTAGCGCAGCATATTCAGCCTGAGTTGGCTTGGCTTGGGCTGAAGGTGGCGCTTGCGGCAATCCCCCCGTACCCTGCTTGGCCTGTAGATCCTGGAGTCCCTGGTCGATGGTCTCCCGCATGTGGTTCTGCATCTCCTGCAAGTCGGTCAACTGAACCGTAACCGTGCTGGATTTCTGGCATTCCTGCCCGCCCTTGCTGGCGATGACCACTAAGTTCGCGGTGGTTGCGTCGGGAGGCGGAGGGCCCTGGAGCAGCAATACATCGCCGTCGCTGATTCCGCACTCCTGGCCGTTGACATCCACCACGTCCAAAGCATCTCCAGCCACGAACACATGCGGGTGGTTGTCGGCCAACAGGCGAGCAATTCCGCTGGAACCTGGGTCCACATCCTGATGCTGGGCGCTCTGTTGCGCTTCGGAGTTTTCCAAAGCCAGCTGGTTCCTCACCTCGTCCGCGATCTCCTGTTTCACATCCGGCGTCAGCGCTGGGGGCGCGCCCGCGGCCGACGGAGCGCCATCCACTTCGCCAGCCTCCAGATGCGCCGCATAGGCTGCCTGCAAATCCTGAGAGATGATGTAGTCGGTCAGCCAGAAAGCAGCGCTGGGGTACACCGGGTAGGGCGCAAAATAGCCGCCGTAGAAGCCGAACCACGGACTGGCTCCCCATCCCCACCCAAATACGATCGGAGCTGCCCAGGGGTTATAGGCCCAACCATAAAAGCCGGGGCCGTAGTAAAAGCCAGGAGCGTAGACGTTCAGATAAAGTCCGCGATATCCGTAGCCGCGGTAAAAGCGGTTATATTCCCTACCATGGTAGTAGTACGCACGCCGCCCGAAATCGTGTCCATGGAAACTATATCCGCGCTGCACATATCCGGGCCTTCCCCGCTCGGAGACAAATCGGCTGTGATCGGCGCGCTCAACCGATACCCTCCGGTTTCCGTTCAGCCCGTGATGGACGTCCATTCCGCGCCGAGCGTCATGCACGTCGCTCACCCTGCCGTTAGGACGGGTACGCACTGCGCTGCCGTTTCTGGTGACGCGCTCGTTGCTTCCCCTGGGCGCGGGACCGCCGTGAATCGCCGAATGGTTATTGGGATTGGCTGCGTTTCTTCCGCCGATATTTGAGCGATTGTTCGAAGGTGTGGCATTACTCGGTCTACCTCCGCCGGTGGTCTGAGTGTGCGTGCCTCCGCTGGTCGTAGGGGTGGCTATGTGCGAGCCGGTGGTAGTCGTATGTGTGGTGGCTCCATTGGCCGTTGGCCCATGGCTGCCCGCGCCACCGGCCATTGGCCCATGCGACGCCGCGCCTCCTGAAGTGGCTCCGTGCGATGCCCCGCCAGCAGAGCCTCCTGCCGGCTTTGGGGCCGGTTTCGCGGCAGGTTTCGGCGCCGGTGCAGAAGCCTTCTTGTTGTCTGCTGCGCCGGCCATCGTGCTAAAGCCAACAAGTGCGGCAAGAATCGTTGCGGCGGACAAATACCTTACAGCCCTAAAAATAATTGACGTCATCATCGGATCCTCATTATTCCTGTTCGGGGTCCGCGCTCCATCATAGGGTGCGCGAACGATCTACTCAACATTGCTGACTTTTCCATTGGTGAAGGTTACCCTCATATCCTTGTAGTAGAAGATCTGCTTCACCCCTAACTTCGCCATTCTCTGCGGCTGCCCAAAAGCCGCGGTCACCTGATCCACAGTCTGGCCAAGCGCGATGGTCGGCGGCGGTGCATCGGCCGGTGGCGGAGGAGGCGCAATCGCCTGCATCTGCGCTGGAGCCGCTGTGGACTGAGGCGACTGCGCCGGCTGGCCGCCTTGGTTCGCTTGATCTCCCTTGTCGTCCGCTGGCTGAACCGTGATGACCTCGGAAACTGTCTTCACAAAATCGTCGACCGCCGGCACTGAACTCTTCGGAAACGGAAACTTGATCTCCCCGTAATAGCGAACGTCATTGTAGGGATCGCTAAAAGTACTAACCACAATTCCGTCTTTTTGCAATGCGATTCCCGTAATCCAGAACTTCTCGCCAGCTACAAACTTTCGTGATGGGCAGCCATTGCCGGCAGCATCGTTGGCGCCGCTCCCAAATGGCATACTCTTTCTCAGAAAAGACTTCGCGAGATCCTTGGCGCGGGTATTGTTATTGGCCAACAAAACCCCGTCGCTATACGAATTTGGGAACGCATAAAGGGATGTCGAGCTGCACATCTTCAATCCGTCCTTATGCAACACCACAACGTCGCCTGCGGTGACAATGTCCGAGCGGTCGGCCGCAGTCTTCGTCAGCTTGATCTGAGAAGCAAGCTTCTCCTGAATCAGTGTCGCCGGATCGCCCACCTGGGCTTCTATTCCAATCGTCAAAACCGCCGCCATTGCAGCCAATCCACACGCGCAAAGCCTCTGCACCTGAGCCATATGCCTCGTCCATTTCCTGTATTTTTGGGGAAGTATCCTGCGAGCTTTCAAAACCGTACATCACGGCTTAATCACTGTCAAGAAAATCATGCGAAAAATCAAGCTTCGACAATCAATTATCGGCAATCTATTGCCAGCGTAAACACAGCGTTTGAACGGCTCTTTCGCTCGCCGCAAAAACTCATTATTCATTTCATCAACAGACGATAAATTCCCTGTCTCTCGACAGGCGAAGCGGTAGGTACTGGATAGCAATGGCGCCGCTCCTTTAACTAATGACGATTGTCCGGCTTACACCTTCGGAGGCTTCGCTTGGCCCTCGGCTCCTGTATCCCCAGTCGCACGCGGTGCATCGGCTTCGGCCAAAGCTGCTACGTCCAACTCATGTTCTTGGCGATAATGCTCAGCCGGCATCTTGCCATCCCACCAAGCCCAATTCATCGGATACACATCGGGGTCGAGAAACACCTGGTAGAAGTGCCAGACGATGATTGCCAACGTGGCTAGAATCGCCTCGTAGAAATGAATCGAGGTTGCCACGTCCACCCACCAGCGCGCCAATAAGTTGCCAACCCACACCTTGGCCCACATCATAATGCCGGTGACGGCCATTAGCGCTGTGCCCCACACCAGCGCCCAGTATTCCGCCTTCTCTGCATAATTGAAGCGACCGAATTTCGGCTTCTCGCCGCCCAGTCCGAGGTAATATCGCATCGTTGCCCAGAGATCAAATCCGTCCCGCGGCATTGGCGCCAAATCGCAAATCAATCGCCGTCCTTCTCTGCTCATTGCCAAGTAGAAGATGTGATAGATTCCGGCGCCGATCAAAATAACTCCGGCAATGCGATGAACCAGGCCGCGCAGCTTTTCCCCGTTTCCGTTGCCCAGTAAATCGGCAATCCAGGAGTTAGGAAACTTAAGAGCGAATCCGGTAATCACCAGAACAATGAAACTGGAAAGCAGAATCAAATGTTGCCAACGCTGGTTCGCACTCATGCGCATCATCAAGGGATTTTGCATCGCGCGTTGCGCTAATGCCTTACTCTGCCAGATGATCGCGTTGTGCAGAAACATCGCACCAATCACAGCGAAGATCAGTACCAAATAGAACCATCTCACCCAGCGCACGGCCACCGAACCGATATCTTTCGATTTGCTTCCATCCAGGTGAACCTTGGTCAAGGTAAACTTCTGTGTAACTCCCTTGTGACACTGGCCGCAGGTCGCGTCGAGGTTAGCACGGTTGATGGTCGAACGGGGATCGCTCGAAGGAAGAATGTTATGCACGCCATGGCAACTGGCGCAGTTTGCCACTATCGCCGAACCGCCCTCTGAGGCCAGACCGTGATAACTATCCAGGTAACTCGTCACGCGGTTTCCAGCTACGCCGAACTCCTGCGAAAGCCTCACACCTTCGTGGCAGTGCGCGCAGGTGGTGCGCGCTATGTTTTGTTCGGAGACAGACGAGGTGGGGTCGATGTGCGCCTTGATCGAATGGATTCCATGGCAGTCGGTACACACCGGGGCCAGCCCATTGCCTCGCGCAAGAGCCTGCCCATGAATGCTCTGGATGAAGGTTTCTTCGACCGCAGCGTGACACTTGCCGCAGGTCACCGGAACATTGAACTTATAGATCGGCGACTTGGCGTCGTTGGCCGGAAGAATCTCGTGCGCGCCGTGGCAATCGGTGCAGACCGCGGCCTTCTTCGAACCTTTCTCGATAGCTAACCCATGCACGCTTTGCTGGTAAGACACGAAGGTCTGACCGCTCTCTCCGTTTGATTCCATCAGAAACTTTTGTCCGTGACAGCGGCCGCAGGTGGTGGGAATGTTGTCATGGTTCACCGGTGATTGCGCATCTCCGACAGCCATAACCTCGTGCGCGCCCCCGTGACAGTCCTGGCAATTAGCCGCTGCCGCCGTGCCTGTCTTGCTCGCCTTCGAGTGCAGACTGTGCGAGTAAGCCTCCTGCGCATCGGCATGGCACTCGGCGCAGGTGACCTTCCTGGGCATGCTCTCATGCACCAGCCCCTTCACATCCTTATGGCAATCCACGCAACTGAACAGATCGCCGTGGATCGAGTGCTTCAACTTGTCTCCATCCACATATAAGTTGACTTGTTTGCCATTCACTTCCGTCGTCAAGGCAGAGTCGGAGTGGCAGTCAAGACAATCTTTGTCTTTGAGCTTTTGCTCGGCGCGGGCCGCCGAGGCCCAGGCAAGCAGCGCTAAGGCGAGCGTTGAAGTGAGGATCTTCTTGGTAGAGTTCACGCCTCCGAGGAGATGCTTTGGCGCAGAAAATCGCAGTGACTGGAATCACAATGCCAAATAAACGATATGGTGGTTTCCGTTTCCGGAACTCGTTTCTCAACTGAAATAGGCGCTCAAAGTCAGTACCAGCAGCAGCAGTCCGATGAAGATAGCCGTGAACCCAACAACTTTAGAAAAATTGAGCAGCCAGGTCGCCGGCGCCTCCGCGACTCTTGCCTCCAGCTTCCCCTGCGCCTTCAACCGTTCATACTCCTGGGTGCGCTTGTGCTTGAACTCTTCCTCGCTCTCGACGCCAGTAAACACCACCATGTCCATGGGAAAGCTGTCAGGCCGCAGATGAGTATTGACGAAGTGGATGGAAAAGATGAACAGGATGGCAAGCAGCCCTTCCTCGCTGTGAATCACCAGCACTGCATTCAATGCCCAACCGGGCAGGAAGTGTGCGAAGAAAGGAGCGAACCACATCGCGTAACCCGAAAATCCAATGACGATCATGCCCCAGAAGACAGCCCAGTAATCGAACTTTTCCCAATAGGCATAGCGCTCGAACTGCGGCTTCGGCCCCAAGCCCAGAAACCAGCGAATATGGCCAAAGAGGTCTTTTACATCCTTCCAGTTGCCCACCATTGAGGTCGATCCCCAGAAGATTCCTTTTTCGCGATGAACCAGCGCACGGGTAAAGATGTCTTTCACGTGGATAAGAAATGCCAGCGTCAGCACCACGGCAAAAAGTTTGTGGAAGAAGATGATCGCCCCAAATCCGCCTACGCCACTGGCGAATTTCCGCGCCCAGATGCTCTCGCTGAAACGCATCGGTAGCCCAGTCGCAGCCAGTCCCAGAAAGGTTGTGAACAGGACGGCATGAAGGTATCTCTGCCCTCGCGTGAAGCGCATGAAGAAGCGTCCACCCGCGCGGCTTTGTTCCCCACTTTTGCCCCCGGCTTGCTCCAGATCAGGCATTTTTCCCTCCTTCTGCTGTTTTTCTCTTCACCTGGTCATATCGCGAACGAATCAGCCAGAGGATGGTATGAATCACAAAAAATGTCAGTGTGCCGGCCAGCAACAGATTCATAAACAAGCGCACAAAATAGAGCGCAGGATTCAGCTTGCGATTGCGCGCGTTGGCATGAGGCTGATACTGCACAAAGCTGGCATTAGCGCCTGCATGACAGCGGCCGCAGGTCGCCACCAGATTTGCCGGAGCAATCGGCGATCGCGGATCGGATGCCGGCAATATTTCGTGCGCTCCGTGGCAGTCCCAGCAACGCGCCGTCTCCACGTAGCCGCCCAGCGAGCTCAACTGCGAGTGAAACGTATCCCTATAAGTGGAGAATTTATCTTTGTGACAATTTCCGCAGATGGGCGTTGACTGCATGCGAAAGGCCGCGGCCGTGGGCTGCTCGATAGCGTGCGCCGTGTGGCAGTCCGAGCAGACCGGCGCATCCAGATGACCGGCTGCAACAGCCTTTCCATGCACACCGCCCAAGTAGCTCGTAGTAATTCCCGCGTGGCAGTTTCCGCACGTCTTTGGAATATTAGCTTTGTAAGTGGGACTTAGCGGATCCTTGCGGCTCAGAATGTGATGCGATCCATGGCAGCTCTGACAATTTGCCGCCACCAGCAACCCTTCATTACTGAGCGCGAATCCGTGGATAGAGTCGAGGTACAACGGATAGACGTTAGGCAAGCCGTGCTTCTTCGCCATAGCATCGTTGCCATGGCAGGCGCCGCAGGTGCGCGGAACGTTAAGCGGATAGACCGCCGACCTTACATCTCCCTTGGGAAAGATAGCGTGCGCATCTCCATGGCAACTGGTGCATGGATGCTCGGCTTTGAGGGAATGAACGCTACCGGCCAACCCCGCAGCCTGATCGGCATGGCAGGTTTCGCACTTGACCGCCATCACCTGGTCCGGATGAGGATAGTCCTTGATGGTTGTGTGGCAATCGACGCACTTCAGGCTACCGTGCAAGCTAGCGCCAAACTTCCCAGCATCGACGCCAACGCTGTGGCCGGAGGCATCCTGCATACTCGCGTCCCCGTGACAGGAGAGGCAATCGGTCTCCGCTTTTGCGATGCTCGGCGCAGCGAGAACCAGAAGCGCTCCCGCGAACGCAACAATAGTAAGCGCCATCGAGGGAGCAATCTTCATCTCGGCTCTGATCCTTCCTTGCGTTTCCAGACCTTCCCCTTCACGGCGCAGCAGAGAAGGTACCGTGAACTGTCTCTGCCAATTCGCGCCGTGCGTTTGAGCCAATCCTCACGCGCGCTGCTACTTCTGCAACGTGCGGATATAAGCGACCACTTCCTTGATCTGCGCATCCGTCAGTTTGCTGGCGTAACCCTTCATTGTGTCTTTGCCGTTCTTCGTCGAGTCGAACAACTGAGCATCGCTGGCCTTGATCATCTCTGGGGCCTTGAATGAACGAGTCCACATGATCCTGGCCATCGGAGTATTGGCCAGTCCGTCGGCCCCGTGGCATACGGCGCACTTGGCCTTGTAAGTGTCTGAACCGGGCGTCTGGGCGAAGGCCGGTCCCGCAATCAACATAGTCAGCAAAACCAGGGCCGCAGTCTTTAATTGTTGCCTCATGTGTCGCTCCTTACGCCGGAATTTGAGGGATTTCCGGTCTAGTACCGTCATATAGTCTGCCTTGCGTCGTCGCACGTGACACCGGTCACAGCTCAAATGTTTCCTTTCCGCAAATGGGCCAATGATCGACCTTTTCTTCACCAAAGGAAGAGATTCTGTTCTAAATTCGGCCAAATAGAGCGATTTTGCACTCCAAAGTGATACAGGTCACACGTCATGAGAGCCCCGGTCAGGCACAATATGACCGCTGCTTGAGGACGAAATTTATGGCCACAGTTGCTGTATTCGGTGAAAAGAATATGCTCACCCTCCCTGGGGACGCGGTGCGTCAGATTCAATGGCGATTTGCCGACCGTTTCGATTTGCAAATGCTCGTGCAGTCGGCGCGCGGCGTGGCGCGGGGAACCGTGGCGCACCTTGTCGCAGCCGGGGAGCGCAATACCCACGAATGGACTCCGGGCAAAAACGAAATGATGCAAGCGTTTGACCGCGCGGGCGTGACTGCGGCCTTCATGGAGCCGGAAGAGGGTGGCTTCATCTCCGGGCCTAAAAATCTGGCGCTGGCTCTGGCAGCATTCGAGTTGGCCTGGGTAGACGGCGGCGCAGCCACCGCTAGCTTAGCCGGTTTTCTCGCTCTCTCGCCCATTCACGAACGCGGCACTCCAGAGCAGGTGAACCGCTACAAGAGCCTCTCCGCTCCGCCGCAGCCGGGCGAGAATCGCAAGCCCTGGCGCGGTGCGTTTGTTTTGACGGAGCCAATCCCCTATGTAGGCGTCGACACCGGCATGTTGAGTGGCAAGATGCGCATAGCCGAATGGAAGCAAGGCGAAGAGCCCTGGCTGCAGGTCGACAAACGCGGCCGCTTCATCACCAACATCGCCTTCGCCAACTTCGTCACCGCAGCAGTCGGCTCCGACGACCCGCGCATCAAGGGCAGTTGCATGGTGATCCTCGAAGAGACCGATGAAGGCATCTTCGACCACGGAACCCCTACCAAGAAGTTGGTTCACCAGCTCTCCTCGACCGGCGATCCGATCTTCAATTTGAAAGTGCCAGCCAGCCGCATTGTGGGCGGATACACCGTGAAGGACGGCGTCATCGTCCCCAACTTCAATCACGGCGAAGTGATCGAGGCGGTCTTCCGCCGCACGCGCGTCCCTGTCGGTATCATGACCGCGGCCAAGCTGCTTTCAGCCATCGAGCCTGTCATTCGCTACCAGCGAGGGCGCTTCCGTGGAGCCGAAGGCACCAAGCCCGGCTCGGTGCGCTACGAGCAAGGCATCCAGCAACGCGAAGACGCGCTGCATCGTCTGGTCGACGTCTGGGCCACCGGTGAAGCGGCCACATCGCTGGGCTTTGCCACCGCGCGCCTCTTCGACGAACTCGATCCCATCGAGAAGCAAAAGAACGCAATCCTCAAGGAGCGCGGTGTCCAGGGCGGACGCGCCGAACTGAAAGCTCTCAAGGAGAGCGAGCAGCGCGCCATCGAGCTTTTGTCTCTCAGGTCTAACGATCCCCGCCGCGTCGAGCTAGAAGCCGACTCTCTAGTCCAGTTTGTCTTGAAGGATGCCGAGGCCAACGTCATCTGTCCCGCCACCAAGCTCTGGAACACCGGCCACGGAACCAATCTGTTACGCGAAGCCGTGAGCCTGATGGGCGGCTACGGCATCACCGAGGATTGCCCCGGCTTCCTTGCCAACAAGTGGATGGACGCCCAACTCGAAGCCACCTATGAAGGCCCTGAAGCAGTGCAGCGCCGCCAGTTGACCGTCACCATGACCTCAGAGGTTTTCCTGGCCCAGTTCCGCACCTGGATCACGCAGATGCGGCGCATTGCCAGCGAACGACCCGGCACCGGCGCATGCACTCTGGCCTCGGCCATGCATATGTGGCAGTGGACCCTGAGCCATCTGCAGAAAGCCACTGACCCAGACGGCAACAAGCTATATCACGGGCAGCGCCAGGGCGTGACTTTTGCCTTGGCTGATGCGCTCTGCTGGCTGGTGGCCGCGCGTTGCCAGATTCTTGACGTGCTGGAACTGGAAGCGCGCGGTGCCGGCGATCCGGTAGCCTCCGAGGGCCTTGAAGGAACTGTCCAGTTCCTGAGCGATCTTTGCCACACGCAGGCAGCGCAAGCAGCGGGCGAAGTCTCCCGCATCTGCGCCGAGCTAGTCTTCGGCTACAATCAGCACCCCTGCTGGAACGACGAGAAAAACTCCAACTGTTTTCTTGCCGGCGAGCTCGAAGAATTCGAGGAAACGATGCCAGGCATCTCCGCCATGGCCTTCGATGTGATCGCTGGGGACGGCAGCCATCCGCTGAAGGCGGGACCATGCGCCGCCTGCTCCGGCAATAACGACTTTCTCCGTCTCCAAAACAATTTGGTCAATTGCCTTAGCGGCTCGCGCCTCGCTAAGGATCGTGCCGCCGAAACCGTCAGCAAGGTGATGATCCCCGAAGCGCTGGACTATCCCGCGTAAAGGCAGCTTCTAGCTTGATCGTGCAACAACAATCTGGGTGCCCCATCCTTGGCGCAGTTTCATCGCGACAAGGGTGGGAATCCACGAACCATGAAACTGGGTAATGTGATAAAGTGGGTGACCGGTTGGAGTCTTCGCGTCGAAGGGAGCGCGATATGGAGGTGAAGGTTTGGACCAATAGTCGCAAGGGCGCGGCTAACGCAACATTCGGCCTTGGGGTACTAAAGTCCGACCGCAAACGATTCTTCAAGACCTCGACACCCACTATCTCGATTGATGTCGACGGTCAAGTCATAACGAAGACGCTGCCTGAATGCTTTTGGAACAATTGCATACACATCTGCGATCCGGCAATCGGTGAGTTCATCAAACGAAATGGATTGGTATCTTGGCCCGATCGGAAGCCTCCTGCCCTCAACCTGAAGCCCGTTTCGGAGCGACATTTCAAGCTCCTTATCAAAGAGGGTAGTTGAATGTATTGTCCTGCTTGCGGCACCGAGTTGTACCGGGAATCAGTTTTTTGCCACAAGTGCGGACGAAGAACGCTGAGTCTTGAACCACCGACAAATGCAACCCTTCAGACTCAACAACAACTTTTGAAACCACGAAACGATAAAGAGCTAGTAGAGGCACTGGATCAGAAGACTCTCCGATATGATAAGTGTCTTGTTTGTCTCAGAGTCGATAACCTCGTTTTCGTTGATTTTGGGCTTTCTAGGACAAAGAGAGGAAGAAAGTGGAACGAAACCATCGCATCAGTTCTCATTTCTTCGATTTCTGTTCCTTTGGGAGGATTCGGTCTGATTCGATTGCCTGGAAAGACTTCCGAAACAATTATGTTCCCAATGCGATTTACAGTTTGTAAAACTTGTATTTCTGAAGATATGGACTATTCATTGCATCCTTGGTTCGATCTACTTTGGGACTATGGGTTCAATCAATTTGTCTGCCCTGAAGAAATAACTTTTCATCAGGCGCAGTTGAATCGCGTCAAGGTTTAAACCGGGAGTTTCCGGATCAAATTATGACAATGAACAGGGAAATCTGAATGAGCTTGGAAACTAATACGGATTCGTCAACAATCGAGATCGACCGACAGACGATGGAAGTGGACATCGCCTGCACCGGCTTCGGTCCGGCCATGGGCGGTTTTCTGACCACGCTCACTAAAGCCTGGACTGAAAATCCAGCCGATCCGGCCTTCGTGAGCAAGGTCGCGCCTGGCATGCCGTTGCAAGTTCTCTGCTACGAGCGGGCTGATGATATTAGTTCCGGTGTCAGCGGCGTGGTCACACGCGGCCAGAGCATACGCGCAAGCTTTCCCGATCTGAAGCCAGCCGAAATTCCCATGGCCGTCGAGGTCGGCGAAGAGCGGGTGATGTATCTGCTCGACCCCATCGGAGCCAGCCGCCGTTCGTTCACCTTGCGCGCCGCCGATCTCGTCCTCCGCGCCCTAGGGCCGATCATCGGTGTGAAAGACCATGCCTTCGAGCTGCCCTGGACTCCCGCGTTCCTCCGCAAGCACGACGGCTTGATACTCTCCATCGGCCAATTCAATCAGTGGGTCGGCGCGCAACTGATGGCCACAGGCTTGGTCCAGATTTGGCCTGGTACGCCGGTCAGCGCGCCCCTCTTTTCTGCGGCAACACCTTCCGGCAATAAAATTGAAGGACTTCGCCTCGCCGATCAAGGCGTAGAAAAATCCGGCACGCCTACCGGCGATTTTATGGCCGGCATGGATGTTCGCGCCCAACTCACAGTGGTCGGCGACGGCCCGGTCGGTGCGGTCGGCCAGGCGATCGACGATGAGCTCGGCCTGCCCACAGGCCATGCCCACTGCGAGTGGGCCCTGGGCATGAAGTTCGTCATCGAGCTGCCAGAAGACCGCTCAAACCCTGAGGCCCTGAACAAAGCAGCGCTGGCCAAAGACAACGTGATCGGACAAGCGGGTAGCAATCCCTCGCCGCTTCAGCCCGGCACCGTCTGGCACACCTTCGGCTACCCGGAACCCGAGATCTTCGGCTTCCTCTACGTGCATCCGGAGCGCCTCGTCTCGGTAGGCATTTTCGTCCCTTCCTGGATGAGCGACCCATCGCGCACTGCCTACCGCTATTTGCAGCACTACATCCAGCACCCGGCGTTGTGGAAGTATCTCAAAGACGGAACCCTGCGCTCTTGGGGTGCGAAATCGCTGGAAGAGTCGGGCCGCCGCGGCGAGCCCTTTCTCTGCGGCAACGGTTACGCGCGCATCGGCGAAGGCTCCGGCTCGACCAACATGCTCACCGGCTCCGGAGTGGACGAGGCCTGGGCCACTGGAACCCAACTCGGCGAATCAGTCATTGAACTCCTCCGCGCCGGCAAGTCCTTCACGCAGGAGAATCTCGCTGCCACTTATGAAGCCCGCCGCCGCAAAAGCTGGGTCGAGCAAGGCGCACGCGAGGCCGAGAACGCCCGCAACGGCTTCCACGGCGGAATCGTCAAAGGCATGGCCGGCATGGCGCTCGCCGGACTTACGAAAGGAAAGTTTTCGCTGGGCGCCGAGCCCCCTCCAGCACACAAGCAGATCCACCCCGTCGAGCCGCAATCGCCCGAGGGCCTGATCCAAAAGAAGGCCGTCGCTCTGGCCTTTGCCGAGCGGCGTTCCTTCCACGATGCACTTCTCTCGGCCCGCGGCTGGCCCGAAGTCCCACTCGACGGCCGCCTGTTGATCTCGCAGCAAGACGCACTCTTGATGGGCGGCAAGGTCCAGGCCAATCCCGGATTCGCCGATCACGTCACCTTCCGCAACCCTCAGCTTTGCATCGCCTGTGGGGAGAAGACCTGCGTCGCCATGTGCTCCGGCCAAGCCATCACCGACAACCCGAACGGCGTGCCCGCCTTCGAGCGCGAAAAATGCGTCCACTGCGGCGCCTGCCTCTGGAACTGCGCCCAATCCCCCGACAGCATTCACTCCAACATTGAATTCCACGCCGGCGCAGGCGGCCTGCACTCAGCGGAGAATTGATCTCTATTGACCCAGTCCGCAACAATAATCAAATATTCGTGTCTTGAAGCGCATGGGCTAATCTGAGAATGCTCAATCCCCGTTGATTAGCTGATTCAAAACAAGTGAGGCATTGATGAAGAAGCTGGCTCTCGTCTTATTCCTTCTGCTCTGCACTACAACTTCGATCCATGGACAGAAAACGCGATATGGGCAAGCTCCACGTGTTAAGCAGGGAGTAGATTACCCGCTCAAGGTACATATTTCCGGAATCCACACCCGGACCTATTACGTGGGTCAGAACGAAAACAAAGACGTGGCCTACGCGGATGCGGTCTTGAACGGAAAAAAGATAGAGTTGATGGGAGCTTGGACATGGATTTCCGGCAGCTATCAAACCCCCTTGTCACTGGGAGATTTTCAGGCACGCCTCTTGAAGGATTCGCCTAGGATGAGCGTCGTACCGATTGGTCAGGAGTTCGAGCTAATTCTCCCTGAGGGAATCGTTTGGCGTTGCACGGTCACTGGCATTTCCGAATAATTTGATTGAAAAGAGAAAGAAAAATGACAAATGTACTGCACATCGTAGTTTGCGCGGGCATCGTTCCCGATCCGTTGCAAACTTTGGAACCAACCACCGGCCCCGCCGGTCCGGGCCTCAAAAACGAGATGGTCCTGCCCGCAGTTCTCGACCCATGGGCCGCAAGCGCGCTTTATGAAGCGGCGAATCTCGCTGCGAAGAACCCCGGCAGCAAGCTCTGGCTGGTCTCGCTCGGCCCCAAAGCCAAGCTGCAACAGGTGATGATGACTGTAGCCCAGAAGGTCGCCTTCGAGCTGGTTCCCATCGACGGACCCATCGGCGGCTTTCCCGACGCGCACTCGACCGCTGCCGCGCTGGCCGATACCATCGCCGTGTTGCCCGGCCTCGACCATTCCAAGTTACTTCTCTTCGGCGGCTGGGAGTCAGCTGCGCGCGGAGCGGGAGTTACTCTTCAGTTAGTAGGCGAGCGCCTCGGCATCACCGACCAGTTTCAAGGCGTCGACCAAATTGACCTCCGCGACGACGGAAGCTTTGAGGTCTTGGAGCGCGTCGAAGGCGGCAAGCATCAAGTTTCCATCTGCACTGGAACGCCGGCCGTTTTGGGTTGGGCCACCGGCAATCTCGCCGAACCACGCAACAATCCGCAGGTGGGAATGAATAACATGCGCACTATTATGCCGGCGCTTGCAAAAGCCAAGGCCGCAAAGCTCGAAACCAACGGCCTCCACTATCTTTCTGTAGCTCTGCCCAAGCAGCAGCGCACCACGCGCGTGGTGAAAGACCTGACCCCTGATGAAATTGCCGCCGAGCTAGTCGCCTGGATTGGAGCCGAATGATGGAAGCTATTCTTGTACTAACTCATGCTGACGAAACTGGCTCCGCCCTTACACGTGCCTCTCTCGAAGCAGTAACTGCTGGAAAAGATTTAGCAGCGCGGCTCTCTGCACCCTTGACCATCGGCATTGTGGCCGCCGATGCAAACGCTGCTGCCAGTTCCCTGCCCTCAACCGGTGCGCGCCTGCTGGCTGTCTCGGGCGCTGACTTCGCCCAAGCACGTTATGCCTCGGACGCCGCTGCTGTCGAAGCCCTCTGCCGCGCCGCAAACGCCACCATCGTCCTCGTCCCTGGAACTTCGCGCTTCGCACGCATCGCCGCCGGTGTCGCCCATCGCCTCGGCGGCTTCGTCGATACCCACATCACGGCACTCGGCGGCTCTGACTCTATCGAAGCCAGCCGATGGTTCTATCGCCAGCGCATCGAAGCGGTCATTAGCCGTGACGCCCGCCCCTGGTTTATGATGCTCGACGCCGGAACCCACGCGGCCTTTGCTGGCCCATCCGCTGCTGCTCAAGTCGAGCAGGTCGCCGTTCAACTGCCGACAATTCGCACCACGGTCACCGGCTTCCGCTCTCCGGCGCAGGACGCGCAGACCATCCGTCCCGATGCAAAGATGCTTTTGGTAGCCGGCGCAGGCTGGACCAAAAAACAGCCCGACGGCCAGGTTCATGCCGCCGAGGCGGGCCAGATGATTCTCGGCTTCCTGCACGCCACCAGCGCATCTCTCGGTAGCAGTAAATCTCTCGTCGATCAGGGCGGAGAAGGCGAACCAGTCCTGCCCTTTCTGACGCATCTGAATCAAATCGGGCAAACCGGCTCAACGCCGCGCCACGCCAAAGGTCTCTCCACTTGCTGTCACGGCGAAGAGCCGCACGTAGTAGGCTGGCGCTTCATTGCAGACCGCCGTGCCATCTCGCTCGACCCCAACTGCGGCTGGACTCGCGGTAAGGCTGACGTAGTCTACGTCGCCGACGCCTTTCCGGTAATGGCCAAGGTCAATGCGTTACTCGAAGCGAAGAAGAAAGCCTGAGCGACACTGGTTGATCCGGCCTCTGACGACTGAAACAAAATTGGGCGCCCTACCCTTGCCGCGTCGTTTTTTGCCGCAAGGGCAAGAATCACCGCGCATTTACTGAGGTTTCATCCCCATGTGGTAGCTTAAAAATGGGGGAAGGATAGAAGACATGCCGTCGATTGCCTCTTTTATCAAGCATCACTATCGTCATTTCAACGCCGCGGCACTGATTGATGCCGCTGAAGCCTACAACGCCCTGCTCGCCTCGGGCGGCAAGATGTTTGTCACCATCGGCGGCGCCATGAGTACTGCTGAACTGGGCTTGTCCCTCGCAGAAATGATTCGCCAGGACAAGATTCACGGCATCAGCTGCACCGGCGCAAATCTCGAAGAGGACGTCTTCAACCTCGTCGCGCATGATTTTTACGAGCGCGTTCCAGGCTACCGCGACCTGACCCCCTCCGACGAAGCCAAGTTGCTGGCGCGCCACATGAACCGCGTCACCGACACCTGCATCCCTGAGATGGAAGCCATGCGCCGCATCGAAAACGAAGTGCTCAAGGAGTGGGTCCGCGCCGATCAGGCTGGCGAGCGTTTTTTCCCCCATCAATTCATGTACAAGATCCTTCTCTCCGGCGACCTGAAAAAGTCCTACCAGATCGATCCCAAAGATAGTTGGCTGCTGGCTGCCGCCGAAAAAAATCTGCCCATCTTCGTGCCCGGTTGGGAAGACTCCACGCTCGGCAATATGTACGCCGGCCACTGCATCTCCGGCGATGTGAAGAAGGTCCACACCGTCCGCACCGGCATCGAGTACATGATGGAGCTGGCCGAGTGGTACACCGCGACCACCGCTAAAACTCCATTGGGATTCTTCCAGATTGCCGGCGGCATCGCGGGCGACTTTCCCATCTGCGTCGTCCCTATGCTGCATCAGGACCTGCGTCGCGATCACGTCCCGCTCTGGGCCTATTTCTGCCAGATCAGCGATTCGACCACCAGCTATGGTTCTTACTCCGGCGCTGTCCCCAATGAAAAGATCACCTGGGGCAAATTGGGCGAAAAGACTCCCAAGTTCATCATCGAGTCCGACGCCTCAATCGTTGCCCCATTGCTCTTTGCCTACGTCCTCGGTTGGTAGACGCACACCATCGCTCGTGATTTCCGGCTTTTACCTCCGCAGGCAGATACCAACTTCCCGCGGAGGTACTAAAGCACCCGCGCCAGCCACTTCCCCGTATGCGAGAGCAGATTTGTCGCAATCTCTTCAGGCGTGCCCTCGGCCACGATGCGCCCGCCTGCTTCACCGCCTTCCGGACCTAAGTCGATCACCCAGTCTGCGCTCTTGATCACATCCAGGTTATGCTCGATGACAATCAGCGAGCCACCGCCGTCGATCAGCTTGCGAAAAGCCGTCAGCAGCTTCGACACGTCATCGAAGTGCAAGCCAGTCGTCGGCTCGTCCAGAATATAGAGCACGCGGCTGGCTTGCGAAGGCTTGGCGTTCGCGTTGGCCGCGCGCACCTGAGCCAGATGAGCAGCCAGCTTGACGCGCTGTGCCTCGCCTCCCGAGAGCGTCGTCGCCGACTGTCCCAGCCTGAGGTAGCCGAGTCCAATCTCGTCCAGCACTGCAAGTTTTTCCAGCAATCGCGTCTGTCCCGCAAAAAAGCGCAGCGCCTCCTTCACCGTCATCTGCAGCACGTCGTGAATGTTCTTTCCCTTGTACTCGACGTTGAGCACCTTGGCTTGATAGCGTGTGCCGTTGCAGTCCTCGCAAGGCAGCTCGACATCAGCCAGGAATTGCATCTCGACGGTGACCGTTCCATCGCCCTCGCAAGTGTTGCAGCGTCCGCCGGGCACGTTAAAAGAAAAATGTCCCGGCGTGAGCGAGAGTCGCTTGGCCTCTGGCTGCTGCGCAAAGAGCTCGCGGACTAAGTCGAAGCCCTTGATGTAAGTGATAGGGTTCGAGCGCGGCGTGCGACCTATAGGTGTCTGATCTACCAGCACCACGTCGTTGATCCGCTCAACGCCGGCGAGCGATTTGAAAACTCCCGATGGGTCCGCGCCATCGCTCTGTCCCAGCGCACGCGCCACGGCCCTATAGAGCACCTGATGCACCAGCGTAGACTTGCCCGAGCCGGAGACGCCTGTGACGGCCACCAGCATGCCCAGCGGGATTTCAACGTCTAGCGCGTGAAGGTTATTGGCCGTAGCTCCACGCAACACCAGCTTGTCACGGCCCGGAATGCGTCGGCGAGCCGGCACAGGTATAGAAATCTGGCCAGATAGATAACGGCCCGTAAGTGAATTAGGATTGGCTTCAATCTCCGCGAGTCCACCCTCCGCCAGAAGCTTGCCGCCAAGTTCGCCTGCACCGGGCCCCAGGTCGAGCAAGTGATCTGCCGCGCGCAACACGTCCGCGTCATGCTCAACGACAAGAATCGTATTGCCCAGGTCGCGCAGCTCTTCAAGAATGTGTATAAGCCGCGCCGTGTCGCGAGTGTGCAAACCAATCGAAGGCTCGTCCAGCACATAGAGCGCACCCACCAGCCGCGAACCAAGCGAGGTAGCCAGCTGAATGCGCTGCGCCTCGCCGCCTGAGAGTGTGGAGGCAAGTCGATCGAGGGTAAGATATTCGAGACCCACCGCGTCGAGAAAGCTGAGCCGTTGGCGCACCTCTTCGAGGATCGGTCCTGCAATCTCGTACTGCATAGGCGAGAGCTTGAGCGAGTCAAAAAATGCCTTCGCTTCGGAGATAGTGAACGCCGTTGCCTGGCAGATACTCTGTCCGTTGATGCGCACCGAACGAGCTTCCGCCCTGAGCCGTTGCCCCCGGCAGTCAGGGCACTCGGCGTAGCCGCGATACTTGCTGAGCATCACGCGCACGTGCAGCTTGTACTTCTTGCGCTCCATCTGCGCAAAAAAACCGTAGACTCCCGCAAAGCTTCCCTTGCCGCGAAGAACGATTTCGCGCGCCGCTTCGGGCATCTCGCGCCAAGGCACATCCAGTGGAACGCCCAGCTCCGCCGCATGCTTGCGAAACTCCGTAAACCATGGCCGATATTTCGGGCGGTTCCATGGGTCGATGGCGCCGTCGTTCAAGCTGAGTCCCTTATCAGGGATCACAAGGTTCAGATCAAAGTCCACCGTATTGCCAAAGCCCTGGCAGCGCGGACAAGCGCCAAACGGATTATTAAAACTAAACAAGCGCGGCTCCGGCTCGCGGCCAGCGCGATGGCAGCTCTTGCATTCAAAGGCTCCGGAGAAGCGGTGGCGTGGGCGGTCAGCGGCCTCGTCTTTCGGAGCTTCTTCGAATATGACTTCGCCGGCCTCGCGATACGCAGTCTCGGCAGCGTCGACAATACGTGCGCGATTGTCGGCGCTCACAACGACGCGGTCCAACAGGACAAACACGGGAAGCGTGAAGTCCAGGTCCAGCAGCGACTCAGGCGTCGAGAACTCGAAGATCCTCCCTTGCTGGTAAAGGCGGTTAAAGCCGGATGCGCGCAGGTCGACCAGCCGCGCTTTCAGAGCCTCGGTCATCGGGGAGTCGCTTGGCGTCTTTGCGGACGACTTGCCGGAACTCTTGCCCGCGGATTTCACAACACGGCGAATGGGCTTTGTATCCGCATCTGGCTCTGGCTCGCCGTGGCGTACCGGAAACAGCACATTCAGCCGCATCCCCTCGCCCAGCGCCAGCGTAGCCTCGGCAACCTCGTCCATCGAGTCGCGCTTCACCAATCCGTCGCAATGAACGCAGTGAACCGTGCCGCAGCGCGCGTAGAGCAGGCGTAGGTAGTCGTAGATCTCTGTGGCTGTCGCTACCGTCGAGCGTGGGTTGCGCGTCGAGTTCTTCTGCTTGATGGCAATGGCCGGAGCAAGCCCGTCGATCTCGTCCACATCCGGCTTTTCGATGCGCTCCAGGAACTGCCGCGCGTAGGCAGAGAGCGACTCGACGTAGCGCCGCTGCCCCTCGGCGTAGATAGTGTCGAAGGCCAGCGAGCTCTTCCCCGATCCGGAAACACCGCTGACCACCGTCAGCTTCCCGTGCGGGATATCGCAGGAAATATTCTTCAGATTATGTGTCCGCGCGCCGCGGATCGTAATGACGTCATTCAAGGGAAGCACCGGGCTGGAACTCGCGCCATCGCGTTCCTGTGACCTCAGCAAGGCTCAGGACGCAGACAGCCATTATTTATTATAGGGTGTCGCCCGCCCTTGGGTACGGCGGCCGGTAGTTTGGGTGCTGTCTGAAAACAATGTCGCAAGGGAGGCAAAGGCTCAATCGGGCAGGTTGAATGGAAAAACTGAGAGAAGAATCAGGGCCTCCAGCGGCCAGCGCGGCAGAAGAAATATTCTTCGCGTCATGCTGCGGACGTTCACTAGCGCAGCGGAAATTGAGATCGAAGTAGAACACGAACTTTGTCGTCGGCTTTGGAATCAAACGCATCCTCTAGCAGAGAACGTAGACCTTTCGTTTCCTCTAGCTGCCGAGCGAGTTCGCCTTCTTGCGCGGCCCCGTACGTTGCCGCAAGTTCAGGAATATCTAGAGAGATACGAGCAAAAACTGCGCGATAGGCAGTTGCTTGGGCTTTGTGCAGAAAATACTTCTCCACGAGACTCCGAAGTATCTCCCTATCAATCAGAATGTCCGACACCTTTAGCCTCCTAAGCTGAGAGCAATTCTACGAAGATCCAGACGTGATCGGTTAAGCCAGCCTCCATCGCAGGGGTAACGCGAAGAGTGGAATGGACCTTCACGAAATTGTACCAAGCCATATACAAGGCAACGGCAGCTTTGTGGTTCTCGGTACTTTCTGAAATTTGCGTTGAAGTGGGAAACGCTAATCCTTCGCCATCAGGCGCGGACCGAAGATATATCCGACCGCAGCCAAGGCGCATTGAAAGAGCAGTTCCCCGAGGTCGGCCCAATGTCGAGCAAATAGTAGACAAAAGAAGGCCACTGGCACGATTCCAACACCCCCAAGCACCAGTCCGAGGATTGTTAGAAACCAGCCCCACCCCGAGTAGACGGTCACCGCGCTCCAAGCAATCAGGGTCATGGCCCACACGTAGCCGGACATGTAGAGCAGGCCGCCGGCCAATTCTCGGAACTGCCTCACGAAAGCCGCTATGAGCAGCGTGAGCAGATTGGCGGCGACGAGGATTTCGCCCGCGTAGATCAGCCATCTTACGATTCCGACGATCATCCAAGCCCTCCACGTTCGCGAATCATTGCATGAGGTGTGTTCTATGTCCACTTCCAAGCGCCCTAGTTTTCATCTGTCGGGATTGCATCCAGAATGCGCGTCACCCGATACCTCTCTTTCGGTATCGGTAGAAGGTCATGTCCGGCTGGACATGTTCCTCCAAAAAAGCCGCGATGCAATTTATCGAGCAAGCCGCTCTCGGTGGGGATTTGGTCATTTAACACTGTATGGAATTTGGCGGGAAGTCGGCAGTCTTTTCTGGCGCATTCAAGCTCTATGCGGTAGCATTTGGTATCGGAAGAATATCGTCCTTCCTCCTGAAAGGGAGCCCAACTCCAATCCACATCACGACGGGCGTATGGCAGAACTTTTCCGCAGGACGGACATCCAATGGCTGCTCTCCAGGTATCCTCGGGCCAGCGCGTTAGATATTCAATTGTTTGCTCTTGGGTGGGATCGAGGTCTTCGTCGTTCCAATAGGATTCAGGAAGAAATGCAAAAGGGAGTACCATATGCTCCCCGCAGCCTGGGTCAGTAACACTCTTGCATCGGATTGAGGGTTGATCGTACAAATCCCTGTCTTTCTGCGCTCTATACCAGCAATTCCTGAATCGTCCAGATGTGGCCGGTGATGCCAGCCTCCATAGCGGGCGTCACTCGCAAGCTGGTACGTACCGGCAGAAATTATAATAGGCTAACCAAAGCGCACAGTCCGCTTCGAAGTTTTCCCACTTCTTCGAGAATCCATTGGTCAGCCGCGTCATGCGGCGCATTCCCATCCTGATGTTGAGATTCTGGTGTTCGATGTGCGAAGTGCATATCCGGTCTCTGACCGGCCCTCCCATGATCTCGCCCCTGCGAGCCCCACGGCAATCGCGTGAAATGCATCTTGCAGATCATTATCAGCCGCTCAGTTACCCTCAAGTTAAGCCGACCTCTCGCTCTGGTCGGAACCGAATACAGCGCTCGGGGAGAAGGCACCCCCCCTCCCCCCCCTTTTTATATTTCGAAAAACCTGCAGTTAATTAAAAGGTAAACAGACAAGTCGAGCTCGCTTGCAGTTGCTGCCAATTATGCGATAGTTACTCCGGCGGCCCGACGCTGAGAACAAAGTACGAGGCAGGCTCGGTCTTGCTGGCGTTGGTTATCGAGTGGTCGTCTCCGGCAATGCAAAGTCCCATGTCGCCAGCTTTCAGCGTGCGCGTAACTCCCGCGGTCATCAACGAAACCGTGCCTTCGCGGACGAACCAAATCTCGGAGTGTTTGTGATGGGCGACCGGCTCCGGCGGAGCGCCGGGTTGAAGAAAGGTCACATGCGCCTCTAGCCGGATATTGTCCGGCAACATGCCCGTAATATAGTGGCGCGAGGTGCGCGCCGGCCGTTGCGCGCCGGAGGCTTCGCCCCAAACATACTGGCCCGACACAAGCTTAGGCAATGCAGCCGGAGTGGCCGCGGTTGGCGTCCCAGCCATCTGCGCCTCGGCTGTGGCAGCAAGGGCAGGCGCGGCAAAGAGCATTGGAAGTAGAGCTGAAAATTCACGGCGATCCATGAAAGCCTCCCATTCATTCGCAATACTACTCAGAACGAGCGAGTGTCTGCAAACAAACAGGATTGAACCAAACATCATGAACTCGCCGCAGCTCAGCCAGCTCCTGTCATGCCTCTCGCAGTTTCTGGCGAGGCTCTCGGGTGGCCGCGTCCAAGCCGCAGCTCTCTCCAACTACTCTGGCAAAGCTCTCCCCGTAAAGAAGAGCTAACTTTCTTGATTTGTGCTCGGCCGTAGATTTGTCGGCCAGAAACGGCAGGCTGGGGGATTCAGCCTTATGTGCCAAATAGTCAATCCTAAGCTGCCAACGGGGAAAACTCGTAGAGATTCGATTTCTCACTCTCTTCTTTGCGGTCGAGTACACTAGCCAGCCCCATCAAAACTCTCGAAGCGCACGCCGGACAATGCGTCGAACTAGCGCCGATCGAGTTACAGTCCTGACACAGGTAAGCCATGGTAAGAGGAATGAATTCCCGCGCGTCTCGGGTCATGGTCTTATGCTCCATCTCTGGCATTTACCGGTCCTTTTTTGCCGCTCCGTCCGGGCTGAAAGTCCCAACATATGCCTGTTAGTTTGAAAAGATTGTCGTTCTTCTATTCGCCATTGCTGAATTTGATGCGGTTTTCCGACGGATGGTTTGTCGCGCTCTGCGGCAAGGCATTCGGGCGTCTAGTCTTCAATTTCGTCGCTTCAGGATTTTCGCGATTGCTTCGGCATCGCCGGTCTCCTGACTTCACTATGAACTTTCTAATGTGTCCCGCTCTGCTCACTTTTGCTCTCACCCGAGCACCTCTCGATTCCCTCTTCAGCTTTCCCGCGTCGAACTCTCAGCCGTCCGAGCTGAGGTCTGCCCCGATAAACTATTGAGTAAGTGAGGTATTCCGTGCTGCGTCCTTCTCTCCTGATACTGCTGCTCGCGTCGGTTGCCGGCTTCTGCCAAAGTTCTGCACAAAATCCGGAACCGCCGGCACTCGCCTCCGAGGAAGTGACAGAAGCAGAAGCAGCGATCGTCAAATCTGACTGGAAGACCGCAGAGACCAAGCTGGAGCCATGGCTGGCGGCACATCCAGCGGATGCGCGGGCGCTGTTCGACGCCGGATACGTAGCCGATGCGGAGAACCGTCTGGACGACGCGGTCGCGCTTTACCGGCGGGCTGTCGGGGCAAATCCGCAGTCCTTTGAGGCGCACGCGGAGCTGGGGCTCGTGCTGGCTCGGCAGGAAAAGCCGGCCGAGGCGCGGTCAGAGTTGTTTGCGGCGACCCAGCTCGATCCCGGCGACGCTGGGGCCGGCGCCAAGGCTCGGGCATGGCGGGCGCTGGCGGAGATCGACCGCACAACCGATCCAGCCGTGGCGTCCGAGGATCTAATTGAAGCTCTCAAGCTCTCGTCTGAGACTCCGGCCGATACGCTGCTCGCCGCAAGCCTGGCTGATCAGGCCGGCCAGTACGCCGCCGCCGAAGCCGCCTACCGGCGCATCCTCGCCAAGGACCCGAAGTCGGCGCTGGCCAGCGCAGGTCTGGCCCACCTGATGATTGCGCGCAAGCAATATCCCGAGGCCGAAACCCTGCTGAGGACGGCGCTTGAGCAGTTGCCAGACGACCCGGCACTGACCGCGCAATTGGCTACTGTGCTGGCTGCACAGGATAAAGCCGAGGCGTTGCCGCTGATCCAGAAACTGCACGAAGCGCACCCCAAAGATGCGGCTATTACCCGCATGCTGGCTGAGGTGCTGGCCGTGGCCGGTGATGCCGCAGGGTCGGACCACTTGTACGTTGCGTTACTGGCGACCACTCCAGACGATCCGGTCCTGCTAGTGGCTCACGGGCAGAACCTGACCCGCGAACTCAAATACGCCGGGGCTTTTGCCGCCTTCGACAAAGCCACCCGGCTGGACCCCGCCAATGCCGACGCCTGGAGCGGGCTAGCATTTGCAGCCTCAAAGACCAATCAACCTTCCATTACACTCCACGCTCTTACGATGAGGTCAAAATATCTTCCTGAGATTCCTTCAACATACTTCCTCTGGGCGACGGCTTACGATACGCTACATGACAAGGCAGCCGCTGCAACCTACTACCATCACTTTCTGGAATCCTCAGCCGGAAAGTTTCCGAATCAGGAATGGCAGGCACGCCAGCGTCTTCTTTTGCTCGAAAACAAAAAGTGAAGTGTGCGAGGATTTGAGAATGAGAGCAGCGCATCCCCAGGGAGACGGCACGCATCCGAGTAGATGATTATGAAAATCTTTTCTCTTGCGTAATCTAGTTAATTGGTCCATAGTCACGGCCTGGGTAGTCCGCAGCAGGGGAGGTCCTCATGCGGTCTGTGATTCCGGTAGTCCTGGTTCTCCTTAGCATGACCGCGGTGCCGGCCTGCGCCTCGGGGATTGATGACAAGATCCCCAATCAGCAGAGTATCGACGCACTGGAAGTCAAGGCCAGTCAGGCTCCGCAGCGGGAACAGTGCTTTCTTTACGCCGAATTGGTGCACCAGATGACCGAGCTCAGCGTGCGGCAGTATGCGGCCGGGGATGTTGAGAAAGCCACGGCTCTGCTTAGGCAGATCCAGGAGTTGACCCACAAGATTCATCTCTCGGTGGCGGACGACAACAAGCGTCTGAAGAACGCAGAGATTCTGCTGAACCACACCGCCTACCGGCTGACTGGAATGCTGCATGCCAGCGCCTTTGAGGACCAAACGCTGGTGGCCGAAACTCTGGCACAGGTCAATCAGGTGCAGGCCGAAGCCATGATGCAACTCTTCCGCAAATGAGCGGGCAACCCGCTCTTCACAGCGATCTTCTTGGCTCTCCCTTCCGATTGAGATCCCTTTGCCCTTTCGCAGGCATGAGCGCGTGTGGTTGAATGAAAGCGCTGGGGATTTTTTCTATGCATCCACTGCGCTGCGTTGCCGCGATTCTGACCTGCCTGCTTCTCGCTGCGCCGTTGTGCGCGCAAAAGGAGAAGCGCGAACCGCTGACCGAAGCCCAGCTCGAGAAAATTCGCGAGGCGGGCATCGATCCAAACGAGCGGATAAGCCTCTACACTAAATTTCTGGACGAGCATGCAGAGACGATCAAAGGGCTAACCAAGCGCGCCATCTCGGCCGGACGTAGCCGCCACCTGGACGATGAGTTGCAGGATTTTACCGCGCTGATGGATGAACTGGGCTCGAATCTAGATGTTTACTCCGAGCGCAAGGCGGATATTCGCAAAGCATTAAAAGCGTTGAACGAGGCCTCCGAACACTGGCTGGCTGTGTTGCGCGCGCTGGCCGGCGAGCCAGCCTTCGACTTGTCCCGCAAGGAAGCCATAGAGAGCGGCGAGGACTTAGCCGACCAGGCCAAGCGCATGCTGACCGAACAGACCGACTACTTCAACCTGCACAAGGATGAAAAAGGACAAGAGCGGGCAGAGCCGAAGTGAAGTGGTCTGGATGCAAGCTGTGAACTGTAGCTGTAGGCTGTATTGAGTGACTGCTGATTTTGTTCCCATCTTTCGGGAGGAGTACCGAGCATTGCGCCCGAGAGCGCCGATGCCGCCCATTGTGCTGCGCTTCCGGCGATTTACTTCTCTGAACACCACCATTCGTCTACGCGAAGGGCAGATTCTTGTCAGCCTCTCAGATTTGCTGGAGGGTGCGCCGGAGTCGGTGGTCCGCGCCATCGCGCATATTCTGCTTGCCAAGCTTTATAAGAAGCCCATCGACCCCGCGCACAATTTGCGCTACAAGCGGTTTTCGTCGAGTGCGGCCGTCACGCGGCAGACAGAGCTGATTCGCGGTGCCCGAGGCAACAAGCGCTTCTTCGGTCCCGAGGGCCGCTTCTTTAATCTTGAGGAGGTCTTCGACTCGCTCAACTCGAGGTTCTTCGGCGGCCTGCTGGGGCGGCCCGAGTTGACCTGGAGCGAAGGCACGGCCAAGCGCGCTCTCGGCCACTACGATGCAGCTCACAACACCATCGTGGTGAGCCGCGTCTTCGACCGGCCATCGAGCCCCCGCTATGCCATCGAATACCTGCTCTACCACGAGATGCTTCATCTGAAACATCCGGTGAAGATGCGAGGACTGCGCCGTTGCGTGCACTCGCGAGAGTTCAAGGCGGAAGAGAAGTTATTCCCACAACTAATGGAAGCGCAAGCGTTTATCAGGCGACTATAGAGAGTACCCATCCATCGTTGTTGACCGTAAAGGCTTCCGGGCTATGCGCCATTCGGCCGCTACTCGAATAGCGGGGCGTGATCCACAAATCTTCCCGAACCGCTTCCTGAACCGTGAGGCGGTTGGCGTCAATCGAGTTACAATTTTGTGGTAAACGAAACTCAAAAGATGATTCCGGCTTATGCAAAGGAGCTGCATGTCACGTACCTTGCAGAGTTCTACCTTTTCCAGGATTGTTCTTTCAGGTGTTCTTGTATTCTGCCTCTTGCCCTCATGGGCAAAGGACAAGCAAGCCACCGACTACCCACTGAGCGGCAAGGTGCTTTCAAGCTCCTCTAAAGGAATGCATTCTTACCAGGTTGCGACTGACACGAGAATCTACTTGCTACTATGTGAACGGGCAAAGGGCTTTCACATGGGCTTGCCCGTGTGCAAGGTGGGCGATCAGCCAATTGCCGCAGGCGATACGATCCAGTTTCGCGTGGATGGCGATCGAGCCTATCTGCCGGTTGCCAACGGGGAGGATGAACTGCGCGTTCTCACCACAGAATACAAGGCGATTCCCCCTTTGCCAGCGCCAGCCGCCAGTGACGGCAAAGGCTCGAACGCAGCCGGCGAGCGAGGCTTGGTGATCGGCACCGGTATGCATATCGCCGGGCAAAAGCAAGTGGGGTGGTCCACCAACCCGTCCTCCGTCAACCCGACGGTATTCAATGGGGCTGGCCCTGCTCAGGGCATTGCGATGGCCACTCCCTCCGCCCCTGTGATTGCAACTGGGCCAGTGATGGCTATTCCTGCTACAGGAGGAGCTCCTGTCATGGTGATGCCCACCGGGCCAACCGGCGGAGGTATTGTGACAGGCGTTCCCGTTACAGGCGGCGCTTCGGTGATCGGAATGGCGACAGGGCCGGTGATGGGAATGCCAATTGGCGGAGCACCGATGGGCGCGGCACACGCAGGTGGCGTTGCCGTTGGTGGAAGCGGTCCGGCCTGGGTCCATATTCTGCGCGTCAAGGCGGACAAGAATATCTATCTGCTGGAGTGCTCCGCAAAGCCCTGCGAAGTGGACAAAAAGAAGATTGCGCTTGGTGATACGCTCGTGATTCGTGCGGAGAAGAAGTGGGCGTATGTGTCTTTTGGCACTGGTAGCGGCGGGAAAGAGCAAAAGCTTAGAATCCTAAGCGAGACGGAAGACGACGCGGCCTCCAATACCAAATAAAGAACTGTAGCACCGTGCTATCGGCGAAGAGTCTCAGGAACTTCCTCCCAAGGCCCGCTCCGAGATTGTTCGTTCTTGAGTCAGGGCTACAGCATTTTCGATTTTGCTCTCTACAGAATCCACGCTGCCGAGTGGCGTTTTCTTTTCCGGGGCCCCGGCGACAGTTCTACGTCGCTGGGGTGGAAGCCACTTTCTATGCTGTCATGATGTCAAGATGTGAAGCGAAAATGCTCTAAAACAGTAACCTGTCGTCCACTTGCGCCGGCCAGTCTCTAGCTGGCACTCCAAGTGGATGACGCCCAGGTGGAGTACGACGAGATGGAGTACGGCCAATTGAGCAACTTAAAGGCTTAACCAGCCCGAAAAGGTTCTATTGCAACCCATCGCAGATGATTGTGACTTCAAAGCTCGCGTCGTCGAAGTGGTAAGTGTGGTGGAGCTTGAATTCCGGAGCCTGCACGTGCAGGTTGTAATCTTTCCCCGTGATTACGGCTGGAACTGACAGGCCGCAGTTAGCCGCCAGATCCGGTACCTTGCCCTTCCACGCCCCGGCCAGCATGTTGCAGATTTCGCCGATCCCGTCCTTGACGGTGTCGTCGATCTCCTCAAACTCCATGCCCGTCATGTGCGCAGCAATCTTCATGGCCGCCCCGCCCCCGCTGCGGAAGACACAGGCTCCACTCAACAGGCCGCCAAAACCGACCACCGCAGTCACCGACTCCGGCTCAGCGATCTCCACTGGTCCCGAGTAGCGCTGGCAGTTCACGCCCAGCATCAACTGAAAGACCTCTTCCACGCTCGCATCCAGGTTCTTCGGATCGGAGACCAGATGCACGGAATCCCGCAACGATAGCGTCATCGCACGCCCCACTTCCTTTTTTCCGCCGCTCCGCCCCGTTGCGATCGCGGCCCCGCGTACACCGTACAAAAGCACACTGATGCCTCCCGGTTAAGCCGCCTTTATCAACGGCAGCACCCGTTCCTTCACCTGTTCGGCCGTGAACGGCTTGCGAATGTATCCCTGCGCTCCAGCCATAATTGCTTGCTTGACATGTTCCTCGCTCGACTCGGTGGTGATCATCACCACCGGGACGCCGGGAGCCAGGTTCTGCGCCCGGATCTGGCGCAGGAACTCCAGCCCATCCATCGAGGGCATATTGATATCGGAGAGAATCAGGTCCACCGATTGCACTTTTAACAGTTCTATTCCGTCGATGCCGCTGCCGGCCTCGTGCACTATCAGAGGGTCCAGACCCGCTTGACGAAGCGCACGCTCCACAATCTTGCGCATCACCGAGGAATCGTCGACGATCAGGGTTCGAACTTCGCTCATGCCTAGGCTCCTTCGCTGCTGTCTATATCGGCGTTTCCAGTCAATCCATGAGAGGCTTTTCTAGTGCCCGGCTCTCAATCGCGCTTCAGTGCGTGCCAATCGAGCAGATCAGGTCGTGGGTTGAGCCGCGTTCTGGCATCGGTCCACTTTGCGGCCGCCGCCACATCCTCAGCCATAGGCAGTCGTGCACTCTGACCAGTCGCGATTCGACCGGACGCACCCGTTCGATGGCCTTTGAAAACGCGTGCACCACCGCCGGCTCCGAACCGGCCTCGATTAACTCCACCGGGGAAAACTTGGCGCGCAACATGCGGGTGTGCGCCGGGCGAAAGAGAGACTCCTGCACCAGCCCGCTCTCGACCCTCAGCGCCGTCATCCGCTCGACGGCCAGAGCCACGACCGGGTCCAGCCGGTCCTCGAATCCCAGATAAAGCAGTTTGCCGGCGGCCATGCGCAAGGGGAGAGCGCCAAAAGCGTCTACAAACAGCCGTGGCACCAGAACGGCGAGAGCTTCGGCGTCGTGAAACTCCAACGGCAACACCGGACAGCTCCATTGCAGACCAAGCGCCCTGGTCACAAGTTGCTCGCTCACCCCCTGCTGGCGCACCAGCCAGCGGCCCAACCGCCCCGCGCCCGCCACCTTCTGCGCATCCAGCGCCTGGCGCAGTTGCCCGGAGGTAATCCAGCCCTGTTCGAGCATCACAAGGCCAAGCGGAATCCGATGCCGATGGCTCTCCTGCGAAGCTCCTCTCCCGTCCATTTCGCGACGCACCGCTGCCTCGACCCGCGCCGCCGTGCAAGTGGCCGAGCAGCTCCAGCCCCCTTCAAAGACCGGTGCCTGACGGCTACGCCAAAGGTGCAGCCAGCCCGAACCGCAGCAGGGATTCGCGCAGGTTTGCATGAAACCGTTTCGCGCCCAGCCGCTCGCTCCGGCTTCTGTTTGAGCTTCTGCGCCCGTTGCC
This sequence comes from Occallatibacter sp., assembly GCA_049518535.1. GTDB lineage: Bacteria > Acidobacteriota > Terriglobia > Terriglobales > Acidobacteriaceae > Telmatobacter. The sequence continues at coordinate 10,785 of JBEKRS010000020.1, read as the reverse complement.
AGGCGATCTGCCGCGAGCACACCAACGCCGAAGGCTCCCGCCATAGGCTCACGATTTCGGTTGAGGCTCCACCCTAGAATAGGCATCGAATACTCTCCAGCCGCTTTCTGGGCGAAGCCACTTCTGTCACCCGCAACCCAAAGTTGCCGTTGACCAGCACCACCTCGCCGCGCGCCACAATCTTGTCGCCGACGATCAGGTCCACCGGATCTGCCACATTGCGATCCAGTTGCACCACGTCCCCAGGGCCGAGGTCGAGAATCTCACTCAGCGGCAGCTCCTTGCAGCCAAAACGGAGCGCGGCTTCGAGCTCAATATCGAGCAGCAGTTCAATTCCCGCACTCAAGCTGGGCGAGGGCGCCTGTGTTTGATGGGTTGCCGGCGGAGCCGATTGCTGCGGGGCAGGCTGCTGGGCGGCAGGCGCCGGAGCCGTCGGCTTAGGTACCCGCACCTCGTCGCGGACCAAAATCGTATACAAGCGCTCGCCCGACTTCAGCTGAAAGGCGCTGGAAACCTTGCTCTCCCCGGAATTCTCCTCGAACTTCTCGACGCGGCACTTCTTGCCGGTCTTAGCCAGGAGTTCGCCGCAGGCAGCATCGGCCACCTCTTTCAGAATCTCGCTCCATCCGGCCTTCTGATCCATGCCCTCGCCCACCAACGGCGACTCAAGGAGCGCGGGATCGAGGATCACCGAGAAACGGCCCTGCTCGTCCCCGGAAATAATGGCGACAAAGCCGAAAGCGCCGGCCGCCATAGGCTTGGGCAAGGACTCGAGCAGTTGAGGTTCCCCGGCCAATGCCTGCGAGAACAGCGTGGTTGCGACCTCAGTCCAGCACTCCAGATAACTCTTCATTGTTCTACCTCCGAGATCGGCCGATCTATACGGGCGGCACGGTGCGGTCCCTGGCGAATGGCCTGCGCCTGCGAGAGCGCCTGACCGCCGACCCTCCACTCGGGCAATGTGTTGGCCGGCAGATTAAAGCGCAGTACAGTGCCCGGCTCCAGGTTTTCGAGGGTGCTTGCCGGAATGCGCACGGCGGGCAGTTGCAGAGAACCGCCGAACCGGATGCGGCGCGCAGTAGTTTCCATCCTTGCCCTGGTATCGCCGGCGTGACGCCGGCGGCGGGACCAATCAGAGGTCAGCCGGCGCAGAATAGTGTTCGCGACCACGGCCGGAAAGGCCAGGTTCAGCAAACCGGAGCTGTGCGGCATGCGAATCTCAAAACTCAGGCAGAGGGTTTTCTCAGTCACCGACATGATGCGCGCCACCTGGGTCTGCATCTGGCGGCGCTCAAAATTGAAGCTTAGGCCCACCGGCTGCCAGGCCGCGGTCAACTCACGGCAGACGATCTCGACCACGCTGGCGAGAATAGACTCTTCAATATCGGTCAGCTCGCGCAGCGGGCCGTCCCGGCCCTCACCGCCCAGCAAGAGATCAATGATCGGAGGAGCCAGAGCCAGGTCCAATTGCAGAACCGAAAGTGCGCCTAGAGGTTCCATGCGCACCGAGGCCACATAGCTGATCTCGGGAATGCGCAGGAGAAACTCATTGAAGGGAATCTGCTCGGCCGAGACCAGGTTGACCTGGAAGCGGGTACGCAGCCAGGCGGCCAAGTTATGGGTCAGGTTGCGGGCAAACAGATCGTTCAACATGCTGATAGCACGCAGCTGGTCGGTTGAGATCTGGCCTGCCGAGGAGAAGTTGTAGGGCACGACTCGCGCCCTCACCTCGGTCTTCTGAGCTTCGGGTGTGGCCGAGCGCGCGGCCTGGAACAGGGCATCGATCTCGTCCTGCTTGAGTGTCTTCTCCATCATATGTTGCCCTTCCCTTCGTTGGTTGCCGATCGATTCGGTGCTTCAATGGCGCGCGCGTTCAGCGGCGCGCCCGGTCAGGCGGTTTCGGAGATCGAGGCCGGTCAAAGGCTCCGCGTGCCGCCAGATCCTTGAGCGCGGCCCTCAAATGCACTACCGCCGAGGCATGTACCTGTGAGACCCTAGACTCGACCACCCCCAGCGCCAGGCCGATCTCACGCATGGTCATTTCCTCGTAGTAGTAGAGGCTCATCACCAGGCGCTCGCGGTCGGGTAGATTCTGAATGGCCTCGGCCAGCCGCTCTTCAAGCTCGCCTCGGAGGCAGCGGAACAGCGGGTCTTCCTCGGGACGGCTGGGAATATAGGCCAGCTCCTCCTCGCCCGAGTCCTCGTTGCGCTCAATATGCAGTGTGCCGATTTCCAGGCCCTTCAGATCGCCCAGAAGCTGTTGGTACTCATCCAAATCGAGAGCCATCTCTGTGGCCACGTCGGCCTCATTCGGCGCGTGGCCCATCCTGGCCGTCAGCACCCGGATGGCCTCTTCGACCGCGCGGCCCTTCCGGCGCAGCTCGCGCGGGCTCCAATCCAGGGTCCTCAAGCTATCGAGAATCGCTCCTCGTATGCGGAATTGCGCATACGAGCGGAACTGGACTTTTTTAGCCGGGTCAAATTTTGAGAAGGCGTCCATCAATCCCACCACGCCGGCCGAGACCAGATCCTCAATGTCCACATGCTGGGGCAGCCGCTCGTGAATACGGCGTGCCAGAAAACGTACGATCGGCAGGTGTTCGAGCAGCACCCGCTCCTGCTCGCCGGTGAGCACCGGCAGTTGAGCTCCGCCCGGCGGGTAGCCGTCTCCTGGATTACCCCGCCGTGGCTTCCTCTGGCTTGCTGCCGCATTCGCCGCTTCAATTCCCATGGCCATCCCTTTCAATCAACTTCAACGACGCCCTATTTCTGTTCCCTATTTCCTGTTCCCCACTCCCGTTTTCTCAGCGCACCGTGCCTACCGGACGGAGGCGAATCTCGGGAGGAATCTCCCCGGCCGCGACCACCGCCAAACGAGGCAAAACCGGCTCCAGCCAGCGCTTGACGTGATAGCGGGCCGGACTAGGACAGAGGAGCACGGGAAGCGCCGCAGCACTGGCGGACGGGATAAGCCGTCTCAAAGAATCGGCCAGGCGGCGCAACACCGGAGTTGCCGGCGCTCCACCCGCGGCAAGCATCCTTTGCCCTGAATCAGGCGAAAGCGTGGCCAGAATCTCCTCTTCGAGCGCCCCGTCGAGCAGCAGAATGGGCAGCTGGCCCTCCCCATCGAGCAGTGGCTGAATCAACCGCCGGCCCAGCGATTGACGCGAGGCCTCGACCAATGCGACCACGCTCTTGTTCGCCGGCGCAGTCTCCAACATCGATTCGAGGATTGTGCCCAGGTCGCGAATCGAGACCCGCTCGCGCAGCAGCTGCTCAAGCACCCGGCCCACCTCGCCCAGGGAAAGCAGCTTGGGTACCAGCTCTTCCATCAGCTTTGGGTGACTCTCATTAAGGGAATCTAATAACCGCTTGGTCTCGGCCCGGCCCAACAGCTCGTAGGCATGCCGGCGGATAAGTTCTCCCAAATGCGTGGTGATCACTGTAACCGCGTCCACTACCGAGTAGCCGGAGGCAACAGCCTGATCTTCCAGCTGAGGAGCGATCCAGATAGCGGGCACTCCGAAGGCCGGCTCACGCGCCTCCCTGCCAGCCAGGGGGCGCCGGTTGGGATCGCCCGAGACAGCCAGCAACTGCGTGCCCTCGGTCTGCCAGCGTCCGATCTCCATGCCGCGCAGCGAGAACAGGTATTCGCGCGGTTTAAGCCGCAGGTTATCTGAGATATGCACCGGAGGCACCAGAAAGCCCATCTCCGCTGAAAGATGACGGCGCAGCGCGCGCACTCGACCCAGCAGTTGGCCGCCCTGCTTTTCGTCGACTAAAGGAATTAGTTGGAAGCCGATCTCGAGGGTCAGCTCTTCCAGGCGCAGCAGTTGGGCGAGGTCGGAATTCTGCGCCGTCTCGCCCGGCTTTTTCTTGGCTTCATTCACTCCTGGCTCGACCGCTGGAGCCACAGGCACACGGGCAGCCACGCGGCGTCCCATGAAAAACAAGCCGCCCGCCACGGTGAGAAAAGCGATCTTGGGTAGCCCCGGAATCAGGCACATGGCCCCTGAGACCAAGCTGGCAAGATAGAGCGTGGCCGGCTTGGCCAATAGCTGTGCGCGGATCTCACCGCCCAGCAGACCGGCCGAATTGGCGCGGGTTAGTGTAATGCCACCAGCGACCGAGACCAGCAGCGACGGGATCAAGGTGACCAGCCCGTCGCCCACCGTCAGCACTGTGTACGTGCGCGCAGCTTCGCCCAGTTCAATGCCCTGTTGCAGGGTGCCGATCAGCAAGCCGGCAATGATGTTGATGCCGGTAATCAGAATTGTGGCCAGCGAGTCTCGCTGATTGAAGCGGGCGGCGCCATCCATCGCGCCATAGAACTCGGCTTCGCGGGCAATTGCCTGGCGGCGCCGGCGCGCCTCGGCTTCGTCGATCAGCCCGGCATTCATATCGGCGTCGATAGCCATCTGCTTGCCCGGCAGAGCGTCGAGGGTGAAGCGTGCCGTCACCTCGGCTGTGCGCACGGCGCCGTGCGAAACCACTAGGAATTGAATAGCGATCAGGGCGAGAAACAGCACGAAGCCCACTACATAGTTGCCGCCCACCACAAACTGTCCGAAAGCCTCGATCACCTTACCGGCAGCCGCGGTGCCCTCCTGCCCGTGCAACAGAATGCGGCGGCTGGAGGCGATGTTCAAGGCCAGCCGGAACAGCGTCAACAACAGCAATAAGGTGGGAAAGACGCTCAGCTCGACGGCGCGGCGGATCTGCACGGCCGAGAGAAATACAATGATCGATGCAGCCATCGACAAGGCCAGCAGAAAGTCGAGGGCAAAGGACGGCAAGGGTACCAGCATGACAAAGATCACGCTGATCGCCATAAGCGGCAATACATACTCGCGCAACCGCTCTAGAATCGGCACTGCGGGCAAAGGAGCTGCGGCCAAAGCTGTGGTGCTCATTGCGGACCTCCTTGAGTGGGCGGGGTTCCGGAGCCGGGACGCCGGAATTGCGTAGCTGACTGTGCAGCAGCCTGCGCCTTGGCCGCTGCCTCGCGAGCGCGGCGGTCGCGCATCTCGCTATCAAGGCGCTGGCGGTAGAGATAGGCAAGAATGGCCGCCACCGCTGCGTAGAGATCGGCAGGAATCGACTGGCCAACCTCGACCAAACGGTAGAGCGACCGGGCCAGCGGCGGATTCTCGATAATCGGCACACCTGCCCAGCGGGCCTCCGCCTTGATCTCCTCGGCCAGCAGGTTGCGGCCCTTGGCCATCACTTTAGGAGCCTCCATGGTGGCAAAATCGAAGCCCAGTGCCACGGCATAGTGGGTGGGATTGGTTAGCACTACGGCTGCCTTTGAGACATCGGCCTTCACCTTTTTGCGGCGCATCTGGCGCTGCAAGTTGCGGATACGGCCGCGAATCTGTGGATTGCCCTCGGTCTCCTTGTACTCGTCGCGCATATCCTCGCGGCTCATCTTCAACCGGGATTCCCGGCTCTGCCATTCGACCAGGTAGTCGATGGCCGACCAGCCAAAAAGCAGCCATGCGGCGGTCAGCAACAGCCCGTAGATGTCCGAGCCAAGCATCTCAAGGCGTGTGGTCGAGAAAGGCGGCAGAGTCAACTGTCTGGCAATGCGCTGCACGGCGAAGATTGCCAGAACGCTGGCCGGGATGAGCGACTTGGCCAGCCGGGCGGCGGCGCGCAGCGAGAAGAGATTCTTGACATTCGAGATAGGGTTGATGCGATCCAGCTTGAAACCCACCGACTCGACATGGAAGTTGATGCCGCCGGTCTGCAGAATGCCCACGCCGAGAGTTGCCGCCGCCACCGCTGCCATCATCACGCCCGGCAGCCCGAGCGAGTTGAGCGCCAGCCGGCGCAGAGCGTAAAAAGTCGGTTGAATCTCAGCCGGCTCCCAGTGGGCCGGTTGCCCCAGATCGAGGAAGGCAGCAAACGTTCCACGCCAGACGATCAGCAGCCGCGGACCCACCATCCCCAGCACCATCACCCCGGCCAGCGTTCCGGCGGCCGACGAGAGTTCCCGGCTGTGCAGGATGTCGCCATCCTTGCGCGCCTTCTCACGCCGGTGCTGACTTGCCTCTTCGGTGCGCTCGCCGGCCATTGGCTATCCTCCCAGACCGAGCGCTGCCCCGTGGGCAGGCAGGGAAATCAGCCGTTCCGCCATATCGAGCAAGCCGCTGAAGCGGGCCTCGATAAAGCGCGGCCACAGAGCAAGTGAGCCAGTGAGCAGGACGAAGCCAGTCAGCGTTTTCAAGGGCACGGTCAAAGACATCACCGGCAACTGCGGGCTCAGCTTGCCCAATAATGAAACCGCCACCTCGATCAGCAGGGTCGCGGCCAGCACGGGCGCGGCCAGCTCGACCGCAGCCAGAAAGATGCCTCCCGCAGCCCGCACAATTTCGAGAGCCGCTCTCGGCGCCAGAGCGTAGCAGCCCAACGGTGCCACGCGAAAACTGCGCACCATAGAGGCCAGCAGAATCCGGTCCAGCCCAGAGGTGATCACCACCAGCGTGCCCATCAACTGAAACAGATCGCCCATCAAAGGTGTCTGGATCGACGAAGTCGGGTCCAGCAGGTTGACCATCGAGAAGCTGAACTGCCCTCCCACAAGCTGACCGGCGAAGATCATCATTTCGGTCATCAAGGTGAGTGAAAGCCCGTAGACCAGCCCCACGGCTAGCTCGCCCAAAAGACCCGAGAAGGAGATAGATACCTGAGCATCGGGCAGCGTGGCTACTAACGGAGCCAGCAGAAACGCCACCGCGCCCACAAAGACCGCTTTGGTGCGGAGAGGCAACGCCGTAGAGGAAAAGAAGGGCGCAAAGGCCACCATCCCGCTGATCCGCACTAGGGTCAGCGTCATGGCGCTTAGAAAGCTCGTCCAATCGGGCGTCTGCGTCATTCTCTTCTTTGGCCTCTTGCTGCTAGCTTTTGCTAATAGCTGTTAGCTGTTGGCTAACAGCTATTCGTTACTGTCTCAGCCGATGAAGCGGTGTAGGTCGGTAAACAATAGTCGGGTATAGGCCGCCATGCGAGCCAGGAACCAGGGCATTCCGACCAGCAGAATGACGGCCACGGCCCCGAGGCGCGGCACCGAGGTCAACGACTGTTCCTGCAAGCTCGTCAATGTCTGGAACAGGCTCAGCACGAAACTCAGCAGGGCTGCGGCGATCAGCAGCGGTGCGGCCAGAATCAACGCTTCCCTCATCAGTTGGCGCAACAGCTCGGCTACCATATCAGGCGTCATTGGAATCCCCCTTGCAAAGCACTGCAACTACGGGTCAAAAACTCTTCAGCAGCGATCCGGCCAGTAGGTTCCAGCCGTCCACCATTACAAACAGCAGAATCTTCAGCGGCGTCGAGACCACCACGGGTGGAAGTTGGAACATTCCAATCGAGGTAGTGATCGCGGCCGTGACCATGTCGATCAGCAGAAAAGGAAGAAACAGGACGGCGCCGATGGCAAAGCCGGCCTTCAGCTCGGAGAGAATGTAGGCTGGCACCACCACCCTCATAGGCAAATCGTCGGGCTTGTTGGGTCGCGGAATCTGTCCGGCGGCAGTGAATAGGGCCAGATCCTTCTCCCGCGCATACTTGAGCAGAAAGTGTTTAATCGGCTGAGCGCCCAGGTCGATGGCCTGCATTCCGGTGACCTGACCGGCACGGTAGGGCTCGACGGCCTGCTGATCCACCTGGTTCAGCACTGGGGTCATCAAAAACCAAGTCATCATCAGAGCCAGTCCCATTAAGGTGGGATTCGAGGGCGCGGTCTGCGTGCCCAGCGCCTGCCGCAAGAAGTGAAAAACTACCAGCAGCCGCACCATCGGGGTTACTGCCATCAGGATGGCGGGCAGCAGGGTAACCAGCGTCAGCACAAAGAGAATCGTCCACGGCGTCGAGTCCCCTGAGTGCATTTTGGTATTGAGGTCGGGCAACAGGGGCAAATTGACAGGTGCCGCCAGCCAGAGAGCAGCTACCATGAGACCCTCGCCCCCAGCCGCGTCGCGCCAGATTGCCTGTTTGCTCTCGGCCGAGCCGGTCCATCGAGCGCATAAAAGGTAGGCGCGCCTTCAGGCGAGGTAGCCACCAGCAGACGCCGCCCCTCGGCCTCGATCAGGGCCAGCGATTGCTTCGGGGCCAGGGTGATACGTTCCAAAAGCTCGAGTCTCGGCTGCGACCGGTCTCCAGACTTGAACCGCGCCAGCAGCCATCCTCCCAGCGTCGATTTCGTGTTCTCGTTTGATTTCATCTTCCAGCCCCTTTCGCGCCTCTAACTGTTGACTCGCGCCTTTGCCGTTCTAATGAAAAGATCGCCCTGCGCTCTCACACCAACCGGGTCACGCGTACCGCCAACTCCGAATCGACGACCTCAAACTCGCTCCACGCCAGTTGCACTTCGCCTGCGGCCAGCGGCATATCCTCGCCGTGAGCCCACTGCGACTCGATCACTTGGCCCGGCTCCAGTGCGAGCAGATTGCGCACGCGAAACTCCCGCACCGGTACCGACACATCCAGTTCCACGGGCAGCCTGGCAAGCGGCGGCGTGAGCGCGATAGCAGGCTCGGCGGCCAGCGGCTGAGGCGATGGCACCAGCGCCTGCTCGACGGCGATCTGCACCGTTTCTGGTGGATCGGGCGCGCGAGGCGGCGCACTGGTCGGCGGCGGAAGTGTTTGTACTGTAGCCATATTCGCTAAGAAAACAAGCAGAAACGTAGCCACAAGCGAAGCAGTCGGATTAGAACCCTTTAACAATCGCTCCGCGAACACCCCGCACCGCAAATCCTTCCAGCAACATCGCTGCTACACTGGTAGTAAAGATTGACGCGCGGTTTTCCGGCCCCAGCTGCCAGGAATCCGCCCGAAACGGGGTCGAAGTCTATGCCGGAATTGAATGGAAACAAGCCTGTTGCCGCCACCAGCCTGCGCCTGAAAATTGGCCTAGCCGAGATGCTTAAAGGCGGCGTCATCATGGACGTAATGAACGTCGAGCAGGCGCGCATTGCCGAAGAAGCCGGAGCCACCTCGGTCATGGCTCTCGAGCGCGTCCCCGCCATGATTCGCGCCGAAGGCGGCGTTGCCCGCATGGCTAAGCCCTCGCTCATCAAGCAGATCATCCAGGCGGTTTCGATCCCCGTGATGGCCAAAGCGCGCATCGGCCACTTCGCTGAAGCCCAAATTCTGCAAGAGCTAGGCGTCGACTTCATCGACGAGAGCGAAGTCCTCACCCCCGCCGACGGGGCTCATCACATTGACAAGCACGCCTTCACCACGCCCTTCGTCTGCGGCGCGCGCAATCTCGGCGAGGCCCTGCGCCGCATCGCCGAAGGCGCTGCCATGATCCGCACTAAAGGAGAAGCGGGCACCGGCGACGTCGTCCACGCCGTCCAGCACATGCGCCAGATTATCCGTGAGATGCGCGCCCTCACCGTCCTCAGCGAGCAGGAGCTCTACGCCGCCGCCAAGGACCATCAGGCCCCTTATGAGTTAGTTCTAATGGTCGCTCAAACTGGCAAGCTGCCCGTCCCGAACTTCTCCGCCGGCGGCATCGCGACACCTGCAGATGCGTCCCTTATGATGCAGCTCGGCGCCGAGGCCATCTTCGTCGGCTCAGGAATCTTCATGAAGGAGCGCGCCACGCCTTTGGATGTCGAGAACGATCCGAAGGAGCGCGTAGAGGCAGTCAGCCGCGCCAAGGCTATCGTCATCGCCACCACCCACTACAACGATCCCAAGATCCTAGCCGAAGCCGCCGAGCAGGTCACCGGCACAATGAAAGGCCTAGCCGCCGCCGGATTAGAAGAATCTCAGCTCCTCCAAACCCGCGGCTGGTGAGCTTGCCGCTCCGGCGGACGCTCGCTATCCGCTCGCATGAGGTTCGTTGCTTCCCGTCCTTGCGCTAGGGAAAAAGCGCAAGGGGCACACAGTATTCTGTCGTATAGTGTCTTGTAGCCATGGAACCTTAGAGAAAGCTCTATGCGAGCGTCTGTCGATGCCTCTCTATCACTACACCACGGCACAGGGGCTAATCGGAATATTCAATGATGGACTATGGGCGACCAGCGTCTATCATCTGAACGACTCGAACGAGTTTGGCTATGCTATCAATCTCGTGAGAGACACATTGCAAAACAATCTTCGACATGAAAGAGGTCCTAACAACGAGGCTTATGGAAAGATCCTAGAAGATATTGAAACGATTAAAACTTCTTTTCAGGTGTTTATTGCCTCACTTTCTGAAGAAGACGATTTATTGAGCCAGTGGCAGTCTCACTGTAGCGGTTTGGATGGCTATGCTATTGGATTCAAACGTGCACACTTTCGTCCCGCACTTTCCAGCGGATTTTCCTTCATCCGATGCAGGTACACGCCCAAAGAGCAAATGGACATTGTCCATCTAGTCATTTCGTAAGCGTCCGGGTCTCGCCGTATGGACAGATGTGATGATCTGCTCGCCAATTCCAGAACGAATCCTTTTGTATCGGTATCGTTTCGCTTAGTGAGGCAGAACTCCTCATGAAGCGCGTTTCCTATCACGTAGCGAGAACGTGAACAGCTTTTGAGTGACGCTGAATTAATGCACTATTGATGAAAGATTGTGATCTTAATCACATGCGGATTCAATCTGGTCGGCTACGTTACATTCAAGCGTGCTCCCTTTCCACGTAAGGTGGCCTTGGTAAGCACGTGAGCTAGGAGTGTGTCGCTCATAGCGATTGTGGAAGAACCGCAGTGTCTATCTGCCCAGTAGCGCGGTATGGGATCTGTTTGTCGGAGTGGGGCGTGTTTTACGATGGCACGCCTTTGAAGCGT